>JAPPFE010000044.1 GCA_028823955.1 Candidatus Dadabacteria bacterium
TCGATGAAGCCTCCTGGGTCACGGGTAACGTAATAGGGGTTGATGGCGGGGAAGACCTTGTCTGACAGGTCTTATTAGTATAGAGTATAAAACATGTTAAGTTACGGCAGAGACAGGGACTGGGATTTAGGACTTTTTCTGCTAAGAGTGGGCTTCGGCTTCTCGATGCTTATTTTTCACGGCTACGGAAAGCTGATTGGGGGTCCTGAAAGATGGGCTAAAATCGGGGGGTCACTGCAGACCTTCGGCATTGATTTTTATCCGGTTTTCTGGGGCTTTATGGCGGCTTTTGCCGAGTCTTTCTGCTCGGTTTTCATAATCGCGGGGATTTTCTTTATGCCTGCGACTTTTCTCCTGTCCGTTAACATGATCGTAGCGGTTCTCTTTCACCTGTATCTTCCGGAGGAGTCACCCGCAGCGGGATGGTCGGGGGCTTCACACGCGATTGAGTATCTTTTCGTCTACGTGGTGTTGATGATTTCCGGCCCCGGAAAGTACAGGATAAACCTGGGCTGACAGTCTTCGCTGTAAGCGCTTTGGCCTCTCTAAGAGAAAAATCGGCAAGTACCCGCTCTGCATAAAGGAATTATCGGCGACACGTTACTCTATATCGTCCGGTGCCCTCTCAAGATTCGTTTTTATTATCCTAAGGAAGTTCTTTCCCATTATTTTTTCCACAACTGCCCTCGGATATCCCTTGCCGAGGAGATACTCGGGGAGTGCCGGGAGTTCGGATATATGTCTCATTTCTTCAGGGAAATCATTTATCGGCGCTCCGTCCATGTCGGTTCCCACTCCCACGTGGTCCTCGCCACAAACGCCTATAATGTGGTCTATGTGGGCGTATATGTCTTCGAGGGTGGCGTGACCCTCTCCTTTCCTTAGGAATTTCCCGTAGAAGACAACCCCGATTACCCCGCCCCTCTCTGAGATGGCGCGAAGTTGCTCGTCACGCAGGTTTCTTGGATGATCCACAAGCGCTCTTGCATTAGAGTGGGTCGCAACGGGTATGAGATCGGTTAGTTCCACGCTTTCCCAGAAACAGCGTTCGTTGAGGTGGGAGAGATCAAGCGTGATGCCCAGGGCATTCATCTGCCGCAGAAGCTCTTTTCCCTGCTCGGAGAGTCCTTCGCTGCTTTCGGGCCCGGAGGCGTAGATGTTCCTGTTGTTCCAGGAAAGACCGATAGCCCGGACGCCCCTTTTGTTGTATTCAATAAGATGTTCCGGGTTCAAGATCGGATCCGCTCCCTCCATGAGAGTGAAGAATCCGATTTTTCTGCCTTCCCGCAGTTTGTCTATGTCCCCTCTGTTTTTTATCTGAAAAACGCTTTCTGAGTGTTCACCGTATATCTTGTCGTAGAGGTCAAGCTGGGCCATGGCTTCTGCAACGGAACCCGCGGGTTTGTGCTTCGGGTGTATGAAAACGGTGTTGAAAACAACCCTGGTCCCGCTCTGTCTGAGTCCGGGCAGGGTTATCATGCAGGGAACCTCGGGATTCTCGAAGTCCCTTTTGTAGTGACGCATATGAAAGGCTATGTCCTGATGAGCGTCGATGGTGAAAAAATTAGCCGAGACGGGCGCTCCCCATCCTCCTCCTCCCGGAGTCTCGATTCTCACAGCTTCTCCTGCCTTTGCCGCAACAGAGCATTTCGCGGGCAGCTTTTCCTCTTCCCCACCCGACACAAGCGTGTTCCGCCCGCTTTTCCCGTCTTCTCCGCCTCGGGCTCCCCAGGGCCGCTTCTCCCTTCTCTCGGTTATGAGGGAGACATGGGAGTCTTCGAGGAACCTGTATTGCCTTATGATTCCGTCCCCGCCCGGAAACCTGCCGGCGCCTCCTGACCCCTTCCTTACGGAGTATGATTCCACCATTACAGGAAGCTCCCTCTCGATTGCCTCAACGGGGGTGTTAAGCGTGTTTGTCATGTGCGTGTGCACTGCGTTCGCCCCGTCCGCGCCCGACCGTCCTCCCATTCCGCCGGCTATGGTTTCGTAGTAGGCGTAGGAGGCATCGGAGGGTGTGTCTTGCGGTGAGCCGAACGCGAGGTTGCTCATTGTTCCCGCGCTTGCCGCCTGTATCGTTTCGGGTATTGCCTCTGCCAGCGCTCCGAACACCACGTCCACTATCCTCTGGGACGTCTCTACGTTTCCGCCTACGACCGCGCTTGGGTACCTGGCGTTAAGAATCGAGTCCTCATCGACTCTGATCTCAATCGGCCTCAGGGTTCCCGAGTTAAGAGGCGTGTCTTCGCCCGAGAGACACTGAAAACAGTACAGAACCGCGGAGGTCGTTACGCTCAGGGGAGCGTTAAGGCATCCTTTTACCTTCTTCGAACTTCCTCTGAAGTCCACCACCGCCGCGTCCCCGCTTATCTCTATCTTTACCCGTATCGGTATATTGCTCGTTCCCGCTCCGTCGTCTTCAAGGTAATCAGTAAAGACATAATCGCCGTCCGGTATTTTCTCTATGGCGTTTCTGACAAGCCTCTCCCCGTAGTCAAGAAGTCCGGAAGAGGCCTGGTTTATTTTCGAAAGAGAATATTTTTCGAGAAGCTCCCGCATCCTTTTCTCCCCGGTATCAAGCGAGGCTATCTGCGCCCGAAGATCCCCTTCTCTTTCCTCATGATCCCTGGTCGAGAGAATTATTTCCTGAAGCAGGGTTTCTTTCAGTATTCCCTCTTCCCGTATTCTTGTCGGGGGTATTATGATTCCCTCTTCGTGGATTGTCGTTGAAAGCGGCATGGACCCCGGGGTGTCGCCCCCTATGTCAGCGTGGTGGGCCCGCGAGGCAAGCAGAAACTCGGGTTTGCCATGAACGAACACGGGCGCTACGCACGTTACGTCGGGAAGATGCGTTCCGCCGCGGAAAGGGTCGTTAAGTATAAAAACGTCTCCCGGGGAGAGGTTCTCCGTCGCTACCGATCTTGCGGCAAACGACATTGATCCCAGGTGTATGGGAATATGAGCCGCCTGAGCGATCATTTCTCCGTCTGAGTTGAATATGGCGCAGGAAAGATCCCTTCTTTCCTTTATGTTGGGAGAGAATCCCGCCCTTACGAGAACAGAACCCATCTCCTCGGCTATTGTTCCGAGAAGGTTGTTGAAGATCTCGAGCTCAAAAAGTTTAAGTTCCATACGGGCAGAATAATAACCAATTTTGAGGATTGCCCGCGTGATAAGCAGGATTCGGAGAGGCAGTTAAGTCTCGCGACTTTAGGAGATTGCGCTTTTTAGCGCTTCTCCCATTTCGGCCGGGCTTTTGCAGGTGGTGACTCCGGCGCGCTCGAGGGCACGGAACTTGTCCTCGGCGCTTCCCGAACTCCCTGAGATGATGGCTCCCGCGTGGCCCATTCTTTTCCCCTTGGGCGCCGTGGCTCCCGCGATGAACGCGGCTATGGGCTTCGTGAAGTTCTGGCTTATGTATTCGGCCGCCTCTTCTTCGTCAGACCCACCGATTTCCCCTATCATTACCACCGCGTCTGTGTCCGGGTCGTTCTCATAGAGCGAAAGCGCGTCGATAAAGGTGGTTCCGATAACTGGATCGCCGCCTATGCCTATGCACGTGGATTGTCCTATGTCGAGGTTGGTAAGCTGCCATACGGCCTCGTAGGTGAGAGTTCCGCTTCTTGAGATTATTCCCACTCTTCCAGGTTTATGTATGTACCCCGGCATTATCCCCACCTTGGCCTCCCCGGGGGTTATAACGCCCGGGCAGTTGGGTCCCACAAGCCTTGAGTCAGAGCCCCTCATGTACTCTTTTACCCTCACAACGTCCAGGGTGGGTATTCCCTCGGTTATGCAGATTACGAGCTTGACGCCGGAATCAAGGGCCTCCAGCATCGAGTCCATAGCAAACGCCGCTGGAACGAACACAAGGGACACGTCCGCTCCGGTTTCCCGCACCGCTTCGGACATGGTGTCGAAAACCGGGAATCCCTCGACGCTGCTTCCGCCTTTTCCCGGGGTGACGCCGCCAACGACGTTGGTTCCGTACTCGCGGCACTGGGTCGCGTGGAAAAGCCCGGCGCTTCCCGTTATCCCCTGCACCAGAACTTTTGAGTCTTTATTTACAAGAATGCTTATTTTTTCGGTTCTCCCTTGCGAGCTTCATTGTTTTTCAAATGAGGGGGAACTATAACATGCCTGTCTGTTTTTTCAAAGTTCTCTGCTCTGGGTTTGCAGGGACGGTGGAGGATATTCCGCGGCCCTGAAGTCTCTTCTTTAGAAGGGTGCTCGGCGACAGTTCTTGGAACCTTGTCGCTTGGTTCGGGGCGGTGATCTATAAGCGGTTTTCTGTGAAGGACGCACTGGTCCTTCTAGGCCTTACCGTTTCGTATCATATTGAAATCACTTGTAAATTGTTATAATGCGTGTTCATGGCCAAGCCGCCGCCAAGAACGGGCAGGACGATACAGATATATAAAATCAGCTTTCCCGACGGATCGGCTTACGTTGGGCAGACAAGACAGCCGATTTCCTCCCGACTCGCGCAGCATCGGCGGTTGAGCCCATGCAATTCGATTCTGCACCGAAAGCTCCTGATAATGAAGCCGACCGTGGAAGTTCTCTCTCGTCACCGCAAGCAGGAGGTTGCCAACCGGGAAGAGAAAAAGTGGATCATGGGACTTGAGAAACCGATAAACAGATATGTTGACGGGAAGCAGATCAACGCGAATCCCCAAGCGCCGTCGCTGCGTGACAACAGGTGGCCTAAAGAAAGAAACCGGCGGAAGAGGCCCAAGTATCCTCGCAGGGCCAGCGGTTATCACGTTTGTTCCTGGTGTTGGCGAAAACTTCCCGTGTCGGAGTTCTATTCGGACTGCTGCAGGTCGGTTGGTCTTTCAAGCCGGTGCAAAAAATGTGCTGGAATCGAGAGCAGGGCCCGCCGAGAGGCGATAAAGAGAAATGGGGATACTTCCATCGCTTATTTCCAAGCGAAGCTTGTGTGTCAGGCGCTACGGACGACGAAAACCCGACCGGTGGTTAAAGTTCTATGAGAAATAATAAGGATGTCCGGGCATGAATCTCGGGACCCGGTGGAGCTCTATTCTATATTCTGAATCTGTTCCCGTATTTTCTCGAGTTCAAGGCGTACGCCTATTGTAAGGTGCGAGATCCCCGCGTCCTTGCATTTCGCCGATATCGTTCCCGCCTCCCTGTTCATTTCCTGGACCAGAAAGTCAAGTTCCTTCCCTACGGCCCCCTTTTTCCTGGCGGTTTTCCTGAACTTTGAGATATGAGCCTCAAGCCTTACGATTTCCTCGTCAATCTCGCTTTTCTCCGTGATTATTGCCGCGGCTTCCTGGGAGATAATGGGGTCGTTCTTGTGCTTTGAGGAGAAGATTTTCTCGATTTTTTCCTTAGTCTTTTTGTCGGACTTCTTTATGAATTCCTTTCGTTTCTTCTTTATGCCGTCAACAGTCTTTCTTATGACCTCCAGACGCCCGAGTATGGATTTTTCAAGTTTCTGTCCCTCGATTTCCCGGCTTTTGTTGAACTTTACGAGAGTTTTTGCGACCGCTTCCTTGATTCTGGCTTCCGTCTCCCTTGAGACCTCTGGTCCGGCGTGGCTTTCAAAGGAGTTCTCCATCATGAGCAGGTGCTCAATTCCTATCTCCGTTCTGAGCCCCAGGGCGGAATTGATTCTTTTGAGGGAACTGTGATTTTCCCGGAGAACCTTTTCGGATAACCGCTGTCTTTCCTTTCTGTTTGCCTGCACGGAAAGCCTCAGGCGGAGCTTACCCCTCTGAATCGAGTTCTTCAGCCTGTCTTCAATGGTGGTTTCCATGTGGAGTAACGATTCGGGAACGCTGGCCTTGACGTCAAGGAACCTGTGGTTCTCCGACCGCATGTCCACCATGATCTTTCCGATCTCCGTGCTTACGGATGATTCCGCGAAACCTGTCATGCTTTTCATGATAGTTTCCCCTTTTTCCTGTACCCTTTTTCTTTTTTCCCAAGCAGGATACCCGCAACGGGTTCCGCTTCGCAACCGCCTCCGGGTGTGCAGAGAAAACCGCGGCGCATGCCGCCGAAACTTGCCTGCGCCATTTTTCTCGTTTAACTTCTTAGTTTATTCACAGGATCTTCAGTTCCCGCTCCATGAGAAAAGCTTATCTTTTCGTTCTGCCATTGCTGCTTCTTTTTGCTTCCTGCGCCATTCCCGTGCGAAGTCAAGACGCAAGAAGGCCGCAGCCGAGAGTTTCCGCCACCAGTGTGGTGAACTCTTTTCTCGAGGCGCTTAAGGAACGGGACTTTAAATCCGCTTACGACAAGATCCACATATTCAGTTCGGACCGCGAGGGTTACGTGAGCAGGTTCGAGCTTCTTTACGAGCGCTACGACATCAGGATAGTTGACTACAGGGTCTTGGCGACCCAGCTTTTCAAGGACACCGCCATAGTGGTTGCGGAAGTGGAGGTTGACTACAGGGAGCCGGGCGAAGACAAGCGTCAGAGGGCCAGATACACAAACCGCTACGATCTTTCCATACCCGAAAAAGAATGGAAGATAATGAAGGACGAGTGCATTGAGAACTGCAGTTACGGACCGCAGGGCGGAGACGACGGAGGAGGCTAAAGTGATAAAAGTTGCGGTAGTGGGGGTGTGCGGGCGTATGGGAATGAGCGTGGCTTCGCTCGCGGGCTCAGACGGGGATATTGAGCTTGTGGGGGCGACTGAGGCGGCGGGACACGTTTCGGTCGGCCGGGATCTAGGGGATCTTGTCGCGGGCGCGGGGCCGGGAGTGAGCGTGAGTGACAGTATTTCGGAAGCGGCCCGGGACGCGGACGTCATAATTGACTTTACCGTTCCCGAAGCGACTCTTGCCCACGCCGAATATTCGGTCCGGAACGGAAAATCGATGGTCATAGGGACAACAGGCTTTGAGCCCGGGCAGAGGGAAGAGCTCCTTGGGCTGCTTCGGCGGATACCGTGCGTTTTCTCTCCCAACATGAGCGTCGGGATAAGCGTTCTTTTCGAGATATCGAGGCAGGTGGCTTCTCATCTGGGAGAGGGCTACGACGCCGAGATTTTCGAGACCCATCACAGGGGGAAAGCCGATTCTCCCAGCGGAACGGCAATCGCGCTCGCAGAAGCGGTCGCCGCCGGTCTCGGATCAGAGCTCGAAGACGTGGCGAAATATGAAAGGCACGGGCGGATAGGGGCGAGAGGGAAAGGGGAAATAGGTATCCAGACGCTTCGGGGAGGAGACGTGGTCGGGGATCACACCGTCATGTTCCTCGGCGACGGAGAGAGAGTGGAGCTTACCCACAGGGCGACCAGCAGGGAGAACTTCTCTGCGGGCGCGATTCGCGCGGCGAAGTGGATTCCGGGAAAACCTCCGGGGATCTACGCTATGAGGGACGTGCTCGGATTCTGATCCCGCCGCGTTTGTCCACCATGTACCAGTTCAGGCTTATCGAAAAGGAGAAGGGCGGTTCCGCCAGGCTGGGAGAAATCCGCACTTTACGCGAAACGGTCAAGACTCCGGCATTCATGCCCGTGGCGACCCAAGGAGCGGGCAAGGCCATAACGCCCCTTGATCTTCGCCGGCTCGGTTTCAGGGCTCTTATAGCAAACGCCTACCATCTCTACCTGAGGCCCGGAACGGACATAATAAGCTCCCTCGGCGGACTTCACCGCTACATGTCGTGGGACGGCGCGATCGTCACCGACAGCGGCGGCTATCAGGTCCTGAGCCTCGCGAAAAGCAGGAAGATAACGGAAGACGGGGTCTCCTTCCGCTCCCACATAGACGGAAGCGAGCATTTCTTCTCCCCGGAGGTCTCAATAGCCGTTCAGGAGGACATGGGCTCTGACGTGATGATGTGCTTTGACGAATGTCCTCCCCATGATTCCCCCTACCAGTACATGGAAAAGTCGGTTTCCCTTACGACGCGCTGGGCGGAGCTCTGCAAGCAAGCGCGGCGGGATCCCTCCAGGGCCCTTTTCGGCATCGTGCAGGGAGGGGTTTACGAGGACCTTCGGGCGCGCTCTGCGGGCGAGCTTGTGGACATAGGGTTTGACGGCTACTCGATAGGCGGGCTGGGGATCGGCGAGTCAAGCGGGGCGACTTTTGAGATCACCGAACTCTGCGCCGGGCTTCTGCCCGAGGACAGGCTCAGGTACCTCATGGGCATCGGCAATCCGGGCGACATAGTGAGGGCGGTAGCTCTCGGAGTCGATCTTTTCGACTGCGTAATCCCGACCCGGAACGCCCGCAACGGCACTCTCTTTACAAGCCGGGGAAAAGTGGTTATAAAAAACTCCCGTTACGCGTACGACAGCTCGGCTCTTGATGAGGATTGCGGCTGCTACACGTGCGAAAATTTTTCAAGGTCGTATCTGAGGCATATATTCATGGCCGGGGAGATTCTCTCTCTTCAGCTGCTGACCCTTCATAACCTCTATTATTACTCCGAACTGATGAGAAGAATAAGAGAATCGATAAAAACCGGCACCTTCAGGCAGTTGTGCTCGGAACTCAGCGATGCTGAGGAGGAACAGTAATTGAAAACACTAGCTTTTGCCGCTACTTCAGCCCTTTTTCTTTTATCATGCATGCCTCCCGGGACCGGGCAGGGAGGAACGGGGGGAACGCCGTTCTCGGCCATACTCCCGTTCGTTTTAATATTCGCCCTTTTTTACTTTCTTATAATAAGACCCCAGCAGCGCCAGAGCCGTGAGCGCAAGAAGATGCTCGCCGAGGTAAAAAGAGGCGACGGCATTGTTACCACCGGTGGCATATACGGCAGGGTTATAAACGTCGACGGGGACGATCTCACGGTCGAGATAGCTAAAGGCATCAACATAAAAATGGTCCGCTCCGGGATCTCGGAGAAGACCGATTCCGGGGTCGCTGAAGGCAAATCCAAAGGGGGCGGCTGATTAGATGAAAGGCGTGTCCCGTCTTTGGATTACCGTTATCGCTCTTTTCTCCTTTCTCTGCGTAATACTCCTTACGCCTACCTTCATGGGCGACAAGCTTCCCTCGTGGTGGGGGAAGGTTTTCTCAAGCAAGGGGATAAGCCTAGGGCTTGATCTTGAGGGAGGGATATTTCTTCTTCTGGGAGTGGAGACCGAAGAGGGCGTGGAGCAGGAAATGCTCATAGTCGAGGAGTCCCTGGTATCGAAGTTCAGGCAGAACAGGATTCTCGTTAAGAACTCCTCTGTCTCGGACGGAACCCTCACGATCGGCCTTTTCCCGGGCGCGGATATGGACAAGGCGCTTGAGGTCGCGCGCGACGAGTTTGAAAAGGTGGCGAATATAAGTTCCGACGGCTTTCTGGTCAGGCTCTCGATAAAACCGTCCTACGTGGATGAGCTTGAGCGAAACTCAATAGAGCGGGTTCGCCACATAATAGAGAACCGCGTTAAGGATTTCGGCCTCGTCGAGCCGAGCATACAGAAATCAGGCGAAGACAGGATCCTGGTGCAGGTGCCGGGCGCTTCCAAAAAAGACAGGCAGAGAATAGTTAACCTGATCAAAAAGACGGCCGTTTTGGAATTCAAGATCGTAAGGGCGGCCGGGGCGTCGCAGGAGAACCTGCTTGCCGCCGCCGAAGCTGGGACCAAGAGGCAGCTCGCGGAAAAAGGCCTTGTCATCCACGAGGGAGACACCGGGAACGAGAACGAGAAGTTTTTCCTGACCGATAGGCTTGCGAGCGTGACGGGGGAATACATCTCGGATGCCCGGATAACGTTTGACAATTACGGAAACCCCGCGGTCGGATTCACGTTCAGGGGGGAGGGCGCGAGCAAGTTCGGAAAGCTTACCGAGGCTAACATCGGCGAACGTCTGGCGATAGTTCTTGACGGCGTGATAAAGTCGGCTCCCACAATCCAGGACAAGATAACCTACCAGGGCACGATAACCGGCACTTTCACCACGGAGGAGGCAAAAGACCTCGCGCTTATCCTGAGATCAGGTTCCCTTCCGGTTCCCGTGAGGGTCGAGCAGGAAAGGACCGTAGGTCCTTCCCTGGGGCAGGACTCGATAGAGAAGGGGAGATTCTCCATGATCGTCGGCGGCATACTTGTTCTGGTGTTCATGGTCTTTTTCTACAGGATGCAGGGTGTTGTAGCGAACGCCGCGCTTGTGCTCAACATACTTTTCATAATGGGTTTTCTCTCCGCTTTCGGCGTTACGCTTACGCTTCCCGGCATAGCGGGACTTGTTTTGACGCTCGGCATGGCGGTTGACGGAAACATCATCATATTCGAGAGGATAAAAGAGGAACTCATGGCGGGCAAAACCGCGGTTCACTCCATTGAAACGGGATACGCGAGATCCGTCTGGACCATACTTGACGCGAACGTCACGACGCTTCTTACGGCGCTTATACTTTTCTGGCTGGGCACCGGTCCCGTAAAAGGTTTTGCGGCAACGCTTTCAATCGGAATAGTGTCGACCGTTTTCAGTAACCTGATTGTGGCGAGAGTCTTTACGAACATGCTTTACAGAGACAAGAATCTAACGGAAGTAAGTATCTGAGGGTGCGCGAGTGCGGATTATAGGAAAACTGAGTTACGATTTTGTGGATAAGATGGGGGGCGCGATGCGTATTTCCATCGCGCTTGTGGTTATTTCCATCGCCTCCCTTCTGTATCACCAGGGCCCTAACTGGGGAGTAGAGTTCACGGGCGGAACGGAGATACATATAAAGCTCGCAAAGAGCCTTGAGACCGAAGTTCTCAAAGGTGCGCTTGCCGAGAACGGCTTTCCTTCGGAATCGGTCCAGCGCTTCGGCCTTCCGGGCGACAACGAGCACCTGATACAGTTTGCGCCGGAACTTGCGACTTTTGACCAGATAGGAGATTTCCAGAAAAAACTGGAGGACCTCTTCGCCACGTCAGAGAATTTTGAGGGGGCCTCCATCCAGAGAATAGACTACATAGGTCCCAGGGTGGGTAAGGAGCTAATAACCAAGGCCCTTTTATCCATACTGATTGCGTGCGTCGGCATACTCGCCTACCTGGTGTTCAGGTTTGAATTCGGTTTTGCCGTGGGAGCGGTTATCGCCCTTCTTCACGATACCCTTATAACCGTTGGGGCCATATCGCTCGCGGACAAGGAGTTCACCCTTGCGATCGTAGCCGCGCTTCTGACCGTGATAGGTTATTCGGTTAACGACACAATCGTCATATTTGACAGGATAAGGGAGAACATGGGGAATTTCCCCGAAAAGGGCTTCAGGGAGCTTGTTAACGATGGAATAAGCCAGACGCTCTCGCGTACGTTGCTCACGGCTATAACGGTGTTCATAGTGCTCCTTCCGCTCTTTTTCCTCGGCGGCTCGGTAATACACGATTTCGCGTTTACCCTTATGGTTGGGGTCGTTATAGGAACCTACTCGTCGATTTTCGTGGCGAGTGCCTTCGTGGTCTACTGGAGAAAAAGAAAGGCGGCCGGATAGAAGCCGCGCTTTGGCGGATGGCCCCGTCAAAAGCTCCATCCGCGCTTTGATAATCGCTCTCATAACGGTTAAATATTTCCCGTTTTGTTTCTTAAAACAGATAACTCGTTCACATCATGCAAGAAGCACTTGAGCAGATAAGAAACCAGATAGATTCTGATCTTGAGGGGGTCTCTACGGAGGCCGATCTCGTCAGGGTGAAGGCAGGCTACGTCGGGAAGAAGGGATCTCTCACACAGCTTCTGAAATCCATGAAGGACCTTCCCGCTTCCGAGCGCCGCCAGGCGGGCATTCTCATAAACGGAACCAAAAAGGAAGTCGAGGCGCTGATCGAGAGAAAATCCGACGAGATAAAGCGCAGAGCGATGGATGAAAAGCTTCTTGAGGAGGCAACCGACTTCACTCTTCCGGGGCGTGGAATGCCGGTCGGAGCCAAGCATCCCATAACCCAGGTGATGGAGCGCATCGTCTATGATTTTGAGAGGATGGGGTTCGAAGTCGCCGAGGGTCCCGAGGTCGAGCTTGACTACTACAATTTCGAGGCGCTTAACATACCGAAAAACCACCCCGCAAGGGACATGCAGGACACTTTCTACATAACTGACGACATGGTCTTGAGAACCCACACCTCACCGGTGCAGATACGGATCATGCAGACCCAGCAGCCTCCCGTGAAGATAATAGCTCCCGGAAAGGTTTACCGGTGCGACAGCGACGTTTCCCACACCCCTATGTTCCACCAGATAGAGGGGCTTCTCGTTGACAAGGGGATAACTTTCGGAAACCTGAAATCCGTCATAATTCAGTTCGTGAAACTCACTTTCGGCGACAATACGAACGTAAGGTTCCGCCCGAGTTTCTTTCCCTTCACCGAGCCCAGCGCAGAGGTGGACATAGAGTGTCAGATATGTTCCGGCAACGGATGCAGGGTATGCAAGGGTACCGGCTGGCTTGAAATAATGGGATGCGGAATGGTCGACCCTGCGGTTTTCTCAAGCGTTAACTACAACACTGACATCTATTCGGGTTTCGCCTTCGGCATGGGGGTTGAGAGAATCGCCATGCTTAAGTACGGAATAAACGACATAAGGCTTTTCTTTGAGAACGATGTAAGGTTTTTGAGGCAGTTCGTATAATTTTTTGCAGGGCCCCAGTCATGTGTGAGGCGCCGTTTTTTATGGATCGCTTCATTTTAGTGCATGAAAACCACCGGATTAGACAACGTTTCTGAGTTTTAAAAATATCTTTATATATGAGAGCAATACGAATCAGATATTAAACGAGATTCGAGAAAACAGAAAGGAGAACACCAATGGGAATCAAACCTGATCACTGGATAAGAAAGATGGCGCTTGAGCACAAGATGATAGACCCTTTTGTAGAGGGGCAGGTAAGCAAGGGCGTTATATCGTACGGCCTTTCCTCTTACGGATACGATATAAGGGTAAGCAACGAGTTCAAGGTGTTTACCAACCTGCACAGCGCCGTTGTGGACCCTAAGAATTTCGATCCCAACTCCTTTGTGGAGATAGAGAACGATTACTGCATAATTCCGCCGAACTCCTTCGCGCTCGCAAAGACCGTTGAGTATTTCAGGATACCCAGAAGCACCGTTACCGTGTGCGTCGGTAAATCCACTTACGCAAGGTGCGGAATAATCGTTAACGTCACCCCATTCGAACCCGAATGGGAGGGATACGTGACGCTTGAGATCTCGAATACAACCCCCATTCCCGCGAAGATATATTCAAACGAGGGAATAGCCCAGGTGCTCTTTTTTGAAGGTGATGAGGAATGCCAGATTTCGTATGCGGACAAGAAGGGAAAATACCAGAAACAGACCGGAATCACGCATCCGAAAATTTCCCAGGGGTAGGGTTCCGCGAAGCAATTTTATCTTTGGGAGACCTGCTGGACCCACAATCTCCTAGAAAATTCTGATTTTTACTTAAACTACCGGATATTACGGACTTTTTTCTTTTTTTCAGGTATTATAATAAACACATTATCTCTGACCGGGAGGTACTTGTTTTGAGCGAATCTCAAGAATCCGAAATAATGGGTGAATTGCGGCAGGATAACGGTTCCGGTGACGATTACACCGCCGAGCAGATAAAGGTTCTTCCGGGCCTTGAAGCCGTAAGAAAACGCCCCGACATGTACATAGGGGATACCAACTCCCGGGGATTCCACCACCTCGTGTTCGAGGTTCTCGATAACAGCGTGGACGAGTCCCTTGCGGGCTTCTGCAACAGTATCTCCGTTACCGTGCACGTGGATGAAAGCATTACGGTTGAAGACGACGGAAGGGGGATCCCGGTTGACATTCACGAGGAGACGGGAAAACCGGCCGTTGAGGTCGTGATGACTATGCTCCACGCCGGGGGGAAATTCGACAGCAAGGTCTATCAGGTTTCAGGAGGGCTCCACGGCGTGGGAGTCACGGTGGTAAACGCGCTCTCAGAGAGTCTCTCGATAGAGATCAAGAGGGAAGGGGATGTCTGGTACCAGGAATATGAAAAGGGAGAGGCGGTAAAAGACCTTAAAAACACCGGAAAGACGAAAAAAAGCGGAACAAAGATACATTTCAAGCCCGATTCCGGGATATTCGAAGTCAGCGAGTTCAATTACGACATCCTCGCCCACAGGATAAGGGAGCTTGCCTTCCTTAACAAGGGCCTTCGTATCACCCTTAACGACGAGAGAACGGACAGGTCCCAGGAGTTTTTCTACGAAGGGGGGATCATCGCTTTTGTCGAGGAGCTTAACCAGAACAGAAAAGCGCTTCATCCCGAGGTGATCTACGTCACTGGCGAGAGGGACTCGACCGTGGTCGAAGTCGCCCTGCAGTATAACGACACTTACAGGGAAACCATATTCTGCTACGCGAACAACATAAACAACATTGAGGGGGGAACCCACCTCTCGGGCTTCCGCACTTCCTTAACGAGAACCATAAACAGGTACGCCGAGGAGAAGAACCTCCTTAAGAACCTTAAGATGGCGATTGCCGGAGAGGACGTGAGAGAGGGTCTGGTGGCCGTCGTGAGCGTAAAGATCCCGGATCCGAAATTTGAAGGCCAGACCAAAACGAAGCTCGGGAACACTTCCGTAAGGGGTATCGTCGAGTCTTTGCTGAACGATAAGCTCCGGGTGTTCTTTGAAGAAAATCCCACTGTGGCAAGACGCATCGTGGAAAAAACGATAGAAGCCGCGAGAGCGAGAACCGCCGCGAGAAAGGCAAAGGAGCTTACCAGAAGAAAAAGTGCTCTTGAATCCGGCGCGCTTCCCGGAAAGCTGGCTGACTGCCAGGAGCGCGATCCGGAGAAAAGCGAACTCTACATAGTCGAGGGAGAGTCGGCGGGCGGGTCTGCAAAACAGGCAAGGGACAGGCACAACCAGGCCATTTTGCCTCTTAAGGGAAAAATCCTGAATGTTGAGAAGGCCAGGCTTGACAAGATGCTTGCCAACGAGGAAATCCGTACCACGATCACCGTTTTGGGCACCGGAATAGGGGAGGAGGAAGGCGACTTCGACATATCGAAGATACGCTATCACAAGATAATACTGATGACCGATGCGGATGTTGACGGGTCGCACATAAGAACCCTTCTTCTCACGCTGTTTTACCGCTATTTCAGTGAAGTAATAGAAAGGGGGTATTTATATATTGCTCAGCCTCCGCTTTATCTCGTGAGAAAGGGGAGAAAGGAAACCTACCTCAAAGACGATCAGGAATACGAGGAGTTTCTCGTGGAGCTTGGAGTCGAAGGCCTTGAAATTGCTTCCGGGGGCACAAACGGCCACGCAAGGCAGATTAAGGGACAGAAGCTTTTCGATCTCGTGCAGAAAGCCATCAGGTACGGAAAACTTCTTGACCGCATGAGCAGGTGGGGGAGAAACAGGGGGATAGTTGACGCTTTTGCCAGAAGAACCGATTTCGGCAAAACCGCGCTCAAGCACGGCAATGAAACCTCCCTGGACACTCATCTTGTCGCAATAAGGGAATGGCTTGGGGAGAACTATCCCGACATAGTCGACCTTGACTGGAAGCTTGGAGAGGACACCGAACATAATTCGAACAGCATTGAATATGACTTCAGGGAAAACGGAAGGGTCACTTCCTCCTTCATTGATTTTAACTTTCTTGCTTCTCCCGATTTCAGGGAACTCAGGAAGCTTGCGGAGTCTCTTAACCCGCTTTGGGACTCTGCCTGCCATATAGTTGATGACAGCGAAGAAAAAGAGATCGGAAGCATTGAGAGATTCGTTGAGTTCATTATGGAGAGAGGGAAGAAGGGCCAGTTTATACAGAGGTATAAAGGTCTCGGAGAGATGAACCCGGAGCAGCTTTGGTCAACTACCATGAATCCCGAGAACAGGGTGCTGAAACAGGTTCAGGTTGATGATGCTGTTGAAGCGGACGAGATATTCTCGAAGCTCATGGGCGATCAGGTAGAGCCCAGAAAGGAGTTTATTGAATTAAACGCTCTTAGAGTTAGCAATCTGGATATCTAATAACACTCAGAACCGCTTTACTTCACCATAGTTTATAAAATTTCCGTGTGACTCTTAAGTTCGTGTGAGGACTTTTAAGAACGAGTTTTAGACTAAAGGATTCCCGAAACGATAAGAAAACTTATGAGAAGCAGGTTAGCTACTGCTAGGGGGAAAAGCCTCTTCCAGCCGAGGCCCATTACCTGATCATATCTGAACCTTGGCAAAGTCCATCTTACCCAAATAAACAGGAAGAGTAAGAAAAGGACTTTGCCGATAAAGACAGCTGGCGGCAGATACCAATGTGTGTTGATATCAATGCCGAACCACCCTCCGAACGGTAAGGGATACCAACCACCCAAAAACAAACAAGTTATCATGCACGAAGCAACTATCATATGAGTATATTCAGCCATGAAGAACATTGCAAATTTTATACTGCTGTATTCGGTGTGATAGCCGGCGACTATCTCGGGCTCGGCTTCCGGCATATCAAACGGAAGCCTGTTGGTTTCGGCAAACGCGGAAACTACGAAAACCACGAAACCTATAAAGGACGGGATTAAGAACCACATCTTCTCCTGAGCTTCGATTATGTCCCCGAGGCGAAGCGATCCCGTTATGGCGATTACCCCCAGTATGGACAGACCCAGGGCGAGTTCATAGCTTATCATCTGCGCCGCGGCTCGAAGGCCCCCCAGGAGCGAGTACTTGCTGTTGGAACCCCACCCGCCGAGCACCACGCCATATACGCTGAGCGAGCTTATTCCGAGCACGTAGAGAAGGCCGATGTTTATGTCGGCTATCTGGAACCTTATGAATACGGGGTCCTGGAGAAATCCGAAGAGATCCGTGTGAACCCCCTTTCCTATGGGAATCACGGCGAGAGCCGCAAGGGCCGTGACAAGCGCGAACGCCGGGGCCATTATGTACATGGTCTTGTTCGCTTTCGGGGGAATTATGTCTTCTTTGAAGATGAACTTGATGCCGTCTGCAAGAGGCTGAAGCAGCCCCGAGGGCCCAACCCTATTCGGTCCGTAGCGGTCTTGTATGAAGGCGCTTAACCTTCTTTCCGCGAAGGTTAAATAGGCGACAACCGTCAGGACGACGAAAAAGACAAGCGCTATCTTTGCGACCGCTATTGATATCAGAAGTGGAGTCATCTGTCCGCGCCGTGTTCAAGAACTTTTCCGACGGCACCTATCCTGTCGTAGCTGATTCCCCCATATCCGGGGATCTTGAGGCTTATGTCATCCATCACTTCCGACGCGGAGCCGTAGCTGAAAAGGGCCTTGTCGAGCCGCTCCCCGATCATGCACAGTATTTCGCATGCGGACTTAGCATTCCCGGGAGGAGGTATGGCCTTTCTTATTCTCTGAACCCGTCCGGCGTCGTTAGTGAAAGTCCCGTTTTTTTCATAGGGACTTGCCGCTGGAAGTATTACGTGAGCGTGTCTCGCGGTCTCGGTGAGTCTGTAGTCGATGACGGCAAGGAAGCTGATTTTCTCAAGAGCCCGGGAAAGAGCGTACTTCTCGTGGCCTGAAACCATCTCGAACAGGTCTGTCTCGATGACTACCAGCGTATTGATCCTGCCGGCAAGCAGCGAGTCCATCGTAGTTTTCGTATCGTTTCCGTTTGCCTGCGTCATGAAATTCCTGGCTCCGGCGCTGTTTGGATACGGGTCGTTGCTTACGAGGTCGAATTTTTTCTCTATTTCCTCGGTTCCCACAGCGCAGATTACCGAACAATCTCCAAGTGTGGATGAAAGCTTCGCCGCAAGAAACATTTCCTCATTTGTAAGCCTGGCCGATCCCGCAATCGCGCAGGTGCCCGCGCCGCCTGACTTTATTCCAGAGAGTCTGGCACCGACGCTGTTAACCGCGTTTTCCCAGGAGGCTATCTCGTAGTCCTTACCGCTTTTCATTATGGGGTCCTTAAGTCTGGTCGACTCCTGGACCTTCTTGTAGTCGAATCTTCCCCTGTCGCATATCCAGTGTCCGTTAACTTCCTCGTTTATTCTCGGGCGTATGCGGGAGACTTCTCCTTTTCTCGGATCGACGCCCACGGTAATGTTGCACCCGGTGCTGCAGAGAGAACACACGGAGTCTGTGAATTTCATGTACCAGACCCTCTCTTCGTGAAGGTTGTCTTTGGGGAGCAGGGCTCCGACCGGGCAGATGTCAATCACGTTCCCCGCAAGTTCATTATCGAGCGTTTTCCCGGGGAAAACGGAGATTTTCTTCCGAAAGCCTCTTCCGGTGGTCCCAAGTTCGTGGGTTTTCGTTACCTCATCCGTGAAACGCACGCATCTGGTGCACATGATGCACCTGTTGGCGTCGTACATTATGCGGTCGCTCAGGTAGCTTTTCTGCCTTACCTTCTTGTTCTCGGGACCGCCGACCCTGCTGTAGCCGGGACCGTGATCGAAAGTGGTCATCTGGAGCGGACATTCTCCGCCTTTGGCGCATATGGGACAGTCAAGCGGGTGGTTTATCAGAGTGAACTCAACGGCTGCTTTTCTGGCCTCAAAAGCTTTTTCGGTGTCCGTCTTGACCACCAGGCCGTCTCTTACGGTCGTGTTGCACGCGGGGAGCACCTTGGGAACGCCTTCCACTTCCACGAGGCATTGCCTGCACTGGGCGACCACGCTCAGCGAAGGGTGATAGCAGAAATGAGGGATCTCTATCCCGGCCACCGCGGCAGCCTGGATGACGTTTATTCCGTCGTCCACATCAAGTTCAATTCCGTCGATGGTTATCTTGGGCATAGAGAGGACTCAAGGGAAAAGCGATTAGCGTAAATATTATCAGAGAAAGTGCTTTTGACAAGTCAGACGTTTTCGTCCTTTTTGGGTGTCTGAAACTTGGTTTTCTCGTCCATATCGTCGTCAAATTCTATGTTCTTTTTTATATCGTCCTTGGCTCTTTGAAGCTCTCTTATCCCCCTGCCAAGGGTTCTTGCGACCTTGGGCAACTCCTTGGGCCCCAGAACCACAAGTGCGATGAAAAGTATTATGAGTAATTCAGCTGTACCGAGTCCGAACATCGTTTCTTTCTCCCAGTGTCTAATATAACCAAAACCGGAAGACTAAGTGGCGGTTTTGTTAATTTTTTTTGCGGGAGTCCTTATAAGTAGTACTAAGAAGGCCGTTATAAAAGACGCCGCCATCGCCACGATAAGGGAGTTCTGGTAGCTCTGGGTCATGTCGAAGAGAAGTCCGGAAACAAGGGGGCCGCTGATCGCGGCGAGGGAGAATCCGGTGCCAAAAATACCGAAGATGCTTCCAAGTGACTTAAGACCGTAGAATTTTCCAAGTATAGTCGGAAACATCGGCACCCACCCGCTGTAGAAAAGGCCGAACAGAAAGCCGAACAGGTAAAGCGACCATACCTCCGCGACCGACAGAATGAGGATTATGGAGGTTGCCTGGAAGAAATAGCAGAGAAACAGTATGCGCACGTCGCTTAGGAAGTTGGTCACGACTCCCGAGAAGAAAATCCGCCCGATAATGCTTCCAACCCCTATGAAGGCGGGTGCTCCTGCCGCGACGAGAGGGGATATTCCCGCTTCTACGGAGAAGTTAAAAAGATGTACGATAATAATGAGAAAAGTGTTAAACCCGAAGAAAAACGCGATGTACATAAGCCAGAAGCTTGAGTGTGAAAACGCTTCCTTTGCGCTCCAGTCGGAAGCTCCAGTATCCCCCGCATCCTCAGAGTTCTCTCCGTACGGTCTGAGTCCCATTTCCTCGGGACGGTTTTTCACCAGAAGCGCGGAACACAGTATCGCGGTAAAAATTACAGAGATGTAAACAAGGGCGCGCTCGTAACCGAATGATTCTATAAGCCAGGTGGTAAGCGGGTTTACCACCAGACCGCTTACAGGAACCCCCGCCGTGGCGATTCCTATTGCAAGCGCCCTTTTCTTAACGAACCACCTGCTGATGACGGTGACGGGCAGTATGTAGAGAAACCCGTCTCCTATTCCCACCATCACGCTGTAGGTAAGGTAGAGTTCCCAAGTGGTTTCGGCATAAGCGGAGAGTAAAAAGCCGAATGACGCTATGAGTCCTCCGAAGAAAGTCAGGTATCTCGCGTCGTGAGTGTCTATAAGCCTCCCCGCGAACACGAACGAAAAAGCCATGCATACGCATCTCAGGGAAAAAAATGACGACCCGACGGTATTTGAGAGACCGAAAGCTTCGTTCAGGTAAGGGAGAAATATCCCGAACGAGTAGAGAACCATCCCGTCAAGCGTTATGAGCAGGTGCCCCGCTATGACTATGATCCATCCGTAAAAGATTTTGTTTCTAAGCATAGGTTTTTCGGTTGGAAACGGAATTTCGCCGCCTGAGGCTAATCAGAGAAGTTTCCGAAAATCGCCGTGTCCCCGAAGGTCGGCGAGTGTTTTGAGGGGAAATGTTTTTTCCTCTCCGGTTCTCATGTTGCGAAGCGAAAAGACTTTTTTCCGAAGCTCGTCCTCTCCGATAATTACTGAGTACGCCGCCCCGGTCCTGTTCGCTTTTCTCATCTGGCTTTTTAAGCTCTTGTTTTCGTATTCGGTCTCGACCCGTATGCCCTTTCTCCTTAGGTCATCGGCTATTTTCGCCGCTTCCTCTCTGGCCTCATCGCCGATATGGATAATGCATACGAGCTGTTTTTTCCCCGGAGAATTTCTCCGCGTCCCGGTTTTTTCAAGCAGAAGCAGTATCCTCTCAAGCCCAATAGCGAATCCCACCGCGGGAGTTTCCGGTCCTCCCATCCGCTCCACCAGAAGGTCGTATCTTCCTCCGGCGGCCACGGCGTTCTGGGAACCGAGCTTGTCCGTCGTTATCTCAAAGACTGTGTCTGTATAGTAATCAAGCCCTCTCACTATCCTGGGGTTGAGTCTGTAGGGTATGGATTTTCCCTCGAGAGAGGAGGCAAGAGCGTCCAGATGCTCGCTGCTTTGCTCCGAGAGATAATCCCGAATCGAGAAGGGGATCTCGGAAGTTACCTCGCGGCACGTTCCGGTTTTGCAGTCGAGTATCCGAAGGGGATTCGTGCCTAGTCTGTTTTGGCAGTTCTCGCAAAGGGAGTCCTTCTTTGGGGAGAGAAACCCGATAAGGGCCTCTTTGTACCGCTCGCGTTCAGCGGGCTTTCCTATCGAGTTAAGCTCAAGCTCCACATGATCTGAGAGCCCGAGTTCCGTGATCGCGAGCCAGAGCATCGCGATTATCTCTGAATCGGCAAGAGGGTCGCTGGAACCGAAAAGCTCGGCTCCTACCTGGTTAAAGCTTCTCTGCCTTCCTTCCTGGGGTTTTTCATGCCTGAACATCTCTCCCGAGTAGTAAAGTTTCGTCACGGGCGATTTTCTGTAGAGGGAATGCTCGATAAAGGCCCTTACCACTCCGGCCGTTCCCTCGGGTCTCATCGAGACCCATTCTCCACCCTTGGTTTCAAATGCGTACATCTCCTTCTGGACGATGTCTGTGGTATCGCCGAGACCTGTTGAGTAGACCCCGGAGAGTTCCAGAATCGGAATGATTATCTCGGAAAAACCGAAGCGCTCGAACACTTCCTTGGTTTTGCTCTCTACGAGTCGCAGTTTTTCCGTTTCGGGGTGAAATATGTCCTTGAATCCGTGAAGACGGGCCGCTTTCATAGTATGTTTTCCCGGGTGAGCAGTTATCCCCGCGGGTTGGTTAAGGTTATACGCTCTTCGATTAAAAATAAAGTTTCCGGTACCGAAGAGCGCCCTTCTGGAAACACTTGGGAGAGTGAGGTCGGTGAATACCGCTGATGGGCCTGAAACCTATGGAAACCTGGGTTTTCGACCGACCTCTTAGAGCTGTTTTTCCAAGCCCGTCGCGAACAATACGGGCTTGTTGCCGAGGGAGTTAATTCGTGTTCGCTTCTTCGCCCTGAAAATCAAGATATACTCTTTGCGCTACGCCCTGAGCGTCGTATGTGTCGACCGCGTAGAGTCCGTCCGTTATATCTCCATTTTCGTTAAGGTCGATCGGACCCGAAAGCCCCTCGTAGTCAATGTCGTCGTTGATCGTGGTTTCGTCGGTAAGCGCCGCGGCGCAAGTAGCGTAACTGTGGCACTTTGTTCCACCTCTCGTGACCTCCTGGACTTTGGAAACATAAACGGAAGGGTCGTTGCTTCCGGCGCTTAAGGCCGCAAGGCGGAGTATGACCACCGCATCGTAGGCGTGTGCCGTATAGTCACTAAAGTTGAACCGTTCTTTGAATTCTTCGAGCCTTGTGCCCGGAGGTGGAGTTGAAATTACCTGCCTGAATCCTTCAATTTCGCCGTTTTCCTCATCCACATGCGGAAAAAGATTGGTACTGAACACGAGCCCGTCCCCGACGTAATACCCGGTTCCCTCGGGGATCACCGAAGAATCAAGCAGGCCTCTGATTATCTCTCCTCCCTCACTAAAAACAAGCAGCACTATAGATTCTACGTCTGGGATTTGCTGCACTGCCGCTTCAACACGTGAGACCACATCGGCAGCTGGAGGAGACGGCTCAGAGTTATAGCTAACGACCTCGACCTGTCTGCCGTCAGACGTTATCTCTTTTTCGACAATTGCCGCAAGGGCTTCTCCCCATGCGTCATCACGATTCACTATAACCGTGTTGCCCCGAGCCTGCTTCGCCAGTATTGGCCCCTGAAAGAGGTCAGAAGGGGATACTCTAAAGAAGAAAGGCTGACCTCCAGCGTCAACGACGCTTTTGTTTCTATCTGTAAGGGTGGGGGAAGTGGCTGAGGGTGAAATAGCGACTATTTCATTTTCGCTTAGAAAAGGATGAACCGCCACAGAGTCCGAGGAGTATGAAGGTCCCACTATGCCACGGACGCCCATTTCAAGAAGTTCCATAGCGCTCGCGACAGCTTCTCCCGCTCCCGCCTGGAAAGAGTTCCCACTTATGATCTCTATATTCCCCCCTGCCTTGTTAATGTCATCTTTCGCGAGATCCACGGCTTCTATAAGAGGCATATTGAAATCTTCGCCTTCAGCCAGAAGTGTTCCTATGCAGAAAGTTTCCGCACAATCCACCCCTGCCTCATCTTCTTCTTCGTCCAGACACCCAGAAGAGAATACTCCCATGGAAACCAAAAGCAGTACAGAACCCAGAACGATTAATCTTTTCACGGCTAGAAACCTCCAAATAAAATATGTATTGCCATCACCGAATCTCCGGTCCGTTGATGTACTTTATGACTATACACCAAAATGGAACTGAGCGGTCCAGTTTTTTTACGATGATTTATATATCGGTAAAAAAGCTTCTTATCGTTTAATGCTCAGGGGAAAGGATGGGCTATTCGTTTATCAGTTTCTCTTCGAATTCGCCTATGGGGATTGCGGCAAGGGTCTCTATGTGGACTGTGCCCCTTGAACCGAGTTCTATTACGATTTTCGTGATCGTTTCGTTATCCGGAGCTTCCACTATGTTGACGAAGTCGTAAGGACCGAGCGCCGCGTACTGGGCTTCAACCTTGGCGCCCATCTCTTCAAGCTCCCTGTTAACCTCGTTTATCCTCTCGGGCCTCATCTTTATGGTCCTTCTGCCCTCGTCGGTGAGGTTGCTAAGCATGATGTATTTGCCCATTTTTTGCGTCCGTGCCCGGAACCTGTCAGTCCAGGGCCTTGTTCAGTACCTTTTCTATTTCACTTTTCGGGACGGCGCCGACTATCTGTTCGGCGACCTCTCCGTCTTTAAAAACTATCAGCGTGGGAATGCTTCTTATGCGGAATTTCATGGTTGTCTGTGGGTTTTCGTCCACATTCACCTTTCCCACTTTAACGCTGCCTTCGTAGTCATTGGAGATCTCCTCGATAACAGGCGAAAGGGCCCTGCAGGGACCGCACCAGGGAGCCCAGAAGTCGACCAGGACTGGGACTTCGCTTTCCATTACTTCCTTATCGAACACGGAATCTACTACTTCGACTATGTTTGAGGATGCCATTTTAATCTCCTTTGGGGCTTTTATGCCTATATGCTAATACCAATTTGGAATAATACAAGGAGAGGGCCGGAGATGTTTCTCGTCTATAGTACCAGTTGTCTAGTCATGTATAATTTACGGGATTCCGAAACGTGTCGGCGCCGCCCCGCGCCTTTAAATAGGATGTGTGCGGGTTATTCGCGGTTATTCTGAAATGGATGTTTGATATATGGAGAATGAAGCCGTGGTTATGCGAATAACAGTCTTAATGCTTTTTTTAACTGTCTGTTTTTTCCCCGGGCTCTCGCCCGCTCAGCCTCCAGACGCTCCAGTGGTGGTATCCGCGGTTGTCGAGAGGGAAGTGAAAAAGCCCCTCAGGCTTGTCGGCGCAACCTTTCCTGCCAGAAAATCCACCATATCAAGCGAGGTCGAAGGAGTAGTCGGGAAAATGAACGCCGAGGAGGGTCAGTACGTAAAGAAGGGTGAGACCCTCGCCGAGATAAAGAACGACAAGATCCGTTTTGCCCTTGAGCAGCTTAAAAACGAGAGAAAGGAAGCCCTTGCGAGGGCCGAGCTTTCGGAAAAAGATTTTGCAAGGATGAAAGAGCTTTATGACAAGGGAATTATTTCTGACGGAGATTTTGACAGGGCGAGGACCCAGAGGGAGTCCGGCCAGGCCGGGCTGCTCAGCCTTGAAAGCCGCATCGAAATCGCCGAATACGATCTTGCGGCATCGAGAATTGCCGCCCCTTTTAACGGCTACGTGACTAAGCATCACGCCGAAGCGGGACAGTGGCTCGGCGTGGGGGACCAGGTGGTTTCCTTTGTGGACATAGACACGATAGAGGTAATGGCGGGGGTCCCCGAGAGGTACGTAGACGACATAAGCGAGGGCATGGAGGTCGAGGTCATACTGCCCTCTCACAATCGGCTTACCATTCCCGCAGAGATCTCTTCAGTCATCCCGGACGCGGACCCGAGAACCGTATCCTTCCCGGTAAGGGTGGTGCTTGAGAATCCCAACCATACGATAAAATCCTCAGCTTCGGCCGTAATCATGGTAAGGATCGGCGAAACCGAGAAAATAAAGCTCGTACCGAAAGACTCCATAGTCAGATCTCCCCAGGGCACCATGGTTTTTGCCGTGAGGGAAGGCCTCGCGCACCCTGTGCCGGTAGAAGAAAAGGGCTGGTATGAGGGCTTCACTCACGTTGAAGGGGGAATAAGCGTAGGCGAGAGTGTGGTCGTAAGAGGAAACGAGAGACTCAGGCCCATGCAGAAAGTCAGGATCACTGACACCATAGAGCAATGAATCTTGTCGAGACCTCTATAAAAAATCCCGTAACCGTAGCCGTCGGCGTTATATTCCTTGTTATTTTCGGGATTATCTCGCTCTTTAGAATTCCCGTTCAGCTTACCCCGGACGTCGAGACGCTCAGGGTTACCGTGAGCACCTTCTGGAGAGGGGCAAGCCCCTTTGAGATGGAAAGCGAGGTGGTAAACGAGCAGGAAGACGAGCTCAGGGGAATAACGGGACTCAGAAGGCTTGACAGCGAGAGCTCGGAGAATTCCTCCGAGGTAATACTCGAGTTTGAAGTTGGCGCCGACATTGACTCCAAGGTGGTCAAGGTGTCGAACAGGCTTGACCAGGTAAAGGAATACCCGGACGAGGTCGAGCGGCCCGTGATAACCACCGTCGATCCCAGGGCAAACGCCATGGCGTGGTTTATCCTGAAGCCTCTTCCTGACAATCCAGCTGATATAAATCTCTACTACGATTTCGCGGACGAGATAATCCGCACCAGGCTTGAGAGGGTTCCCGGAGTCGGGGCCTCAAACGTGTTCGGCGGAAGGGAGCGGCTTATAGAGGTTCTTTTCGATCCCGCCGCGCTTGCCAAGAGGAATATTACGATAGCTGGGCTTGCCGCCTCCATTGACAGGGAGAATGAGAATTTCAGCGCCGGTTCCTTTAACGAGGGCAAAAGGCAGTATCTCGTTCGAACCGTCGGAGAGTACAGAACCATGCGGGATATAGAAAACATAGTAGTGGCTACTGCGCAAAGCGGTCTTCCCGTTTACCTGAGGGACGTTGCCACTGTCCGCATCGGGTACGAGGATCCGGGCTACACCGTGAGGCAGAACGGAGAGCCCTGCATTGCCGTTAACGTGCTTCGCGAAAGCGGGGCGAACTCAATAGAGGTTAAGGAGGGCATCTTTGCGGCCGTTGAAGAACTGAATGAGGGAGTCCTCAAGGAAAACGGACTTCGCCTCCGGAATGTCTACGAAGAGACCGGGTACATAAAAAACGCGATAAAGCTCGTGAGGGGAAATCTTATTATAGGCGGTGTGCTTGCCATAACGGTTCTTCTTCTTTTCCTGAGAAGCGCGAGCAGCACGATGATCGTGGCAATCGCCATACCGTCAAGCGTCATAGGGACTTTCATAGTTTTCGAGGCGCTCGGGCGCACCTTAAACGTGGTCAGTCTCGCGGGGATGAGTTTCGCCGTCGGCATGGTCATAGACAACTCGATCGTGGTTCTTGAAAACGTGTACCGCCACATGCAGATGGGAAAATCGAGGATGAAGGCAGCCTATGACGGCACGACCGAGGTCTGGGGGGCGGTGCTTGCAAGCACCCTCACCACGGCCGCCGTGTTCATTCCGATCATGTTCATTCAGGAACAGACGGGACAGCTGTTTCGCGACATAGCCATAGCGATCAGCGTCTCCGTCATACTTAGTCTTCTTGTTTCCATAACCGTCATACCGTCTGCGTCTTCAAAGTACCTCTCCGCGAAGGGCGCGGAATCCCTTGAACGCCTTCATATCATGTCGCGGCTGTTCAGTTTCGCGGGAAGGGTATCCGGCTTTATAAACCGCTTTACCGAGGAGATAATGACAAGCGTCAGGAAAAGGGCGGTTCTCGTGGGTTCCTTCACCCTCTTGTCGATAGTGCTTATAATCGCCGTCTTTCCCAAGACCGAGTACCTGCCCACGGGAAACAGGAACCTGCTTTTCGGGATACTTATCCCGCCTCCCGGATACAATGTCGAGGAATATACTGCCATCGGAAAGCAGCTTGAGGCTGACCTCGAACCCTACATGAACGGAAAGACCGCGACCGGGAAAGATCTCCCGCGGATAAAGAATTTTTTCTACGTCGCGAGGGGAAAACAGATTTTCATGGGCGCGGTCGCCGAGAACAGAAAGGAACTCAAGGAACTTTTTCCCGTTCTTCAACGGGCCTTATCCAAGGTCCCGGGAACGTTCGGCGTGATAATCCAGCCCAGCATCTTTAACGCCAACATAGGCGAGGGGAGGTCGATAGACGTTAACGTCACGGGAGATGATCTGGATGAGATACTGAGGACCGCCAGGAGCGTGTTTTTCATGTCGATGGAGAGCATTCCCGGGGCGCAGATAAGACCGATTCCGAGCCTTGATCTCGGGAACCCCGAGCTCAGGATCGTTACTGAGCGGGAGGCGGCTTCCCGGGTCGGGATCACCAACAGCGAGCTCGGGTTTACGGTGAGATCCCTGATAGACGGCGTCCAGGCAAGCGAGTTTAACCTTGAGGGACAGGAGGTCGACATAGTCTTGCGGGCGGAGCAGGATTTCTCCGAGAGAACCCAGGATATTGAGAACATAATGATCACTTCTCCGAGCGGGCAGGTAATTACCGTGGGAGCCCTGGCCAGGGTCAGTCTTGAAAACGGCCCGGAGCAGATAAATCACTACGAAAGACAAAGGGTTATAACGATACAGATAACTCCTCCCGAGGAAGTTGCGCTTGAGGAGGCGATAGAGACCGTTAACGACGACATAATCTCCGTGCTTCGGCAAAGCGGCCAGGTGGGGGAGCGAACCGGTTTTGTCCTTGCCGGGACAGCGGACAAGCTCGCAACGGCAAAAGACGCGCTTCAGTGGAACTTTTTTCTGGCCGTGGTGATATCGTTTCTGCTGATGGCGGCTCTTTTCGGGAGTTTTCTCCATCCGCTTGTTATCCTGGTCACGGTTCCGTTTGCCTCCCTCGGAGGGTTCCTCGGGCTTTTCATCCTTAACCTGTTCACGTACCAGCCGCTTGATATACTGACGATGCTGGGCTTTGTGATTCTCATAGGAATAGTCATTAACAACGCCATACTCATAGTCCACCAGGCGCTTAACAACATCCGGGCGGGCATGGAGCAGCAGGAGGCCATACGCGAATCGGTAAGAGTGAGGATCAGGCCGATCTTCATGAGCACCCTCACGAGCGTATTCGGCATGCTTCCCCTTGTGCTTGCCCCGGGGGAAGGCTCTGAGCTCTACAAGGGCCTTGGAAGCGTCGTGGTCGGCGGACTTGTTCTCTCCACGGTCTTCACCCTGTTTCTGATCCCTTCCGTTTTCAGCCTAATGCTAGAGTTCCGAAGAAGGCCCTCCTTCTTATGAAACCGGTTTTGTTTGTGGCATAATAAATTCCCTGACTGAAATTGACAATCATTTGGAGGGAATCTTAAATGGCTAAGACGAAATACAGGGTGGAATCCGACTCGATGGGAAAGATGAAAGTTCCCTCGGACGCTTATTACGGGGCGCAGACGGCAAGGGCGGTTGAGAACTTTCCCGTGAGCGGACGCACTCTTCCAAGGGAATTCATAAGGGCGATGGGTCTTGTGAAACTGGCCGCCGCGCATACAAACGCAGAACTCGGATTCTTGAAGAAGGGTGCCGCGCGGGCCATAGGGAGAGCCGCGCAGGAGGTTGTCGATGGAAAGCTTGACGATCATTTCGTGGTGGATGTTTTTCAGACGGGTTCTGGCACCTCGACAAACATGAACACGAATGAAGTGATAGCAAACAGGGCGACCGAGATACTTAAGGGAAAGACCCGGGTGCATCCGAACGACCATGTGAACATGGGTCAGTCAAGCAATGACGTGATCCCCACGGCCATGCATGTCTCTTCCCTTGAGGCGATAGAAAAAGACCTTATACCGTCGCTTGAGTATCTTCGCGACGCGCTCTCGAAAAAGGCAAAGGAGTTTGATCACATAGTAAAGATAGGGCGCACCCACCTTATGGACGCTACCCCTATACGGCTCGGCCAGGAGTTCAGCGGGTACGCGAGCATGGTTGATCACGGAATCTCGAGATTAAAGAGGACAAGAACCGACCTTTCAGAACTTGCCATAGGAGGGACTGCGATTGGCACGGGGATAAACACCCACAGGGATTTCGGAAAGAAGGTTGCGGCAAGGATAACCGAGGCTACGGGGGTTAAGTTCAGGGAGGCTAAAAATCACTTCGAGGCCCAGGCGTCAAAGGACGCGGTTGTTCAGGCAAGCGGAGCACTCAAGACGGTATCTGTGAGCCTCATTAAGATAGCAAATGACATACGGTGGCTTGGAAGCGGCCCGCGCTGCGGCTTCGGGGAGATCCTTCTGCCCGCTATACAGCCGGGTTCGTCCATTATGCCGGGGAAGGTTAACCCGGTGATCGGCGAGTCGGTTACGCAGGTCGCGGCCCAGGTGATCGGGAACGATGCGGCGATAACGATCGGAGGGCAGTCGGGGAATTTCGAGCTTAACGTGATGATGCCCATGATGGCGGACAATCTCCTTCAGTCGATAAGGCTTCTCTCGAGGGTATGCACCGTGTTTGTCGACAAGTGCATCTCTGGTATAGAGGCGGACGAAGAGCGCTGCGGGGAAACCATCGAGCAGAGCCTCGCCATGTGCACCAGCCTCGCGCCGATCATAGGTTATGACAATGCGGCTGCGATTGCGAAGGAAGCCTACGCTTCGGGGAGCACCATCAGGGAAGTTGCAAGGAAAAAGGGAGTGCTTTCAGACGAGGAACTTGACAGGGTCCTTGACCCGCTGTCGATGACAAAGCCGGTTTCGTAGCGCCTTGGGCCCGGACGGCTGTTTGGTGGTACAGAGTATTTTCGACGGTTGGAAGAATGAGGAAGATTCTTTTAGTTTTTCTGCTTTTTTTGGCGGTTCCGGTTTCTTCTTACGGAAAAGAAGAGGTTTACAAGACCTATACCGATATCGGAAAACTTGAACCGCCGGCTGTAACCATTTCGCAGGTTCTCTCCTCACGTGATGAGTTTGACAGAAAGATATTCACCCTTGACGGGCAGGTGGGCGAACTGCGGTTCAAGAAGATGGTGAACGGAAGGAAGTTCACCCTGTTTCAGTTTTTTGAGAATGATCCGGAGAGAAGAATAAACGTTTACGCCAGAGGGTTCGTGGAAGGTATTGAGAACGGGAGCAAGATAAGGATCTGGGGCCGCTACAGCAAGCATAAAAGGTATTTTCTTTCCAAGCGCAAGAACATTATGAAGGCGAAAAAAATTCAGATCGATGGGGTTCCGGAATCGGTACAGAGTGGAACTGAAGAGGAAAGTTCTTCTTAGTGAGTTGGTGTGTCAAGGCTAACTTTCATTGCATAAGGCACTCAACTCATTTACTTGTAGTATTAACGCTATAATAGCGACGTTAGGACATTTTTTTTCAAGAATTTTTTCTGACTTGATCCCAGACCCATATACTCCATTTTGGAACTCCTCCACGGGCCCCAGAACTAAGCGATAGACGAATCTCCTTCACGTTCCAAAAAAGACCTTCAACCGCACGGACTGCTTTAGTTGCATCATCTTCCTCTGGTACGCACATTCTATGTGCCCAATCATTTCTAGATTTTCGAACATCTTCGAGCAACTTATATAGGTCATAATCGAGTCGGTTATTTGTCTCCAGAAATTCTATAATTACTGATGTTGTATAATCTCTTCCTTCCAACTTCTTTTTTCGTTTGCGAGTCATACGATTGCTAACCTTTATGTCTTTCTGCAGAGTATCCCAAGCTAATGAAAGAAGCTGTTCGCAAACAGTCCATGCTAAAACTACGGCTTCTCCATACCGTTTCTCAGCGCATCTGCATGCAGCTATGTAAGCCGCTTCAATCCACTGGATTAGATTGGCGTCCTCTAGAGAAAGTATTTGATCGAGCAGCTTAAATGAATGTTCGATGACTTCTTTTTCCAGAATGCGGCGCGGGAAAGGCTGAATTCGTTGTACTCGATCTTTATTATTTAAAACGTTGCGCCCAAGGGCCCGTATATCTTCAATGTCGTCCCTGTAAGAAAAAACCGTGTCGAAAGTGAGTGCTTTGAGTGTGTTCCAAGAAGTTACAGGTAATCCCATCGCCGCGCTACGTCTTTTCACGGTTTTTTCCGAAGTCGTCAAGCACACTTGGTGGACATTCATGACTTGCGCCCTAAAAACTGCATAGTTCTCGGCTTCATCTTCGGCGTTGGATGTTTCTAGGGGTATGCGATGAGGATTTCCCGGATCCGGAATTCGATACCCAGGAATTATAACTAGTGGTGCAAGTGGCCAATAGGAGAAATCAAAAAGAAAAGTTCCATCGCGTTGTACACGAACCTCAATGCCACAATTCAGTATTGTCTTGAAAACTACAGCGTGGTGAATATCTGGATTTAGAATCGATACCGAGTCGGGATCAGGTTCTTCACCGACCCACACCGCTGGTATTCGAAAATAACCCTCAACCCCGGGTGAAACCCTGTCTGGCTTAATGGAAGGATCATCTGTCGGTTTCTTGAATAGTGATTCATCGTCTGTTGATCGATATGCCTGTGGGGGTTTGTCCATTCTTTACCCTTTGACTGGCCCTGTAATGCGGTAGTCCAGTATACACAACCATAGCTCTGGTACATAATCTCCAAATCACCTTCTTTAGCAGACTTGAATTACAAAGTGACCTAGCTAAAGGTGTCAAAAAACGGTTGGTTTGTGAAAGCAACCTTCAGTTCCTAAATGAATGTGGCGATTCTCTTCGGACGAAAAAATTGTGTAGAATTAAATATTTAAAAGGTCTTACCAACTGTACCGTACGAATTTCGGGTCAGTATATCTGAATCGGTTTTTTATAAACCTGACTTTTAAGAAAACACTCACAAAAAAAGTAATGTCGGGGAAAATATTTTAAAAAATTATGTCATCCAATGATAAGTTTGATTGGGGAGATGGGCTCCCTAAGCTTGAAATCCATAGTCGGGCCAAGCATGAAATTCTTCGAGAATATATAATTTCATATCTAAAAGTTGTTTGTCAGCCACAACGAATGCCCGAATTTAAAATTGCTCTAGTTGATGGATTTGCAGGAGGCGGAAGATATGAAGGTGGGAAGGTAGGTTCTCCTTTTGTTCTAATGCAGTCAGTAGATGAAGCCGAATATCTTATAAACTGTTCGCGTAATCCAACAACTCAGGTCAACATAAGAGCGAACTATTATTTTGTAGAGAAAAACAAGAATAACTACTTATATTTGCGACAAAGCATAAATGATAGCGAATACAAATCGAAACTTGGTGAAACCTTGTTCTTATTTAGGGGGGAATTTAAAGATTATCTTAAGAAAATAGTAGAAAGCATTAAAAGAACATCTCCTAGGGGAGGGGGAGGAGCAATATTTTTCCTTGATCAAACCGGATACACAGATGTCTCTATAGAGGATATGCAATATATCAGAAAGAATCTTCCTCAGTCAGAAATCATTGTTACTGTTAGTATTGACTGGTTAATTGACTTTATTGAAGATGAAGAGAGCTTGAAAAGGACAACTGATAGTATTGGAATTACTCAATATTTGGACATAGATGAAATAGTAAGAATCAAGAAAGAAAAGTCAGTTGAATGGAGATCAATTATAGAATCAAAATTTTCAGTCGCATTTCAGAAAGCCGCTGAATACCGATTTTTCATACCGTTTTTCATAGAACCACTATATGGTCATAGAGGGTACTGGTTACTGCATCTCTCATCTAATGTTCGAGCTCATAATGTTATGATGCAATGTATATGGGACAAGGGTAATTTCATGAAGCATTATGGCAAGACTGGGCTGGACATATATAAAATTGCTTACAAGCCTTCTAACGGGGCAATACTGCCGGGAATGTCCTTTACGGAAGTGGAAAGAAAGCATCATAAAAAGGGGCTTATAGAAAAGATGCCCAGTTACATATGGGAAAATGGGGGTGGATTATTGAAGGAGATTGTGGAGGATACTTGCAACAATACTGCAGCTGATTTGTCGCTGTATAAAGAGAGTTTGTCGGAAATTTGGGATCAAGGAGATATAGATGTTCGCGGCAAGGGCGGTGGAAAGAAGAAGAAACGGGAAATACACGACAGTGATATAATAATTCCCAATAGACAAAGATCATTTTTGTTTTTTCGAAACGGAGATTGACTCATGGGTATATCAAAGATTGAATGGACAGAGCAAACTTGGAATCCTGTTACAGGATGCACCAAGATATCTGCAGGTTGTAAAAATTGCTATGCGGAAGTGATGGCAAAAAGGTTGCAAGCAGCGAAGGTTCCTGGATACGAATCTGGATTCGAAGTCAAGCTTCACCCCGGGCGATTAAACCAGCCACTTAATCGTAAAATAGCGACCATGTATTTTGTCAATTCAATGAGCGATTTATTTCACCCTAAAGTTCCATTTCATTTCATAGATAGAGTTTTTAAGGTCATGAGCGAAACCCCGCAACACATCTATCAGATACTGACCAAAAGACCAGACAGAATGAAACGTTATTTTAATGCAAGGGAAGTTCCTCAGAATGCTTGGCTTGGTGTCTCAGTGGAAAATCAAAAGCATGGACTACCCCGCATTAATGTTCTAAGAGAGATTAAGGCAGACATACTTTTTCTTTCGATTGAACCCTTGCTTGAAGAGTTGGGGGAAATAAATCTATCTAACCTCCACTGGGTAATAGTTGGAGGGGAGTCTGGATCTAAGGCTCGTCCCATGAAGCCGCAATGGGTGGAGTCTATTCAGGTTCAGTGTAAGGATCAGAACATCCCTTTCTTTTTTAAGCAGTGGGGAACTTGGGGGCCTGATGGTATACGCCGAAGTAAAAAAGCCAATGGCAGACTCCTTAATAACAGAATGTGGAATGAAATGCCTGTTCTATCAAAATATAAAGAGAATCAACTACTAAAATTCTTTTAACCAAGAGAGATTATGCTCAAGTTCTCTGGGCACTCGGTTTGAGAATAAATCGGATAAGTGTGGAAAGTCCCTGAGAAAAGCCATGACCGAGATAGAAAAACCAGAGGTAATTCACAGGAGAAATTGTTGCTGCCTCTGCCTTCCTATTGACGGCCTCTCTTTGCTGCTTGTATCATTTCAATATCTGCACCAGTAAACGACCTTGAAAAAAGATACAAACCATCCGGGTTTATGTGGTGACTGGAAAAGACTACCTTGAGCCAGAAACCTGAAAACAGCAACGGAACCGGCGGGAGTTCCGAATCCGCAAAAGCCCTTAACAGTGCTCTTGCTAGGTGGCGAGTTGATGCGAGCGGGCCTCTTTTAAAAAGGGAATACGACAAGGGTAAGGCGTTTGAGCGGCTCTGCGAAGTATTCCTTACCCACGACCCTGTTCAGTCAATGCAGTATGAATCTCCGGTTCCGTGGGAGGACTGGGCGGAGCGGCACGGTATGCTCAAAATGGATACCGGTGTTGATCTTGTTGCGAAACTGCGAAACGAAGACGGCTGGTGCGCCATTCAATGCAAATTTTACGCGGAAGGAAAAACAATTCCCAAGGCCGAGATCGACTCATTTCTTTCCGCGTCAGGTTCAGAACATTTCCGCAGACGTCTCATCATAGACACTACGGGTCGTGGGTGGAGTAAAAACGCGGAAGATACACTCCGCAGGCAGGCGGTGCCCGTAAGCAGAATAGGTCTTTCCGATCTGCGCAGAACCAGCATCAGATGGGAGGATTACCTTTCTGCGGAGAAAATCCAGTTTAAGCCGGAAAAGACTCTTAGAGGATACCAAAAGAAAGCTTTGGAAAAGGCCACCTCGGGGCTTTCAGAACCCCAAAGTCGCGGGAAGATGATCATGGCCTGCGGCACCGGAAAAACGCTCACGTCGCTTCGCGTCGCGGAAGAAATTGCGGGACCTGGCTGCCGCGTTCTCTACATGGTGCCAAGTCTGGCACTTATGTCTCAGACCGTAAGAGAGTGGGCGCAGGACAAGGAGATTCCCATTCGCGCTTTTGCCGTGTGTTCGGATTCCCAGGTTGGCAAGAGAAGAATCAGACAGGACGATCTTGCCGATATAGACGCGCTTGATCTTGTTTTTCCGGCTACCACGGATCCGGAGAAGCTTGCTGAAAAAACGCAAGCCGCGGCAGCAGACGCTCCTGAAGCGATGATTGTTGTCTTTGCCACTTATCAGTCAAGTTCTGTTATTGAACAAGCGCAGAAAGATTGTGGGCTCCCCAATTTTGATCTTGCCGTCTGCGATGAGGCTCATCGTACCGCCGGGGCTTTTTCCAGTGACACCGAACAGAGCAACTTTGTAAGAATTCACCGTGATGAATACATAAAAACAGAACGCCGTCTCTACATGACGGCAACGCCCAAAGTCTACGCGGAGAGTGCGCGCACACGTGCGGGAAATCTGGAGGCAGAACTGTGTTCGATGGAGGATGAGTCGATTTACGGCCCCGTTCTTTATGAAATCGGTTTTGGTGATGCGGTGGAACTGGGATTGCTGAGCGACTACAAGGTGCTTGTGCTTGTGGTGGGGCAGGACGAGGTATCGCGGGTAATCCACCGAAGCTTGGCGAACGAAGAAAACAAGCTTGAGCTTGACGACAACGCCAAGCTTTTAGGATGCTGGCGGGCGCTTGCAAAGATTGATAAGGATGAATTTCCCGAAGAAGAAAGAAAGCCGATGCGTCGCGCAATTGCTTTTTGCAACAGAATCAAGACCTCAGAGCAGGTTGAAAGGAATTTTGCGAATGTGATAGACGAATACCGGGAGCATAGCGGTCTTTCCGAGCACAGAATCTCCGCAAGACATGTGGACGGTAGTTTCAACGCTTCGCGCCGCTCGGAACTGCTTGACTGGCTTGCGGATGAGGGGGGATGGGATGAATGTCGGGTGCTTACAAATGCCAGGTGTCTTTCAGAAGGAGTCGACGTTCCCACGCTTGATGCTATCCTGTTCATGCATCCGAGAAAAAGCCAGATAGAAGTGGTTCAGGCGGTCGGACGCGTAATGCGCACGTCCCCCGGAAAGAATATGGGCTACGTGGTTCTTCCCGTGGTAATTCCCTCGGGGGTTGCCCCGGAAGACGCACTTTCGGACGATAAACGGTTCCAAGTGGTATGGCAGACTCTTAACGCGATAAGAAGTCATGATGAACGCTTTGAAGGAATTCTGAACCTTATCGAACAGGGAAGCGAAGGAGACCGTATCGGGATAATCACACTTTCGGGCTGGACGGAACCGAGACCGGATTCTCCGGTTCCTAGGAACGGAAGAGGGGATGATACGAATGGCAGGCCGAATAACGTTCACCCTATACCCATACTGTTTGAAGGACTTCCCGAAGCCATCCGTGCAAAGATTGTTGAGAAATGCGGAGACCGCAAGTACTGGGATGAATGGGCTTCTGATGTAGCAGACATAGCCGGAAGCCATATAGCGCGCATACGGGCAATAGTAGAGTCGGGAGATGCCGAGCGGGAGATATTCCGGGAGTTTGTGACGGAACTGCGGGATGATCTGAATGAGGGAGTCACAGAAGACGACGCTATTGAGATGCTGGCGCAGCACATGGTCACTGGACCTGTGTTCGATGCTCTTTTCGGAGACGCTGCGTTTGTCTCGCGCAATTCGGTGAGCCGTGGCATGCAGACGGTTCTTGATGTTCTTGAACCGAAGAACATCAAGAAAGAATCGGAAAATCTTGACGATTTTTACGCAAGCGTCCGCAGACGCGTGGAGGGGGCTTCAACGGCTGAAGCCAGACAGAAAATAATTGTTGAGCTTTACGACAAGTTTTTCCGAAACGCTTTCCCGCTTGCAACTCAGAAACTCGGAATCGTCTACACACCCGTTGAGATAGTGGATTTTATAATACGTTCTGTAAACGATGTGCTTTCGGATGAATTCGGCTCGTCCCTGGGCACAGAAGGAGTGCATATATTGGATCCATTCACCGGCACTGGAACTTTCATCACCCGGCTGCTTCAGTCAGAGCTCATTGCTCCCGGGGATATTCAGCGCAAATATGAAAACGAGATTCACGCAAACGAGATAACGCTCCTTGCCTACTATATAGCGGCTGTAAACATAGAGTCCGTATATCATTCCGTTGCGAACCGAGAAGACTATGAATCATTCAAAGGCATATGTCTCACAGACACATTTGAGATGCACGAGGGGAAGCCGGATCTTTACGCGCAGATAATGCCCCAGAATTCTGATCGCAGAACAAGACAGAAAAAAACCGACATACGAGTGATCATGGGGAATCCGCCGTGGTCGGCGGGGCAGAAAAGTGCAAATGACAATGCTCAGAATCAGTCCTATGAAACACTTGACGGCCGCATTGCGGAAAGCTACGCGGCGCATTCAAGTGCCACCAACAAAAACAGCCTTTACGACAGTTATATCCGCGCTATCCGCTGGTCAAGCGACAGGATCGGAAAAAGCGGTGTCATAGGGTTTGTTACTAATGCCGGATGGCTTGATGGCAGCGCAATGGACGGAATGCGCAAGTGTCTTGCGGAGGAATTCAGCAGTGTTTACGTGTTTCATCTGCGGGGAAATGCGCGCACTCAGGGAGAGCAGCGTCGCAAGGAAAAGGACAATGTTTTCGGGGGAGGCTCCCGCGCTCCTGTTGCAATTACAATCCTTGTAAAGAATCCGGAAGCGGAAGAGCGGGGCAGGATATTTTTCCATGACATAGGTGATTATCTGAGCCGTGAGAAGAAAACAGAGATCATCAGCAAATTCAGAAGCATAAAGGGAATCTATGAAAATAGAGGGTGGAGCCGTATACTGCCCGACAAAACCCACGACTGGATCAACCAGCGCGACCCGGAATTTAACAGGTTTCTGATGATGGGGAGCAAGGATAAAGAACAGAATTCGGAATCCAGGGCTTTCGCAAATTACTCAAGGGGTATTGCCACTGGCCGGGATGCCTGGTGCTACAATTTCTCAGCAGAAACTCTCAAGACGAATATTCAAGCGATGATTGAGTTCTACAATTCGGAACTTGCCCGCTACGAGACTGAACGGCCTGGAACATCGAAACAGGCAGTTGATAATTTCGTCAACAATGATCCGAAAAGAATCAGTTGGACAACAAATCTTAAAAACGATCTCAGCAGAGCGAAAGTGCTGGATTTTTCCGAGGGCAGAATCGCAAGTTCAATCTACAGACCCTTCACCAGACAGTGGCTTTACTTCAGTCGTCGTCTCAACGAGAGGGTTTACCAGATTCCGCACATATTTCCGCATGAGGATGCGGAAAACAAGCTTATATGCGTGACCGGGGTCGGAGCGGGGGGTGGTTTTTCCGCTCTTATGGTTGACTCTATGCCAGACATTCAAACTGTTTTCAACGGGCAATGCTTCCCGCTTTATCTCTATGAAAAACCGCAGGAAGGAAGTCTCCTCAATCAGAAAAAAGAAAAAACTGACAGGCACGGTTATGTCCGCCGAGACGCGATAACTGAGGATACTCTTTTGATATTCCAAGAAGCATACGGTACTGAGATCACAAGACCGGAGATATTCAATTACATCTATGGACTGCTTCATGTTCCCGTCTACAGAGACCGCTTCGCGAACAATCTCTCCAAACAGCTTCCTAATGTTCTGCTAGCTACTGATAAAAAACATTTTTACGCACTCACAGAAGCAGGAGAGAAACTCGGCAATCTCCACACGGGATTTGATCGCGTAGAACCATGGCCGATTGAATTCTCAAAAGGAGGGTGGAAAGTTCCGGAGGAAATATTGCCTGATAAATGGTTTCGGGTGAATAAGATGAAGCTTGCGGGCAGTCAGAACTCTCCTGACAGAACATCGATTTTCTACAACGACAACATAACCGTCTGCGGAATCCCGGAAGAGGCCTGGGAGTATGAAGTGAATGGGAAACCTGCTCTCAAGTGGGTTATGGAACGACAATGCGTAAGCCCAGACGCAAAAAGCGGTATTATGAACGACGCTAACATTTACGCGACTGAGACTGCGGGCGATCCTTCTTATCCGCTCAAGCTGCTTGCTTGGGTGATCCGCGTCAGCATTGAAACTACACAAATCATCAAGTCGCTTCCAGGACCCAAATGGCGAGAAATTGACCCTGAAAAAGTGACTAAAAAAGCCGACGACAAACTTCTGACTGCTCTGGATAGTGATGAGCATGGAGGCTCTCCGGCCACAGCTTCCGTCGAGGAGAAACCCCGCTTTAAAGTTGCTGATTCCGATGAAGTTGATGCGGCTATTGCAAAGCGCAAAGGCAAGATACAGCCAATTCTAGATTATCTAAAAGATAAGTAGGCATGAAATATTTATCACCTGAGAGGGTGATTGCCATGCATGAGCAGGTTGTTGGACCTGACGAGCTGCAAGGCATAGCCCTGAATAAATCCATTGAGTCCGTTTTGGCTCGTGTCGAGAACCGCGTAGCCTATGAAATGATTGAGGATGTGTTTGAGCTTGCTGCTTGTTACGCATGTTGTATCGCAGTTGGTCATGCGTTCAATGATGGTAACAAGAGAACCGCATTTAAGGCAATGGATACTTGCTTGACCGTAAACGGCATAGAATTGGATTTTGACACGGTGGAAGCGGGTGAGATGATGATTAAAGTTGCCCAGGGTATTGTTGATGAAAAAGAATTGGCGGAGTGGCTTAGAACTCTGGTTCGATAAAGTTTCCGAACTCAAGGTGTTTAGAATGACTGTGGATAGTGATTGTTCGTGCCACAAGCCTCTCTAAGAAAGTAGGCGGGCGAGTTTACGATAGCAATCCAGTGCTTTTCTTTTCTCATTTTTAGGGAGCTTTCTGGTCACCATCTTGAATGCATTGTCTAGACCCCATGCGTATCCGATGTCCACTATTATTTCCCCAGATTCCTCCGCAGTTCTTCGAGCGGGGATTTTGTTACGGTTAGATAGCTCGACCAATTCGTGAATCTTGTTTTTGTCCGAGATCAGCACCGGCGCACAGCATTCAATTGCTCTGCCCATAACGAGTGTTGCTAGACGTGCCGGATCGGTTGGAATCTCATCCCAGATGTACCAGATGATTGGAGCACAATTCTTCTGTTTTGCTTGCTCTAAAATGTGGAAGCACTCGGTTGCGTCCAGAATCCGTTCTTTTGGTATCAATCCTACATATACTAATCCTTGATCAGTCTCTACATAACACCTAGGTTTCTCCAAGATTTGCCAACCCGAACGCCCCAAGACTGCTGGTTGTTCGTTGATCAACTTAATACGGATGGGTTTTCTAGGAGTTCCACTCCGGTCTTTTTGTGATTTTTTTGGGCATGGAAGTTTAGACCAATCCAGCGGTTGGCCAACCATACTCATATCAAGATTGACTATGTAAACGATTCCCGACTCGTTGCATTGCGAGAGGGGCTGTGCGACCTCAGAGCCTGCTTTTCTTCCTGCGAGCTCTCTACCGTCTGGAGAAAAGGCAAAAGGATGAGTTCGGCTTCCACCTTTGTCATGTAGCGTGCACAGGGCAAAGAAACGATTCTCTACCGCCCTTAGACGCAGCATTGAAGACCATTTGATGTCTTTGACATTGTCGAAACTTGGATTTACCTACACACGAGCGCCACGTGAAGCCAGAAAGCGGGGAAGTAAGCCTAGGTATTGATCGTGACAAATAGTGGCTCCGACTTTGACGTTTCCCAATTCGAAAGTTGGAAGCATGGTGTTCGGTTCCCAATCTGGCTTCTCGAAGGCAACTGCTTCCGCGGTGGAGTGTTTTGTGTATAAATGGCGACAAGAACCGTCGGGATCAATGCGAAGGAGGATTTGCCAGTCGGCTGAATCTCCTGCTAAATTGAAATTCTTTTCAACAGCACCTACTAACAATGGAGCATCTAGGTCTGATGCGAGTTTCAGCAACAGTTTGATACGTGTATTGTCAACTGAGGAGATGTAGCTTTCTGGAAAGAGTACAAAATCGACGGTTTCACCAGCGAATGAGGCGAGGGTAGGTATGTCAGGTTCCTGGGCTCCTGCCCCGCTTGGTGGAACACCGTTTAAAGTTGTTGCGTTCACTTTAGGAAAGACTAAAGCCACCCGTAGAGTGGAGTGCTCGGTAGCAAGCTGAGTGTCGGTCTTCTCCATCGCTTGACTGGACGGAGCACTGTCCTGAAATGCGATATTCAAGAAACGCCTGCGGTCGTCGTTGCTATCGGGATCAAGTAAACACCATGCGAAATCGCGGGCGTACAGTCTTAAAGTTGGCAGAAAACCTTTGAGTGATGGGATAATATCTCGGAGGGTGTCATACCAAGCCCGTTGTTCGTCGCGGTAGGGTGGGTTGTTATCTTTTGCATTATGCTGTTCACACAGAGCGGTCCAGCGCGATCTGGAGAACCCTAGGGGGTTGGCATCTGGATATTTAGAAAGTGAGAGCTTCCGTAGTTTTGTAAAATGTTGACTTTCGTCAAACTCAACGATGAATCCAGGGTCGGGGACCCAGAAGTCACAAGGTGGCAAAGTTTTGGCTCTTACAAAGTTTTCGAACCCGAAGCCACGGTATCCTTCCAAGGCGGTAGCCACTTTCTGCAAAGCGTGAAAGATTGAAGTCTCCGAGTAAGAGGAAATACGTGTCGACCACTGGAATTTGTGTTCTCGCACGCATTCTCCGTAGATTCGCTCCAGAATCTCGTGAACCCGTATTTTGCATTCAGGACACCGCTCGTCGGAGTGACGTATAAGTTTGCTTGTGGGTTCCGTCTCCATCTTTGGATCAGACGGAAGTATGGATAGCTTAGTCTTATTCTGGCTACCACAAGTGCACTCGATAATATCAAATCCAAGAGATTCGAGAAATTTGTTGGACTCGGAGCCACCTTCAAACTCATCTGACCGCAAGAATCGTCCGGTGGCTATCTTATGAGCCAATGCAATGGTGTATTTCGGAGGAAAGTGATCCCCGTCTTTTGCCAAACAGTAATCCCTGCTTTTCCTCCGAGAGGGAACACCATCTCGTCTGATATGCTGAATGGCTTCTAAGATACAAGACTTCGTTATGAATGAAGGGATCATGGTTTTTCTCAATTACACTTAGCGTACTGAATTTGCCTCGATTTTCTTTTCTTTTTTCAGTTTGGATATACTGTTATCCAACAGGTTTTAATTTCCTGAAGGTTCTTAGCAGCAAAACCGACCTTTCTTGAAGTCTCCGGCATTTTTTTGCTAGATGAAGCTAATTTATCATCCTAAACAATCCACTTTCAAAAATCTTTTCAAAAAATACGGGCTTAACCCAAGTGATGAGACAATCCTTTTCCTTCTCCCCGGCGTCTCGGTTGTGCAGGAAATAGAAGATTATTACTCTGGCGAGGGGGTATGGGGAAAAAACCTGCTTACGTTCAATGAACTTTCGGATTTTGTAAACGAGGCGTCTCCGAACCTAAAAAAGAAAAGGATATCAAGGACTCAGGCCCTATCTGTAACCAGGAAAGCAGCGGAATCAGTCTCGGGAGACCTTGAGATCTTCAAGGAATTTTCGAAGAATCGGGATTTTCTTGACTCCGTAGCTTCCATTGTTTCAAAACTGAAACAAACCAAAGTTTCTGTAAAGGAACTTGTCGGGTCTCCCAAGAGAATCAAGGCTCGGAGCTTGCGGAAAAAACTCTCGGATATAGGGCTTGTCTACGAAAAATACGAAGCGCTTGTCGCCGAGAGAGACTTTCTTGATGATGCGGATTCTGCCCGTGTCGTTTCAGAAGAGTTAGAGAGGGAAGGGCTTACCCCGTTTTTCCCATCCGCGAAAAAGCTTGTTATTTTTGGATTTTCCGATTTTACGATTTGTGAGCTTGATGTGATAAAGAGCCTTTCCTCGGCGGTTTCAGGAACCTTCTTTTTCGTAAGCGACTTCGGCGAGCTGGATGAATACAGAAGCTATTTTCTGGAAAAGCTTCGCGAAGCTTCCATAGTTTATGAAGAAAATTCCGCAGTGACAGATGAAGTCCTCGAAGCTAAGACTCAAAGCGAGTTCGGTGAGTTTCGGGACTCTCACGATGAAATTGAGTACGTCTCAAGGAAGATTAAAAAGCTCATTGTGGATGAGGAGTGTAAAGCCTCCGATTTTAAGGTTCTTGTCAGGTCATCGCAGAAACGCGGGCGCTCCATAGCCAATATATTCGAGAAAAACGGAGTTGCGGTCGACCTCAGAAACTCCGGGACCTTGGCCGGGAGCGTATACGGGCGCCTTGCGGGTGATATCCTTCGCCTCAAATCAGGCAATTTTCACAGAAACGACCTGATCGGACTTCTTTGCAACCCGCTTTTTGCCCTCTATCTGGGAGAGTCTGAGTTCTCGCAGCGCAGCGCCAATCTCGTAAAGGAGATTTCCTCCGCAAGCGTTTCCTCCGAAGACAGGAAATACAGGACCGTAAGCGGTATCTCGGGTTGGAAGAGGATCCTGGAACACATAGTGGAACGGGATGCCCAGCTGTCCGCGGTCGCCCATGATATAGGCTCGGCACTTGATTCGGTATCGTCAAAGTTCGGAAAAAGAACTTTTGCCGCGATGACTTCTGATCTGAGAAAGATTTTTTCAGAACTCAGGGTTTCTGAGAGTTCGGCACTGCTTATAGAGAGAAATCAAACCACCAGGGAGTGTTTCGATGAATTTTTCTCTTTTCTGAGGGAGCTTTCCTTTTCTTACGGAGAGTTCGATTTCCGGGTTTCAGACCCCGGAGAGTATCTTCTTTTTCTGGATGAGTTCATGGGAGAGAGAACGGTTCTCTATAAAACTCCCTGCGATGGCGATTCGGAAAGGGTGAGCGTTACTGATTTCTCCGTAGCCCGCGGAATAAACCCGAAGTTTCTTTTTCTGGCCGGTCTTTCGGATACTTGTTTTCCTTCGCCTCTTCCTGCGGATCCCGTGCTCAAGCCCAGGGAGAAGGCGGAAATAAACCGGGCGCTTAAAAAAAAGGTGTTTGATGAGGAAGGTCTTCATTATGAAAAGGAAAAACATCTTTTCTCCACCCTTAGCACTGCCTCTTCTGAGAAGGTCTTTCTTTCCTGCTTCCGCTACGACCAGAAATCAAGGGATGTAATCCGCTCTGACTTTCTTGAGGAAATGGGGATCTCTCCTCCGGCGCGGCGCTCTGAAAACTTCTCGGAACCTGGAGAGATATTCTCTAGGGAAGATGTCTTGTTTTACTGTTTTTCACCTTCGAGGATACCGGATGTCGACCCTAAGATCGCCGAGGTCATAAGAGAGCACTACGGTTCGGATATGGTTGGTTATCTCTCGGGTGGTATTTCCGCCGAGAGAAAAAGACTTGATCTTGAGGGGAATTATACGAATTTCGAAGGGGTTCTCCGTAACGCCCCTCCGTACCCGGACACTTTTTCACCCACAAAGCTCGAAACCTACGGGACATGTCCCTTCATGTATTTTTCGAAGGAAACGCTGAAACTGGATGTGGTCGGGGATCCCGACGAACAGAAGGCCTCGCAGCTTGACCTTGGCTCACTTGCCCACGAGATCCTCAAGGAGTTCATGGAGACAGTTTTCGCCGATGGCTCCGACTGGCCAGAAGCGAGCCGTATTGCGGAGGTCTATGAGAAACTCAGAAGGAAGTACGAAACGAAGCCCGGGATTTTCTCCCATCTCCCAAAGAATGTAGCGGAGATTGGAAAGAAAAGGTTTTTTGACTGCATTTTACCGAACTTCATCACCGATGAGATTCAAAGAATCGGAAAGGATGAATTCATCCCCTGGGTTTTCGAACAAAAAGTCAATTTTCGCATCGGGAATGCAGAAATCAGTGGAAAAGTGGACAGGGTAGATGTCCACAGAGACGACAAGAAGAAAACCGCGGTTATCGATTACAAGATCGGAAGCGTAAAAGGGAGAAAATATTTTGATTTTGAGAATCTGCAGCTTCCCCTTTACCTAAAGGCGCTGTTTGATGAAGGGGCTGCTCCCTCCAGGGGATCTTATCTTTCAATCGGAAGACCGGGAGAAAGCGTTTCTTCCAAAGACCCTTATCTTGATGAAGCGGCTTCGCTTGCGGAGTACTACGTGGAGAACATAAAGAAAGGGTTTTTTCCTCCCTATGTGGGGAAAAAAGAGAAGAACCAGGAAGCCCACTACCTCGAGATGTCCAAGGGTCGTCCCTGTTCTTACTGTGATTACGCTGACCTTTGCAGGGTAAAAGACGGGGTGGTAAGGAGAACCGGGCATTCGCGAGGATAAGCCATGGAGAAAGTTTCCAACTTCTTAGATCTTAACGAAGAGCAGTCCCTGATACTTCGCCCGGCAAGAAAAGTGGCGGTCAGGGCGGGGGCGGGTTCGGGAAAGACAAGAGCCATAATAGCTAGGTATCTGGGGATTCTGGAGGGGGGAGAAGCGGATATTCCTCAAATTGTGGCCGTTACCTTTACGGAAAACGCCGCTGCAGAACTGAAATCCAGAATAAGTTCCGAGATTACGAAGTATATCGAGGATTACGGCCACAGAGGAAATATAGCCGAGGGGTGGCGCAGGAAGTTTTTCTCCGCTCCCATAGGAACTATCCACAGTTTCTGTTCAGGGATACTGAGAGAAAACGTCTTTGATTCGGGGCTCCCGCTTAATTTCTCCGTGATTGAAGGTTCCGAGGAGAATGCTTTTTACGAACAAAATATCGGCAAGTTTCTTCTCATGAAGATCGAGGAGGGCGACCCTAGGCTCCAGAGACTTCTCGAGATGGAATCTTATGATTATGCCCAGATTATGAAGATCATGGCGATGATACTGAAAGAAGCGGCAAGGCTCCATCTGATCCCTCCTTTTTCCTATTACGGAGAGAACCCCGGCCCCAAAAACCCCGATTCAGAAGCGCTTGAATCCATGGATGAAAATCTTCACATGAGGATTGGGGACTATATTTCCGTTCTTTCGTCCCAATCCAAAAGGAGAAAGCAGGTTCTGCAGGATCTAAGCGGGAAAATAGACATGACTCTGGGCCTTGACCGGAATATTCGCTACCTGAGGGCCGTTTATGAAGAGGCAAAAAAGGAGATGACGAAGTCTGAGGTTGAGCAGTCGAGGCTTGCGCTTGTTGATGCGGTCTTTTCAGTAATGGGACATTACGATTCGGAAATCAACTCTATCTATCTTGATTTATCCGGCGACGCGTATCGTTTTCTGAGAGAGAGGAAGATCCTTGAGGAGAAAATAGAGTATGAGGACATGATACGTCTCACAATTGAACTCCTCGAGAAAAATCCTGAAATATTAGGCTATTACAGGAATTTCCTAAAGTTTATTATAGTTGATGAATTCCAGGATACCGATTCCCTTCAGCTCAGGTTGATGAATCTTCTCACCGACGGTGACTCTGGAGGCAGTCTTGTTGTAGTCGGTGACGTGAACCAGTCCGTTTACGGTTTCAGGGGAGCCGAGCCAGAGACGTTCGGGAAGATACTTCAGACTGGGGATTTCGAGAAAATATCCTTTGCGGCCAACTACCGCTCCAGCGGCAGTCTCATAGATTTTTTCAATGTTTTTTTCGCCGGCAGCTTCCCCGAAGGATATTACGAAAAGATGACAGTTCCCATTTCGCGGCCCGATCCCGGTATTTCGGTGGAAATAATCGCTTGTGAAGGTGCGAAGGCTGACGAGTCGATCGAACTTGAAGCCCGTGCCGTGGCGTCAAGGATAAAACAGATACGGAAGGAATCCTCAGAAGAAATTGCTCTTCTGTTCAGAAGGTCTTCAAACGTCTCCGTATACGAAAAAGCGCTTGCGAAGGAAGGGATAAGGTTTCAGTCCCGTATTGGGCGCGGTTTCTACGACCTTCCCGAGGTAAGGGACGCTATGTGCATGCTCACATACTTTCTTGACCCTCAGGATCTATTGGCTCGGGCCTCGGTGCTCAGATCTCCTTACTTCGGAGCGTCGGATGACGAGCTTTTCTCCCATTTCCGGGGAGAGGGAAGAGAAAACGGCTCCCGAGTCGGGCAATATATTCGTTTTCTTGATGAAAAGAGAAGGGAATACGTTAACGGAGATGCCTTCAGGGCGGTCGATTTCGCTGTAAACGGGCTTGGCTATTCCTCAGCAGTTCTGGGGCTTCCGGATGGAAAGGCCAAGTATCTGAACCTGAAGAAGGTTCTCCTGATGACAGAAAATCTGGTCTCGCACAAGGGGTACGGGCTTCGGCAAGTGGTTGAGCACTTTGATTCCATGCGTCGAACTTACGAAGAAGAGCAGGTCTTTGAGGAAATAAACGACAGCGGGGTAGTGAAACTCTTGACGGTTCACGGGGCGAAAGGGCTTGAATTTCATACCGTTTTTCTCTGCAATACTAACTACAGAAAGGTGACGCCGTCTGAAAGGGTGATGGCCGATATCAAAAAAGGTTTTGTAGTCAGATACCCGGCTTCCTCTTCGGATAATTGGGAGGACCTTAAATCCCGCGTTGAGAAAAAAGAGGCCTGGGAAGAGAGAAGGGCGCTCTATGTGGCCATGACCCGGGCCGAGGAAAGACTTTTCATATGTTTCAGCGGACGCCGTCTGGCCAAAGAGGAGCGGATACAGGTGGAAAAAGGAAGCTTCGCCGAGCTCATTGATTCAAGACTTTCCCTCTCTTCCCGGTGTCTTGAAATGCCGAAAGGGTTTACAGACGATACTTGGGGAATTTCTTTTCCGGGCTTCTACGAGGGGGGAACTTCAAAAGGACCCGACTCCCCGGATACTTCCTCCTTGGGAACGGAAGTTCCTCTGCAACTTAAATACATGGAACCCACATACGGCAGGGAGGATAAGCCAAAGCGGGCGGAGATCTCCCCGCTTCCAGACCTGTTTTCTCCTACTGACCGCTTAAAGGATCCGGAGAGAGTGGGAAGCATAATGCACAGGTTCCTTGAGGTTTGGGATTTCAGGGAGGAAACGGCCGAGAAAGAGATTGAGTTCGTTCTGGGGGAATTTCTCGTTTCAAACCCGAATATGAAGGAACTGCTGCTGGAACTTTCCTCGAATTTTCTAGAGTCCGAGCTCTTTTCCTTTATAGGCGAGGCTCGGGAAATCAGAAGAGAGCTTAAATTTGTCTTTGATCCCGGTAAGGGTGCTTCGAAAAGGGGCAGAATAGACCTTCTGACGGAAGAGGATGGGGGAATGCGTCTTTTTGATTATAAGTACAGAAAATCGATGAATGAAGACACCCGTGAGGCTTACGAAGAGCAGATGGACGGTTACTGCGAAGCCATACGCTCAAGATTCGAAAAACCACTGCTTTCGCGCCACATAGTTCTTATCCCGCAGGTTGAGCTTGTCTCCATATAAAAGTCCCATGGAAAAGACGGTTGTTATAATCCCTGCCTTAAACGAAGAGCGCTCCATAGGACAGGTAATTGCGGATATTCCCCAGGACCTCGTTACGGAGATAGTGGTCGTTAACAATGGTTCGACCGACTCCACGGCGAGCGTTGCCTCGGGCTGCGGAGCTACGGTCATAGACGAAGAGAGAAGAGGGTACGGGCAGGCTTGCCTTGCGGGGATAGATTACATTAAGAACTCTTCGTATCCTCCTGATATTATAGTGTTTCTGGATGGAGATTATTCTGATTATCCGGGAGAAATGAAAACCCTCATTTCACCGATAACCGAGGGCGGATATGATCTCGTCATAGGGTCAAGAACCATCGGTGAAAGACAGAGGGGGGCGCTTTTGCCTCAGGCCCTTGTGGGCAACTATGTGGCGACCAGGCTTATAAAGCTGTTTTACGGAGTGAGCTTTACCGACCTTGGTCCCTTCAGGGCCATAAGATACGACAAGCTCCTTTCTCTCGGCATGAGAGACAGGACTTTCGGATGGACGGTTGAGATGCAGGTGAAGGCCGCCAAGAAAGGGCTTCGCTGCACAGAGGTTCCGGTGAGTTACAGGAAGAGAATAGGAACTTCAAAGGTAACCGGAACAATCACGGGAAGCTTTATGGCCGGGGTGAAGATCATCTGGGTGATATTCAGGCAGCTTTTTTCGTAAGGTTTCTTGCTGGCGCGTCCCCGGCAGGATTCGAACCTGCGGCCTCAGGATTAGGAATCCTGCGCTCTATCCAACTGAGCTACGGGGACACAGAAGGGGAAATGAGTCTACCCGCTTGGGTTTCCGCTTCAAGGGAAAGGGAAACCGAATCTTATCTCGAAGACCTCGGACCAGTTCTTTCCGGTGATAAGGAAAGTGCGGGAGTAGGGTTTCCAGGCGATTCCGTTCAGCACTCCCGCTTTGTCCGGAAAGCTCAGCCTTTCTCTGAGTTCCCCCAAGTTTATCCGTCTCTCCACCATGCCGCTGTAGGAATCTACAACCACTATATCGTCCGAGTTCCATATGTTGCAGTAGATTTTTCCCTCCACGTATTCAAGCTCGTTAAGCATGGTAACTGCCGACCCATTCTCCTTTACGCTTAAGACTTTCGTTATCCCGAAGTTCCTGGGGGAAAGAAAATACAGTTTTTCGGTCCCGTCGCTCATTATGAGTTGAGTTCCGTCGTCAGTAAGTCCCCAGCCTTCGGTGAAATAGGTAAACGACCCTTTCTGCTGCAGGCTCTCCTTGTCGTATATGAGGCCCTGCCTGGATTTCCAGGTGAGCTGGTATATGCTGTCGCCTATTATGGTAAGACCTTCGCCGAAAAACCTTGCAGGAAGGTACACCCTAGCAAGCACCGCTCCCGTGAACGGGTTGATTTTTCTAAGAGATGAGCTTCCGTAAAGCCCGGTACTTTCATAAAGGAACCCGTCTCTGTAGACAAATCCCTGAGTGAAAGCGGTCGGGTCGTGGGGGAAAGAATAAAGCACATTGAAGGCGGTCCCGCCGGGATAATACCCCGTGTTTTCCGTCGTGAGACATGAGGAAAGAATAAGGAGAAAGAGGCAGACAAGACCTGCCATGGCCGCAAGAGGATTTATTCTTTTATGATACTGTTTCCGCATAGGGCTTATTCTAAGCCATAAATATCTCTTTAGAAACCCCGCTCTTTTCTTGACAGCGGATTTGTTTTTGCTAGAATTAAAAACAAATTTAGACAAGACTAAAATATTTTTTTGTCTATTTGAATCTTAAGCGGTTTTTGCTTGGATAAAGAGAAAAAAGATGCTTTCGCAATCAATAGAGGATTATCTGAAGGCCATTTACGAGGTTGAGACTTCCGAGGGAAAAGTTTCGACCAGCGCGCTTTCAGAAAAACTGGGCGTGTCTCCGGCTTCGGTAACGAGCATGATGAAAAAGCTCTCGGAGAAAAAGCTCATAACCCACAAGCGCTACCAAGGGGTGAAGCTTACTCCCGCGGGCAGGAAAATAGCTCTTGAGATAATCAGACATCACCGGCTTATCGAGCTTTACCTCAAGGAGGCGCTAGGCGTTCCCTGGGACCAGGTGCACCAGGAAGCCGAGAAATGGGAACACGTGCTCTCAGAGGATCTTGAAGACAGGATCGACAAGTTTCTTGGTTATCCGGTCACCGACCCGCATGGTTCGCCGATCCCGCGCCGAGACGGCACCATGATCGTGAGGGAGTGCGATGCTCTTGTGGATGTGGAGCCTGACACCTTGGTGAGAGTGGTTGAAGTGAGCGATCATGACCCGGAACTGCTTCGTTACCTGGGCGGGATAGGTCTTTATCCCGAGACCGAGATGACAGTTGTTTCGAAGCAGCCTTTTAAGGGCCCCATAATCGTCGAGCTGACCGGGAAGGAATATCCCATAGGGCGAAACGCTGCCAAGTACATACTGGTTGAGAAAGCGAACAACTGAGAGAGAAAAGAATGAAAATGATAACGGGCATGAGGTTCTTTCTGCTTTCTGCATTGCTGGTGCTCTGCGGAGCCTGCGCTGAAAGCAGCGGGAGCGTAAAAAGAGAAGGCACGATAAAAGTGGTTACTACCACCGCTATGATCGGAGACCTGGTCAAGAACATCGCAGGGGAAAAAGCGGAGGTCATCTCCCTCATGGGAACCGGTGTTGATCCGCATCTTTACAAGGCGAGCGCCGGGGACGTGGGAAAGCTTGCCGGGGCCGACATGATTTTTTATAACGGCCTTCACCTTGAGGGAAAGATTACGGATGTTCTTGCGCAGATGAAAAAAAGCGGGATATTCACCGTGGGCGTCGCGGAGGGAATCGACAAATCCCTGCTTCTTTCTCCCGAGGAATACGAAGGATACTACGATCCGCATATATGGTTTGATGTCGCTCTGTGGAAAAAAGCGGCCAAGGTTGTCATGGAGGCTTTCTCACTCTACGATCCGCAAAACGCCGGTATCTACAAACAGAACGCCGAATCCTATATCAAAGAACTGAACCTCCTGCAGTCTTACATACAGAAGAAGATAGCCTTGTTGCGTCACGAAAGAAGGGTGCTTATAACGGCCCACGACGCTTTTAATTATTTCGGAAGAGGTTACGGGTTTGAGGTAATGGGGCTTCAGGGGATAAGTACCGATTCTGAAGCGAGCGTTGCGGATATACAGAATCTCTCAAAGGTAGTCGCCGAGCGAAAAATTCCGGCAGTTTTCGTTGAAACTTCCATCTCTCCCAGATACATGCGTGCCCTTCGGGCCTCGGTGAAGGCAAGAGGTTTTGATGTCCGGATAGGCGGCAGTCTTTACTCGGACTCGATGGGCAGTCCGGGAACAGAAGAGGGCAGCTACATAGGGATGTTCAGAAGCAACGTGGATACTATCGTGGAATCCCTCAGCCGGAGTATCGAGGTTGCCGATTCTAAAGCCGAAGCCGCCGGAGATGGGTAATGAGCAGCGGAGAGCAGAATCCGGCCGTTCCGGCAGTCCGTGTGACGGACCTTACCGTCGCTTACGGCGACAAGACCGTTCTCTGGGATATAGACCTTGAGATTCCAAGCGGGTCGATGGTCGCCGTCGTGGGACCAAACGGCGCCGGCAAGACAACCCTGATAAAATCCATCCAGGGACTTGTTCCGCGCGTTGCGGGAGTCGTCTCCATCCACGGCAAACCTTACGAGAAACAGAGGAAGGAAGTGAGTTACGTTCCCCAGAGAGGTTCTGTGGACTGGGATTTTCCCACCTCCGTAGTGGATACGGTGAAAATGGGGAGTTACGGAGACCTGGGATGGATAAGGCGTCCCGGAAAAAAGGAGCATGAGAAGGCGCTCAGCGCCCTTGAAAAAGTCGATATGCTTGGGTTTGCCCAGAGGCAGATAAGCCAGCTCTCCGGAGGGCAGCAGCAGAGAGTTTTTCTCGCAAGAGCCCTTGTTCAGAGCGCGTCGGTTTACCTTCTGGATGAACCTTTCCAGGGAGTTGACGCTACGACCGAAAAAGCGATAGTCAGGATACTGAAAGAGCTTACCGCCGGGGGAAAGACTGTGCTTGCGGTTCATCACGATCTTAACACCGTTTCCGAGTACTACGAGCGGATCGCCATTCTGAACGTGGGGCTTGTGGCTTCGGGGAGGGTGGATGAGGTCTTTAATTCCGAGAATCTCATGAAGGCTTACGGAGGCAAGACCTCCTTTTTCCCCGAAAGAAAATCGGCCAAAAGGGCAGTGTGATGCTTGAATTTGCAGTTGAGCTTTTCTCTGACTATACGGCCAGGACCATTCTCTTGGGAGCGGCTTCCCTGGGCATTGTAAGCGGCGTGGTCGGCTCTTACGCGGTGCTTAGAAAGCAAAGCCTCGTAGGCGACGTCATGTCGCACGCGGCCCTTCCCGGAATAGTGCTTGCCTTCCTCATAATGGGAGTAAAGGAACAGCTGCCGATCTTTATCGGGGCTGCGCTCTCAGCCGTCCTGGCGGTTTTTCTGATCAACCTGATTACCAGCAACTCGAGGGTAAAAACCGACAGCGCGATGGGGATGGCGCTTTCTGTCTTTTTCGGGCTTGGCCTTGTTCTTCTTACCTACGCGCAGAAGATGCCGGATGCCAACCAGGCGGGGCTTGATAAGTTTCTTTTCGGCCAGGCGGAAGCGCTTGTCGGAAAAGACGTTCTTGTTATAGGTGTTACGGGGCTTTTTGCCCTTTTGGTTGTGGGACTTTTCTGGAAAGAGTTCAAACTTCTTTGCTTCGATCCGGATTTCGGAGGCACTATGGGTTTTTCCATGAAGTCTCTGGATCTGCTTGTTACGGCCGTCATAGTTTCGGCGATAGTGATCGGGCTGCAGACAGTAGGGGTCGTGCTTATGAGCTCAATGCTCATTGCCCCCGCGGTTGCGGCCAGACAGTGGACCGGCGGTATGGGTTCGATGGTGATTCTTGCGGCTTTGATAGCGGCCGTCTCCGGCGTAACGGGTGTTGCGCTGAGTGCCGGGCTTGAGAACGTGCCGACGGGACCTGCGGTTATAGTCTGCGTGAGCGTTATCGCTTTTTTTTCGGTTCTTTTCTCGCCGAACGGGTTTTTCACCCTGAGATTCAAAGACGCCAGGAGCAGAAGGGAGATAAAGAAGGATTACGTCTTAAAAGCCCTGCACGATCTGGCTCTTGAGCATGACGACCCCGGCTACGCGCATTCCGAGAAGCTGCTTGCGCTTGGAAGCGAGAAGGGGTTTAACGTGAGAAAAAGTCTTTTGCAGCTGCAGGAGGCGGGGCACGTGGAGAGAGCGGGGGAAGAGAACTGGCGGCTTACTCCAAGCGGTATTCGCGAGATCAGAAAGCTTTCACCGGTGGGGAGTAACGGATGAGCCCGCATCAGTTTGATATACAGCTGGTAGCCGTCATAGTTGCGGCTTCATGCGCCATACCGGGGGCGTTTCTTGTTCTGAGAAGAATGTCCATGATGACTGATGCGATCAGCCATTCCATTCTGCTCGGCATAATCCTCGCTTTTTTTCTCGTGAAGGATCTTTCATCGCCGATTCTCATAGTAGGAGCTGCCGCAAGCGGGGTGCTTGCGATTTCGCTCATAGAGGCGGTTAACCGCGCAAGGCTGGTTAAAAAGGACGCGTCGATAGGGATAGTTTTCCCGTTTCTTTTCAGCGTGGCGGTCATACTGCTTTCCAAGTATGCGCGAAACGTGCATATTGACACCCACTCCGTGCTTCTCGGAGAGATAGCGTTCGCTCCTTTTAACCGCTTGATTCTCTCGGGTATGGACTTGGGACCCAAGTCGGTTTACGTAATGGGTTCGATTCTTCTTCTGAACCTGCTTTTCATTTCCCTTTTCTACAAGGAGCTTAAGGTGTCGACCTTTGACGAGAGCTTTGCGTCGTCAATAGGATTCCGTCCCCGGCTCATCCACTACCTGCTTATGGCTGTCGTGTCGCTTACATGCGTCGGGGCGTTTGACGCCGTGGGCTCGATACTTGTTATAGCGCTTATAGTGATTCCGCCGTGCTGCGCCTATCTTCTTACGGATTCGCTTTTCAGGATGATTCTCCTGAGCGTGGTCTTTGGAATCTCGGCAGCCGTTTCAGGGTTCTGGGTCGCCAACTGGCTTGACGTTAACATAGCGGGTTCAATGGCTTTTGTGTGCGGGGTGTTTTTTCTCGTGGTTTTTCTCCTTGCTCCCCAAAGGGGACTCTTCGGCATAATGAGGGAAAAAAGAAGACAGAGGATGGACTTTGCCGAGGCTTCGCTTCTCGTGAGTCTTTACAACCAGGAGATAGGGGAGACGGTAAAGAACCACCCCGACAGCAGAGGTATGTTCCGATCGGCTGATTTCGCCTCAAAAGTGGTCGAATTTCTGAAGCGGAAAGGAGAAATAGCTGTTGCGGGCGGAAAGCTTTTTCTTACGGAGAAAGGAAGAGAGAGGGCACGGATGACTGTGGAGGGGAGGTAGTTTGTTGCGGAGTGGGCTCAGAGTATTTCAACTAAATCTGCTTCTACGGTCTCGCCTATGCCCAGTTTCCCGTCTACCTTAACTTTGCGTCCCTCGACTATTTCTTCGCAAGGGAGATCCTCTTCGTCCCCTCTTTCAATATCGGTTCTTGATGTCAGATTGACTGTTACTTCCGTTTCGTTACCTTCAGATAATATTACTACCCTCATGGTTCCACTTGGTGTGGTGTCGTTGACACAGTTCTTCGAATCTACCTGCCCCTCGAAGCTTATATTGATGTAATCATACCTTGGGACTCTATCCTCAATTATAATATCCGCAATATCGATCGTAGCTCCTGGGAAAACGGGAATTCTTATTGTGCCGAGCGAGGAGTTTCCGTTCTCAAGAAATTCAAGTTCTGCTTTTGGATCGAGGTTGTTTTCTATGCGGAAATCATCTCTTACAGATGTCGTATCTTCACAGCAAAATACTGTCTCATCTTTTACTACGCTTGCCCTTACAACAACGTTTGAGTCCGTACCTATATCAGGAATTATCTCCTCGATAAATCCCGTGATTATCTCATTTTCTTCCACGTCCTCATTTTCGTTTCCGCCGAACTCGACATCCAGACCGCATCCCGAAACTGCGAATAAGGAAATAAAGAGGAAAAACAGGTAGATTTTCACGGCGCTTGCGCAGGTTTTTGTGTGCATTAAGATTCCTCGATTTTTAATTTGCCTGACATAAAAGATAACATGAAATTCATATTAGTTTATTTTTCTTTTCCGCTTTGACACTCCGGGGGATTTTACCGCAATATCAGCCGATATGGAAAAAACAAACGTGCTTTTCATCAATCACTCGGTAAGGGACGGAGGACCGGGAAGAAGCCTTCTCTACATACTGAAGTACATCGACCGGGATAAGATAAACCCTTTTGTGCTCGTGCCGAAACACGACATATTCTCTGAGGGTCTGAAATCCGAGGGCATCTTTGAAAACGTCATAGTCGACCCCAGGTTTCCCGAGAACATACAGAAATCAACAATGGTGGCGGACACCACACGGGCCCCTGGTCTTATGAGAGTTTTCTCCGTAATCGTAAACATAGTGAATATGCTCCGCCTGCTTTGCGGTTCCCCTAAGATAATCAGGGAAAACGGAATCGACATTGTCTACTGCAACGGAACCCTTGCAAAAATCGTGGGAACTCTGATCGGGAGGAAAAACAAAAAACCCGTTATCTGGCACGTAAGGAACATACAGCAGACGCGGTTTATGAAATCTTTAATGGAAACGCTCTCGGGGTTTCAGTGCGTGAAGAAGATAATATGCGTTTCCCGCGCCACGGCCAAACCGTTTGAGAGGGCAAAAAGCAAGGTTCACGTCGTCTATAACGGCATTGACCCCGCGGATTTCGACAGGGATTCCGTTCGGGGTTCTCTAAGAGAGGAGTTCTCCATCCCCCCGGATACAGTGCTTGTCGGAAACACCGGGAGGGTAGTTCCGAGAAAGGGCTACGTGGAATTCATCGACACTGTAAGCCGACTTGTCTCGGACGGCAATATCAGGGAGAAAACAAAGTTCGTTATAGTCGGAGATACTCCGTGGTTCTTTCCGAAAAACCATCTCCGGGAGCTTGAGGATCATGCGGAGAGGCTGGGGGTGCGGGATAGCTTTATCTTCACCGGGTACAGAAAGGACGTAAGGCCGTATCTTAAGGATTTTGACCTCTTCGTTATCCCGTCCAATTACCCGGATCCTTTCCCGAGGTCAGTGATAGAGGCGATGGCGTTCAGTCTCCCCGTCGTGGGTTTTTCAATAGGGGGAATAGCGGAGGCCATTGAGGACGGAAAGACCGGTTTTCTCTGCGCACCGGGGGATTTTCAGAAGATAGGGGAGAGCGTCTCGATTCTTGCACGGGACGCTGAGGCCCGAGGTGAAATGGGCCGAAACTCAAGGCGCAGGGTAATGGAAATGTGTTCCGCCGCCGAGCGAACCGCGGACGTACAGAAAATAATACTCGAGGCCCGGTGATCTAGACTTCCTTTCCTTCCCTGTCCCGAAACAGAAGCCTGAGGGGAGATCCTTCGAAGTCCGCGTACTCCCTTAACTTGTTCTCAAGGAACCTTCTGTAGTTCTCGGGGATACCCTTTGCCGAATTCGTGAAGATCGTGAATGTCGGCGGTGCGGTGAAAGGCTGCGAGATGTAGAAAAGCTTGATCTCCTTTCTTCTGTAGACCGGGGGAGGATGGCGTTTTGTAAGGTCTTCAAGGAACCTGTTTAGCTTTCCCGTGGAGATCTTTCTTCTGAAATTTTCCTCCACCCGCTCGACAGCGTCGAAAATTCTCCCGACTTTCTTGCCGGTAAGAGCGGAGATGGTCAGCACGGGGGCGTAGTCAAACCCGGTCAGTTTCTCCTTTGTAACCTCTTCAACTTCTTTGGGGTCCGCTATGTCCTCGGGAGCGAGGTCCCATTTGTTAAGCAGTATTATAAGGGCCCTGTTTCTGCTTTTAATCAGTTCCGCGAGGCGCGAGTCGTGGTGGGTCGGGCCTTCTTGACCGTCTATCATCAGCAGCACGATGTGGGCTCTTTCGATGGACCTTATTGCCCGGAAGACGCTGTGTTTCTCAACCGGGGCGTCTATTCTTGACTTTCTTCTTATGCCCGCGGTATCAATAAAGACGTATCTCTTCCCGTCTTTTTCATAGATGGAGTCAATGGAGTCACGTGTCGTGCCGGGCGTGGAACTTGTTATGAGTCTCTGTTCTCCGAGTATTCTGTTCACCAGAGTGGATTTTCCCACGTTGGGTTTGCCGATAACGGCGATTCTCGTCTCTTCTGATTCTTCCGGTTCTTCCGGTTGTCCGGAGGTTTCTATGCAGGAAGCGATCTGCTCCACGAGTTCATAGATATTTTTGTTATGAAGCGCGGAAATCGCCATGAAGTCATCCGTGCCCGTTCCGTAGAATTCGTATGTCTTCAGCACCTGTTTTATGTTTCCATGGTCGATTTTGTTTACGGCGTAGATGACTTTTTTTTCGGTCTTTCGAAGATACCGTACTATCTCGGAATCCTGAGGCAGGACCCCGTCCCTGCCGTCAAAAAGCATCACCACGAGATCCGCTTCCGAGATAGCCACGTCTATCTGCTCTTTTATGAGTGAGTAGTCCTGGTCGTCTTCGCCGAGAGAAAGTCCTCCGGTGTCAACCAGGGTGAACTCCTTTTCCTTCCATCGGGTGTCTTCATAGACCCTGTCTCTCGTGACGCCGGGGATATCCTCTACTATCGTCTTGTTCCACCCTATTATTCTGTTAAAAAGGGTGGACTTGCCGACATTTGGTCTTCCGACTATGGCTACGACCGGCTTTTGCCCGTTCATTGCGTTTCTCCGTTATCGCTTCTGGCAAGAGTATGACCGAAGCCCTGTCTTTTAAAAATTGAAATTGTAGAAAAAATCGACTCCGGGGTTTTCTCCGCCCATCTGGCTTTCAATCGAGAATCTTCTGTTCAGTCTCCATTCAAGGTTGAGCTTGTTGTGCATCTGCGCCGTGTGGTCAAGCGAGGTCTTGGAAGGCGACCTCTCGTAGCCGACGAAGATGTCCCTTGTGACGTAGGAGCCGACTTTTAGCGTGCTGTCCTCAAACCCTCGGTCTCCTTCCTGTATGCTCAGCAGGTCAAGGCCGATCTCAGAGCTTAAAAGCTCAGAGATTCCGCCTGCGGCAACCGCGGTCGCGAATTTCCCCACAAAGGCCCTTTGCTGGCTCTGGAGCCTGTTGCTCGAAGCTCCGAAGACTATATAGGAGATTATGTCGACTTGTTCAAGATCAGGAGTGCTTGAGAGAGACAGGTCCGGTTCCCTCAGGTCTCCCGTGACGTTTACGTACACGTCAACATCGCTGGCGTCGTAATAGGCCTTGACGTTGAGATCCGGGTTGTTCGATGCCCCCGTAAAATTAAGCGTGGCGTCCTCTATGTCGAAAAGTTTTCCGAAGACCGCGTAATATCCCTCGGATGACACTATGTTTCCCTGCATGTTAAGGTCGCCGCCCGGTTCTTTCCTAAGCCTCAGTTTTCCTCTTGTATTGAAGTTGGCCTCCTTGGTTTTGATCCACGTGCCCGAGGAGATGTCGACTGAGATATCCATCGCGGTTTTTTCTCTGTAAAAGCCGGTTTCATTCTGTGCCTCAAGTGAAAACTCGTCGGCCAAGCTTTCGGTCTTCTCTATGAAGCTGATGTCTTTTATGCTTTTTACCCTGCCCGGGTACAGGCGAATTCTTCCCGCGGTGACCTTGGTCTTTCCCGTTACTTTAAGAAATTCGTCTTTTTTCTCTATCTTGAGATCGCCGGAGAGATCCGTTTTTATCGAATGAGGATTAAAACGGACTTTCTCCATTTCAAGATCCGCGCGGTAGGTGAAATCGGAGATGTTCATTTTGCCTTTCAGGTGGGCTTTCCCCTGTTTTGAACGGATTTCGGTCCTTGGCAGGGAGAGTTTTGTCCCGCTGAACGAGAGCTTTGCATGCTCGGTGAACAGGCTGTTTCTGAGCTGGGTAAGAGACAGTCTTACGTCATTTAGTTCAAGGTTTCCTTTTACACGCGGTCTTGAGAGAGTGCCGTTTAGAGAAAGACTGCCGGATGAAAAGTCGCCATCGATTTTCTCTATCGAATTTGAGAAAATTTTCACGAAACCAAGGCCGTATCCGTCCGACTTCAATTCAAGGTCCATCGAAGTTCCCATTACCGCTTCCAGCGGGCTCTGCGCATTTCGCGGAACCAGCAGATCTCCCCGTAAGCTCAGGCTTTCCTTCTGCCCCAGTGAGGATAGCAGGTCCAGAGAAAGTCTTCCTTCTTTGCCACCGAGTCTGATTCTCATATCTCCCGATGCCGGGAATCCGTAAGAGAAGCCTTCCGATTTTATTTCGGCCTGAACTGAAGGAGCGGTAAAAGAACCGCTGGCCCGGACTTTCCCGTTGAGAGTCCCTCCCAAGTCGTGTCTGAGATTAAGAACCTTCGATATGATCAGCGGATTAAAGTTTGTTATGTCGGCCCGCAGGTCGATCGTTTTTTCTTTCCTGTCGATTTCTCCCAGAAAACCGGAGATTTTCCCCTCTCCGTAGGTAAGTTCATCTCCCCGAATGCTTGTTCTGTCAGAAGATATGTCAAGGAGGATATCTCCTTTGTTTTTAAACAGCTTTTCGTCCAGAAGACCTTCAAGATACGTGATCCTTAATCTTTTCTCGTGTTCCATGGGGTCGCTGACGCTGAATTCTGAAGAGGCGTAGGAACCGTCTTTCTTGCTCAAAAGAACTCCCGCGTCAAAGCGAGTTTCTGTTCCCCGAAGCTTTGCCTCGATCGTGTCCGAGTAATTGCCGAGAACGCGGGCCCGCTCTCCCTGAAGATATATATCAAGTGATACCTTGGGGGTGTTTTTTAAATCAATCCGGGTGCTTGACCTAACGGACATGTCCTGGGCTATGAAATCTTCTTCATAGGCGAAGTTCTCTACGCGCGAGTTCGCCTCGATAAGCGGGGTGGAAATGTCTCCGCTTATCTTTCCGCTTGAGTCTATTTTCCCTAAAACCAGAGGGATCCTTTCGTCAATCTCGGAGAGAAAGCTCAGGTCCCGCGTTTTGAATTCAAAAACGCAGTCAATGCCCTTCTGCGTTACTTTGGTTTTTTCCGCGGACAGGGAAAATTGATCGGACAGGACGTTAAGCCTGTTTACTGTCAGGGTTCCTTTCTGAATGCTGCCGTCTATCCGGGAGCTTATGCTTGTTATTCCGTATAGTTCGTCTGTTTTAAGATCGGCGTTTACGCGCAAGTACTTGTTTTCAAAGAACTTACCTTTTTTCGGTATCGCCCCCTTAAAAGTCGCGCTTCCGTCAACATAGTTGTCAATTGTGATATCCGGGAATTCGAATTTCAGCTTGAATCCTTTTGCCTTTGAGGTCGAATCGAAATCCATACCGTCGTTTCTGAACGTCATGTAACCTTCGATCCGAAGGCTGCTCTGCTCGCTGTCTATTACGTCGAGATAATCGGGTTCGATCCGAAGGGAATAGATTTCCCTGCTCGCCCAGCTGCCGCTTACCCTGAGCTTCGAGTTCAGCCTTGAGTCGTTTCCGAACTTAAGCGGGTAGGGGGTGCGGTTAAGTATCTCGGTCAGTTCATCCGTGTTCGCCCCGCTTAGCTCCGCGGTGAAATCAAACCAGTTCTTCTCTCCTCCCGCAAGCCATTTCTTAAAGTCGATGCTGCCCTTCAGGCTTGACTCCCCGAATCCTCCGCCTGCCGTGCCTTCCATAAAAGCCTTTGTCCCTTTAATGGTTACAGGTCTGAGGTCCATCCGAAACGGCTTTCCGTTAAGAAAAGAATCGGGTGTCGAGAGCTCCATCGTGCCGACCATGTTGTCTAGGGAGTGCATCTTCAGCTTCGTTTTTGCCTTGAGGTTTATTTCTCCCTTTTCGGTTATTCCGAGCGTGTCGAAAAACACGGTCATGTCGAATTCAGGGTTCCTCAGGCCTCTCGCGATCCCGCTTCCCCTGACCGGCACGCCCTCGACCTTGAATCCCGCGTCTTTGAATACGCAGTCCCAGGAAGCTATATCGATTTTCCCCTTGAGGTTTCTTATCCTGATTCTGGGGGACACGTAGTCGAAATTTATGTCCTTCGCGTCAAGTTCGACCTTTTTCGTCAGTTCAATGATGTTTATCGAGAACAGAGACTCCTCAACCAGGTCAAATTCCCAGACCTTGTCTCTGGTGCGGTCAACAATCGTAATGCGGGAATCGCGGATTCTGTTATTCGAGAAAATGAGGCTTATTCTTTCCCCTTGCGGGCCCTTGGCGGTTTTGTCCTTGTTCTTCAGCTTCTTGAAATCCCATACCCCGCGGCTGTCCTTTGCGAGAAAAACCCTGAGACCCCGTATCTCCGTGTCGGACAAGTAGAGCTTCTTTCTCGAGATCATTGAGTAAAGAAGCGGGATCGAGTAGTTCGTCGAGAGTTTTTCGATCTTCATGTAACTCTCTCCGGCTATTTTTACTTCAATATCGTTTATCTCCAGTGTGGAGATTATGCTTCCCTCGATATCTCCGAGGCTGATATGGAAATTGGGGATTGAGTTTAGCCTTCGCTCTATGAGGTTTTTTGCGTACTGGCGGCTTCCCTCGGTCTGGGAGAACAGAAAAAGCCCCAGGACAAGGCCGCAGATTACTGCCGTGAATATAAAAAAAATCGTTCTTCGACGCACTGTCCTTAGTAAAAACGCAGGGAACTTCTCTTCTGTTACGCTGTATGGATCTGGATTTTCCTAACAAGCCTATTATACTTAAAAGCCGCCAAATAAAAACAGAACTCACTTGAGGTGCCCGGAAGGTCCTTTCCAAAGAAATGTTCTGTTCGCTGCGGGCTTTTCCCCGTAAAACCGGATCGTGCGAGAGGCAAGTTTGAGATTCCCGAGGCGGTGCGGAAACAGGGTTTCTTTCAGGTTCACTTACGCTATCCGGGCTGCTCTTATGATGTTATAAGCGAAGCTGCTACGGTAATTCGAAGGAGGTTGTTTTAAATGCTAAAGGTGTCCGGAAAACAGGTTGCGGCTGTTTTTGGGATTGTGCTTCTGATCATTGCTCTCATAAAAGTCATCTCCATTGCCGAGATGAGCCCTCCCGTCATATCCTTTGAGCGGGATGTTAAGAGTCTCGGCTTAAAGCCCCTTGAGGTGACGGTGTCTGACAAGGGCACAGGGCTTTCCAAGGTGCGCATTTCTCTGCTTGACGCTTACGGGGAATCCGTTCTTGTTGAAAAAGAATACGAGAAAGGAACTAAAAGCGATGTAATAAGCGTGAGAATCAACCCCGAGAAGCTTGGCATAAAAAGCGGCGCAGCGGAACTTTTAATAGAGGCGACTGACCGTTTCATGAATGGTCTTCTCCCCGGGAAAAAAGCTGTTTTCAGCCAGAGAGTCACCCTGGATTTCATCCCTCCCGAGATACAGGAACTCTCGCCCGCGCTGTACATAAGACACGGGGGCGCGGGAGTTGTCATCTACAAGGTTTCTGAGGACACGGTCTCAAGCGGCGTTGAAATAAAAGATCTCTTCTTTGAAGGCTACACGGGATACTTCGAAGACCCCTCGGTATACCTTGCCTTTTTCGCCTACCCGTATAATGCGGAGAAGGGCGAGAAGATAGAAATTCTTGCGGCCGACGCGGCCGGCAACGAAGCGAGGGAGTCTGTTTATTACAGGCTTCTTCGGGCCTCGTACGTAAAGGATGAGATAGGCCTCTCCGAGTGGTTTCTTAAAAGCAAAGTGCTTCCGCTTTTCACCAAGGTTTACGGCTATTCCCCGGTCGGAGATGACGGGAAACCTGATTTGCGTAAGGCGTTTCTGAAGATCAACAGCGAAACGAGAAAGGAAAACGACAACAGGATATATGAGATTGGAAGACAAAGCGGGGAGGAGATTCTCTGGAAAGGGAAGTTCAACCAGCTTCGCAATTCCAAGGTGGGCGCGACATTTGCGGACCACAGGAAATACCTGCTGGACGGCAACGTGATCGACAATCAGTATCACCTCGGCTACGACCTCTCGGTTACTAAAAAATACCCTGTTCCCGCCTCCAACACCGGAGTGGTGGTCTTCGCTGAGCACCTCGGCATATACGGCAATACGGTCATCGTCGACCATGGAATGGGAGTTATGAGTCTTTACTCCCACCTGAGCTCGATGGATGTGAGCGTCGGGGACAGCGTGGGGAAAAAAGATATCGTGGGGAGGACGGGCACTACCGGGCTTGCCGTTGGAGATCATCTGCACTTCGGGGTTTACGTCCAGGGAGTTCCGGTGAGGCCGCTTGAGTGGTGGGACGCCAAGTGGATCAACGACAACATACTGTACAAGGTTAACTACGTTAAGAAGAATTTCGGGGTCGTGGAGAATCCGCGTTGATTGTCTACGGCAAGAACTCGGTCACAGAACTTCTCCGCAACTCTCCTCGGGAGATAAAGAAAATCATGGTCTCGGAGAATTTCGACGTTTCTTCTGACCCGAGGATTAACGCCTCGATCAGGAAATTCCGCATAAAACTCACCCATCTTCCCAGAAACGCGATTACGGACATATGCAAAAGCCCGAATCACCAGGGCATAGCGGCTGAAATCTCTGATTTTACCTACAGTTCGGTTGAGGAGATTCTCAGTGTGGCAAGGGAAAGGCAGGAGAAGGTTTTTCTTCTTGTTCTCGATCATATAGAAGACCCGCAGAATCTCGGCGCCATAATAAGGACCGCGGATTTTCTCGGAGTCCATGGGATCGTGATACCCGCTGACCGGGCGTGCGACGTGAATCCGACGGTGGTAAAAGTTTCCTCCGGGGCTTCGGCCAACATAAAGATCGCCCGGGAGACGAATCTCGGCAGGGTGATCGATACTCTTAAGAAAAAAGGGGTTTGGGTCGCGGGAGCCGATGCGGGTTCCGAGGATGCGGTCTGTGACTGCGACTTCGCTTCGCTCGATATAGCCGTTGTGATCGGGAACGAGGGCAGGGGGATGCGAAGCAAGACAAAGCAGAAATGCGATTTTCTTCTTTCTGTTCCCAGAGAAGGGAAAGTGGAATCTCTAAACGCTTCTGTAGCCGCGGGGATCTTCCTCTACGAGGTGTACAGACAAAGACACGGAACTAAAGCCCTATGAGGCTTTTCAGATGCTCTTCCGTAATGATATCCGTTCCGAGCTCGCGGGCTCTCTGAAGTTTCGTGGTTCCCGGGTCCGCTCCTGAAACCAGAAAATCGGTCTTTCCGGATACCGAGTTAACGACTTTTCCCCCGAGCCTCTCTATCTCGCTTTTTACCTGCTCCCGGGGAACAGAAAGAGTGCCTGTCAGGACAAACGTTTCCTGACTTCGGCAGATTTTCAATCAAAAAGGGATAAGTTGTGACGTAAGC
>JAPPFE010000012.1 GCA_028823955.1 Candidatus Dadabacteria bacterium
GTTTTTATTCAATCATAACAGGCATCCGAGGAGCAAAGAACCAATGGGCACCACACTGCACATAAGAGACAACATCGAGCAATCCTACGGGGACGTGTACACGCCGGAAGCACTAGAGGCCCTTGAATTCATGGCCCGCTTCAACGGCGAGCAGAAGGCCCTCATGGAAAAAAGGACCCAGAGAAGAAAAAGGCGCTATGAATCCAAGGAAAGAATAACCTTTCTTGATCCAGATTCCCTTATCCCGCGCACCAATATGAAGGTCCAGGACGCAAGAGACGGAAAATTCGAGGGGCCGGAGATTCCCCATGACCTAAAAAGACAGTGGATACAGGGAACTGGACCTGCAGCGAAACCGAACTCCCCGGTTGAAAAAAGCATAAGAAACGTCGCCTACGCCCTTCTCTCGGGCGCGGACGGATGGATGTTCGACGGCGAGGACGCCTTGGGGCAAATCTCAACGATGTCCCTTGACAATCAGCGCAACCTGAAGCTCGCAATCGCGAGGGACGAAGTGTTCATGAAAACCGCAGAAGGAGTGGCCGGGGAGATGAACAAGTGGGGACAGAGCTTTTTCGGACACGACATAATCGAGGACTGGGAAAAGCAGCTTGACTTCACCACGGTGATTTTCAGGGCGAGGGGGCTTCACCTCGATGACCGCCACATACGCGACGCTGACGGCGTAGCGCTTTCGGCTTCCGTGGTCGACATGACGCTCTTTGCCGTTAACAACTACAAGGAGCTCGCCAAGAGAAACTCATCCATAGTCCTTTACCTGCCCAAGATCCAGACCGCCGAGGAAGCCGCGCTATGGAACGAGATGCTCAGCGCCCTTGAGAGCCACGTCGGGCTTCCCGAAGGCACGATAAAGGTATACGTGCTTATAGAGCAGCTCGAGGAAACCTTCCAGCTGATGGAGATAAGGGCAGTTTTGGGCAAGCACTTCGCCGGGTTTAACACCGGCAGGTGGGATTACATAAACAGCGTCTCGGATGCCATGGCGTGGGATGAGGATTTCGTTAACCCGAACATAGAATCGATCACCATGACCTACGGATACATGAGAAACTACGAGGACCGCGTGAGAAGGGCCGTAAACACCCCGGACGTAAACGGGAATTTCGCGCTCTGGCAGGGAGGCATGGAGCCCAACATACCCGTGGGGTCAAAAGAGGGGGTCGAGAGCAGCATGGAGAAGGCCTACGCCGGGGCCGTAAGGGAGCAACAGGAAGGCGCGAGCGGCAAATGGGTCGCTCACTGGAAGATGGTCCACATAATAAGACCCGTCTGGGAGAAGGTCGGCGAGGAGAACCAGCTCGGAAGGGAATTCCCTCCCCTTACCTACACCCAGGAGGACGCAGACGGCCTCATACTTCTTGAGCCCGCCCCGAGAACGATAAGGGGGGCGCGCAACCTGCTTAGCGTCGGACTTCAGTACGGAAACGCGTTCGGCCAGGGATTTCAGGCCGCGGCGCTTAAGCCCGCCGACTTCTTCGGAAACGACGACATTCTCTACCTGATGGAGGACGCCGCTACCGGAGAGATAAGGCTCAGCATACTCTGGGAGTGGATCCACAAGGGAGCGGAGCTCACCGAGGACGACCCCGAGACCGGGCTTAAGGCCGGGAACACGTTCACCGTCGAGGTCTTCGAGAGGCTTCTTGAGGAAGAGTACGCAAAGCTCCAGGCGGCAAGCGACAGGGACGTCCACGACATCTCCAAGCCTACAACCCTTCCGATAGCGAAGCAGATAGTGAGAGCCTACGTGCTTGACGACGTAAAGGTGCCGTGGTACATAGACCTGCTCAACATAAACCTAAACAACCACGACCACGAGGTGGCCTCGCAGAGAATCGAACTCTATATGACGGAGTTCGCGGGCAATGACACGAGAATCACCGAGAACCTCGATTTCGTAATCTAGGTTCCCGAAGAAACAACCATTTTTATTTTCAGGAGAGTATATCGATGAGCCAGTTAGAAGCTGAGATAAAAAAGACGAAAAGGTATTTCTCAAGCGCGCGCTTCAGGGGAATAACCCGTCTTTACTCGCCACGCCAGGTGGTGGAGCAGAGAGGAACCATAAGAAGGGACTACTCGATCGCGAAAAACGCCGCGGGGGCGTTCTACAAGAGACTCCGCGAGCTTTTCGCCGAGCGAAAACAGATAACGTCCTTCGGCCCCTATTCGCCCGGCCAGGCGGTCATGATGAAAAGAAAGGGAATAGAGGGCATATATCTCGGCGGATGGGCCACGTCGGCAAAGGGATCGATCGGCGAGGATCAGGGAGCGGATCTCGCGAGCTATCCGCTTAGCCAGGTGCCGGACGAGGCGGCCCCCATAGTGAGGGCACTTCTCGCCGCGGACAAGAACCAGAGATACAACCGGGCCAGGATGACCGAAAAGGAAAGAGAACAGACGCCCGAGATCGATTACAGCCCATTCATAATCGCCGACGCGGACACTGGGCACGGCGGAGACGCCCACGTTAGAAACCTTATCAGAAGGTTTGTCGAGGCAGGCGTTACAGGCTATCACATAGAAGACCAGAAGCCCGGAACCAAGAAATGCGGTCATCAGGGCGGAAAGGTTCTCGTGCCTTCCGACGAGCAGATAAAGAGGCTTAACGCTGCCCGGTTCCAGCTCGATATCATGGAAGTGCCGGGGATAATAGTTTCAAGGACTGACGCCGAAGCCGCCACCCTTCTTGACGGAAACGGGGACGAGCGCGACCAGCCGTTTATTCTGGGAGCAACCAAGCTCAACATCCCAAGCTACAAAAACGCCTACCTTACTATCCTTAAAAGAATCCACGAAAAAGGCGTAAAGGAGATAAACGGCCACAAGCTCTACAAGATAAGCAAAGAGGTCTACGCGGAAACGAACAAGTGGCTTGAGGAAACCGGTATAGCGTCGTTTATTGACGAGAATATAGAAGCAATGAAGGGGGATACCCAGGAACTTGAAACCGCTTTGGATTCCGTAGTCACCAAGTTCGTCGAGATATGGGAAGAGGAGTCCGGCCTCAGCACCTTCGGCGAAACAATAGAGACGCTAATGGAGTTTAACATGGAGCAGGGCATTGAATTCGATATGACCATCGAGCAGTGGAGAGAGTTTGCCAAAACCGCCTCCACCAAAGACGCCATGGAGAAGGCCGATTCCCTGGGAATCGACTACATATGGGACCCCGAGATTTCAAGAACGCCCGAGGGATATTCCCAGGTAAAAGGCGGAATCGAATACGCAATCGCAAAGTCGCTTGCCGTGGCACCCTTCGCCGACCTGCTCTGGATGGAAACCAAGACGGCAGACCTTGAGGACGCAAGGCAGTTCGCAGACGCCATCCACGAGGTCTTTCCGGACAAGATGCTTGCCTACAACCTCTCTCCTTCCTTTAACTGGGACACGACGGGAATGACCGACGAGGAAATGAAGAAATTCCCCGAGGAGATAGGAAAGCTCGGCTTCGTGTTCGATTTCATAACCTACGGAGGCCACCAGATCGACGGCATGGCCGCCGAAGAGTTCGCAACCGCGCTTATGGAAGACGGCATGCTCGCCCTGGCGCGCGTGCAGAGAAGGCTGAGGCTAATAGATTCGCCTTACAAGACTCCGCAGACCCATGTCGGGGGACCCCGAATGGACGGAGCACTCGTCGCAAGTTCCGGAAGAACCGCAACCACGAAAGCCATGGGCAAGGGTTCGACCCAGTTCCAGCACCTGGTTCAGACGGAGGTTTCGATCAAGCTTCTCGAAGAGTGGCTCGAGGCCTGGACGAGGCACTACAAGATTAAGGACAGCTTCACCGTTGAACTCAAACCTCACACCGTGGGAACTTTCGTGCTTGAGCTGAACATCATAAACGGCAAGGGCGACAAGGTAGGAGATGTCATATTCGAGATACTGCAGGACAGAAAGGGAGAGAAGATACTGACGGTGAGGGACGAGAACAATTTTGATCCCGCACTTCGCCAGAAACGTCTTGCTACCCTGCTTCATCTGTTCCTGATTCACCGTTACAGAACCGATTTCGTGCATTACGTAAGCCCCACGGAAGACAACCTCATGCAGACCAAGGGGATGATGAGGCTCGGGATCTACGAATCAGTCAACACCGAAGTCGGTCACATAATAGTGACGAAGGTGAACGTCGAATACGTAAAGGAACTGCTCAGTCCCGACCGCAGGGAACTCAAGAAGCTTATCGCGAAAAAAACCGGCAGACGCAAAAAGAAGTAACGTAGTGCCGGATTGAAAAGATTCTGTTTTTGTGCGTGCCCAAGGTGAAAAGTGTTCCTTTTCACCTTGGCTGCGACTTTTTCTCTATTATTCCTCTGCGAGACCCCGACTGGCAATTGAGATTGGATGGCCGCTTTATCAGAACCTGGATGGCCCGCAGCTTAAAAGCGATTACAGCTTCACAACCGGCATGCAGCTTTCGATTTAATCAGTTTTGTCGGTACGAATTTGAACCACGCACGGCAAAAGTTATAATCATTCTTGTTAACTGAAGTTCCATACGCCTTATGCGGAGCGCTTCATAACTCCGAGCGAGAATTTAAAGGACAATTTCGCTCACGTTAAACGGCGTAATAAGATTATGGAGACAAAACGCAAAATCAGCACTTGGGCAAACAGAAGATGATCAGAGCAACGGAAATAGAACCGCGGGATGGTTACCGTATCTGGCTTTCCTACTCGGATGGCACGGCTGGGGAAATCAATCTATCTCACTTGGTAGGGCACGGCGTGTTCAAAGCCTGGAATGATCGTAAATGCTTTGAGATGGTACGTATAACCTCGTATGGGGCAATAGCTTGGGGAGATGATATTGAACTCTGTCCGGACGCCCTCTACATGCGACTGTCCGGAAAATCTATTGGGGAGATGGCAGACGTGGACGCTTCTTTTGCAAATGCCTGAACTCTGCCGTTTCTACGGAATAATCATACGCATGTATTTTGATGACCACGCACCTCCTCACTTCCATGCGTTTTACGGGGAATATCAAGTACTGATGAATATTGAAACCTTGGCAGTATTGCGCGGGCACCTTCCTCCGCGCGCTCATGGGCTAGTTGTTGAATGGGCATCTCTCCGGCAAGATGAACTGTGGGAAGCTTGGAACAAAATAAAGCGGATGGAAACACCCGATAAAATCGCTTCTTTGGAATAACCGAGCAAGGTGGGACATTTCTAAAACAGTAGCGCAGCAAACATCTGTTTCGCTATGGAAAGCTGGGAAACAAGCTGCTGTCTCTATTCCGAACCCGGAAAAACCTCAGCAATAAAAAACCGCAGTATATATTTTTGTAGTAATCGATACCGAAAACTGTATTCTAATCTGTTCAGAAAAGGGGGGAATGTCTCAACACTCCTCCTGAAAAAATACGGAACCGAGAGTAACGCGATGCCGGTTAACGTCAAGAGAACGGTAAAGAAGATAGACAGGGCTGTTAAGAAGGGGAACTGGGATGCTGTAAGAAGCATAACCCAGTCCATGCACCCCTCCGAGATAGCGGCACTCCTACAAGCCTCTCTTCAGAAAGAAAAACATCTAATACTCGAAGCCCTCGACGCGGAAGTAGCCTCCGAGGTCTATTTCCAGCTTAACCCCGAGGAACGAGTAAGCATACTGAAGCCCATGAGGGAGACTTCCCTCACCGCGATGGCCGAAGAAATGGAATCGGACGACGCTGCCGACTTCCTGGGAGAACTGCCGGAAGATGTGGCGAAGAAGGTTCTCGAAGCCATGGACCCGGAAGAACGCGAGGAAGTGACGCCGCTTCTAGAGTACCCACAAGATTCCGCGGGCGGAATCATGCAGACCGAGGTTCTTAAAAGTCCGCACGACGCCACCTCAAGGGAAACCGTTGAACTCATAAGACAAATCGAGGAAGAAGACGAAGACGACGTAGAGGACCTGCACATGGTCTACGTGGTGAACGAAACTGGGAGGCTCGTCGGAAGAGTGTTCCCGCTTAAGCTCTCAACAGCGGCGCCTGGTTCTCCCCTCTGGACCATAATGGACCCGGTCGAGATCACGGTCACTCCGGAAATGGACCAAGAAGAAGTAGCCAAGATCTTCAGGAAATACGACGAAGTGTCGCTTCCCGTGGTAGACAGTGCCGGAGTGCTGCTCGGCAGGATAACCGCCGACGACATACTTGACGTCATATCCGAAGAGGCTGGAGAAGACATATACAAACTCGGCGGTATAACCGGCGAGGGACTGCACCCTGTGCACACGTCCATATACGACAACGTGAGGCTGAGAGCTCCCTGGATAATGCTGGCCCTCGCGGGAGAACTTGTCCTGGCTATTATAATAATGCAAAAATTCCAGACCACTCTTGAGAATTTCATCGTACTCGCAGCCCTGCTTCCCCTGGTCATGGCTACGGGCGGAAACGTGGGAGTTCAGACAAACACCATCACCGTCAGAACAATAGCCGCCGGTGATTTCGTTAAAAGCCAGATAAAAGACCTTCTTCTGGGAGAACTCAAAGTGGGATTGGTTCTGGGGATCATAAGCGGCATTCTGGGTTCCCTGATCGGACTTCTGCTGAATACCGCGGATGCTGATGTTACAAGATTGTTTCTGGTAATATTCGCGGGGATCGTAGGAGCCACGCTTACAACTTCGTTCCTTGGAGTCGCGGGCCCGCTGGTTCTTAACAGGCTAAAGATGGACCCGGCGGTATCATCGGGACCGTTTCTCGTCACGTTCAACGATATATTCGGTAGCGCCTTCTACCTTTTCCTAGGCGCCGCACTTCTCTGAAAAAGAAACTCCCCCAGCACCACCGAAATGCGCGCCCGAGAGGATTCGAACCTCTGACCTACGGATTAGAAGTCCGTTGCTCTATCCTGGCTGAGCTACGGGCGCGGAAAAAACCAAGTCACGCATCAAATCACGAAGAAATGGTCGGGGTGAGAGGGCTCGAACCTCCGACCTCAGCATCCCAAATGCTGCGCGCTCCCAGCTGCGCCACACCCCGATTCAAAAACGAGTAATTATAACGACAGGAACCGAAGAAAACAAAACCGCCGTTCCGGCGAAAAGACTCAGGAATCAGAAAGCCTGTGCCTCCTCCAGTACCTTATGAGGCCGCCGGCGTTCATGTGGTAAGGAGCCATTAGTTCGTACTTGCGGTAAACATCCTCGCTTGTACCCTCACGCTCGAATATCTCTTTGAAGTAGGCGCCGAACTCCTCGGTTATCTCCTCATCACTCTTGCCGGCTAACAATCTCTCGCCAACCCACTCAGACCACTCTTCGAGTTTTTCGGCGGCGGCGTCAAGCATGGGGCCCACATCCGTGTACCCGCCGAAATGAGTAAGATAAATAATGTCGGGGGATATTTCCCTCATCTTCTCAATAGAAGCGTTCCACTTCTCAAGGTGTATTTCGGGAGGAGGGGTTGCGGGAACCATGGGCCCGCCCGCCATCAGGCACCCCGCAGTATCCCCGGTAAAGAGTGCGTTCTCAATCAGGTAGCAGTGATGATGCCCGGCATGTCCGGCTGTCTCAACAACCCTTACTTCTACGCCCCCTATGTTGATGACTTGGCCGTCCTCAATGGCAACCACGCTGCTTTGATCCATTCCCCTCACCTCGCCCCAGAGCTCATCCATCTTGTCCCCGTATATCCTTGTGGCGGACCTCATGAGCTTCTCAGGGTCAACAAGATGCGGAGCCCCCACCGGGTGAACGTATATGGTGGATCCCGCCTCGGCGAAATGCCAAGCGGCACCCGAGTGGTCAAGATGAATGTGGGTTACGAACACGTGCTTTACGTCAGAGGGCGCATAGCCGAGGTCCGAAAGACCGCTTTTAAGATTCTCAAATGCTGTATCGGGACCTGTTTCTATAAGCATCGGTCCTTCGCCGGTCTCGATAAGGTAAGATGCTACCGTCTCTTTCATAAAGAAATTAATGTCAATTATCTTCAGGTCCATTTAGTTATATCCTCCTGCATTTGTTCCATTCTTAGAATCCGAAACGTAAACCCGCGTGAAAAGTAGTATTATCGATTGACAATGAGTCTATTAGGTCGCTGCTCCTGGCGATCCCCAGTTTCAGCCTCGCGCTCTCGCCCAAGTTAACAAAACCCGCCACAGCCAACGCGGTATTACCTACACACGGATCTCCATCTTTTACCGGGTACGAAGTCCCGTTTGTATAGTGACTGAGTCCCATACCCAGTTTTACCCCCGCTACCTTGAAGCCCGCTCCCCCCGTAAACACGCTGATATTATCAATCTCAGAGTACTTTTCATCAAACGGGGTATGCGACGCCGCTACGTCAAACGTGACCTTCTGGTGAACGAGTTCCGGCACCGCGTGAATCGCGAGATTGTTGTTTTCAACCGTGCTGCAATCATCCGCGGCCGCCAGCGTCGGCATAATAGCTATTAAGCCCGCTATCAGGACCAGCTTGATTTTATACACTTCATTGCCTCCTTTCAACTAAA
>JAPPFE010000011.1 GCA_028823955.1 Candidatus Dadabacteria bacterium
GCTTCTATTGGAACCATACTAACCATACCTCCTGTATGAGATCATAACCGTTCCTGGTCCCAAGACAGGGACCGCTAGTTATGCTTTTATCACAGGAGCGCATTCAATGTCAAGCTAAATTACACCCGCAACTCGGGGCAAAACGGCATTACTGGGAAGGAATAAAATCCAAAGCAACCGAGTTTATGCAGTATCGAAGTCCCGTCGGAGGAGGACCATCTTTGAAAACATGTCCCAAGTGTTCCCCGCATTTACTTGATACTACCTCATAGCGCCTGAGCCCGAAGGAGTTATCGGGAACTATCTTCACTGCGTCCTCACTTATGGGCCTCCAGAAACTTGGCCATCCGGTTTTTGAATCGTATTTATGCTCGGAGGAAAAAACAGGCTGTCCGCAGCCGGCGGTAACGTAGATGCCCTCTTTTTTGTTATAAAGCAGGTCTCCCGAAAAAGGAGCTTCCGTGCCTTTTTTCCAGAGGACTTTGTACTCAAGTGAAGAAAGCTTCTCTCTCCACTGCTCCGCGGTAAGTCCCATGACTCCCTCGGGCAGGGGTCTTTCAGCCTGCTCGCCACCTGCGGGCAGAAGCGGCCAAATAACAAGAACTGCGACCACAAAAACAATCAGGGAAATTCCGCGTATAATCATGAAACGACCTCTATTTTTCAATATAAACACCCCCTGTCGGCATGTAAAGTGCCTTAAAATCAGGTATCTAAAAAAGCAAAAACCCACACCGAAGGGAGGAGGAGGGAAAAGCATGCCGAAAACACTTGAGGTTCTTGGGGCCTACGACGAAAAACTCATAAGAAAAATTCCCGTGACCAGCAAAAGGGAGATGCAGAAAGCACTTTCTGCGGCAAGGGCTCTTGCCGATAGGCCGTCAGAGAGAATTCCCATTCCGCAAAGAATAGAGATCCTCGAGCGGACCAGAGAGTTTGTTGAGAGAAACTACGACCGTATCGTAGCGGACGCAGCAGCAGAGGGAGGAAAACCTCTCATTGACACAAGAGCCGAGATTACGAGGGCCGTAAACGGAATAAAGGTGGCAACCGAGTCCCTCTCCAATCTCGGGGGAGAGGAAATACCCATGAGCTCAAACGCCGCTTCCCTTAACAGGATGGCATTTACTCTCAGGGAACCTATAGGGGTTGTGGTGGCCATCTCGGCCTTCAATCACCCTTTTAACCTCGCCGTTCACCAGGTGATACCCGCGGTGGCCGTCGGCTGCCCGGTAATCATAAAACCCGCGCTTAATACTCCCCTTTCCTGCCTTAACCTGCTTGAAGCTCTCTACGAGAGCGGTCTTCCGGAAAAATGGGCCCGCGCGGTTATAGTGGACGATACGCTCGCCGAAGCGCTGGCCACCGACAGAAGGGTCAACTACCTCACATTCATCGGCTCCGCCAAAGTGGGATGGCATTTGAGATCAAGACTCGCGCCGGGAACAAGATGCGCTCTTGAGCACGGAGGCGCGGCTCCCGTGATAGTAGAGCGTGACGCCGACATAGACGACATGCTTCCCCTTCTTGCAAAAGGCGGCTTCTACCACGCGGGCCAGGTCTGCGTTTCCGTGCAAAGGGTTTTCGCACAGAGCTCGGTAGTGAAAAAAGTCGCCAGAGGACTTAAAAAACTCACCCTTGAGACAAAAGTCGGAGACCCGATGAGCGAAGAAACGCATATAGGACCCCTCATAAGCCCGAAGGAGGTCACAAGAGTTCACAGCTGGGTAAAAGAGGCTTTGAGAAAAGACGGGGAGCTTCTTTGCGGAGGCAGTAGAATAGGGAAAACCTGCTACGAACCCACGGTAATCCTTAACCCGAGCCAGAACTGCAGGCTCTCGCGCGAGGAGATTTTCGGACCCGTCATAGCCGTTTACTCGTACGAGAAAATGGACGAGGCCATAGAACTGGCAAACAGTCTCCCCTACTCGTTTCAGGCGTCAGTATTCACCAAGAACATCGATACCGCACTTGAAGCCGTGAAGGAGTTAAAGGCGGCTTCGGTGCTTGTAAACGATCACACCGCATTTCGGGTCGACTGGATGCCTTTTCGTGGGGCCGGGCACTCGGGAATCGGAACGGGGGGTATTCCGTACACGATGCGCGAGATGGCCCACGAAAAACTTATGGTAATAAGGTCATCCGCGGTATAAGAGGATTTTGGGGAAAAGTTCCTGCCGGGACAAATCCATCCCGGCAGGAAAATAATATCGTTGCATCAATAGAGGCTAGAAGCTGTACTCGTAAGCCAGGTAGTAATAACCGCCGTTAAATCCGAAAGGTGCCGAGCGCCGTGAGTAGGTGAAAACTCCCGGAGAATCGACTATAAGAGACCCATCGTGATCATATATTTTACCGCCCCTTGACTGGCCGATTTCGTTTTTGTCCGGCTTTACATCAAAAAGGTTGTTGGCCCCAACTTTAAGCGTACCGACTTTGCCCAGTTCCAGGCTAAGATTTGCATCGGTAATGTACTTTGCGCCATAAGTCTGGCTTTTTCCGCCGTCAACAACCGTATATTCTCCGTAACGGTGAACAGCAACCAGCAGGGATGCGAATCCTTTTGAATAAGACCCGGAAAGGGAGAACCGGTCCTTAGGCTGCCATTCTTCTATAATCGAACGGTCCTGCTCCGTAAAAAGCTCTTCAGGAAGGCCGAGCGGAAGATTCACGTCCGTGATCTCGGTTTCGTTTACAGTTCCGGCAAAAACGAGTTTTAAAGTAGAATTGTCGGAAAAGGAATGATCATAACTCGCGACCACATCCACTCCCTTGGTCGTAGTGTCCGCAGCGTTCATGAAGAACTGGCCCTGCTGCGCCCCTACGCCATCCCTTACCGATTGAGGAATGGCTTCATTGCCCTCGCTAATCCTTCCGCTCAGGATAATACGATCATCAATCAGTATGTAATAGAAATCGGTTGTAATTGTGAAAGCGGGAAGCGGGTTAAACACGAAACCGGCGCTGAAATTCCTTGAAGTTTCTTCTTTAAGCTCCGGAACTCCTATCATCCTCGCAAGATCACTGTCATTGCGGAAAGTGCCCACTTCAAACGCGTCAAATTCTCCTGTCTGCTCATTAAGATTGAACTGTGTCGAGACGTTGTTGAAATAAATCTGCTGCATGGAAGGAGCCCTAAAACCCGTGCTCGCGGAACCCCTAAGGGCAAATGAATCGGAAAGTCCGGCTCGGGCGGAGAGCTTTCCGTTAAAGGTGTTTCCGAAATCGCTGTAGTTCTCGTAGCGCACCGCAGGACTTAAAAGCAACATCTCCCCTACATCAACCTCTGCGTCGGCGTAAGCGGAAAAAGCATCCCTCGCTTCCGAGAGCTCATTGCTAGGTTTGAAGCCTGGAAATACCTGTATTCCGGGAGACCCTCTGCCTCCAGGACCATCGTAGTCTTCGTATGAATACCGTTCGCCGGCTTCTATCTCATATTCCTCCCTTCTGTACTCACCTCCCCAAGCGAGATTTCCAAACGTAAAGGGAGCCGTAAAATCAAGATTCAGTGTATGCTGAAGAAGCTTCAGCTCTCCCGCATCGGCGGACAGTGGAATTGAACCGGTGTAATCCGCATCGGAGAGACATTGCTCCGCTTCACCGGTATGACACCTGACCCATGAGGCGTTATGGGAATCAGTAATCTCAAAGGAAAAAGAGTTTCCACCCACTACATAACTCGCGTCCATTTCAACGCTGTCGGTAAGGTTTCCCTCAAAACCCGCACCGAACGCGATATCATTTATGCTGGTGTTGATAAGAGGAAGAAAACCATCCGGATAAGCTGATCCGGCAGGGTTTCTGTCAAGCTGATTCGCCCTTCTGTAAAAACCTCCGCTCTCGTTTTCCCTCTTCGACAGGTCAAAGAAGCTGTAAATCTCACCGTCCATCAGGTCCACCGGCGCTCTCATGTTGAGCACGAAGCTTACGTGCGTGGAATCTGCGTCACCCACTCTGAACCTGTCCCTGTCAAAAACGCGCTCGGGATCGTTTACACTGTTGGCTGAAAGCGTCCGGGGACCACTCAGGCTTCCGCACGGGGCCGCATTTCCATCCGCATCAAGACATTCACTGCCCGGATACTGGATATCTCCCATTACCCCGGCCCTGTTGGATTTACTTCTGTCCCTTACTTCAAGGGTCGCATTAACTACGCTTTCCCCACCAAGCGAAAAACCCTTGTTTATGCTCGCCACAAGAGTTTCTCCGTCTCCTTCGTAAAGCTGTCCGGCAGTCGCCGTTATCTTGCCGTCGTAGCCGTCCTTAAGGACTATGTTTATAACACCGGATATAGCATCTGAACCGTACTGCGCTGAAGCACCGTCCCTCAGCACCTCGATTCTCTTTATGGCACTTACGGGAATCGTGTTCATGTCAACACCAGCGGTACCGCGACCCACGGAGGTGTTTACGTGTATCAGAGCGCTTTTATGGCGGCGCTTTCCGTTAACAAGCACCAGAACCTGATCAGGCCCAAGGCCCCGAAGCGTGGCGGGACGAAGAGAGTCTGTTCCGTCGCTTATGGTCGAGCTCGAGAAATTAAAAGACGGTATGAGCTCCTGAATAATCCTTCCTACCTCGGTCTGGCCCGTCGCGACGATCTCCTCTTCGGTTATGACGTCAACGGGAACGGGGGAGTCTGAAACGCTGCGTTCCTCAAAACGGCTTCCGAGCACTACGAGCTTTTCGAGTTCAAAGGCGTGCGTCAAGGGACTTAGCAAACCTGCGACGAGCAGCACGGCAAGCCCCGCAATAATTCCTTTTCTCATCTTAATCCTCCATAACTTAATAATGCAGATTTTTGATTATAACACAGAACACAGCATAGTTTAAACCGTAATATTTCAGGAAAACGGAAAATTTAGAAGTAATGACAGTTCCTTGCAAATCCTAAGAAAAACCACCGCGGAGCAAGTGCGGACGATCAGGTTTCATTCAGGCACATGAACCTTCACGCCGTTTGAAACATAAAGACATTGCTTTATACTTTCAGCCTGATCATGGAAACGGACCTAATTCGAAATTTCTCCATAATAGCTCACGTCGATCACGGCAAATCAACTCTTGCCGACAGGCTTCTTGAGTTCACGGGCACCCTCAGCGAACGCGAGAAAACCGAGCAATTCCTCGACAACATGGAAATAGAAAGGGAGAGGGGAATAACCATAAAGGCCCAGGCGGTAAGGCTGAAGTACAAAGCCGATGACGGCAGAACCTATGAGTTCAACCTGATAGACACCCCCGGGCACGTCGATTTCAGCTACGAGGTTTCGCGGAGCCTCATAGCGTGCGAGGGAGCACTGCTTGTGGTTGACGCCTCCCAGGGAGTTGAGGCCCAGACGCTTGCCCACGCTTACCTGGCCGCTGATTCAGGGCTTGAGATGATACCCGTCATAAACAAGATAGACCTGCCTTCCGCCGAACCCGAGAGAGTGAAAAAAGAAATAGAGGATATAGTCGGAATCTCCACCGAGGACGCCGTTTTGGCAAGCGCCAAGGACGGAACCGGCACGAAGGAGATACTGGAATCGATCGTGGCGCTCGTACCGCCGCCTAAGAGCCCCGAGGACTCGAGGCTCAAAGCGCTCATATTCGACAGCTGGTTCGACTCATACCAGGGCGTCGTGATGCTGGTGAGGATATACGAGGGAACGGTAAGACTTGGCATGAGAATCAAGCTCATGGCAACTGGCAAAAAATACGAAGTGCGGAAGATAGGTGCGTTTGCTCCGCAGGCAGAGGAACTTGAGCAGCTCACGACGGGACAGGTCGGATTCATAACCGCCTCCATAAAGGAAATCGGGGAAGCTGGAGTCGGTGACACGATAACGGATGCCGATTCCCCCATCAAAAACCCCCTCGAGGGATTCAAGGTCATAAAGCCCATGGTCTTCAGCGGGCTCTACCCCATCGACACGGGAGATTACGACAGGCTCAAGGAAGGGCTCGAGAAGCTCAAGCTCAATGACTCGTCACTTGTTTACGAGCCCGAGACGTCATTGGCGCTTGGGTTCGGTTTCCGCTGCGGCTTCCTCGGGCTGCTACATATGGAAATCGTGCGGGAGAGGGTGGAGAGGGAATTCGAGGTAAATCTCATAACTACCGCGCCGACCGTCATTTACAAGGCCGTCTATCCGGGAGGAAGGGAGGTGTACGTCGACAATCCCAGCGAGCTTCCGACCGGCGACCGCTCGGCCCGGCTCCAGGAACCGTACGTGTACGTCTCCGTTCACACCCCTTCGGATTATCTGGGGCAGATATTCGAGCTCTGCGAGAAAAGAAGGGGCATACAGAGGAACCTAAGCTACGTGACTGAAAACAGGGCCATAATCGAATACGAACTTCCCCTCGCAGAAATAGTCTACGATTTTTACGACAATCTAAAATCCGTCACCAAGGGCTACGCCTCGATGGATTACGAACCCGCCGGATACAAGGACTCAGACCTCATAAAGCTCGATATCCTAGTTAACGGAAACATAGTCGATGCGCTCTCGATAATCTCCCACAAGGACAAGGCCTACGAGAGGGGGAGAGGACTTATAGGAAAACTCCGGTCGCTTATACCCCGCCAGCTCTACGAGGTAGCCATACAGGCCGCAATCGGAAGCAGGGTCATAGCCCGCGAATCCGTAAAGGCGATGAGGAAGGACGTTACTTCGAAGTGCTACGGGGGAGACGTCACCAGAAAAAGAAAACTTCTTGAGAAACAGAAAGAGGGAAAAAAGAGGATGAAGCAGGTAGGAAGGGTGGAGATACCGCAGGAAGCTTTTCTGGCCGTGCTTAAAAACGACTGACTGCAAAGCCCCTCGAAAGGAAACTTCAGTCCATCGCCCTCATCATCATCTCCGTGATCACCCGCGTTGCGCCGCTTACCGCATCAGGGTCGGTTCTCACGTTGATCACTGAAGGGAGTCCCGAGGAAAAAGCCCTTTCCAAGCCTGGGGTCAGGTCTTTTATATCCTCTATCTTCTCCCCGTACCCGCCCATTGCTTTTATTATTTCGTGAAAATCAACAAAACCGAGGTCCACTCCCTGGGTCACCCCCGCGTCAGGATAGGTTATCTCTATCTGATGCTTGGTCATTCCCCACGCGGAATCGTTGCAGACCACAACCACAAACGGGATAGAGTGTCTCACCGCGGTTTCCATCTCCATGAAATTCATGGCCACGGCTCCATCTCCGGTCACGAGCACCACGGGCTTTTCGGGAAAAGCGACCTTTGCCCCGAGGGCAAAAGGCACTCCGACGCCCATGCATCCAAGCGGGCCTCCCTTAAGGTAATGCCCAGGGGTTCTTACTTCGGATGAAAGGTCTGTCCATGACTGGCAGTCTCCGCCGTCAACCGCGATTATTCCCCCTCCCCCCAAGTAATCCGAAACAGTTTTTGCTACCGTAGCCGGGTGGATTCCCTTCGATTTGGAAACGGTCCGGCGAAACGCCGCGCGGGCGCGGGACCTTGAGGAGCGGGCATCCTTCATCCAGGAACGAAAATCGAAGCTTCTCTTGTTTTCCCGGGCGTAAAGATTCGCCTTCGCGAGAAAAGAATCTAGATCGCAGACTATCCCGAGATCGGCCGGGCGGTTTCTCCCGATCTCCTCGGGATAGATATCCACCTGGACCGTTTTGGCCTCGGGGTTTATTGTATTTCCGAACCCGGCGTAGATGCTAAGCCTTATCCCAAGAAGAATCACAAGGTCCGCGTTTGCGCTTATCTCCCTGAATCCCCCAGGACTTGCAGGTGATGCCACCCCGAAGCAGCATTTGTGGTTGTCCGGCAGGATCCCTCTTCCCATGTTAAGAGTGAAAAAAGGCGCTCCAAGTCTTTCCGCGAATTCCAAAATGCTTTGCTCCGCACCCGAGTACCAGCCGCCGCTTCCGACAATCACAACGGGTCTCTTCGAGTCGGAAAGCAACCGGAAAAATTCCGAGATTTTGTGCTCGGGCGGTTCGCAGTCCGTGTCCGGAACGGGAGCCCTTGCGGGTGAAGTCTCCTTTTCATCGCAACTGGGGTAAAGGACCTCGTAGGACATTCCAAGGTACGCAGGCCCCGGCCTGGCAGAGATCGCGGCCCCGTAGGCAGCCGAAACGTACTCTTCGAGTCTTCCGACTTCGTAAACCGTTCTCGCCCACTTCGTAACGGGCCTTACGATTGCTTCCTGGTCTATCTCCTGAAGGGACATCCTGTCGTTCTCCTCGATCCCCGAACGTCCCGAAATCAGGATCATGGGAGAATTGGCAAGGTAAGAGCCCGATACCCCCGTGAGGGCGTTTGTAAGTCCGGGACCCGCCGTCACAAGGCATATCCCAGGCACTCTTCTGAGTCTTCCGTAAGCATCCGCCGCCATCGCGGCCCCCTGTTCATGATGGGTGTCGACAAGCCTTATGCCAAGATCCGTACAGGCCCTGTAGACAGGGTTTATGTGTCCCCCTCCGAGGGTAAAGATGTCT
>JAPPFE010000041.1 GCA_028823955.1 Candidatus Dadabacteria bacterium
AGATAAAGAAAAAGAAAAAAACAAAAACCGGACAACTAAAAAATTCAAAAACCGGTCAATTTACTTTCTACACCCCCCAGCCCGTTTATTTACACAGTCCCCGAAAATCAGTATAATAGTTTTTTCTGTTGCTCCTGACTTCAAAGCGTCAGGGGCCTAAGACCAAGACAGGAGGCAGTAAGGATGGCTATAGAGCCGAAGAAGTACGAAACGCTTTATCTCGTAAGACCAGATATATCCCCCGAAGACCTTCTTACGATCCAGAACAGGGTCGAGCAGAGCGTTGCCGGAAACGGCGGGGAGATGATAAAATCCGAAAAATGGGCTGAAAGGGATCTCGCGTACAGAATAGAAAATTACACTAGAGGCACCTACTACATAGCCGTTTACGCGGCTGAATCCAAGGCCGTAACAGACATAGAAAGATACTTTAACCTCTCGAAAAACAATGTTCTGCGGTTCATGACCGTAAAGTACATCGAGGAGGAACAGAAAACTGCGGGCGGTGGGATGAACGTTCCTCCGCAACCATCCGAGCAAGAGGATCAGAGCGCTTTTCAGTCCCCTTCCTCAGAGTCTGAAAGTCAGGCCGAAGGCAACGGTGAGCCTCCACAGGAAGCCGCTGAACAGGTTCAGGGAGACGAAGGACAGCCACAGGAAGCTGCTGAACAGGTTCAGGAAAGCGAAGAACCGCCCCAAGGAGATGTAGAACAGCCCCAGGGGGACGAAGAAAAGACCCAAGGAGGCGACCAGTCATGAGCAGAAGACCAATGGGAGGGGGAGGCGGAAGAAGGTTTTACTCGCGCAGAAAGAAACCCAGAGATCTTGCCAAGGAAGGCAAGCAGATAGATTACAAGGACACGGAGCTTCTCTCGCAGTTCATAACTGAGAGAAAAAAAATACTGCCTAGGAGAAACACAGGGCTCTCCAGGCAGGAGCAGAGAAAGGTGGCGATTGCTATAAAGAGAGCCCGCTTCATGGCGCTTTTGCCGTATACGGTAACCCACAAGTGATTCCCGGATACCGCTTAACCGATGCGCGGAGGTAAACAATGAAAGTAATTCTGATTTCCGATGTGGAAAACGTAGGAGTCGTCGGAGACGTAAAAGAAGTGAAAAACGGGATGGCGAGGAACTATCTTTTTCCCCGCAAGCTCGCTGTAAAGGCAACCGAATCGAACCTTAAGGCTTGGAAAAGCAAGATAGAAGCCATAAGACTGCGCAAAACCGAAATCCTTGAGAATGCCAAAACTCTTGCCGAAAAACTCAAAGGTCTTGAAATCTCCATATCCGCCAAAGCCGGGGAGGGAGATAGGTTGTTCGGGTCAGTTACCTCGCAGAACATTTCCGACGCGCTCGAGGAAAAAGGATTCGAGATCTCAAGAAGGGACATACTGCTTGACGGAACTTTAAAGGAACTTGGAACATACACAGTTGCACTTAAACTCCACACGGACGTAACACAGCAGGTAACAGTGAACGTCGTGAAGGAAGAAGAACAGGAGTAAAAAGCAGAACCTTATTGACATTTTCCGGAGGAAAATCACATGTCAGACAGTTTAAAAACCCCCCAGTTCGCACCGATAGGAGAAAAAGAGGTCACCAGGGCCATCGTTGAAGGATTCTCGAATGAATTCAGCGAATACATTACAAGCGACGTCATAATCGTCGGGGCGGGGCCGAGCGGGCTCGTGGCGGCAAAGGACATAGCGAAAAGAAAGTACAAGGTTCTGCTCGTTGAAAGAATGAATTACCTAGGAGGAGGGTTCTGGATCGGCGGATACCTGATGAACAAGGTCACCGTACGCGCCCCGGGGCAAACAGTTCTTGACGAGATTGAAGTGCCGTATGAAGAGGTCACAGAAGGACTTTTCGTCGCCGACGGTCCTTACGCCTGTTCGAAGCTGATAGCGACTGCGTGTGAGGCCGGGGCGAAAGTGAGGAACATGACGCTGTTTGACGATCTGGTTTACAGGGAAAACGGAAGAGTCGCGGGGATAGTGATCAACTGGACGCCCATCGCAAACATGCCCAAGGAAATAACTTGCCTTGACCCCGTAGCAATAGAATCAAAACTGGTAATAGATGCCACAGGGCACGACGCCTACTGCGTTTCCAGACTCTCTCAGCAGGGCCTTTACAGAAAGCTTCCGGGTCACGGATCGATGTGGGTCGAGAAATCGGAAGAAGCACTCGTTGAATACACTGGAGAAGTACATCCCGGCCTGCTCGCGTGCGGAATGGCGGTTAACACCACCTTCGGGCTTCCGAGGATGGGGCCCACTTTCGGCGGTATGCTGCTTTCCGGGAAAAAGGTAGCCCAAGTGGCTATAAACATACTTGATGAAATGGATTAGAAACCGGGACGGTTTCCTGTTCATTACAGCGTAGCGGGGCGCAGCTTCTACCGCCTTTTTCCTATTTTCCTTATTTCGCTCTCGCACTCGGTGCATAAAAAGCCCGAGTGCTGTATATCGAGAACTTCTTTCTGCCAGTGGGAGTTAAAAAGTGCGCATCTGCCGTTTTGGCAGAATTCCTTCCCGGAGAAATGGTGCAGAAGAGGCTGAAGTATGTAGGGGCCTGTTATCTTAGTTATCCTCTCGTCTTCGTAATCAACGAACTTTCCCCGAAACGCCTCGTCAAGCTCTGAGAGATTCTTTCCCGAACGGGTAAACTCCGCCTTGAGAAAATAATACTCCCTGGGCCTTGCCGGACCTTCCACCAGTCCCGAGGTTGAAATAAAGGATGGAAATCCCGAGATTATAACCCTGGCGTGGTATCTCCGGGATCCGTAGGTACCAAGCAGCCTGCCCGTGATAACCGCGTGAAAACCCGATTTCGCAAGTTCGCCGGGATGTTTTCTAAGAAAAAATCTCGAGAATATTCTCTGAACCCAGAAACCGTCATAAAGCTCCTTTTCAAACGGTTCGGACGGCAGATGAGTTTCGAAGAAGTCAACAGGCGTTTCAATGTCAAAAACCCTAGCCTTTGAGAGAAAGGATTCAAGTTCAGCCACCTCCTCGGCCGCAAGCGAGAGATAGCTCAGGAAGTCCCCGCGAAACTCAACCGAGAGACCCAGATCCGTGAGAAAATCCGTCACGCCCCGCATGACGAGCGATTGCGAAGGACTGTCTGAATAAAGATATATGGGAAACATCAGGGCAAAACCCCCAGTTTTCTCAGAAATCGTAGCCGTGTGAGAACTCGGCTATGATTTCAATTTCCACCGGGGAATCCATCGGAAGTGCGGGAACCCCTACCGCAACCCTCGCGTGGCGTCCGTTCTCAGAGAGTATGTCGGAAAAAAGCTCTGAGGCGCCGTTAACCACCTTGTGCTGTTCCGTAAATCCGGGGGCGCTTGCCACGTAACCCGTCACTTTCACGATCCTGCTTAGCTGGCGAAGATTTTCCAAGGTATGACTGATCACGGAAAGGCCATTTATCGCCGCGAGTCTGGCCGCTTCGTAGCCATCTCCAACCGTAAGATCGGATCCCACCTTGCCCATGAAAAGAAGCTTTCCTTTTTCAACGGGAAGCTGACCTGATACAAAAATCAGATTGCCCGACACTGTAGCGGGAACGTAGCTTCCCAAGGCCGGAACTTCCTCTGCAAGCCCTATTCCAAGTTCTGCGAGTTTTTCCTCTATCATCACTCGCGCCCCATCTTTACGCCAAGATATATTGTCCTTCCCTTGCGTTCGATAAGAAAAAGCAGGGTTCCGCTAGAATCGTGCTTCTCAAGCACTCCATGGTATTCATCGAGTCCGCCAACTGCATCTCCGTTTACCTCCACTATCACATCGCCCGGGAGAAACCCTGCTTCGGAGGCGAGGCTCCCGCGTGCAACTCTTGCGATAATGACTCCGCCCGAGGTCTTGATCTGGAACCGGTTTCTGAGTTGCTCGGTTATCTCGCTCACTTCAATGCCGAGTGCCTCCTCCGTTTTCAGCTTATCGGGAGATTCCTCGATTTTCTCGTTCTCGGGATGTTCGATAAGCTTTATGGTAAAGATCTTCTCCTTCCCGTCTCGAAGCACCACGAATTTCGTATCAACCCCGGGCTTGGTAAGCGCCAGTTTCCTTGCAAGCGTAGCGGCGTCCGGAATTTTCTCGCTCCCCACGGAAACAATAACGTCTCCCCTTCTGATGCCCGCCTTGTCCGCCGGACTTCTTTCCTTGACCTCGGATACGAGCCCTCCCTTGTCGCGGTTGATCCCGAGGGCCTCGGAAATTTCTGGGGTTATGTCCTGAATCATTATCCCAAGCCAACCCCTGATGACCTTTCCATGAACCTTGAGATGCTCAACGACAGTCTTCGTCATGTTTATCGGTATGGCGAAACCGAGGCCTTGGCCGCGGGCCATGACCGCGGTGTTCACGCCTACCACCTTGCCCTCATAGTCAAAAAGCGGCCCACCGCTGTTTCCAGGGTTAATAGCCGCATCGGTCTGAATGAAGTTGTCGTACCGCCCGATTCCAAGAGCCCTTCCCTTCGCACTGACTATCCCGGCGGTGACCGTGTGACCTAGGCCGAAAGGGTTTCCGATGGCGAACACCGAGTCTCCTATGGCAAGGGCAGAGGAATCGCCCATCTCCACAGCGGGAAGAGGCTCTTCCGGATCGATTTTCAGCAGGGCAAGATCCGTCACGGGATCGGTGCCGACTATCTTGGCAGTGTATTTTTTGCCGCCTTCGAGTATCACCTCGATCTCCTCGGCTCTTCTCACTACATGGTTGTTAGTAATTATGTAGCCGTCGGAACTCATTATGAAGCCGGAACCCAGTCCCTTGTTCCTGAACTCCCTCCCCGGCATCTGGTCGGAGAAAAACTTTTCGAAAAATTTCTTGAAGTACTCATCCTGATACGGCGAAGTTTTTATTACGTTTGTCGTGCTTATATTAACGACCGAAGGGGTAAGACGCTTTACCGTAGCCGAGATGGACTCGGAGAAATCATGGGAAAGGGCTTCTGATAGAGGAAACGAGAGAATCGCCGTCAAGACGAAGAAAAAAAGCAGATGTTTGAATGATTTCATTAAAGTTACGCTCCGGAATCAAAAAAATTTTTAAACCGGGAACACTGATCTCAAAGGGGATCTTTCAGCATGCTGTCCCAGTACCTGAAAAGCTGTCTACTCGAATATACCCTCACAATATAATCACGAATAGACGAGAGAACACCGCTTTCGGTGTATATGAATTTCCCCATGATCCTTGACTGGTTCTGAACTTTGTTCACCCTTCCCTTTCTTCTTGACTCATACTGCCAGAAGGCGTGAACAAGGTTCACTGAATCGGTTCTGCAAAGTTCCTCGGCCAAAACGGCCGCCGATTCCATCGCCATTGATACGCCGGCGCCGGCATTCGGCAGTATCGCGTGAACCGAATCTCCGACAAGCACCACTCTTCCTCGCGACCAGCTATTCATTCTGAGGTCGTTGTACTCGTCATAGTAAATATTGCGGGGATCATCAAGACTGCGCAGGATTTCCGGCACTACGCCTCCGAACTCGGCGAAACTCCGACGGATGCTATCTATTCTCGTATCAACGCTGTCCCGGATGCCGGATTCTCTTCTCACACTAGTGAAAATGGCAAGACGTCCGCGTGTCGGCCACATCCCGAGAAACTTCCCCTTCCCCCAGTACTCTATGATCCCTTCGCTTTTGCAGAAGTCCGGGTTGACCCAGAAGCCCCACCCGGACATGCCACTGTAGCGAAGCGGTATGTCGCCGAAGATCTCTTTTCGAACTCTTGACCTTATCCCGTCACATCCTATAACGAGATCATAGGTCCCCGTGCTCCCGTCGCTGAATACCGTCTTAACTCCGTCCCCAGTGTCCTCGAGGGAAACAACGGTGGTGTCCATCCTGATCGAATCATCGCTTACCGCCCCTAGGAGTATGTCTATCAGATCAGGACGGTAAATACTTATTATAGGGCCGTACTTCTCAACCACGGAATCAATCGTGTAGCTGTTTATAACCTTGCCTCTGTAGTTGGAAATGTTGTAATCGGTAAAAGCGCAGCCCCGCTCCCTGAGCAGTTCGTAAAGACCGAGCCCCTTGAGTATCCTGCTTCCTGAGGGCCAGACCACTATCACGTATCCCACATCCCCGAACCTTGGAGCCCTCTCCACAAGGGTAGGATGAAAGCCCCGCTGCTCGAGAAGCCCGCAGAGCGTAAGTCCTGCAACACCGGCACCGACGATAAGGACTTTCATGTCGGGACCGTAACGTATACTGCCGTTTGAGGGCATGGGTAAGTTCTCAGCCCGGTTCATGTTTCTCTCCGCTTTATCCTTAAAACCAAAAAAAAGACTGACCTCGGATTACAAAAAAATTATAAACTATTTTGAAAAGACTGCTTAATGCGATTTTTGGCTACCTTTCCCATTGAGTTTCTCGGGAGCGAGGAAAGTAGCAGAAGCCGGGTCGGAAGCTTGTACCGAGCAAGTTTGTCGGAAGCCCAGTCGCGAAGCTCTTCAAGGTCAATCGAGGCACCCTCACTTAACATGAGAGCCACCCCTACCCTCTCTCCCCAGCTCGGGTCGGCGACCCCTACCACCGCACACTCCATGATAAGCGGATGCTCCATCAGCACTTCCTCAATCTCGAGGGCGGATATCTTGTATCCACCTGACTTTATTATGTCCACGGATTCCCGCCCGAGTATCCTGTAGGAACCTCCGCGCTCTAAAAATGCGATGTCTCCGGTTTTGAACCATCCGTCACAAAACGCACTTTCCGTCTCCCGCGGTTTTCCCCAGTATTCGAGAAACACGCCTTCTCCCTTTACCCTGATTTCCCCCTGCCCTCCAACACCCACCAGCCTGTCGTTCTCGTCGAAAATCCCCACCTCGACCCCAGGCATTGCGAAGCCCACGCATCCCGGCAACCTTTCGCCTCTGTAAGGATTCGAAAGAGCCATTCCTATCTCGGTCATTCCATATCTCTCAAGAAGCATCTGCCCGCTTATCTCTTTCCATTTTTCAAGAACGGACACGGGAAGAGCCGCGGAGCCGGAAACCATGAGACGAAAGCCCAAAAGACAATCTCTCATGCGTCTTCTCTCCGCAACGGAAAAATCATCCCAGAGATCTATCAGTTTGGAATAAATAGTGGGAACGGCCATAAAAAGGGTCAGGTCTTTCTTTTCGAGCCTCTTCCATACTCGCTGCGCATTGAACCCGTCCATCATCACGCATCTGGCACCGGACCACAGGCAGCAGAGAACGACATTCAGTATTCCATGGAGATGGTGGAGAGGCAGGACGTTGAGTATCGAATCTTCAGGGGTCCACTCCCACGCCTCCGTCATGCTGTTTATCTGGGCTTTTATGCCGAGATGTGTTGAGACTACTCCCTTGGGTTTAGAGGTAGTGCCGCTTGTGTATATGATCATTGCCCTTCTCTCTTCGGAAATCCCGGGAAGTTCTCCTCGGGCAGGCTGCAAAACTTCCGGAAGCTTCTGGAACCGCACGTCGGTATCGGATAAAACCCCTTCGAGTTTTTGAGCGAGGTCCGGGTGAAAAACCACCGTCTCTGCGCAGGAGTCCTCTATGACGTACTTTATCTCTCTCGGAGAATGAGCGGTGCCCAAGGGAACCGACACTCCTCCCGCCATCCATACGCCTAGCTTAAGCGCCACGTATTCGAACTCTGGGGGAACTAAAAACGCAACCCTTTTTTCCTCAAGATCTTTCTCGTCGCCAAGAAGGTTAAGCGCCGCAAAGCGCGAGACACGAAGCAAGTCGGCGTAAGTGAAATTTCCCGTCCGGTCCTCAACCGCGGTCCTTTGCCCGAATTCTCCTGCCCTTTTTATAAGTTCGATTCCCGACACGAAGTTATCTTTAACCTCCCGGCTTTTTGTTT
>JAPPFE010000034.1 GCA_028823955.1 Candidatus Dadabacteria bacterium
CCTGAGAGTTGCCCTGGGTACTTGTGCGCCTGCTCCGGAATTTTCACCCTTTCCAAGCACCCTAGATGTCAGGGGAGTTGTCGCTTTTTTTGAGTTTTCAAGTTTCAAAGAACGGAATAAAAGGCACTTCTAAAAATACCTTTATATTCCAGTTAAACTCCAATCAACAATAAATATATGCTCTCACCCCCCCCCAGTCAAGTCAAGTGAACTTTGCCACTGTGTCAGTGCAGGCTCTCGAATCCCTTATTGCCTTAATTGCGGAAAGATTGTATTTCTTAATTCCGGTATTATATAAATTGCAGTCGTGACCCTCAGGATCTTGGAACCAGAGCTCAGCGAAGCGATGTTTGAAGGAATCTCGAAAAAACTCGGCACCACCCTCAAGAGAATAGGGGGCTACGGAAAACTCAGCGAAAAGAACATAGAGGACGCACTTCGCGAAGTGCGTCTCAGCCTTCTTGAAGCGGATGTCAATTTCAGGGTGGTCCGCCAGTTCACCGAGCTTGTCAAGGAAAGAGCACTGGGCCGGGAAGTCGAAAAGAGTCTCAACCCGGGACAGCAGTTCGTAAAGATAGTCAAAGAAGAACTTACCGGCATTCTGGGGAGAGAAAACGAGCCCCTGAATTTAAACGTCGCGCCGCCCGTGATAATAATGCTGGTTGGGCTTCAGGGTTCGGGAAAAACCACCACGGCGTCGAAGCTTGCCAAGTTTCTCAAGGAACGCTATGGCAAGACCCCGCTTCTGGTTCCCGCCGATATCTACCGTCCTGCCGCGATAGAGCAGCTCAAGGTGCTCGGAGAAAAAATAGACGTAAGCGTCTACGATACCGTGGCCGGTTCTGACCCCGTGGACGTGTGCGCGGATGCGGTCTCTGCCTCGGCGAAACATGGGGCGGACGCGGTGATCATAGACACGGCCGGACGCCTTCATCTTGACCGCGAGCTAATGGATGAACTGGGAAGCATAAAGAAGAAGGTAAATCCCCATGAAATCCTCCTTGTTGCCGACTCGATGACGGGACAGGATGCCGTGAACGTTTCGCAGAGTTTTGATGACGCCGTTGATCTCGACGGCGTAATTCTCACGAAGATGGATGCGGACGCGAGGGGAGGGGCGGCCCTTTCGATAAAGGCCACCACCGGCAAGCCTATAAAGTTTTTCGGAACGGGAGAGAAAGCCGACGCGCTTGAGGTTTTTCACCCCGAGAGAATAGCTTCGAGAATCTTGGGAATGGGAGATGTCCTCAGCCTCATAGAAAAGGCGGAGGATGCCTTTGAAGAGGAAAGGACGAAAAAACTCGCGGAGAGAATATCGAAAAAGCAGTTCTCCCTCGAAGATTACAGGGAATCGATACTGGCCATGAGCAAGCTCGGCTCAATAGAAAGCATAGCCCACATGGTCCCGGGGATGAAAAAGGTTACCGATAACCCTGAAGCGATGGCGAAGGCGGAGGATGAGATAAAAAAGAGCCTTGCGATAATCAATTCCATGACGATGTCCGAAAGAAGGAATCATGCTATTCTAAACGGCAGTCGCAGAAAAAGAATCGCCAAGGGAAGCGGAACTACGGTGCCTGATGTGAACCGCATGGTAAAAAACTACATACAGATGCGAAACATGATGAAAAACATGGGGAAAATGGGTAAACTAGCAAAAAGAATGACGAAATTCAGATGACGGGAACATATCTTTAACCCCGACTTCAGGAGGTAACAGTAGTTTGGTCAAGATAAGATTGAGCAGGATGGGATCTAAGAAGAGGCCGTTTTACAGGATAGTCGCTGCGGATGTCCGTTCCCCGCGCGACGGAAAGTTTCTTGAAATACTGGGACATTACGACCCGCGGAAAAAACCTCACGAACTCAAGGTAGACATGGAAAGAGTGAAAGCGTGGATGGATAACGGCGCCAAGGCAACCAACAGGGTAAGCAAGCTCATATCGCAGGTTACGTAGCACATTTTCTTCCACGTGAAAATTCATACACAAAGATTATAGTTTCAGGAGGGATGCTCCTATGAGTCAGCTCAAAGAGTTTGTCGAATTCATGGCTAAATCCATTGTCGACAACCCCGAGGAGGTTCAGGTGACAGAGGTGGCGGGCGAGAAAACTACGGTTATTGAGCTTAGAGTAGCCTCCGAAGACTTGGGGAAGGTAATCGGAAAACAGGGGAGAACCGCAAAGGCGATTCGCAGCATATTGAGCGCCTCGGCCGCAAAAATGAAAAAACGCGCCGTCCTGGAGATCCTTGAATAGCATTGCCGGAAAGCGCGAAACAAACCCTTGTTCTCTACGGGAAGATAACCAAAAGACATGGTCTTTACGGTGAAGTGAAAGTGTTCGCCTTCGGCGGGCATCCCGAAACCCTCTCCGGGGTAGGAAAAATCTATGTAGAAATTCCCGATCAGGAAGAACCCCGAAGATTCACTCTGTCCCAGATAAAAATCCAGAAAAACGTCGCAATTGTTAAGCTAAAGGACATCGATACCCCCGAGGCTGCCGACGCACTTAAGAATCTCCATGTTCTGCTCGAAAAAAACGATTTACACCCCCCGGGAGAAGATGAATATTACTGGACTGACCTCATCGGGCTTCGGGTCCGCACCTCCCACGGAGATAATATTGGAGAGGTAAGGGATCTTATCGATACGGGTGGACACGACATTCTCGTGATAAAAAGTCCGGAACAGGGGCGGGAATTCCTGGTTCCGTTTGTCAAAAGGTTCGTGACCGCGGTGGACCTTGACGGTTCGATGATCACCGTGGAACCAGTAGAGGGGCTCCTCGAGTAATTCCGGTGATACTGCGATGAAGTTTGACATAGTGACAATCTTTCCCGGTTTTTTTGATTCCGTTTTTTCATTCGGAGTAATAAGCAGGGCCGTTGAAAACAAGGCCGTGGAGATAAACGTCCACGACCTGAGAACTTATTCAGCGGAGAAGCATGGAAAAACTGATGATACTCCGTACGGAGGGGGGAGCGGAATGCTTATGACCCCGGGACCGATAGGGAATGCCATCGGTCGTATAAGAGAAAAGGGGCTTCGCTCCGCCGTAATTCTGACGACTCCCAAGGGAGAGGAATTTGATGACCGCAAGGCGCAAGAACTTTGCGGGTTTGAGCAGCTGATAATCCTCTGCGGTCGGTACGAAGGTGTGGATGACAGGGTGAGCGAACTATACGTTGATATGAAGATATCAACCGGGAAATACATAAATTCCGGGGGAGAATACGCATGTTCCCTGATAGTGGATGCCGTATCAAGATACCTTCCAGGGGTTCTCGGAAACACTGAGTCTCTTTCCTCTGAGTCTCTTACAAACGGGCTTCTTGAGTATCCTCAGTATACGAAGCCGCGAACATACAGAGGAAAGAAAGTCCCCGAACTGCTTCTTTCAGGGGACCACGAGAAAATAAGGAAATGGAGGAGGCAGGAGAGCATAAAAAGTACTTTCATCCACAACCCCGCTTCCCTTGACGACGCCCAACTTTCCAAGGAAGAAGACGCTTTCCTAAAGGAACTCAAGGTCGGCAATTCTCCGGATTTTAGGGTTTACATAGCCCTTGTGCATTACCCGGCGTATAATAACCGTCTTGAAGTCATCTCGACTGCATTTAAGAGCATAGACGCGCACGACATATCAAGGGACGCCACTACATACGGAGTCAAAAAATTCTATCTGATAAACCCTGTCGAAGAGCAGCGCCGCCTTGCGGGCAGACTCGTCGATCACTGGATCGAGGGAGAGGGAAGGAGTTTTAACGAGACCAAAAGCAAGGCTTTCGGGATCATAACCATAATGAGTACTATTGAGGAGGCCGTCGAGCAGATAGAGGAAATCGAAGGGAAAAAACCGAAGATAGTGGTTACTGACGCCCGCTTTTCAGACGACATGACTGGCTACCGGGTGCTTCGGGAAAAAATATTCGAAAACACGGAGCCTTTTCTGATTCTTTTCGGTACGGGATGGGGACTCACGCTTGAGACAATAAAAGCAGCTGACTACGTGCTGAAACCCATAAGCGGCTATAGTGAATTCAACCATCTTTCGGTGAGAAGTGCGGCCGCCATAGTGCTTGACAGACTGCTTTCCTGCGGAGTCTGATCCGCTGAAACCGGCTGGGACGGATGTCTCGGGAAGCTTCCTGAAGCAACCGAAAAAAAGCCCTTTTAATATTTTGACAATCCCCATGAGGTTCTGTATATTCAACATCCCGCGAAAAGGAAAATTGATAAAATGGGAATTATAGCAGAAATTGAAAAAAAGCACCTGAGAACGGACCTGCCGGAATTTCGAGCTGGGGACACGGTATCGGTCCACTACAACATCAAGGAAGGTGAAAGGAGAAGGATCCAGGTTTTTGAAGGTACCGTGATAGCCAGAAAGGGTTCGGGCTTCAGGGAAACTTTCACGGTCAGGAAGGTTTCCTACGGTATAGGTGTCGAGAGAATCTTTCCCCTGCATTCCCCCCTTATAGGGAAAATAGAAGTAAAAAGAAAAGGCCGTGTGAGAAGAGCCAAGCTTTACTACCTAAGAGGCCTTTCAAAAAAAGCCAGCAGAATAAGGGAGAGAACCTCCTAGTCCGCGACTCATCCAGTCCCGTCAGTCCCGCCGTTTTCGGCTTTCTCCATCTTGCTCATTACGTGAACCATTCTCTGTATTGAGGTGTAGAAGGAAAAGACGAAGAGAATGAGGATTGAAAGCTTCAGAAGGTAATCCCTGTTTCCAAGCCCCATAAGAAAGGTAACTATGTTGCCAAGGAAGTTAAACGTCGAGAGGACCCCCAAGTAAACTACTCTCTCGGCTCTCTGCATTATTCCCACTTCGCAGTCGATTCCAAGCCCCTCGGCCCTGGCCCTTGTGTAGCTGACCATCATGGAACAGCTGACTATGAGGAAGACGATATAAACGAAAAAAGTGTCTCTGAAAAAGCTCAGAAGACCCAAGTAGATAAGAACTTCTGAGTACCTGTCCACGCAGGAGTCAAAAAAAGCTCCTCTGGGTGAATTAAGGCCTTGGGCTCGTGCCACCCTTCCATCGAAAATGTCAAAAGTCGAGCCGGCCAGCAGCAGAACTCCAGCTATGAAGATCATGCCCAGATGGAAAAACCACCCCGCAAGTGCGGAAACTATCAGGGTGGTAATGGTGAGTACGTTGGGGCGAAACTCCCTTTCTATAAGAAAGTCCTCTATGGGTTTCATAAGAAAGACCCACCAGGACTTGATCCCGCCTGAGAGAAGTTTGCTAGAGTCCGGTTTTCTCCCGGTTTTAGACCTCTCGTCAGCTTCCTCGGAGCTAGGTTTTGACCAGCCGTTTTCCATAAAAAGATAATACCCTGTAATTTCCTCTGTAGTCTATTGGGGTAGACGACGTATGGCTGTCCTCTGTCGTTCAGTCGTTAACAGTTACGTAGAACTTGAAATCCCTTTCTTTTCCCTTTATTTCGTTTCCGTATTCCCGTGCCTGTTCCTTGGATTGAAAGGTTCCTATCCTCACTCTGTAGAAAGTTGTGATTTCAGAAGGCGAGTACTCCCTTATAAAAGCAGGATATCCCTTGTCTTTGTAGAATCTCACGGTTCGGTTAGCGACTTTTTTGCTCAGGAAAGAGCTGACCTGAATGGTGTATTTATGGTCAGGATTGATCATCGCCGACAGGTACTTGTCACGGGCGGATGTGTCTTTTTCATCCGGAGTAGCGGCCAGTTCTTCCGCTTCGTCGCTTGGGGTTTTCTCTTGCGAGACAAACGAAAACAGTTTTTCCAGCAGTCCGGGAGATTTCTCCGCCGAGATAGGCTCGTCCGCAGGGATGAATTTTTTCCCCACCACGACTCCCAAGGAAAACACCATTGTGAAAACAATGAGAAAAACTAGGGAAAGCCGTAGAATCCGGGGATTTTTTTCTTTTTTCTCTTCAGCCATTTTACATGCTTCTGGGGGCGTTTATTCCGAGAAGACCGAGACCGTTTTCTATTACCACCTGTACGTAGCGTGCTAGGCAGAGTCTCGCGGAGGCCATGTCGGTGTTCTCCGAGTCCAGAATTCTCGTCTTATTGTAATAAAAATGGAACTCGGCCGCCAATTCCTGAAGATAATAAACCACTTTGTGCGGGGAAAGCGATTCGGCCGCCGAACGGACTACCTCGGGGAATCTGAGAAGTATTTTCATTATGTTTCGTTCCTCGTCGTTTGAAAGGAGATTAAGATGCTCCTCCGAGGCGCTAATCCCCGCTTCCTCTGAGTTCCTCATCAGACTTGAAATTCTGGCGTTTGCGTACTGAACGTAGTAAACGGGATTTTCGCTGGACTCCTTTTTCGCCAGGGAAAGATCAAAATCAAGGTGGCTGTCGGAGCTTCTCATGAGCAAGAAGAATCTCGTGGCGTCACACCCAACCTCGCGGAGCACTTCGCGGAGGGTAACGAAATCTCCCGTTCTTTTCGACATCGGAACTTCCACCCCCTCTCTTACGAGCCTTACGAACTGTATAAGGAGCACATGCAGGGAAGATTCATCAAGGCCGAGAGCCTTCATAGAGGACTTAAGACGCAATACGTGGCTGTGGTGATCGGCTCCCCAGACGTTTATTAACTTGGAAAATCCTCTTGAATATTTATCCATGTGGTAGGCTATGTCGGATAGAAAGTAAGTCGGAGCACCGTCTTTTTTTATTATTACCCAGTCCTTGCCGTCCCCGTACAGGGAAGCCTTGAACCAGAGTGCCTGTTCCTTTCTTTCAACTGTCCCAAGATCCTCGAGTTTGGCAAGAGTCTTGTCCAGTTTTCTTTCTTCAGAACCGCGACCGTGTATTTCGATTCTCTCGCTGTACCAGTTGTCAAAATTCACCCTCAGGTCCAGAAGGTCAGTTTTTATTTCCTCAAGAAGCCTTGAGTAAGCAAACTCCCTGCAGAACTCGATAGCTTCCGATTCATCCCCGGGCACTTGAGGGCATTCTTCCGATTTTTTTATTTCCCCGGCGAGTTCTGAGATGTACTCGCCGTGATAGCCGTCTTCCGGAAGCTCTCTTGCGAGTCCGCAGGACCGTGCGAGAGCCGAGTATACCGACTCGCCGAGCATATCCATCTGCCTGCCCGCGTCATTTATGTAGAATTCTCTGATTACTTCGTATCCGCAAAAGGAAAGCATTCTGCACACCGAGTCTCCGACAACGGCGTTTCGGGCGTGGCCGAAATGAAGATAGCCCGTAGGATTGGCGCTTACAAATTCAACTATCACTCTCTGCCCGGAGCCCTCGCGTGAGGCTCCGTACTTTTCGCCGAGACGAAGAATCTCTCTAAGTTGTGATTCGAACAGGGTTTCGTTAACGAAAAAATTTATGAATCCCGGCCCCGCAATATCAAGCCTTTCTATGAAACCGTGCTGGCGCTGCTCTATGGCCTCGACTATTTCTTGCGCGACTTCACGGGGATTTTTGCCCTTCATGCTTCCTATAACAAGCGCCGCATTCGTGGAGAAATCACCGAATTCCTTTTTTTTCGGTACCGATACCTCGAACTCTGTCTCGTTTCCCATCGGGCTTCCGGGTAACGCGAGCGAATCCACGGACTCTTTTATGATTTTCAGTATTTCGTCCTTCATGAGTTTTTGCTGCCTGACTTACTCGACGGGAAGGCCCAGGTGATCGATATCGTTAAAGGATATTATAACGAACCTGCCGTCGTATACTTCAACAACGCTTTTTGAGGCTTCATCTACTATGTAATCGCGCAATTTTTTAAGGGAGCTTCCGGTAAAACTGCAAAACAGTGTCCCTATGACCATGTTGTGGCTTACGACCACTATGTTCTGCGATTCGAAGCGGCTTTTGATATCTACTATGGCGTCAAGAGCCCTTTGCTGAACGCCTTTTAATGACTCTCCGCCTGGTAACTGCAGGGTTTCCGGGTCTTTGCGCCAGTGTTCAAGCACGTCGGGATACTTCTCCCTTATATAGGAGAAATCAAGCCCCTCAAAAATTCCCTGATCCATCTCCCGAAGATCATCCCTCATATCAATGTCAATTGAGTGGTACGCGGCGATTTTCGCTGCCGTCGTCTTCGCCCTTACAAGGTTGCTCGAGTATATGCGGTCGATACTCTCGTCCTTAAGAGAGAAAGCCACTTTCTCCGCCTGTTCTATTCCGGCGGGGTTAAGCGGAACATCACTTATCCCCTGACATCTTCCGGTCTCGTTCCAGTCTGTTTTTCCGTGTCTTACGAGTATCAGCCGCATGCCGATCACTTTTTGCTTTCACAGGAAATGACAAAGAAATCCGACTTTATCCTTTCTCTCAACTCACTTGGCGGAGGGGGAAGCGGCGAAGCGTCGTTTACGGCCCTTATGCAGTAAGAATCGAACTTCAGGTTTCCGGAGCTTCTTTCTATTCCCACATTGTAAACCTCGCCGGTTTCTTTCATGTAAAAATTTACCTGAGCCGCGAGAAGGATACCGGAATCTATGTTAAGTGGCAGTACCAGGCTTCTTTGTATCCGTTTCGATATTGTTCTGTAATAGACGTCAAGCACAAGCGAGATGACTCCCGGGGCGGATTCTTTGGAAGCCGTTTCGACGGACGCTTGTTCGGCACTTTTCTTGATGTTGCTTAAAACGGATTCCTTTTTGATGTTCCTGATCACTTCTTTTTTCCCGGACTCAAGAGCTTTTTTCTCGGCGACCGCTTCTTCCTTTTCCGTTTCGGGTTCTGTGCGCGGTGGCGTCTCTTCGCTTGCTACTGGAGGTTCTTCCGGCTTCTCGTCTGGTTTTGTTTGTGGCGTAGGGAGTTCCGGGCTTTTTTCTTTTTCCGCCGTCACCGGGTCCGCTTTTTTCTTTTTCTGGGGAGGTTTTACTTGTTCCTTAGCAGGTTTTTTGATTTTCTTTGCGGTTTTCTCCGGTTTCTTGGGACGGCTGGGAGCCTTAACAACTGATTTTTCCTCGCTGGCGCGCGGAATCTGGGTCGAGAGTGACACCTCTATTGATTGCTCGGGGGAAACTTGCCCGTGCCTTCCGACCCCAAGAGCAAGCAGACAGACAATCAGCAGATGAAGACCTAGGGAAATAAAAAGCCCTTTGCGAAAATTATTCTTTTCTCCCTTCATCTTTTTGCATGTCCGCCTATTTGTCCCTTATGTTTTTCGATTCCGTGATCAGGCTCAGTTTTTCAACACCGGTTTTCTTTATCTCGTCTATGACCTTTACCACGAATCCGTATTTGACTGATTTATCCGCTCTGAGAAAAACCCGTCCGCTCTCGGGCGTGGTTCCCTCCGCCGCCATTAATTTACCGAGAGCTGTGGCGATTTCTGAAAGGGAGTAGCTTGTGTCTTCGAGAAATATATTTCCGGACCCGGTTACGGTCACAGTTATCTGTTTCTGGTTTTTGACCGGGATTTTAGAAGATGCCGTCTGCGGAAGGTTTACCCTGATTCCCTGATAAAGTATCGGGGTGGTGACCATGAAAATAACCAGAAGAACCAGCATTACGTCAACAAAGGGAGTGACGTTTATCTCTGAGAGGACTGATCTGCGCCAGCCGGTGTTGAATTTTCCCGCTGCCATGAGGCGAAATTCCCCGCTACCTGTTTAGATACCTTTCCGCCGTGTTAAGAAATCCGGCACAGAAATGCTCCATTTCCACCTCCATGGCCCTTACCCGGTTGACAAAGTAGTTGTAAGCTATTGTGGCGGGGATGGCGGCCGCAAGACCGATGGCGGTTGCTATAAGAGCCTCCGCGATTCCTGGAGCCACGACCTCAAGCGAGGGAACCCCCTTGCTTCCCGCAAGTCCTATAAAGGAGTTCATAATGCCCCACACGGTTCCGAACAACCCTATGAACGGAGCTGAACTGCCGGTGGTTGCGAGGAAAACCAGGGACTTCTCCAGCTTTGAAGCTTCTTTGGTCATTGCCCTGTTAAGCGCTCTTTCCACAAGGTCTACGGATTCGGAACGGGAAGAAATGTCTCTGGATTCCTTAAGATCGAGTTCTCCCCGGCTTTTCTTCTTCTCCGTTTTCACCACTTCCGCGTAGCCTGCCCTGAACAACTCCGCAACCGGGCCACCTACTTTCTCCGAGAAGGAGAGAAGTGCCCTCATGTCTTCGTTTGAATGGTAAAGGTTGAGAAACGCGGTTGATTTCTTGGAAGAACTTCTTAGAAGACGGAATTTTGTGTAGATAATCGCCCAGGAAAGGACTGACATGAAAACTAAAAGCAGAAGCACGGCCTTGACCACAGGTCCGGTGCTTATAAGCAGCATTAATATGTTGTTTGTTCCTTCCGTGAACAGATTCATAAAGGGTGCTTAGGCGAAATTCGGAAATTCCGGTTCCGTCGGTAAATTTCTCAAGCCATGTCGCGGGCGGCAGGCGGCCGGATAACCAGATGCCGTGCGAAAAGATAACTGCTGATGAAAATCAGACATAAAACCCTAGCTACGCTATTTTACCCGTTTTTGGGAATTAAACATAACTTTGCTGTCAGGTAAAATTAAAAGACCGCGCGGGGTTTGCGGACATCCGTGAATAATCCGCTCAATGGAGGGATCAAAATGTCGAGAAAGCGCTGTTTTTCAGCTATTTTCATCCTGATTTTTTCCCTCGTGACTGCCGCGGCAGTTCACGCGGAGGAGAACAGATACACGATTGTGGTGGAAGAAAGTTTCTATACTGTAGCCCCAGAGAACCGCGAGGAGTTTCTCAGGGTATACAGAACTCGCCTTTTTCCTTTCTGGCAGGAAATGAAAAAGATGGGCATCACCGTTGACGATTACAGGATGTATTCACAGAGAATACATACCATAAAGCCGCTTTGGACCTACAAAACCGTGGTAAAATTCAAAAACTACGCGGCGATAGACAGGTGGCTTGAGGTGAGGGACGAGGTATACGGAAAACTGTTTCCCGGGGAGAAAGGTTACAAGGAACCGAGAAAGATAATAGACTCCATTTCCGGGAATCACTGGGATGAATTCATAAGGGAAATCCCGCTTGACTGAATTTTTCAGGTTTTTTCGTGGATCAGAGAAGTTTCGGCTGACCTTTGCTCAGGCTGAGTCCCAGATGGCTGTAGGCGAGTTTCGTAGCCTTTCTTCCCCTGGGGGTTTTTTCCACTAGCCCTTCTCTTATCAGGAAGGGTTCGTAGACGTTTTCTATTGTGTCCTTGTCCTCGCTCACCGCGGCTGAGATAGTTTCTATTCCTACGGGCCCCCCTCCGAATTTTTCGATTATGGAGGTAAGTATTGCCCTGTCGAGGTTGTCAAGACCCCTTGAATCTATCTCAAGCATCGAAAGGGCGTCCCTGACCACGGTTTCGGTTATCCGCCCGTCTGATTTCATCTGGGAGTAGTCCCTTACTCTCTTAAGAAGCCTGTTGGCTATTCTGGGGGTTCCTCTTGCCCTCGAGGTCATCTCGCGGGCCCCTTCGTCCGTTATTTCGACCCCAAGAATACCGGAGGACCTTTTCACTATGCTTGAGAGCTCTTCTGTGCTGTAGTAGTCAAGCCTGAGTTCGACCCCGAAGCGGGAGCGGAACGGGGAGGTGAGGAGCCCCGTTCTGGTCGTTGCTCCTATCAGCGTGAACCTGTCGAGGTTTATTTTCACCGATCTTGCCGTCGGGCCTTCTCCTATCATGAGGTCTATGGTGAAATCCTCCATGGCGGAATAAAGATATTCTTCTACGACTCTGCTTATCCTGTGTATTTCATCGACGAAAAGCACGTCCTTCTCGCCGAGGTTGGTAAGCATGGAGGCGAGATCTCCGGTTCTTTCGAGAACGGGTCCCGAGGTGAGGTGCAGACCCACGCCGAGTTCGTTTGCGAATATGTGGGCGAGAGTGGTTTTTCCAAGTCCCGGGGGACCGGAGAGAAGCACGTGATCTAAGGCCTCGCCTCTTGCCATGGCGGCGCCGATGAATATGGCGACCTGTTCCTTAACGCTCGGTTGCCCGATAAAGTCCCGAAGAAGCGCGGGACGAAGATTTATATCTGTAAGCTCGTCTGTTTCCGTGTATTCGGGCGAAACGTTTTTTCTTGTGTTCTGCGCCATTTAATTTCTTATAACCTTAAGAGAATCCCGAAGCACATTCTCTATGGAACCTGCGACCTCAATGATTTTTTTGATCTCGGGGGTTTTCTTTTCCACCTCGGCCCTCGTGTAACCTAAGTTAAGTAGTGCGGAAATCGTGTCGTTAAGCATGGTGTTCGATATCGAGGACTCTTTGTCCGCCGCAAGGTTATCAAGCTTGTCCTTGAGCTCGTTTACTATCTTGGTAGCGGTTTTGGTGCCGATGCCACGGATTTTTTTCTGCGCCAAGTCCCCGTTTATTATGGATCTTACAAGTTCTGAGGCGGAAATGTTCGAAAGCACATTCGTGGCCGCTTTCGGTCCTATGCCGGAAACGCCGATGAGTTTTTCAAAGAGTTTTTTCTCCACTTCGGTGAGAAATCCGAACAGTTCAATACTGTTTTCCCTCTGGCTTGTATGTATTTTGAGTTCAATTTCCTCTCCCACGGCTCCGAGATCATAGTAAGTCGAAAGTGGAACGGTGACGCCGTAACCGACCCCGTTTACGTCAATGACTACGGTCCCGATTTCCTTACAAGCGATTGCGCCTCTAAGCAGATAGATCATTTACGGTGAATCTCTTTTTCCTGCGCCGGTTTCCCGCACTGCCAATAGCGCCGTCCGGCAGTCCGTATTTTGAAAGACTTAGGTGGCAGATCGCGATCGCGAGTGCGTCTGACTCGTCTGTGCTTTGAAATTCGCTGACTCCGAGCATGTAGGAAAGCATTCTCTGCATCTCTTCCTTGCCTGCTCTTCCTCTGCCGGTCAGGGCGAGCTTTACTCTGGTGGGTGCGTACTCGCTTACCGGGATTCCTCTCTGCGCCGCCGCCAGGATCGCTATGCCCCTAGACTGACCGAGTTTTATGGCGCTTCTCGCATTCTTGGCGAAAAACATCTCCTCGACTGATACGACCGAGGGAGCGTAATCGTCAATTACCCTCAGGATTCCGACATAGATATCATTCAGTTTTTCAGAAGCGGAGTTTCCGGGCACAGGAGTGATTGTTCCACTGGTTACGTAGCTTAACCGGCTTCCTGCGCCGTCTACGATTCCGTAGCCGCAGGATCTTGATCCGGGGTCAATTCCCATGACCCTGGTGTCGGAGTTTTTATCCAATTGCCTCGAGTAACTGCTCGTCTATATCGAAGTTAGCGTACACGTTCTGGACATCGTCGCTGTCTTCAAGCGCTTCCATCAATCTTATCATGTGTTCGGCGTCTCGGCCTTCGATTCTAACGTTTGTCTGCGGTATCATGGTGACTTCGGCTGATTCGTACTGTATTCCGGCGTCGGAGACCGCCTTTTTTACGATTTCATAGTTCTCTGTGGGTGCTATAACCACGATATCGCTGTCCTCGGTGCGCACGTCGTCAGCCCCCGCGTCTATTACCAGATCGAAAAGAGCATCCTCATCAACCGAGTCTTCGGCAAACGCGATTCTTCCCTTAAGATCGAACATCCACGCAACGCAGCCGTTCTCCCCGAGTCCTCCGCCGTGTTTGGTGAATATTCTCCTTATTTCGGAAACGGTTCTGTTCTTGTTATCTGTAAGGGTCTTTACGTATACGGCGCTTCCGCCGGGTCCGTACCCTTCGTAGAATATCTCGTTGTAGATTACTCCCTCGATGTCCCCGGTGCCCCGTTTTATGGCCCTCTCTATCGTGTCGTTGGGCATGTTGGCACCCTTAGCGGTCGCTACAGCGGTGCGAAGACGGGGATTTGACTCCGGATCTCCTCCTCCTTCCTTGGCGGCGACCGTAAGCTCCCTGATAAGCTTGGTGAATATCTTTCCCCTCTTGGCGTCAACCGCGGCTTTTCTGTGTTTTATGTTCGCCCATTTGGAATGGCCCGCCATCTTAGCTCACCCCCTTGTTTCTCCGTTTCTGCATATTCTCGCGTAAAGTATAACCGAAAATCCCCTTAAATTGCCACAGTGCTTCGGAAACTCCCCACTAAGGGCGGGAAGTGCGCTGAGACCGAAACATCTTGACATTTTTTCTCATTCGTGTATTTACTAGAAGTAGTTTCAGCCGCAGGGTCCTAGGTGTTAAATACGCTTGTCAGGCGGGGGCGGGATTCTCATGGAAAAGCGGTGTGGATTTCCTGCGGACCAAACTTTTCTTCTGGCAAGTTCGATTTTAGATATTGACAAGCTCGTTACGCGACAATACTATTAACTGTATCGGTTGTACTGATTTTTCATTTTGAACTCTTAACGCGCGAGATTGTCGCATTCCTGACACTTCAAAAGATTTCGATTATTTTTTGAACCAAAAAATTTAACAATGCCTTAGTTCAAGGAGTTTTACCGTATGGCAAAAGTTTCTAAAGCGGAAGCTGCGGATGCTGTCCAGAAAAAGGGAGAGCAGAAAAACGGAAACGGCAAGCTGCTTTACCTGAACGATCTCAGGGCGAAGAAACCCTCGGACCTGATAAAACTTAGCAGACAGGCCGGTATTGAAGATACCGCCAGAATGGCGAAACAGGATCTTATCTATTCCCTGCTCAAGGCACAGAGTGAAAGCCATGGTTCCATAATAGCCGAAGGGGTGCTTGAAATCCTGGCCGAAGGTTATGGTTTTCTGAGGTCTCCCAAATACAGCTATCTCCCTAGTCCGGATGACATATACGTTTCGAAATCCCAGATAAGATCTTTCAGCCTGAAGACCGGGGACACGATAAAAGGCCTTGTGAGGCTTCCGAGAGAAGGGGAGAAAAACTTGGCCCTTCTCAAAATAGAGGAGGCAAACTACGACTCTCCCGAGATATGCAGGCAAAGAACGCCTTTTGAGGGACTCATCCCCCTTCACCCGGAAGAGAAAATAGATCTTGAATATGAAAAAGACGAGTTCTGCTCAAGGGTGATGAATCTTTTCGTGCCCGTGGGGAAGGGGCAGAGAGCCGTGATAGTGGCTCCTCCCCGCACTGGAAAGACCATAATAATCCAGAGAATAGCCAATGCGATAACGGAGAATCATCCCGAAATTGAGCTTTTCGTTTTGCTCATAGATGAGCGCCCGGAGGAGGTCACCGACATGCAGAGGTCGGTCAATGGGGAAGTAGTGAGTTCGACTTTCGACGAACCGGCCCAAAGACACATACAGGTTGCCGACATGGTGATCGAGAAGGCTAAAAGATATGTCGAGCACGGAAAGGATGTAGTTATCTTGCTCGACAGCCTTACTAGGCTTGCAAGAGCGAGCAACACGGTGACTCCCGCAAGCGGGAAAGTGCTCTCTGGAGGAATAGAGGCGAACGCTCTTCAGCGCCCCAAGAGATTCTTCGGGGCGGCTAGGAACACGGAGGAGGGCGGAAGCCTTACAATAATAGCCACCGCCCTTATAGATACCGGAAGCCGCATGGACGAGGTTATCTTCGAGGAGTTCAAGGGAACGGGAAACATGGAAGTGTATCTTGACCGCCGCCTCGCGGAGAGAAGGATATTCCCTGCCATAGATATTCAGAGATCGGGAACTAGGAAGGAAGAGCTTCTTATCGCAGAGTCCGAACTTAACCGCATATGGCTTCTTAGGAAAATACTCAATCCGATGAACACCACCGAAGCAATGGAATTCTTGCTTGACAAGCTTCGGGATACTAAAAGCAACACGGACTTTCTGAACATGATGCATCAGTAGACCGTCCGGTGCCTGAACCGGTTCGGAAGAGCCGCCATGGCGAATCAATGCTCGGCGAGCTCTTCCACACAATCGTTGCCAGACAGTCCAGAGTGCTTCGCGATAGCGACCGTTTCTGGTACGAGCACAGCCTGTCACGGGGCGAACTGGAAGAAGTAAGAAGTACGAAACTTGCCCACATTATCCGAAGAAACACCGACATTAGACGATGAAATCGGAGATAACGTGTTTATAGTTATCTCCGAATAATCATCCCCTAATTTTTCCCACAAGGGAGTCTGGGCATTGCCGCTCCATGTGTAAGAAAAGAACAAATTCAATTTGTTTCCTGCAGTTTTTTCGAAAATTCTTGACCCTGAACCGACTCTTGTAGTAAAGTGAAAACGAGGGTTTTTTACTAATTGCCGGTTATTAAATGCTGAGATTCAGGGCGGGGGATAATTGTCTTGAAGGAACCCGGCACGTTTAAGATTTTGTCTGGCTTGCACAAAAGGAGAGCGTTATGAGAGCTTCCACAAAGATGGTCTCCGCGGCAAAAAACAGAAGCGGACCAATGTTTTTTATATGCGCGCTGGCATTGCTTGTTTTCTTCTCCGGTACAGTTCCCCTTGGCGCGCACGAGGCTGAAGGACATGTTGAGGGCTATAATGTCGAGGAGCATCCTTACACCACGACTGCCAGCGACGTTGATCCTGCGGACAGGGAAAGCGTTTACAACTTTCTCCTGCATGTGAGGGCCCACTTTAAGGATCCTCCCAGCCTTAACATACTCACGGCACTGAAGGAGCTGTCGTCGACGGAAGGCGGGGACTGGAGAAACGACACAACTTACCTTATACGGGTGAATGATTTTATACGAGCGAATGACAGAGCCAAGGTGATTTATCACGCATACTATCCTGTGACGCAAGACGGAAGCCTGGACGGTTCAAGCGTCGTGCGGAATCTTGTCAAGGTTGCGAACGAAAAGGAAGAAGGAGGCTGCGTTCCGTATACTCTTGACGGGGCGGACAGGTGGGCTTGCGCGGCTAAATTCAGGTCCGTGGGGTATAATCCCGCAACCAATGCTGTCTGGATCGTGGGTTTTCACCATGATTTCGAAGAAGTGTCTTTCGCCAAGAACACATGTCCCTACTACGTTCCCGGGACCAGCGCCATTGACGTAAAGGATACTAGGACCCTTAAGAAGTTTGTGGACGAATTCGCGGAACACTACAGGATGCAGAGAGAAATCGTGGGCGAGGGAATTACGATTGTGCAAAGGCACTGCTGGAGAGTGCTGCCTTGGAAATACGGTCCTATATACCTGTTTATGATAGCTCATCCCAGCAAGCGCGTGATTTTCAATTCCAATACCCCAACGATTGAAGGCAGGACCCTTTATGCTGAAGACGAAAACGGCTGCGATTCCGCCGAAGAGATGGACAGGATACTGACGGGAGAAAAAAGACAGTGCAAGAGTTTGGGGTATCTGAGCGAGGATGACAAGAAGGAAGCCTTTTTTGAGTATCTCTGGGAGAACCCGGACGTAGAGGGTGACGAAATCGACATTGATACCGAGTGTCCGAATGGTCCACGCACCTGCGCCCCCGGCAGGTCGCACAAGGTGGGTTATTTTACGACAATTGAGTCTTTACAGAGAGAAGGCGAGACGCGTATCATCGGTTCGGGGTTTTATCCGGAGACGCAAGAGGGCCGGGATGATGGGGACGGGTGCGCCATTGCGGGGGCCGGGCATAAAATCCAGGGAGCCGTGCTCAGTCTGTTTCTGGTAATCTCCGTACTGTTTTCCGCGGTCTGGGCAGGAAACCGCTACGGGGGGAGACGGACAGTCAGAAAAAAAGAAGGGGCCGGGAGAAACGTGTTTACAAGTCTTTTTGTGAGCGCGTTAGCATTGCTGGTTCTGTTCTCATGGGGAAGCAGCGCAGTTGCGCACGAGGGGCATACCTACACCGCTACTGCGGGGGAGACCGGCGAGACGGACGAGGTAGACATGAAGGAATTCTTGCTGCACGCGAAGGCTCACTGGGCGGGCATTGAAACTTCCAGTGAGAACATAAAGTTCGAACAGAGCCTGACTGAGGAGGGGGGTGACTGGAACAGTGGCACCGTATACCTGATGGCGATAACTGAGGAGGGGACGATTCTTGTTCACGGGGAAGACCCGGGTGCGCAGAACGGGACATTGCGTTACTACAGGACAAACGAGTTCGGGGCGCGGGAAAGCTTTCTTCCCAGAGAAGTGCAGGGACTTGTTGACGTGGCAAAGGGAAATGAGGAAGGGGGTTGCGTTCGATACGGTCACGAGGAACAAGGGAGCCATGGTATGAGGGTGGCGTGTGCGGTCAAGTTCAAGCATCCCGTGTGGAACGCAAACAGCGAAAGCAGCCTCATTCTGATAGCGGGATATCACCACGATCATGAGGAGGATGAAGATACGGAGATAAGTTTTACCGGTATACAATGTCCGTACTTTGCGGAGGTAAGGAACGAATCACCTTTCTTCTTCCAGGGGATAAGCGCCAACGAGGTTGTGGACAACGAAACGCTAAAGAAGTTCGTAGACCAGTTTGCTACGCACTTTAAGGAGCAGGTGAACTTGGCCGGAAGGGATTTGGTTGGATTAGCCGTTATTCGTAACTGCTGGAGGGTGTTGCCGTGGAAGTATGAGGATAGCGGTACCTACATTTTTATAATGACAGAAGACAAGCTGGTGTTTTTCAACGGGTTGGACCCCGTGCTTGAGAACGACATTTTGAATCCGGAAGATGAAAATGGCTGCGTAATCGGGGATGAGATAGTGAATGTGGCACTTGGGGGCCCGGACGCGAGACAATGCAGGCACTTGGGATTGCTGCCGGAGAGTTCCGAGGGTTTTATAGAGTATCTGTGGGACGACCCATTGAATCCGGATGACGATATAGACGTATGTCCGAATGGTCCGAGCACATGTTCCCCTGGGACAACGCCCAAGGTGAGTTATCTTGTGCCTGTAGATTTTCTGGGACAGAAATTTATAATCGGTTCCGGGTACCATACCAGAAGCGGTGGAGATGATGGCGGCGGGTGTGCCGTTTCGGGGAGTGTGAGCGGCGCCAAGGGGGCGGTTTTCGGTCTGCTTCTGGTGGTATCGGTATTGTTCTCAGTGGTTTTTTGGAGAAGCCGCTGGACATGATGGTTTGAGCGTTAAGAGCACCCTGAAAGGTCAAGCTCAGGACTGAAAATATCTGTTGGGAATTCTCCAGAACCTTTCTGAAAAACTGAGAGGGGTAGAGGGCATGTGCCCGTAGAAGAGTTAATCCTTCCCGTTTAGTTTACCGTTCCGTACTCTTGCCCATGTCGGCTTTCTGCCTGACCCTGCGTAATCTGGGTTCTATAATCTTGCCCCTGCTCACCGTTAAGCCGTGTTCCGACAGGCACTTCTTGGCAAGGCGGAACACTTCTTCCGTTATTTGATGTCTCAGCAGAAAGTGGCGGAACTTGCAAATAGTACTCTCGTCCGGAATTCTCTGCATTGACACGCCGGCAAAGCGGCGCATGGACTCAATGTCATAAAGGCTTTCTTCCATTGCCGGGTCTGACAGACCGTACCATTGCTGCATCAGGTAAATTCGCAGCATAACCTTGGGCGGAACAGGTCGGCGTCCCCTGCGCGACTTCGGATATTTGCTTAGTATGGGTTCAAGCAGTGGTTCCCACGGCAGGATTTCGTCCATTTTTTCAAGGAACCGCTGTCTGCGGGTTATTTTCTTTTTGTTTTTGTAGGCTAAATCAGAAAAACTGGGCTTGTTCGGCATTGCCCCCGTCCTCACTTCTCCATAATACTATACCACAGCGACTCGATTGAGATTTATCGCATTGAGTTAGGCCCTTAAATCGTACATACTTAACGCTTAAGTCTGGTGATGAATATGAGCGAACCCAAAGACAGCCAGCTTGACTTAAGCGAGAAAGGAAGAGGGGGCGAGTCCCTTGACAGGAGGCTTTTCGTGCAGTTCCTGGGCTTCGGGGGCAGTGATCCGGCGCTTGAGTCCCTTCTTGTTCGCGATCTTGAGAACTCTTCTTTAGCGGCGGTTCTTTATTCGGACGTAAATGATTACAAAGGCGCAGGCCTTTTGACCATGAGCGAGACCCCCGAATTTTTCGTCACGGAACTCAGGCAATTTCTCTCTAACTCCTCTTTTGCCATACTTAAACCGAAGCCTGAATACACGATGCTCGGAAGGACATACTCGCTCGGTTATGAAAAGGAACTCGAAAGAACCCTGATTTCGGGCCCGAAGGAGAAAATCTTTGACCCGGAACTTGTCTGGGCCATATGGTATCCGCTCAGGAGGGCTAAGGCCTTTGAAACCCTCCCTTACGAGGAACAAAGAGCTGTTCTTGGGGAACACGGCAAGGTAGGGTTTCAGTTCGGGGATGCGGGATACGCAAAGGACATCCGTCTTGCGAGCCACGGTCTTGACAAAAATGACAATGATTTCGTGATAGGGATTCTGGGCAGAGATCTCTATCCTCTTTCCGCACTGGTGGAGAGGATGAGAAAGACGCGGCAGACTTCAAAGCACCTTGAAAGCCTAGGACCGTTTTTTATCGGCAAAAAACTGTTTTCAACCGGACAGGCCATATGAAAGAGGCTACTGAACTTTTATCAGGGCTTGGAACCCATATCGATCTGGAGATTGCGATCCCGGTCGCTATAACAGTCGCCGTACTTGCGGCGGTTTATTTTCTTTTCAGGAAGAAAGAAGTTGCGCCGGAGACCGTGGCACAGCAGCCGCCCGAGGCCGTTTCCGCTGAACCTGAAGAGGTGGAGCCACCGCCCGAACCCCCCGCTCCGGAAGTCGCACCCGGGCAAGTTGTCGAGACTCCGCCTGAACCGCAGTTTACCGCGCCCGAACCTGTAGCGGTGGAAGAAGATGTTGTGACGCCGTCTGCGGATTCTGTACCTGTTGCTGAACCGATCGAGATTTCCGAAGAGCCGATTTCCCCTGAAGAAACTGAAGCTGAACCCGAAGAACCGAAAGCTGAAGAGGAACCGGAGGAAATCAAGGTTCCCGAAGAGCCGGAGGAGGAAGTTGTTGCGGAAGAAAAAGAAGATGATACGGAAGGGGACTTCTTCTCGAGACTCAGCTTCGGACTTTCCAAAACTCGCAGGGGGATTCTTCAGAATCTTGAGCATGTTTTTTCATCCGGGAAGATTGATGAAGCCGCCTGGGATGAGTTCGAGGAGGTACTCATAATGTCGGATATGGGAGTTGCGACCACCGCGAAACTGCGAGAGAAAGTCTCATCTGCTGTTGGGGCAGGGGACGGTGGAGACATGGAGAAAATAAAAAGCCTTCTTGAAAAAGAGATTCTTGACATTCTAAGGGGAGTCGAGAGTCCGGTGGTTGAGTTTTCCGCCAAACCGACAGTTTTCATGGTCGCGGGAGTTAACGGCGTCGGGAAAACTACTTCCATAGGAAAAATCGCCAGCAGGTTCACACGGGAAGAAAAAAAAGTAATGGTAGCCGCCGCCGACACATTCAGGGCGGCTGCGGTTGAACAGCTCGGGGTGTGGGCGGAACGGGTGGGAAGCGATTTTCTTCGCGGCCAGACCGGGGCAGATCCCTCCGCCGTAGCTTACGATGCGGTAAAGGCATCAGTTTCAAGGGGTATTGACTTGCTTATAATAGATACTGCCGGACGGGTTCACACGAAAACGGGGCTTATGGACGAACTCAAGAAGCTGAGAAGAGTGATAGCCCGTGAACTCGAGGGAGCCCCCCATGAAACTCTCCTTGTCGTTGATGCCACCACTGGGCAGAACGCCGTGGAGCAGGCTAGGGTTTTTGGCGAGGCAATCGGGGTAACCGGTATAGTGCTTACTAAGCTCGACGGGACCGCCAAGGGGGGAATAATAGTGGCAATAGCGGAACAGTTAGGTCTTCCTGTGAAATACATAGGAGTTGGGGAGGGTCTCGGGGATCTGCGCGAATTTGACGCCGAACAGTTCACAAAGGCGCTCTTCACATCGGACAAGGAGGCTTTGCACTAGATTTTTTGATGTCCGCTCGAGATGACAGGGGATTTATGAAAAAAGCCCTGAGGCTTGCCCTCAGGGGAGAAGGGTGCACCAGTCCCAATCCCATGGTTGGTGCTGTCTGCGTAGTTGGAGGACGGATTGTGGGCCGAGGCTACCATAGAAAAGCTGGGTCCCCACATGCGGAAATAGAAGCATTCTTAGATGCCGCCCAAAAGGGAATTTCTCTTAAGGGTACCACGCTTTACGTGACGCTTGAACCCTGCTGTCATACCGAAAAGCTTACTCCTCCGTGTACTGACGCCATAATAGCCTCGGGCATATCAGATGTTGTTGTGGGAGCCATCGATCCTAACCCGAAAGTAAGCGGAGAAGGGGTGGACAAGCTCCGTAAAAACGGGATAGCGGTAAGAACAGGTGTGCTTGAGAGGGAATGCGCGGAAATAAACGAGTTTTTCAACAAGCATGTCGTTTCGGGGCTTCCCTTCGTAATCTTAAAATCCGCCTCGACCATTGATGGCAAGATAGCTTCCGCAACAGGTGATTCCAAGTGGATAGGGAGCCTAAGGCAGAGAAAAATGGCCCATCATCTCAGAAAGAAGGTGGACGCAGTAATTGTCGGGATAAACACGGTGCTTACGGATGATCCGGGACTTGATGTTCGACTCGTTGGGGGAAACGTGCGGCAGCCGGTTCCGGTGATTATGGATTCAAAGCTTCGTATTCCACCCGAAGCGAAGATTTTCAGCACTCACCCACGCTCCATAATAGCCACTACGGAGAGGCCGGGGAAGCTTAAGGAAAAAAAGTTTCGTGAACTTGGTGCCGAGATCCTGAGATTAAAATCCGATTCAGCGGGCCATGTGTCTGCAGCGGACCTTCTTAATGAACTCGGGGCCATGGGAATGTGCGGAGTTCTGGTTGAAGGTGGGAGCAGGGTGGGGGCCTGTTTTCTCCGTGAGGGCTTGGTTGACAAGGTAGTTTTCTTTTACTCGCCAAAGATTATCGGAGGTGACGGGATGAGTATGATCGGGGACCTTGGAAAGCAATCGATTGAGGAAGCGATCAATATCAAGAATATTAAGGTCAGAAGATTCGGCGATGAAATGATGATAGAGGGTTACATATGAGGGTAGGGCTTATGGGCGGCTCGTTCGACCCTGTGCATGCGGGTCACCTGAGAGCCGCCGAGGAGATAAGCGAAAAACTGAAGCTTGACGAGGTGGTCTTCATTCCGACTCTTGTCTCTCCTCATAAAAGCTCAGAAACCATGGCCTCCCCCTCCCACAGGCTCAATATGCTTAACCTCTCAGTAAAACGCAATCCCCGTTTCAGGGTTTCCGACATGGAACTCCGCAGGGAACCTCCTTCCTATACTATCGATACCCTCAGGACGCTTAACGAAAGCAATCCGCAAAACCAGCATTATTTTATAATGGGTTGCGAACTTTTTGCGGAAATAGACATGTGGAAAGATTTCTCGGAGCTTTTTAACTACTCAAGCTTCGTTGTTATTCGCCGACCCGGTTACGACTTTGCTGATTCCGCTAGTCCAATTCCTCTTGCCCTCGAAAATGACTTTCGATATTCTTATAATGACAGGGGTATGGATGTTTTTGCTCACAAAAGCTCAAACAAGCTGTTTTTCGTAAATATCGCCGGTATGAGGGTTTCTTCCACGGAGGTCAGGGAACTCGCGCGCCGGGGCAACTCCCTCAGGTATCTGGTCACGCCGGAAGTGGAGGGATACATAGCGGAAAACGGCCTATACCAGCTGGAGGAAAAACCATAGAGCCCAAGGAAAAAGCCTTGTTTGTCGCCCGAGCCGCCTGGGAGAAGAAGGCGGAGGATCCCGTAATTCTGGAAATCAGGAAAAAAAGCGACGTGGCGGATTATTTCGTTGTGTGCAGCGCGAACTCCGACAGGGGAGTGCGGACCATAGTGGAGAGCGTTGAACGGGAACTTAAAAAACACGGAGTAAGAATATTCGGGACCGAAGGTGTCTCCGAAGGCCGATGGGTGCTGCTTGACCTCGTGGACGTGGTTCTCCACGTGTTCTACCGGCCCGTCCGGGAATTCTACGACATTGAGGGGCTGTGGATCGATACCCCGAGGGTGGACCTGCCATTCCTTAAGGAAGGCAGATCCGAGGTTGTCTGACACCGCCGGGTTCGTTCTCAGCGGGCGGCGATTATTTCCCTTCTTCTTACGAAAGTCGGTATGTCTAGGTCTTCCTCTATCTCTTCGGGACTGTGCGGCTGTTCCGAAATTATATCGGTCGCCCTTTTATCAATGTAATTTTCTATCCCGGTTGCGACCACGGTGATTTTTACGAAATCCTTGGCCTTTTCATCGAAGACCAGACCGAAAATCAGGTCGATGTCGCCGTTTGCCCTTTCCCTCACGTGACTGCACGCTTCGTTCAGTTCCTCAATTCCGAAATCCTCCGAGGCCGTTACGTTCATCAGTATCCCCTTGGCTCCAGCAATGGACACATCCTCGAGAAGAGGACTTGTTATGGCCATCTGCGCTGCCTGAGTCGCCCGGTTCGGACCCTGTGCGAACCCGGAACTCATAAGGGCTTTGCCTCCGTGATTTGCCATTACGCTTTTCACATCGGCAAAATCGACATTGATGTATCCAGTTCCCGTAACGATGTCGGAAATTCCCTTCACCGCTTGGTAAAGAACTTCGTCCGCCTGACGAAAAGCGTCAAGGATGCTGACCTTGTGTATGGCCGCAAGCTTGTCGTTGGGAATCACAATCAGCGTGTCGACATGTTTGTCCAGCTCCTCGATTCCGTAATCGGCGTTTTTCCTTCTTGCAATTCCCTCGAATTCAAAGGGCCTTGTGACTATAGCCACGGTGAGAATATCCCTCTCCTTGCATACTTGGGCGATTACGGGAGAAACGCCAGTACCGGTTCCGCCTCCCATTCCTGCGGTTATGAAAACCATGTCGGCCTCTCCGAGAATCTCCGCTATCTTCTCTCGATCCTCAAGAGCGGCTTCCTTTGCAATCTGGGGATTTCCCCCTGAACCGAGGCCCCTAGATATGCTTTCTCCCACCTGGAGCTGCGTCGGCGCCAGTGATTTGTTCAGATCCTGGAAATCCGTGTTTACGGAGACGAACTCCACTTCTTTAAGTCCTCTGCTTATCATGGTGTTGACAGCGTTTCCGCCGGCCCCACCTGTTCCTACAACCTTGATTTTGGCTCTGCCTAAGCCACCTTCAACATTCTCAATCCTAAAACTTGCCATATGTTTATCCCTCCGGTTGGATTTTTCCTTTAAAAAAATTCGTTAAACCATCCTTTCATTCTCGTAAAAACATTTTTCTGGGTCAGCACCCCTGCCGGAACGCCGGATTCTTTATTTAAGCTTGCATATTTGATCAACCCCACCCCGGTTGAGTATATGGGGTCGGTGATAATGTCCGTGAGACCGCTTACGTCGCGGGGTATGCCGATGCGAACCGGCATGTCGAGTACCTGCTCGGCAAGAGTCGCCATCTCCTGCATCTTGCTGCTCCCTCCCGTAAGCACCACCCCAGCCGGAAGCATGCCGATGAATCCCTGCTCTAGAAATTCTTTTTTTATCAGAGTAAAGATTTCCTCCATTCTCAATTGGATTATCGTCGTAAGGTCTTTTTTCAGAATACGCTTGGGCTCGCGTCCCGAAGCGCTTTTCACCTCTATTCTGTCGTCGCTTATCATTTCATTCGGATTGGCTGTGGCCACGCCGTGATTTTCCTTGAGCCTTCTTGCCTCGGGGAGTGGCACGGAGAGTCCGAACGCGATATCCCTGTCGAGATGGTCTCCACCGAGGGTGATACTCTCGGTATATTTGACGCTTCCGTTCATAAACACCGCTATATCACAGGTGCCTCCTCCGAAATCTATCATCGCTACCCCAATTTCTCTCTCGTCATGCGTAAGAACCGCTTCGCTTGAAGCTATCTGCTCAATTACCATGTCAACGGAAGTCATCCCCGACATCTCTATGCATTTTATGATGTTGCGGGCCGCGGTCACGTCCCCCGTGACTATGTGGACGTTTGCCTCAAGCTTTAATCCGTGGATACCGACCGGATCGTTTATGCCGCTTTCCCTGTCAACCGTGTATTCCTGCGGGATGGCGTGGATAATTTCCCTTTCCGCCGGAATCAGGAGGGCGTTTGCAGATTCTATCACTCTCTCGATGTCCTTGGAAGTCACCTCCTTTTCCCGCAGGGTGACCATTCCGTGCCCGTTCATTCCTTTTATATGCCCGCCCGCTATTCCTACTATGACCTCCTTTATCACATGTCCGGACATGTGTTCGGCTTTCTCGACTGCGTTTTGTATGGAGTCCACGGTTTTCTCTATATTGACCACTACCCCCCTTTTGAGCCCGTGGGAGGGGTGGTTACCGACGCCGATTATCTCGACCTCGCCGTTTAGGTCGGACTCCCCAACCACTACGGAGACTTTTGTCGTTCCTATGTCGAGACCAACTATCGGTAGCGAACTGTTTTTTCTCTGTGCCATTTCGTGATGTTAGGAATCGTAGCCTATTACGCCTACCTCGCCCGAGCTTATGTCTATGTCTTTTTCCACTAGGTTGTTCTTGCGCGAGTGAACTATTATCCTCTCAACCTTGTGCCACTTGCTTTTCATGTTGTTTTTCCCGAAGGTTACGAACCTGCGGTCAAGGGTTAAGAGCTTGATGCCGAAGTTTTCTTCTACTACTACCTCCGAAATCTCCGACCAGCCAAGAGCCGGACTTGACTTGGAGAGGTTGAGAATCTCGATTGCTTGGAGCATGAGACCTGGACTGACTTCCTCTTTGCTTGAGATAACCGGAAAATCAAGACCTTGCGACGGTTCTGCTAGGCCTAGCCGTCTTCCCGTTACGTCTATGTAGTGTGGCTTAGCCCCCTCCTGGGCCACTATGCAGAAAGGTTCGGTTTCGTAGATCTCAACTTTTATTTTTCCGTGAAGAAGCTTCTTCACCCGCACTTCGCTTACCCATGGATTCTCAAGGATCTCCTGCTTTGCTTTGGAAGTGGGAAACAGCATGGATGTTGACCCGGCTCTTATTCCGGAGCGTTTTATGATTTCCGAGGAACTTATCTTGCTGTTTCCTGTGATGACAACCTCCTTTACGGTAAGATGCTCCAACGGTTCTATTGCGAAAAGAGCAATTCCGCAAACCGAGAAGAAAAAGACCGCCGATATTCCCTTTGTCAGCATGTTCATGTGGCTCTCGCCTCCTTGCCCATTATTTCGACTTCGGGCTCAAGGGTTATGTTCCGTTCTTCCAACGCGGCTTCCCTCGCTTTCTCGATGAGCGTGATGATATCGTCGGCTTTTGCCCTGTTGAAGTTCACGATGAAATTCGCGTGGATTTCCGAGAACTTGGCTCCGCCGACGCAAAGCCCCTTGAATCCCAGCCCCTCGAGCAATTCTCCCGCACTGACCGTGGGCGGGTTCTTGAAGACCGAACCCGTGTTGGCCATTTTTACGGGCTGGGTCCTGTTTCTGTAAGCGAGGTACTGTCTCACGTTCTCCTCGCTTTTCTTCCTGTCTCCTTCGCGCAGTTCGAACACGGCTTTCGTGACTATGGCGCCCTCGGGCAGGTTGCTTTTCCTGTACTCGAAATTTATCTCCTCTCTTGACAGTTCTTTTTCCTCACCCTCGTGCCATACGTAAACTTTTTTTACCGCGTCCTTTATCTCTCCCCCGTTTGCGCCGGCGTTCATGTATATGCTTCCTCCGACCGTTCCAGGTATACCGGCGGCGAACTCGAACCCTGTGAGTCCGAGGCGGATCGATCTGTTCATTATGGATGAGAGCATTGCGCCGCATTCGGCTTCGACGCGCGTTCCGTCTATGCTTACTTCCTTTAGCTTCCTCGTGCTTACGACTACGCCGTCTATTCCCTGCTCGGTTATTATGGTGTTGGAACCGGCTCCGAGCACGGTGACTTTTTCCCCTGACTCGTGGCAGTGCCTTAGCAGTTCAAGGAAACTTTTCATGTTCTGTGGATACACGAGGCGTTTCGCCTCTCCACCGACTTTTATGTACAGGTATTTCCTCATCGGGTAGTTGACCAGTATTTCAAGGTCGCTGTTTTGAGTTGAGTCGTTCATACGATCCGTTCTGCGATCCTGTCCCCGTACTTCCAGACGTTCCCGGCGCCCGAGGTAAGCAGGATATCCCCTTTTTTGAGCTCGTTTGCCATGCGGTCCACGAAAGCATCGGGGTCATCCACGTGACGTGCGTTCGCGTTGCCCGCTTTCTTTATGTCTTCGACTAGCTTTTCTGAAGTTATTCCCTTCACCGGTTTTTCCCCGGCGGGATATATATCAAGAACGTATAGGTGTTTTATTTTTCCTAAAACCCTGACAAAGTCGTTGTAAAGAAGCTTTGTCCTAGAAAATCTGTGGGGCTGGAAGAGAAGAATCGGTTCTTGGGAAAACGCTGCCTTAAGAGCTTCTATAGTGACTTCCAGCTCACTCGGGTGATGCCCGTAATCGTCTATTATCTTTACACCTTTCTTCTCACTTTTCAACTGCAGTCTTCTTTCCGTGCCCTCAAAGGTCGCAAGACCCTCTTTTATCTTCTCGAAACTGAAGCCGAACTCCATTCCCACGGCTATTGCGGCCAGGGAATTTAGGGCGTTATGGGCTCCCAGAGTGCTGAGATCCACCTCTCCGAGCAGGTAACCTCCGTATGTTACTTCAAACGATGTCCGCAGCTTGGAAAAGCGTATGTTTTCGGCCATTAGATCCGCGGGGCTGTTTATTCCGTAAGTCAGTATTTTTTTGTTGAATTCCCTGCTTATCCTTGCGGTTCTCGGACAGTCGGCGCATGTTACCGCGAGTCCGTAGAAGGGGATTTTGTGCAGGAAGTTGGAGAAGGCAAGCTCGAGGGCCTTCATGTCTCCGTAGTAATCAAGGTGCTCTTTGTCGATATTTGTGAGCACCGTGACGACCGGAGAGAGTTTTTCGAATGATCCGTCGCTCTCATCGGCTTCCACTACCATGAAACGTCCGGTTCCAAGGTGGGCGTTTGAGTCTATGGTCCGCAGCTTTCCTCCTACCACTATGGTTGGATCGGCACCGCAGTGGGAAAGCACCGACGCTATCATGGAGGACGTGGTGGTTTTTCCGTGACTTCCGGCTACCGCAATGCCGAACTTGAGTCTCATCAGTTCTGCGAGCATTTCCGCCCTGGGTATGAGGGGAACCCTGGCCGCGGCGGCGGCGATCATCTCGGGATTGTCCTTCCTGATGGCCGACGAGTATACGACTACCTCGCTTCCCTTGATGTTCTCCGAGCCGTGACCCGCGTGAACGACGGCTCCCAGAGAAGCCAGCCGTCGGGTTATCTGGGTTTCCGCGAGGTCGGAACCGCTTACCTCAAGACCCATGTTGATCAGCACTTCGGCTATGCCGCTCATTCCTATGCCGCCTATACCGATGAAATGAACTTTATTTATCTTGCCGTACATTCGATTACCCGATTATATGCTCGATTTCGTCTACAATTTCCCGGGCGGCATGTGGCCGCGCGAGTTTTCTCGAGTTTTCCGCCATGCGATCGAGGGTTTCCTGCTCGAGGGTTTTCTCAATAACCGCGCAAAGACCTTCGACCGAAAGTTCCTTTTCCTCAACCACCGCCGCCGCCGCGTTTGACTCCAGGATCCTGGCGTTTTTCAGCTGGTGGTCATGCGTGGAGGAGGCAAGCGGGATCAGTATTGACGGTATGCCAAACGCCGTTATCTCGGACAGCGTTCCGGAGCCGGCCCTGCAGATCACGAGATCCGTTTTTTTATATATCCGCGACATGTCGTCTGTAAATCCGAACACTTCGGCCGAAATGCCGAACTGACGGTAGGTTTCCCTCACGCTTTCTATGTGTGCTTCCCCGGTCTGATGGGTCACGTCAACCCGGGCGCCGAGTTTTGCCAGTGACTGGGGAACGATTTCGTTCAGTTTCCACGCTCCCTGGCTCCCTCCGAGTACGAATACGTTTCGCCGGGCGCTTTGGCGGGCTTTTTTCTCCGCAGCCCCACGTGCGAGATCGCGTCTTATGGGATTTCCGGTGAGCACGGTTTTTTCCGCCGGAAGATGCCTTTTGCTTTCTTCGAAAGTTATGAATATCCTGCCGACGAATCTCGAGAGAATTCTGTTGGCAAGCCCCGGGACGCAGTTCTGTTCGCAAACGGCGGTCGGGATGCAACTTATCGAGGCGCAAAGCAGGGTGGGTCCGGACGCGTATCCACCGACTCCTATAACTACATCGGGCCTGAAATTCCTGAGTATCCTTAGGGAACTCAGCATCGCTCCTAGTATTGAAATCACCGCTATCACCTTCTGGGAGAAACTTTTCCCTACAATTCCCCTTGATTTTATGAATTCGACCCTGTATCCCTTCTCCGGAAGGATCCTTTTTTCGATTCCCTGTTCCGTTCCCACGAACACAACCTCGTTTCCGCCGTCTCTCTCAAGTATTTCCTCCGCGATTGATATCGCGGGAAAAACATGTCCTCCTGTTCCTCCTCCGGCTATTATCACTTTCATCGTTCCTTAGTACTGAATCTAGAGACGCTCAGGATGATTCCGAACGCCGCAAGCGTCGACACAAGAGAGCTCCCTCCGTAGCTCACAAGAGGCAGCGTCAGTCCCGTGGTGGGAAAGAGGCCGACCGCAACTCCCATGTTAAGCGCCGCCTGGAGCGTTATGAGCGCCGTGAAACCGAATACCATGTATCTTGAGAAAGGATCTTCCGCCCGCATGGATATCCTTACGCACCTTCCCAGAATCATGAGAAAAAGCACGATTAACGTTATTACCCCTACGAATCCGAATTCCTCGCCTATTATCGAAAAGATGAAATCCGTGTGGGCCTGGGGAAGGAAAAGCAGTTTCTGGGAACTGTTCCCGAGCCCGCTTCCGTATATTCCGCCGATACCGAAGGCCATGAACGACTGAACGGCCTGGTATCCCGAGCCGAGGGGGTCTTTCCACGGATCTAGGAAGGACATTATTCTCTCCATTCTGTAACCCTCGTTGATGATAGCCAGCACGAGCAGTCCCACGGCCCCGATTCCGATGCTGAGCAGGTACCGGAGCTTGGCTCCCCCCACAAAGAGCATTATGAAAAGAATTGCCAGAACGAGGAAAGAGGTTCCGAGGTCTGGCCCGGCCAGGATAAGTCCCACGTAGGCGCCACCGGCAAGCAGGGGAGAAAAGATGCCGATCCAGAAACTGTCCATCTTGTCCTCCTTCTTGAACAGGAAGTGCGCCATGTAGATGACCAGCATGTACTTGCAGAACTCAGACGGCTGAAACGAGAATCCCCAGACCGAAATCCACCTTCGTCCCCCGCCGACTTCCTTTCCTATTTCAGGCAAAAGCACGATTACGAGTAAAGCGAGTCCGAGCAGATAACCCGGGTAAACCAGCTTTCTTACAAAAGACGGCTTCACGTGCATCAATGTCACCATGGCCGTTATTCCAACGAGAAGATATATGACGTGGAATTTGAGAAACCGCATCGAGTTGTTATAGGTTTCAAGGGAGTATATGGAGCTTGCGTTGTATACGGCCACCACCCCGATTCCCGCCACTATGAGGACGAGCCCGAGGAGCAGTACGTCAAAATCCCTGTTTTTGAAATCAAACATCTCTTACGATCTCCTTAAACAGATTTCCCCTTTCCTCGTATGAGCCGAACATGTCAAAACTTGAACACCCGGGCGAAAACAGGAGCGTGTCTCCAGCATTGGACAGTTCAAAAGCGTTTTGCGTCGCCTCTTTCAGGGAGTCCGCGCATGTTGTCTGCGCTAGGTCGCCCAGTTGGGCGCGCATTTTCTCTCTTGTCTCCCCTATCAGGACCAGGGCTTTTACCTTGCTTGCCACTGCGTCCTTAAGGCAGTTGTAGTCGATTCCTTTGTCCTTTCCTCCGGCAACCAGTATGATCGGCGGGGAGAGGCTCTCAATTGCTCTCAGAGTGGCGAATGGAGTTGTGGATTTTGAGTCGTTGTACACATCTACCCCCCTTGTCGTCAGCACGAATTCCATTCTGTGCGGAAGTGGGCGGAATTCGTTTATGCTTTTCTGCACCGGATCCCGCTGACAGCCCAGTACTCCCGCAACGGCCACCGCTGCCATTATGTTTTCCTTGTTATGTTCTCCGACAAGTGCCGAGTTCCGAAGATAGAAGGAAAGCTCTCCGAACACTATTTCATCTTCCTTGCAGTAGACGTCGGTTTTCTCTTGCCCAGTTCCGAAAGATATTTTTTTTGCCCTGAAGCTGTCCGAGCCCTTAAGCACCGCCGGATCGTCCGCATTGAATACTGCCCAGTCATTTTCTTTCTGGTTTGCGAAAAGCCCGAGCTTAGCCGCTTCGTATTCTTCCATGCTCGAATGGTGGTCTAGGTGGTTCGGTGATATGTTGAGGATTACCGCGATGTGGGGAGAAAAATCCTTTATTCCCTGGAGCTGAAAGCTGCTGAGTTCAAGCAGCAGGAAGTCGTATTCGTCGTCTTTTTCAGCTACCGATATAAGGGGCGTTCCTATATTTCCTCCCGTAAAGATTTTTATTCCGCTTCGTTTGAGCATTTCCGAGAGAAGGGACGTGGTCGTTGTCTTTCCGTTTGTTCCCGTTATGCCTATTACCGGTTTTGATAAGAAGTTCCACGCAAGCTCGATTTCGCTTATTACCGTTTTTCCCGCTACTTGGGCGTTCCTGATCTCGGGAAGATCGAACCTTACCCCTGGACTCAGTACTATCGTATCGGCCCATTCGAAGAATTCGGGTGCATGAGTCCCGCAGCGGATTTCCATTCCACCCGTCGCGAGTTTCTCCACTGCGGGTCCGAGTTCCCCGGCTTCCCTCGAGTCTGTTGCTTTCACCCAGGCTCCTTTGGAGTGGAGGAATTTTGAAGTTTCTACTCCGGTTATCCCTAGCCCCACGATCAAGAATCTGTTTTCGTCGAGATCCATTTGGTCACCTTATCTTTAGACTTGAAAGAGCGAGGATAGAAAGAACCACGCATATTATCCAGAAACGCACCACCACCTTCGATTCCGCCCATCCGGCAAGCTCGAAATGGTGATGAAGGGGCGTCATCCTGAAAACCCTCTTGCCTGTAGAGCGAAACGAGATCACCTGGATTATCACCGAAAGCGTTTCCACGAAGAATATTCCCCCTGCCACTATCAGGAGTATTTCCTGCTTTATCATCAGGGCGCTGAATCCTATAGCCGCTCCCAGCGAAAGGGAACCCACGTCTCCCATGAACACCTCGGCCGGGTGGGAGTTGTACCAGAGAAACCCCAGGCATGCTCCTCCGACCGCCGCGAGAAAAATGGCCAATTCCCCGGCTCCCTGCACATGCGGGATCTGCAGGTAGCTTGCAAACTGCAGGTTTCCGGCGAGATAGGCGAAGATTATGTAGGTGGTGGTTACGATAGCGATCGAACCTATGGCCAGACCGTCAAGACCGTCGGTGAGATTCACCGCGTTTGAGGAACCTACGGTGACCAGAAGAGCGAAAAGTATGTAGAGATATCCAAGATCCACAACTGCCTGCTTTATGAACGGAAACACCACCGAGGTCGAGGAATACACCACGATTTCATCGGCTCTCATGGACATTGAGAAACTTCCGCTTTCGTTCATGCAGAGAATGACCACGAAAGTCACGGCTATGAGCGTCTGGCAGAGAAACTTTACTCTTGCCCTTATACCCTTTCCTCTCTTTATCTTCATGAAATCATCGAAAAATCCCAGAATGGCAAAACTTGCCGTGAACAGAAGCACGAGCATGACCTTGTCTATGAGGAAGTTCGTCCAGAGAAGGGATGAGATCATTATGGCCATTACGATGAATATGCCCCCCATCGTTGGAGTGCCGGCTTTTACGCCGTGACTGCTGGGTCCTTCTTTGCGTATGGTCTCTTGGAGCTGCGCCGCTTTTAGCAGGTCAATCAGCTTTTTCCCGAGGAGGACGCAGAGGACAAACGAAGTCAGCCCGGCCCCAAAAGAACGGAAAGTTATATACTTGAAAACATTTAAAAAAATAAAGTCGTCTTTTAGAAGATGCAGAAAGTAGAGCATGGCTTATTTTTCGTAAAGCATCTGTATTACCGTTTCCATCTTCATTCCCCGGGACCCCTTCACAAGCACCAAGTCGTCCTCTCGGCACGTGTCAAGAAGCAGGGCCGCTGCCTCCTGCGGGCTCTCCGCCACGTGACATGCCGTCTGCCCTCGTACGGACGATACGAGCAACCGGGAGAATTCTCCCATGGCTATTACCATATGAAGACCGAGCTTCGAGATATGTTCCCCGATCATCTGGTGTTCTTTTTCGCTGTTTTCTCCCAGCTCAAGCATGTCCCCAAGAACCGCTACCGCCTTCGCCTTGCCGCGCCGGTGGGCGACGAGTTCATCAAGCGCCGCGCGCATCGAGTCGGGATTTGCGTTATATGAGTCGTTTATGACTCTGAAGCCGAAAGGGGTACGGATAACCTCAAGGCGCATGGCGGAGGGAACGTATTTCTCAAGACCTGCCAGTATCTCGCTCATTCCGCATCCGAGAGAATGCGCAAGAGCGGAGGCGGAAAGGGCATTTGAAACATTGTGAGCTCCTATTCCCCTTATTCTCGCTCTGGCGGACTGCTTGCCTATGTGTATCGTGAATTCGATGGACTCCATTTCCTCGTGGCTGATGTCGTCTGCCCTTATGAAAGCCTCCGGAGAGGCAACCCCGTATGTGATCTTCCGGCAGCGCACGCGGGCCGCTATCTTCTCCACCCAGGGATCGTCAATGTTTACGCAGAAAGTGTTTTCCTCTCCGAAGTTTTCAACCAATTCTCCTTTAGCCTTTGCGACTCCTTCCAGGTTTTTCATTCCCTCTAGGTGAGCTTTTCCTACAGTGGTGATCGTCCCCACATCGGGCGAGGCGATATCCGCGAGGGTTCTTATTTCTCCGAAAGAGTTCATCCCCATCTCGAGCACGCAGAAATCGTGGCTTTTCTCCAGTTTCAGAAGGTTGAGCGGAAGACCTATCTGATTGTTTAGGTTGCCGTGGGTGCTGAGCACGCTGCCTGATACGGACAGTATGCTGTGGGTCATGTTCTTGGTTGTAGTTTTTCCGTTCGAACCCGTAATGGCGACGACTTTTAGGTCGGGAAACGAATTTCTCCAGTGTCTTGACATCTCAAGGAGGGCTTTTTGCGTGGATTCGACTTTTATTATCGCGCCGCAGTTGCGTTTTGAGTTCTGTATTTGCAGGTATTTTTCCACTATCGCCCCCGCAGAGCCTTTTTCAAAAGCCTCGGCGACGTAATCGTGCCCGTCAAAGTTGGGCCCCTCTATGGCGACGAAGAGCTGGTTTTTCTCTATATTTCTGGAATCGATGGAGACCCCCGAAGCTCCAACCGGCATCTTGCCGCCGACGAGGCTCCCTCCCGTGGAATTTAAGAGAAAGTCAAGGCTGAATCTCAAAGTCCTCTCCTTTCCCTGGCTTCAAGGTATTTTTCTGCGATCTCCCTGTCGTCAAAATGAATTTTCTCAGTGCCGATTATCTGGTAGTTCTCATGACCTTTTCCCGCTATAAGGACCGTGTCTCCAGGTACGGCCTTATCCACGGCGTTCTTTATGGCTTCCTCCCTTTCGGTTATTACCACTACCCCCGGATCTTGGGGTTCTACCCCCTCGGTCATATCTTCTATTATCCTCTCCGGATCCTCCGTTCTGGGGTTATCCGAAGTCACTATCAGCATGTCCGAATACCTGCGTCCCACAGCAGCCATAAGGGGGCGTTTTCCCCTGTCTCTGTCCCCTCCGCAACCCACGACAGTGATGAGTCTCTGAGCACAGAAAGGTTTCAGACACGCAAGCACGTTCTCAAGCGCGTCAGGGGTATGGGCGTAGTCCACAAAAACATCTATTCCCAGGCTGCTCTCAATTTTCTCGAGCCTTCCAGGGATGCGCCTGAGTTCACTCAGCGCTCTCCCGGTTGTCGCTGGGGACGAACCGAGAGAGAGGAGCGTTCCGGCTGCCGCCATCATGTTATAGAGGTTGTGTTTCCCCATGAGTTTTGAATCAAGTTCCACCTTGCCCCACGGGGTGGCCAGCGTGGCCTTTATACCTCCAGAATCAAGTGTGAAATTCTCCGCGAATACGACTGAGTCTTTTTTTTCCGTGGAAAACGTTATTTTCAGACCTTTTTTCGAGGCGGATATCCTGTTTGCGAAAGGATCATCCGCGTTTATTATCGAAAACACCTCTTTTTTTGCGCTTTTTTCGAGAATTTCCGAGAAAAGCCTTTCTTTCGCCCTGAAGTAATCTTCAAGCGTCTTGTGGTAGTCTAGGTGATCCTGGGTGAGATTCGTGAATATCGCCGCGTCGAAGTGACATCCGTCAACCCTTTTTAGATCAAGGGCGTGCGAGGACACTTCGACCATGACGTTTGTCACTCCTGCGTCTTTCATTTCACGCAGCATGCTCATAAAAGCTATGGGATCAGGTGTTGTAAGGGATGCAGGTTCGGTCTTACCCATGTATCTGTTTTCTATTGTTCCCAAGAGACCCGTGTTTACCCCATCGGCTTTCCAGCCGGCTTCTATCATGTGAGACACAGTGGTTTTTCCGTTTGTCCCCGTCACCCCAACGACCTTCATTGCAAGGGAAGGGTGACCATGGAAATTGGAGGCGACAATGGATGCCGCAGCCCTAGAGTCGCTCGTTTTCGCAAAGGGAACTCCGAGGTCCGGAATTTCCGCTGAAATCTCCTCAAGCAGAAGTGCCACCGCTCCCTTTTCTACCGCGGAGGCGACGTAATTGTGCCCGTCGGTGACTTTGCCCCTGATGGCAATAAAAAGAGACCCCGGTTCCACATTCTGCGAGTTGAGAGTTATTCCCGTAATTTCCGTATCTCCCGGATTCTTGGATCCAGTTATAGCTTCGATTCCTGCGTTTCTCAGAACATCCGCTAATCTCATATGTTCTGCTTGAGGATGAAAGTACAGTCTGTTCCCCTTCTTATCTTTTTCCCTGAAGGTGGATGCTGGCTGACCACGTAGCCGTTTCCTATGAACCTGACCGACACTTCCTCTTTTTCCGCCCACTTCATGACGGCTCTCGCACTTTTGTTCACCATGTCCGGCATGACCATTTTTTCAAGCTTTTCCTTGTCTGGAGGTATTTGCATGTAGAACAGGACTTTTTCAGTTATGGACTTGAAAATAGGTGCTGCGACTACCCCTCCGTAGTTATGTTCTCTGGGGTTCTCGACGATTACGACGAGGGCAAGACGTGGGTCATCAGCAGGGGCGAAACCGATAAATGACGAAAGATATCTGTTTTCGTAGTAAGTGCCGGTCTGCGGATTAGGCATTTGCGCCGTGCCTGTTTTTCCCGCGACTCTGTAGCCGGGAATGCTGGCGTTTTTGCCCGTGCCGTTTTCCACTACTTGTTCAAGGATTCTGGTGACCTTAGAAGCCGTATCGTAGGAGATGACTCTTTTTACAGATTCCGGGCTTCTTTCCATGAGAACCTTGCCCTCGGGTGAGACTATTTTCTTCACGATATAAGGCTTCATCAAATATCCGCCGTTTCCGATACTCGAAAGCGCGGTTGCCAGCTGGATTGCCGTTACCGATATTCCCTGTCCGAACGATATTGTTGCCAGTTCTATATCTCCCCAGTCCCTTAGGCTCTGCATTCTCCCTGTGGCTTCCCCGGGAAGGTCTACTCCAACCGTTTCTCCGAAACCGAAATTCCTGAGCGAATCGTGAAGTTTTTTCTTTCCTAAGGTCTCCCCCATTTTCCAGGCGCATATGTTGCTTGAATACGTGATGGTCTCGGAAACCGTCAGGATTCCGTGGCCGTGCACGTCTTTTATTACTTTCGGGCCGATTCTCTTCTTTCCGTTTTCACAGTCATACTCGGTATTCTCATCCCCCATTTTTTCTTCAAGTAGGGTCGCCGCCAAAAACACCTTCAGCGTGGAACCGGGCTCAAAGGACATCCACACGGGGAGATTCTTTCTCGTTTTCTGAGAAAACTCGCCGAAGCGGTTAGGATTGAAAAACGGATAGGAGGCCATGGAGAGTATCTCACCAGTTTGAGGATTCATCAGGAGGGCGGCTCCCCTATCCGCTTTCATTTCCTTTATGCCTTTCTCGAGCGCAGTTTCCGTCATGTGCTGTATATTGGAATCCACGGTAAGCAGCACATCGCTTCCCTTCGTAGACTGTTCTTTCGCATTCAGCAGGACGTCGGATATGCTATTTCCCCTGCCGTCGGTTCTGATCCTCACCGTGGCTGGTTTGCCGGCAAGCATTTTTTCAAAGCCGTATTCAAGCCCCTCCACTCCCTTAAGATCTATGTTGGTGAATCCGATCGTCTGCCCGAGCAGAGAACCGTTGGGGTAAATTCTTTTCGGTTCCTCGGCGAAACCGACCCCCGAAAGACCCATGGCCTCTATCTTTTTTGCCGTCACGGGATCCTCTCCCCTTTTGATCCATACAAAGGGCTTGTCAGAACGTGTAAGACTGATCAGTTTGTTGCGGGACAGACCCAGCGGTTTCGATATTGTCCGTGCAAGCTTGTCCGGGTTTTTTACTTCCTTGGGATTCAGATAGATCGAAGTTGCCCAGACGCTTGTGGCCAGAGGTTTTTTATTCCGGTCAAACAAGGTTCCCCGTACCGGAGGCATCCTGTAAACCCTGCTGTGCTGTTTTTTAGCCCCGGCGGAAAACTTCTCACTTTGGAGCACCTGGAGTTCAAAGGATCTGTATCCCAGAAGCACAAACAGACCTGTAATAAAAACTGAGGCAATATAAAACTTCCGTTTTTGTTTTTCAGAATCCCTCATCCTGTTCTTCCTGTGCAACTATTACCTCTTCAACGAAAACGACATCTTTGTAACTGGCGAACCTGAATCCTTTTTTATCCGCCACTGGTTTGAGATGTTCAAGAGATTTGAGTTTTAAAATTTCGTGGTGAAGCATCACGGTTTCCTTTAAAAGGGCCCTTTCGACTTCTCGGTTTTTCGAAATCTCGTAACCGGTCCTTGTGTGTTCTACCTTGATTCGCAGAAAGCAAAGCGCAATTATCAAAGCGATACAGAAAATGATTAATGTACGAGAAAACAATCCCTTCTCTCTTTTTTTCCTCCCGGCAAACTTTCTTCTCATCTGCGACTATACCCCCTCTGCAACCCTCATTTTTGAACTTCTCGCCTTGGGATTCTCCTCCACTTCCCTTCTTCCGGGCCGTACGACCGAGCGGGTCACCCTTCTTACCTGCTGAAATTTCCCGCATGCGCATACGGGAAGATCTGGAGGACAAGCACACGGGGAGTCGAGTTTTCTGAACATGTTCTTAACTATTCTGTCTTCAAGCGAGTGAAAGGAGATGATCACTAGTCTCGCTCCTGTATTGAGGGTCTTTACAGCTTCTTCAATGAAGATCGCCAGATTGTCGAGTTCGTTGTTAATCGAGATCCGAAGCGCCTGAAAAGTCTTGGTCGCGGGATGCGTTTTTTTCGGATGAAACTTTTTGGGAATTGAGTTCGAGATTATCGAGGCCAGTTCGAAGGAAGTCTGTATGGGTTTTTTCGTCCGGCTTTTCACTATCGAGTTAGCGATTCTCCGCGCGAACTTCTCTTCGCCGTATTTTCTCAGTATGTATTCAAGCTCTTCGCCTCTCATCTCGTTTACAAGATCGTAGGCGGAGAACTGAAGACCTGCGTCCATCCTCATGTCGAGGAACTCGTTTCTGTTGAAGCTGAATCCCTTACCGCTACGCTCGAGCTGGAAAGAGGAAATTCCCAGGTCGGCGATGATGCCGTCCACGTATTCTATTCCCATGGAATTGACCGTGTTTTTAATGTGTATGAAGTTTCTGTTCACTATCTCTACTTTTTCCGCGTTGGCCGAAAGCCTGCCTTTCGCAAGAGAGATCGTGGCCTGATCGACATCCATGCCTATCAGCTTCGATATCGAAGGGTATTCATTGAGAATGTGTTCGGAGTGTCCGCCGAGACCCACGGTCGAGTCGACCACGATTGCTCCCTCCGGCAGGTCGAGGTATTCAACTACCTCCTTTACCATGACCGGGGAGTGGAACTGCTCCTGCGGCTCAGAACTTGCGCCCGCGGCTCTTATTCTCTTAGAGACCATATCCGGCGAGCACCTCCCTGCTTTGTATGAAAGTCTCAAATGCCCCTGAGCCGTTTTCCTTCTCCCATATCTCCTTTGACCAGATCTCTATCTTTTTCAGCATGCCGACCAGAACGACTTCAGTTTCAATGGCGGCGTATGAGCGTAGCGACTGAGGAATGAGAACTCTTCCCTGGTTGTCTATAGGGCAGTCAACCGCGTTTCCCATGAGATAGCGTATTGAAGACGTAACCTCGCTGTCGGTTATGGATATCTTGGAGAGCTTTTTCTCGAGTTCGTTCCACTCCCTCATGGGATAGGCGATGAGGCAGCGGTCAAAGTTCGTTATTACGAAGGTCTCATCGGAATATTTCTTCCTGCAGACCTCCCTGAACTTCGAAGGAATACTGACCCTTCCGGTCTTGGTCATAGTATGTTCGTATCTTCCTCTGAACATTTTATGCTACCTTCTGCCATTATATGCCATAATATATTCCTGTTATGCCAATTCATAAATTATAAAAAAACATGTAAAAAGTCAAGTAACATTTTGAAATAGTTAGTCTTTTCAGCGGTTGAGCGGTAAGAATATAAGCCTAGATATTACTTTAATAATGGATGATGCCGTGAGGGGGCATAAGAAAAAATACTATCCGTTGGGGCCGCAATTCTACTTGTTGGCTTATTTTGTATATACTCTCATCAGGGGACATGATGATTCGGAGGGTGAGATTCCACATGGGATTGCTTCAGAAGAAATGTCTGTTTTTTTTATAAAGCTTGCCGACAAGAGTTCCAATGTTCTTTTGCAGGCGATACTCGGCACCTACGGGCACCTGATGTGGGTTAGAACCGAAGTTCCGAAGGAGATGATAGTAAAGGTGATCACCACTCCCGAACTTATTTCGGAAACGCGCAGGGTGCTGGAAGCGCTCAGGGGGGAAATAGAGTTTGATTTTGTCGACCCTCCCGGGAGCGGCGATCCGCCGGAGGACTAGGATCTTCATGGAAACAAGGGAAGACCATAAGGACAAGTGGGGGCTAGTAAGTTTTCTTACCCTGTTGAGCAGGATCGTCGGATACCTGCGGGACGTTGTGGTGGCGGCACTTTTCGGAGCGGGTTTCCAGACCGACGCTTTTTACGTCGCGTTTCGTATTCCCAACCTGCTGCGACGTCTTTTCGCCGAAGGCTCTCTGGCGGCGATTTTCGTACCCATATTCTCGGAGTACCTTGAGTCGGGGGACAGGCGAGGGGCGAAGGACGCCCTGCGTTCCGCGTTCACCGTGCTTTTCATCATTCTCGTTTTAGTCGTGGCGCTGGGGATAATTTTTTCCCCCTGGCTGGTGAAGCTCTTCGCCTATGGATTTGATCAGAAGACTTTCGATCTGGCGGTCTATCTTAACAGGCTTGTTTTCCCCTACGTGCTTTTTATATCTCTTACGGCTCTCGCGATGGGGGTTCTTAACTCCGTACGGCATTTTTTCGCACCGGCTTTCTCTCCGGTTCTTTTCAATTTGTGCGTAATAGCAAGCGCCCTGTTTCTCTACAGGGAATTTGAAGTGCCTATAGTTTCTCTCTGCTTCGGGGTCCTTGGCGGGGGGGTGTTGCAGCTGCTGCTCCACCTGTTTTATCTTCGCGAAGAAAAGTTCATGTTCGGCTTCGCGAAAACCTTCAATCACCCCGCGGTCAGGAGACTCGCGGTTCTCATGTTCCCTCAGCTTTTCGGAATAGCGGTCTACAACCTGAACATACTCGTAAACACCCAGTACGCGTCCTTTATGTCCGAGGGAACGGTCTCCTACCTTTATTTCGCAGAGAGGATAATAGAGTTTCCCCTCGGGGTGGTGGCCGTTTCCCTGGCGACCGTTACGCTTCCCGCTCTCTCAGGCTACGCTGCGAGGGAGGATTACGGGGGTTTCGGCACAGAGTATCAGCGTTCCCTCAGGCGCATGCTGTTTATAATGGTGCCCGCAATGGTCGGGATAGTAGCTCTGCGGGTACCCCTATGCAATTTTCTTTACCAGCACGGCCAGTTTGATTACGTGGCGGTTATAAATACTTCCCAGGCCATCCTGGGCTACGGACTCGGACTTTTCGCGGTGGGCGGAATCCGAATCACCGTGCCCGCCTTTTTCGCCCTTCAGGACACGAAGACGCCGGTCAAGGTGGCGTTTTTCTGTTTTCTGCTGAACGCGGTCTGCGGGTTCGTTCTGGGGTTTGTCTTCTCGCTTGACCATTTGGGTCTTGCGCTTGCGAGTTCAATCTCCTCGGTGGTGAATTTCGTTCTGCTGGTTGTATTGTTAAATGGCCGTCTGGGACATTTTCTCTCCCGCGACATCCTTTTCTTTTCGCTCAGGATTCTCGCAATCGCGGTAATCATGGGTTTTGCGGTAAGCGCCGTCGCCGGTTTTTCTACTTGGAGCGAAAGCGGTTTTTCTCTTGACAAGGCGCTGGTTATGGCCGCCTCGGTAGGTTTAGGCGTCATTATTTATTTCCTGCTTGCCAGACTAGTCGGCATAGAGGAAGTGGAGATGTTTTCTTTTCTGAAAAGAGGGTAGCCCCAGGCCTCGACGGCGTTTCGGTTAGTGTTGTCCGTTATACTGCATTGCGGTATTCTTGGTAAGGCGGAGCCGATTCGATTTCTGCGTATACTATCCCTAGAGTTGATTGAGAAAAGGCGTGGCGATTACCGGGATTTGTAAAAACAACAAGGCTTATGGACGAGCTTAATACTCTGAGCCAGGGTGAGCTTGAAGCGCTCAGGGAAAAGTACGAATACACCTTGAGGATGTTTCCCGACTCCGATTCGCTTCTCGCGCTGGCGGAAGTTCATCTCGCGCTTGGAGAGGTGACCAAGGCGAGGCGCGCGGTTTCCGATTTTACGGAGAAAAAAGGTGATAGCAGCCGGGCGAGGCTTATTCTGGCCCGGGCGCATCTTGTGTGCTGGAATGTCGCTGCCGCGGAGGAGGAACTCAAAAAAGCACTTTCTCTGGACCAGCGGAACACTCAGGCTTCAGACCTGTTGATACATGTATACAAAAGCGCGGGCAGAACAGCCGAAGCCTTCAGGGTCTCCCTGTCGCCCGTTCCGGATCCGTGGCGCCGGGTGAAAGAGGCCAGTGAGTCCGAAGAGCCTTCCCCGGAACCGGAGGAGAAAAACAGACCGCGGGCCGGAGTTTTCGAGACGGACACGATGCTTAATCTCTACGTTTCCCAAGGACTTTACGAGGACGCTCTGGGGATAATTGAGGTTCTCTGCGAGATGGAACCCGATAACCCGGTTTACAGAAACAAACGAGAAGAGATAATGGGTCTTCTTGGCAAATAGAAACCCCGTTTGGTTTTTCTCAGCCTTTTAATTATCATTACTCCCGGTATTTTGTCCCATGGAAATACTTGTTATCAACGGTCCGAATCTCAACATGCTGGGCAAGAGGGAGCCTGAGATTTACGGAAGTCTTACCCTTTCTGAGATTGAATCTTTTCTTTCTTCGAAAACCGACTCCCTGGGCGGAGACGTCGGACTTTCCTTCTTTCAGTCGAATTCAGAAGGGGAGATAGTCACCGCCGTACAGGACGCCTACGGGAAATTCGACGGAATAATCATAAACCCCGGCGCCTATACCCATACAAGCGTGGCCATAAGGGATGCCATACTCTCAACCGGAATGCCCGTTGTGGAAGTTCATATTTCCAACATATACAAAAGGGAGGACTTCAGGCAGAAATCCTTTGTCTCGGGAGTATCGCTCGGCGTGGTGTCGGGTTTCAGGGCGCACAGTTATTACCTCGGGCTTTTGGGACTGATTGAGCACCTGAGGAAAGAAAGCGTCTCTTCCTGAATTCCTCCCCGCGGAATTCTTATGAAGAAAAGAAAATGGGTAGTAGCAAAACCCGCTAAAGGGCCGGTTGAGAGGATTTCGGCAAAGCTCGACATCCTGCCGATAACCGCGGAACTTCTGGTAAATAGGGGAATAAATTCCGCTCAAGACGCCGAGGCGTTTCTTTCTGCATCCCTCTCGGACCTGCCTTCTCCCTTCCTGATGAAAGGCATGGAGGAGGCGGTGGCGCGCCTTTGCAGATGTGTTTACGAAAAGGAAAAAATCGCCGTTTACGGAGACTACGATGTTGACGGCGTCACGGCTACCTCTCTTCTGACGGGTTTTCTGAGAGCCCTCGGCTGCGACGTTACCTACTATATTCCCGACAGGTTCAAAGAGGGTTACGGAGTGAACTCCAAGGCGCTTCGCGATCTTAAGGAGAGGCAGGTAAACCTCGTAATCTCGGTTGACTGCGGAATCACGGCGGTGGATGAAGTGGCGCAGGCGCGCACGCTGGGAATGGATTTCATAGTTACGGATCATCACAACTTCTGTGGCCAGTTGCCCGAGGCTGTCGCCGTTCTCAATCCCCGTCAGGTGGACTGCAGGTACCCGGGAAAAGAGGTTTCGGGCGTCGGGGTAGCGTTTAACCTCGCTCTGGCCCTCAGGAGAACCCTGAGGGAGGAGGGATTCTTCGAGACCGTCGAGGAACCTAACATGGGGGATTTTCTTGATCTTGTTTCGCTTGGGACCGTCTCTGACCGCGTACCGGTGGGGAATGTGAACAGGATCATGCTGAAAGAAGGTCTTAAAAGAATGCGGAGCCCCAAGCGTCTGGGCCTGTGGGCCCTTAAAGAGGTAAGCGGCATCGGCGATGGCATAGAGGTGTTCGATCTCGGCTTTCGTCTCGGTCCCAGAATAAATGCGGCGGGGAGGCTTGATTCCGCGGACAAGGCGGTTGAGCTTCTTCTCGCCGAGAGCGAAGAGGACGCTTTCTTGCTTGCGGAATTTCTTGACAAGCGCAACTCCGAGCGTCGCGGTATTGAAGAAAGGATACTGAGCGACGCGACCCGGATGGTTGAGTCGGTTCCCGAGTACTCAAATAGCAATTCCCTTGTTCTTTCGTCTCGCGAATGGCACAGGGGAGTCGTAGGTATCGTGGCTTCTTCCCTGGCCGAATCTTACGGAAAACCCGCTTTTCTCATCTCGGTAGACGAAAACGGCGTGGGCAGAGGAAGCGGGAGATCCTTCGGAGGAATCAACATATTTTCCGTTCTCTCAAAGTGCAGGGATCTTCTCGTTGAGTTCGGCGGACACGCCTACGCGGCAGGAGTGACGATTCTTGAGGAGAAGGTCGATCTTTTCAGGGAGCGATTTTCAGAAGAACTTGAAAAAAGCGGCCAGAAACCTGAGAGCAAGCTTAATATAGACTCAGAAATAAGCCTTGCTTCCATAGATGACACCCTTGTTTCTGAGATTGAAAGCCTCTCGCCTTTCGGAGAGGGAAATCCCGAACCCCTTTTCCTCTCGAAGGCCGTTTCTGTAGTGAGTCAGAACCTGCTTAAGAACCAGCATGTCATGTTCAGAGTGAAAAAGAACGGTCCTGTGTTCAGTTGCATCTGGTTTTACGCTTCCCGAAAACGTCTTCCCGAAAAAATGGACCTGGTCTTTTCTCTGCGCTTTAATGTCCGAAGCGGGGAGAGGGAGCCCCGCCTTTTCATAAAGGATGCGAGGGAGGTCATGCAGTGAACCCATCTAATCAGCAATCTTATTAGTGTGATTCCCCCTATACCTAGCCAAAATCAAGAATTAGGAGAATTACACACATAAATAAAAACGAGGATTAATGAGAATGAACATAAAAGATAGGTTTATTCAACAGTACATTCCAAATAATCAAATATGGCTAGAATTGATATCAACAGGTCTTTCCCCAAATTCAAACGGTCAGTGCGAGGCAATTAAACGCCAGCTTATACGATTGGGGATGAAAGATCTTAAGTCCATGGAAACTTGGTTCTGGTCAGGAGAAAAAATTGAAGAGGTTCTTTCGATTCCACTTAACAACCATTGTGGCAAGCGTGTTTCTCTGTATGAAAATGTAGGGATAGGTTTTCATTTGTTTGAAAGGACCAATTATCGAGGAAGGAAAATTCCTAGTTTATGGGAAAGGTTTGAGGATGAAGAGGGAAATAATTTCCCAATATTACCTTTGGGAATGATAATAACGGAACAGGCTGTTATGTATGTTGTTCTGGGTACTGATGATGTTAATCTTGATATGACAGCTGTCTCGGAAGAAGACCTTAAAGAAAAAGTCTTCTTTCAAATTATCCTAATTCCCAGTGATCATGAATTATTTTTAACTGCTTCCAAAATGTCATACTTCCTGAATCGGAAACTGGTTAATGTAGAAAAAGTTAAGGCTGCTCCTAGGCACGATAGAAAGAGATGGGGCATGAACACCCCTGAAAGCAAAAGTAAAATCAATGTGGTAACGTGGCGAAAGAGTAAATACGAATCTAATAGAAATAGATTAGGAATTAAGAAAAACATTGCACGGCATTTTGTTAGGGGGCATTGGCGTTTGCAACCATACCCAAGTGAAGGGGATAGGGTTTTCAGGCCTATTTGGATTGATACTTATGTACGTGGGAATATAAATGCACCACTAAATAATAAAGGTAGAATAAACATAGTGGTCAAATAGCCATATACGATTTGGCTAGCTGTAGGGGTAATTCCCTTATATTAACTGTAGCTGTCTTGAAGTTTTACTGATGCTGTATTTATAATTGTTTGCCGATTCTGCTAACAGCCCGTCAATATCCAAAGATCTAAGCAACTGAATCGTAATAGGCCTCTTGCTGTCCCAGAAAACAAAAGACTTATAAAAATCGTTTGCCGTGCTTGAGTTAAGTAGGTCCGCTAACCGGTAAGATTCTTCAGCATTATCCATGGCAATAAAGTTTACGGTGTCGTCGAACACAACAGCCTTGCCCTTATGAGGACCTACGACAAAGAACTCAAGTTTTTTGTAAAGGGCAGCAATAGCAACTTTCCAATTGCTGAAGGTGTAATCTCCAACTCCGAAAACGGAGAATCTTGGTTTGCCTTTGTATATTGAGCTTGTTCTTTTGTCTAGCAAATCACCGTATTTTTTCAGATATTCTAAAGTTTTAGGTGCCACTTCTGCCAAATATCTTGTTTCTTGTCCAATTCTTGTTTGAGGGACCAGCATGAACTTCTCAGGGTTTCTCCCATTCGCTAGGTCAGACCCCTTTAACAACGGATAAAGGCACAAGTCTTCAAGCTCGCTCGTCTCACCAAGCCCATTTACGTATAAGCCTTCCCCTGTTTTTTCCAACTCCATTACTTTTGAGCAGTCATGCTTAACCCCGGTTCTCCATTTGTAATATTGGCTATCTTCGATTAGGTGCTTTGTTCTCTCGTAACAGTCAATGTCGGCAACGAGAAAGCAGTCGCGCAATCCTATAGTCTGAATGGGATTATCTGCTCCTATATGGCTATACACTTCGCACTCTTTGTGTTTCTTGTCAGAGGAAATTACGGTCAGCAGGCATGCGTCAGCGGATATCTGGAAATGAAGTTTCGAGTCGATTAGGTGCATAGTAGCAATTTCCATTTTTTTGTCGTTTTCCCATGCGTTCAACAAAACTTTTCTTGCAACCGAAGTTTTACATAACATTGCTACCGTTCCCTGCTTTTTTTGGAGCCATTCAATCATTCGGGTTATCATCCACTCCGATATGTCAAAATTACTTTTTCCAGTTAAAGCATCCAATCCTTTCATTTTTTTATGATTGAGCTTTGCAGGCAGGTTATCACTTCCTAATTGACCAAGCTGTGAGTTTGTCACCCATGGAGGATTTCCTATTACCAAAATAGGTTCCGGCAGATTATACAAGTCGGATTCCCAGTCTTTAGAGAAAAAATCGGCCGTTTCAATTCTGGCTGGAGTGCGACCTGAATAACCCGAGAATTTGTTTTTCAACACTTCAATATAGTTGTCATTAATATCGCAAGCGTAGCCCTCCCTTGCTTCGTCAAATATGCTCAGCGCTTCCATGAAAAAAGTGCCTACTCCACAAGTCGGTTCAATTATGCTTCTCGGAGTTACATTGCTCTTTTTTAAGAATCTACAAACTTGGTGGGCTAATTTTTCCGGTGTTTGAAAATCACCATATTCTGCTTTTTTAGCGTTTTTACTCATTTTTTGATTTCAACAAGTTATGTACTCCTTTAACGTTTCCGGCCACTTCGATTATGCGGCCATACTGCAGTCTCCATTGCAGTGCGTTTGAAATAGTCAGGTAGCCTTGTTCAGGTTTTTTCTTAAGGATTTCCTCTGCGATTTTGCTGGCCTGAATATCATCAATGGGTAAATTTCTCTCATACATAAATGCTGTGAGATCATCACTGTTGCCTTCATTGTCCAATATATTGCGGAGTCCCTTGGTGGTCTGGTAGTCGCCCGTAATTTCCTTTTCTACAAAAATTGTGTGCAGAAAATTCAGGCGGCCAGTTTTGTTTTTATGATCGTCTATTTTCTCATAAACAAAAACCAGAAGAGAGTATCCTAAACCATAAATTTTTTGTCTTGCTGATCTGTAAGGACAAGATGATTGAGGCTGTCTTATGCTTGTGACCTTTATGTCAATTTCCAACTCTGGGAAATCAATTCCTTTTGCAGAACTCCCGAATTTGAATTTATAATTTTCCGCAAGATGTTCCCTGAACCTGTGTTCTATAAAAGTACCTACTGCTTTACCATCGGTTATTCCATAAATTTCAGGGAAAGTTTTTCTTGAGTAAATTGGAGAAAATGTTTTTGCATCTTGAAGAAGTCTTTTTCTTGTGAGTTTCGGTTTTTTCACACAAGTATTATAATGTATGAACATATAAGTATCTAATGGAGGTACCAGATGAGAGTTAGGCGGCAGTTGCCCAAACTTAATATTTTTTACCCGATAATTTTTATCCTGCTGTTTTTTCTGGTGACGGGGGTTTTCGTGATAGTGGAAAGCGGGCATGTTGGTGTCGTGCGGACCCTTGGCGCCGTGCAACCCAAGGCGCTTCCCGAGGGATTCCATATGAAAAAACCTTTCATGGATAAGGTTGAACAGATCGATATCCGTCTCACCGCGGCGAGTGCCAAGGCTGTTTCCGCTTCCAAGGATCTTCAGACGGTACAGACTCAAGTCACTCTCCAGTATTCCATTACGGGAGAACTTGCTCCCGTTATATTTCAGAAGATAGGGAAGAGAAACACTGTGTCACTCACCCTTATAGAGCCTGCGATTCAGGAGTCTGTAAAGGCCATTACTGCCAAGTACACCGCCGAGCAGTTGGTTACCAAGAGGGCCGAGGTAAAGGTCGAGATACAGGAGGCCATAAACAATTTCATATCAATTACTCTGGACGAGAAGGGGATTTCTCCCAATGCTCTTAGAATAGCCAACATCGCCATAACGGACTTTGATTTCTCGGATGAGTTCAACAAGGCGATTGAACTCAAGGTAAAGGCAGAGCAGGAAGCGCTTCAGGCCAAAAACGAGAAAATAAGAAGAGTAACTCAGGCTGAAGCCGCCGCGGAGGAGAAAAAGCTCGCCGCAAGCGCCCACGCTTTCGAGATAGAAGTGGCTTCCAAGGCAAGAGCCGATGCGATCGAGAGGGAAGCCAAGGCGCTTCGGAACAACCCGCAGATTATTCAGCTTCGAATAGCGGAGAAGTGGGACGGCACCCTTCCCAGATTCTCGGGTGGCGACGCGGTTCCCCTGCTAAACTTGGATTCTCTTCTGAAGGAAGAGTAATCCGGGGAGACACCATATGTATCCGGTACTCTTAGATCTCGGCGGAGGTCTGGTTATCTATTCGTATTCGGTGTTTCTCGCGCTCGGATACCTGGCTGCCTACTGGGTGGTATCCGCGGAGATAAGCCGCAGGAGAATGGACCCGGAACTTCCTTCCGCCCTTCTGCTTGCGTGCTTTATCGCAGGACTTGCGGGAGCCAAGATCCTTTTTCTTTACCAGAATGCTACTTTGACCGAATTTCTCGCTGACCCTGTGCGCTACTTCGTATCAGGATATGCGTCGGTAGGGGGCCTGGTCGGGATATTCTGCGCCGTGTGGATTGTCTCAAGGCTTAAAAAGACAGACTTCCAGCGGCTTCTCGATATAGTATGTCCCGCACTCATCCTTGGTCACGGAGTCGGAAGGATAGGATGTTTTCTAAACGGCTGCGATTACGGAACCGTGTGCTCTCTGCCTTGGGCGGTTTCTTTTTCCGAGAGGGTCGTCAGTGTCCATCCTACGCAGATCTACGATACCTTGTTCATGGCTCTGCTTTTTGTCTTTCTCTGGAGAATCAGAACCCAAAACCATCCCACGGGTTTTGTCTCGGCAGTGGGGTTCGTGATTCTCGGCACCCAAAGATTTCTGATCGAGTTTATAAGGGAGACTACACCGAGCTTTATAGGGGATCTTTCCCAGGCGCAGCTTGCGGCCTTGCTGTTAGTGGTTGTCTTCGGGACAAGGCTGTTTCAGCTTTCCGGCAGCGTTCTCGGGAAGCAGACACAGAACTAGTTTACTGTTATGCGGAGAATTCTGATAATAGGTATGGGGCAAATTGGAAATTTTCTCTCAAAGGAGCTTTCCAAGAGTCAGGAAGTGGTGGTTATTGAGAAGGACGCCGAGCTCATAGCCAAGGCCAAGGAAACCCAGGATGTCTTGGCAATTGAGGGAAACGGGGACGACCCCGCCGTCCTGAGACAGGCGGAGATAGAAAAGGCCGACATAGTTCTTGCGGTTACCGGAGATGACAGAACGAATATACTCGCCTCGTTTATCGCTCACGCCTCGGGAGTCAAGAAGATCGTTGTCGAGGTAAAAGACGCGAAGTATGCCGAATACGAGGGAGTCATAGAAGATTCGAATATCTCGCTAATAAGCTCAAGCAGCATAATCTCGGAAAAGATAAGCGCGCTTATAAGCGCTCCTTTCGCGGGGAGAGTGGAGTTTTTCGCAAGCGGACAGATAGAGCTTCTCAAACTCCGGGTGGATGAAGGGGTGCCCATAATAAACGAGAAGCTGAGAAATTTCGTCAGCAGTCCAAGGAACTGGACTTTCGTCGGGCTGCAGAGGGACCACAGAATAACTATTCCGCGGGGGGATACGGAACTTCGTCCGGGAGATTTTGTATTCGCTCTTGGGGTTCCTTCGGCACTTGAGAAACTTAAAAAGCTTTTTAACCTGAAAATCCAGAAGGTCCATTCCGTCATCATAGTTGGCGCGGGCAGGGTGGGGTGCGAAGTGGCTTCCGCACTTCACGCTAACGGGCTTTCCGTAAGACTAATTGAAAGCGATCATCAAAGGGCCAGGGCTGCGGCCGAGGAGCTTGTCGGAGTGATGGTATTTGAAGGTGACGGAACCGATCTCGAGATACTTAAAGAAGCCGGAGTTGAAAAAAGCGATTACCTGCTTGCGCTTACCGGCGACGATGAAAACAATGTTCTAAGCGCGCTTCTCGCGAAAAATCTCGGCATTGATCGATGCACCGTACTTTATTCGAATCCCGATTACGTGGGAGTGCTCGAAGCGATCGGTATCGACAGGGCCATAAGCGTAAACATGGCCGTGGCGAATGGTATCCTGAACTCGCTTCATCTTGGCGGAGAGGCTAACATATCGCTTCTTTACGAGGGAGCGGGAGAGATTCTCGAGTTTGACGTAACCGAACATACTAAAATCCTCGGGGTACCTCTTTCTGAGTGCAAAATACCGCACGGTTCGGTCATAGGCGTCTGCATAAGGGACGGGAAACCGATATTCCCCGGCGGGGATTTCGCCGCGCAGATCGGGGATCGTCTGGTGGTGTTTTCCCTGCCGAGTGCCGTGCAAAAGGTTGAAGAGATACTGGTTTCGTGAACGTTAGGTTCTGTTTTCAGATCACGGGAAAGTTCGTGATGTATCTCGGGTTGCTGATGCTCGTGCCGGCTGTCTGCACGCTTTTTTACCCGGAGGACGATCTCTCTGCCTTCCTGATCTCAGCGCTTATAACATCACTTGCGGGTCTTGCGCTTATGGTTGTTTGCCGCACTACCGAGACTCCGACTGAGATACGAAGAAGAGAAGGTTTTCTGATTGCGGCGCTTTGCTGGGTTTTTGCAAGTATTTTCGGCGCCATTCCTTATTATCTTTACGGGGTGTTTGCCAGCCCGGTCGACGCGCTTTTCGAATCGACCGCGGGTTTTACCACCACAGGAGCCACCGCGCTTGTGTCCATTGAGTGGCTTCCCAAGGGAATTCTTTTCTGGAGGAACTTTACTCAGTGGCTTGGTGGCATGGGAATAATAGTTCTGGGAATCGCGATTTTCCCCAGACTTTTTGTCGGCGGGGCGCAGCTAATGGGGATTGAGACCACGGGACCGACGACTGAGAAGTTCGCTCCCAAAATAGCCGAGACGGCCAAGAAGCTTTGGATTGTATACATTGCCCTTACTGCATTGTTGACGATGCTTCTCATTTTCGGCGGAATGAGTTTTTTCGAAGCTCTGACGCATTCTTTCAGCACCCTCTCGACCGGGGGTTTTTCCTGCAGGGATGCAAGCATAGGGGCTTATGACAGCGGCTACATACAAGGGCTGATTACGCTTTTCATGTTCCTAGGCGGAACTAGCTTCGTACTTCATTTCTACTTTTTTACCGGGAGACCGGGGAAGCTTCTGAGGAACTCCGAGTTTCGGTTCTATCTCTTCTTTGTCATTGTCGCGACGATGTTTATTGCTCTAGAGCTCATCCATACCGGTGTTTACGGAACCTTCTCCGAGTCCCTGCGCTACGCTTCTTTTCAGGTGGTTTCAATTATCACCACAACCGGATTTACCACCACGGATTTTGACGCATGGCCGGCTTTCGTGAAATGGGTGATTTTCATGCTGATGTTCTTCGGCGCGTGCGCGGGGTCGACTTCCGGGTCGGTAAAGGGGTTGAGAATCATGGTGCTTTTCAAAAAAGCACATAGAGAGATACGAAGACTTGTTTATCCGAACGTGGTTTCTCCAATAACCATAGAGGGAAAGACAATAAACGAGAAGGCGGTCGCAAGCATAACAAGCTTCTTTATCCTTTACATTCTTCTCTGCGGCTTCATTGCTCTTGTGATTCTTATGCTTGAGGACATATCTTTGGAATCTGCCGTCTCGGCTGCGGCTGCTTCCATAACCAACGTCGGACCTGCTTTTGACGAGGTCGGTCCGGCAAATCATTATGCCCACCTTGGGTCGCCTACGAAAATCATTCTATCGCTGGCAATGATCATAGGAAGGCTTGAGCTCTACACGGTTCTGGTACTTCTTATGCCGTCTTTCTGGAAGAGGTAGAGAAAGTTGCATCCAGCTTAACGGAATAGTTTCTCGGCTAGTAACCATACAAAGACAATGCTTTTATTAATTAGGAAGAAATTTTTTCATTCAGCTCTAAATTAGGTCAAGAAAGAATAGATAAGTTCCTTTTGAAAATTGGCAAAACTGAATGTAATCTAGTAAGCATTAGATGCTAATATTGCATTCTTTCCTTCCCCGCCTCCGGCGGGTATTTGTTTTTTACGGTATCGGTTTTCGGAAAACATGAAGATTATTGTTGATCCCAAGCAGCCTCTGGATTTCGAGACCTCGGCGGGCATTGGAAATTTTGACGGCATTCATCTCGGACACAAAGAGATAATAGAGGCTGCAAAACTCCGCTCGCGGGAAAATTCAACACGTTCCTGCGTAATTACATTCAATCCCCATCCGCAGAAAGTTCTCGGCAGAAAGGAGCTTTCTCTCATCTTCCCGTTAGGGTGGAGGTTCGAGATGCTTGAGGCTACTGGGATTGATGCGGTTATCTGTCTTAACTTCACCAGTGAGCTCTCAAAGGTAAGCGCGGAGAATTTCATAAAAGACATCCTCCTTGAGCGTCTCAGGATAAAGGACATAGTAGTGGGTCCGGGATTTTCTTTCGGACACAAAAGAAAGGGGAACGTCGATCTCCTCCGTTCCATGGGAGAAACCTATGGCTTTAATACGGTAGTTGCAGAAGCGGCTCGGGTAGATGATCAGGTGGTAAGCAGCAGCGCTATAAGGAACCTTGTAAAAGACGGGGAAATCAGCGAGGCGAACCGGTTTTTCGGTTACGATTACTACATAGAGGGCGTCGTAGTGGAAGGTGAGAGAAGAGGCAGGAAACTGGGTTTTCCTACGGTTAACCTTGATACCGAATGGGAGATTCTTCCCAAGCCGGGGGTTTATGCCACCTACATCAGGCTTCCCGACGGCTTCCACGAAAGTATCACCAACATAGGGATACGCCCGACGTTTGAGGAGAGTAAGCTTACGGTCGAGACCCACATTTTTGATTTCAATGACGATCTTTACGCAAAGAAAGTCAGGGTGAATTTCGTCGAAAGACTGAGGGATGAGAAGCGTTTTGCGAGCGTGGATGAGCTTGTAGCGCAGATCGAACACGATGTCGCTTCGGTACGGGAAATTCTTTGCGATTACCCTAAGGACGAGCGGATTTGGAAATAAAAGCCACAACGCGGATATACGGCATCTTCGGTCATCCGGTGTCCCAGAGTCTGTCTCCCGCCATGCATAACGCGGCGTTCGAGCATCTAGGGCTTGACTGCGTTTATCTGGCTTTTGACGTGGACCCCCGGAACATAGACAAGGCCGTGAATTCGATAAGAGACCTCGGTTTTTGTGGAGTTAACGTCACCATCCCGCATAAGCAGTCCGTTATGGCGGGTCTGGACGAGATTGCTCCTGAGGCCTCCATGGTCGGAGCGGTAAACACCATAGTTAACGAAGACGGTAGGCTCAAGGGTTACAACACGGACGTTTCTGGAGTGCTGAGAGCTCTTCATTTTGAACTCGAGTTCGTCCCGCAAGACAAGAATATTCTTATCGTGGGAGCCGGCGGAGCCTCAAGAGCGGTAATAGTGGCGATGTGTACAGGCGGCACCCGAAGTATTGCAATTGCAAACAGGACCTATTTTAAGGCACAAGAGCTTTCCGAGGAATTCTCTCCGCGTTTTGGAGACATCGGATTTTCCGCGGCCCCGCTTGAGGACGCAGCGCGGGTGGCGCAGATGATGGAGCAGACAGACATCGTGATTAACTGCTCTTCTGCGGGAATGGGTGATATCGAACCTCTTCGTCTTCCGCTTGACCTGCTCGATGAGAACTGTGTGGTCTACGACCTTGTCTACAAGCCTGCCGTCACTCCGCTAGTAAGGGACTCCAGGGCTCTTGGGCTCAAGGCGGAATCCGGGCTCGGCATGCTCCTTTACCAGGGAGTTGACGCTTTTGAGATCTGGACGGGCGAAAATGCCCCGGTTGAGGTGATGAGGGAGGCACTCTCTGTTTCCGGGTGATATAATAAACTAGGAAGTTTTTAATCGGTCACGGGAGAACTTTGATGAAAGTAACCAGTCCAGCGGGGGATTTTGAGATAACGGTGACGGAATCATCCGTGGAGGGTGATTTTATCGTAATAAGCGGGCAGATGGGAGTCTGGGATTCGCAGATATACATGAAGCCCTCCGACCTTCTTAGTTTTGCGGGGGTATTATTCAACCTACAGGTTATTTTGTTCCTCGCGAAGCAGCCGTTTAGGTGGATTTTCCGCGGAAAGCGGGACTAGCGGCGGTTTTTTCGGGGATAAGGAATTCCCTATGCCAACGTGCTTCAAGTGCCTTGCTGGTTGCGTTTTTTTCCCTGTCAGCGATACATGAAGATTGGACGAACAAGATTGAACTATCGGTTTTCATAAGGACTTTTTTTCCTGGAGAAACTTAAGGCCGGAGGAATCTAGGTGATCGCAAAGAACTTCAAGTGGTTGACGAAAGAAGGGGAGCCTGGAGAATACGGACTTTGCGGTCGGTGCTGGCATCGTCTGAGAGCAGGAACATTCAGGGCGTCTGGCTTTTTCTCCCGTCTGAATTTCACTTTTCGCGCCGCGGGACTGTCTCTGCTTGCATGCGCCGTGCTGCTTTCGGCGGGCGGTTGCGGTGGGGGTGCGGAAGAGGGTATGCCTCCCTTTACAGAAGACCCTCCCCCTGTTGGTCCTGCCTCGCCCGCAAGGCCAAATCCCGTTGAACTTGAATTCCGTGAGACGCATCTCGGGTCTCCGGACATGCCGGATGGCGAAGACTATAAGGATGATGAATTCATGGCCCATTGGGGATTGACCGCCATCGACGCCGATGAGGCCTACGGCCGGGGGTATTTTGGTCAGGGAGTGACCATTGCGGTGGCGGATGACGGTATGGACCTAGCTCATCCGGACTTGGCCTTAGACGGCAAGATCAAGGCGCCGTGGCATATTCGCAACCGGAATAATATGGTGAGTGAAGCCTATAGAGAGGGAGTGCACGGCACCTATGTGGCTATGATTGCGGCGGGGGCAAGGGGCAATACCGACGGGAATTTTGAGATAACCGTTGACGATGGCGCGCGAATACCTACTAGGAACATTCACGGAGTTGCGCCGCGGGCTTCAGTTATGCCGATAGCAATGTCAGGTGGCGCAACTCCGGTAGAGGCAGTACGATACGCAGTTCGGAACAAAGCGCATATGCTGAATCTCAGTATAGGCATATCTACTTTTTATTATGGGAAATACACAGGCAGAGAGGGAGTATGGCTCACCCAGCCTCTTCCCTTCTTCAGACCGCTTCTCAGCCTGGATCTGATTCAGGAATTTGCGGAGGTTGCCGGGGTAATTGAAAATCAGGACATTGTCCTTGTGTGGGCAGCCGGGAACGAAGGATGGAACTCTTATCGCAGAGACGCTGTTGTCAGCATGTGCGGGAAGAACTTCATTGACGAGGACGGATGTCTGCTGGGAGAGATGCATGTCTCTCAGCAGGAGTTCATGGAGAATTTCATGTGGATCTACGACGAGAACAATCCTGATGACACCATTTCTTTCAAAGGCATGTGGGGAGAAGACTGCGGAGAAGATAACTGCGCAGAGTACAACTCCAGCGGAGAATGGAGGGAAGCCCCGTTGTTTGAGCCCGGATTGCTTGGAAAATGGATCGTGGCTGCCGCGTCGGATAGAAACGGCACGATCTCCTCGTTTTCCAACGGATGCGGCGCGGCCAGAAACTGGTGTCTGGTGGCGCCCGGAGAAGGCCTGACAATTAATCCCGGTGATTCGCATGGGCTTAGCGGTACGTCTTTTGCGGCTCCCATGGTGAGCGGGGCCCTTGCGGTGCTCAAGAGCCGGTTTCCCGATATGCCTATGGATGTTATACAGGCCATATTGCTCGTCTCCGCGGACCCGGTCGGAATTCGGGAAGACAATCACGAGGAACCGGACCCTGTCTATGGCTGGGGGCGACTGGACCTGAGAAGCGCCGTTATCAAGCAGGATGCCGTACGTCTTCCGTACTCCGTGCCCGGGACTGCCGGGGCGACGCGGGCGATTTCTCCGGGACACTACCGTCCCCCTCTGCTTCCCGCCTCCGTTCAGACGCACACAGGCAGTCAGAACCGCGGCCTGCGGCAGGGACAGTGCGTGTCTCCATATGAGATTATCCGGCGATACCAGAACCGAAACGGAAGACCTCGACAAATGATTGACAGAAGCGGAACCTGAGAAGTTCCTCAATAGTTCTCAAGCTTGGAAACCAGGGAACTCAGCCACGGCCGTAAAGGTCTGCGGGCAATATTTCTTATCCGCCGGCGAACGGATCGGGAATATCGGGATGCCAGCGCGCGAAATGGTTTTTATGCGCCTCCGTATAGGCTCCGGGCGGGTAGTACTTGTCGTAGAAATCCAGGTCAAGATGATGGGCCTGCACCATGAACCGAAGGAACATGGGGTCGGAGAAAGCCGGGAACCTTCCGTATGTATCGTAGACGTAATTGCAGATATCCTTTACAACCTGTATTTCGTCTCTGCTGGGTCTTTCAACCTCCGCGAGCACGCCGGTCGGATCCTTGTAGGGAAGCTTGTGCGATTCCCAGTTCGTCCATTTCATGTCGTTAAACGCTTCCACTGCTTCTCCCATGTCCTTGTAGTACGGCGGGCAGAACGCCTGAAACAGGTCGTCCCGGCCCACGGCGACCGGGTTGGGATTTCCCGTGTCGCCCTGTATCTTCGGAGTTGCAAACCGGAAACCCAGCCCCCTGTGAAAAGGTGTTCCTCCGAGCATGAACATGCTCGCGAATCCGCTGAAAAGCCATCCTCCGAGACCCAAGGTCTGGAGCGTCAGGACCATGTTCTGTCCCATAAAGGCCTGTTCCGCGATGTAGCCGTTTGCAAAGCGAAGTTCCGCTTCGACAAGCGGCATTCTTTTTGACTTGTCAAGAAAGCCTTCCTCAAGCCAGTGCGCGGTTCCGGGTGGTCTCAGGCTGTGAAGCTCGTCGACGAAGTTAAACCTGTGGTCAGGCCTCATGTAGAAGAAGTAAAGGTTGATTATGCACGCAGAAAGATCCGTTACCGGCATGAACACCGTCGTTCCGGGCTTGTTCACGTTCCAGAGATTGTGGGCGGCGATTCCCGGGGGTTTTGACGGCAGGTCTGCTCTTCCGTCAGAAAGCTTGATCTTGGATTCGCGGAACAGCTCGAGTATCCGGTCCACTCTCTGGTGACGGGTCATTTTCTCTAGACCCTCAAAATCCTCGGCACGCCGATCATGCATCTTTATCATGTAGAGCCCCTCGTCATTCGTGTAGAAAAGCTCCGTTCTGTGCACGTCCCCTAGAGCGGGGATCGTCTTGCTCGTAAACTGCATCTCAAGGTCAAGACCCACGTGAGGGGGAAAGTCAGAGAGGTTTATGTTCTTTATGCCGAGGCCCGTCCACACCAGTATGGCTTCCTCAAGTTCCGACAAGGGAACCGGGTCGTGCTTCGATTTGTACTGTAGGGGTCCCTTTTCGATCTCCATTCCAAGGCCGAAGCGGCGGGACCTTCTCTGGAAAACGGCATCATAGAAACCGTGGTCTATGGCGTGATCAAGACCTTCTGGGTATTCGCTCATGAGTTTCTCCTTAAGTTAACTGTTACCCCCTGCGGGCAGTGTCATTCCTGCTCCTCGGAATCGGATTGGGTCACAAGTTTCATGTATTCTCTTTCGGTAATTATCTCCAGCGGGCTCTCAACCCTGTCAATAAACACCACTCCGTTTATGTGGTCGTATTCATGCTGGAACACTCTGGCCGCGAAATCCGAGAAATCTTCTTCAACTAGATTGTTGTCTCTGTCCCTGTAGACAGCGCGGACCGACTTGTATCTTGGTACAAGTGCCCGTATTCCGGGGATGCTCAAGCAGCCTTCCCAGCCTTTTTCCACCTCGTCTGATACCGAGACTATCTCGGGGTTGATTACCACCCTGACTTCTGTCTCGGGGGCATCGGGATACCGTGAGCTCAGGGATCCGGCGATTATGAAGATGCGGAGAGATTCAGATACCTGAGGAGCGGCGATTCCGACGCCGTTTGCCTCGGCGGCTGTAAGGATCATATCATCAATCAACTCCTGGGTCTCCGTGCCACTTATGTTTTCCACTCTCGGGGCCCTTTGCCTGAGTACGGGGTTTCCCAGTTCGGTTATTTCACGTTGGTTTGCCATGGTTTTACTGGTTGAAAATGGACTGCTGTTTCCGGCCTCCTCATATAGATTGCGGGCCGGTGCTTAAGATTCTATTATTATAAAACACCACTTGAACTTTAAAGTGCACCACTGACTTCGATAAGCTCTTTTCAGGGGAG
>JAPPFE010000028.1 GCA_028823955.1 Candidatus Dadabacteria bacterium
TCGCTTTTTACCTGCTCCCGGGGAACAGAAAGAGTGCCTGTCAGGACAAACGTTTTTCCGGCGATCTTTTCGTTTTCCCCTGACGATTCTGGTTCTTCTTCTATTCTCACCTGACGCAAAAGCGCTTCTACCACGCTTTTTCTCTCGTGATCCTCAAAGAATCCGAGTATGCTCTGCGCCAACTCCTCGCCTACGCCTTCCACTTGGATAAGATCCTCGCTTGTGGCTGCCATGAGGTTTTCAGGGGTTTTGAATTCACGTGCTAGCGTCTGCGCGGTCCTGGTGCCCACGTGCTTTATGCTAAGAGAATTTAGGAATCTCCCGAGGCTTATATCCCTGCTTTTTTCTATCTCTTCTAGAAGGTTGTCGGCGGACTTCTCCGCAAATCCCTCAAGCCCGAGAAGCTGTTCCTTTCTGAGAGTGAAGATATCCGCCATGTTTAGAAGGATTCCTTCGTTTATCAGTTGCTCCACTCTTTTCCCCCCGAGTCCTTCTATGTCAAAAGCGTTTCTCGAAGCGAAAAGACTTATTCTTCCTTTGATCTGCGCGGGACAGGAGGTGTTCGGACACAGGTGAAATGAGCCTTCTCTCTCAATCGGAGTTTCGCAGCGGGGACAGTCCTTCGGCATGGAGAAACTTTCTTTTCCTCTTTCCTTCGAGGGGACGACTTCCACCACTTCCGGGATCACGTCTCCCGCTCTCTGCACAACTACGGTGTCACCGATCCTCACGTCTTTTTCCCTTACGGTGTCCTCTGTGTGAAGAGACGCCCTCTTTATCTCTATGCCGGATATCTTTACCGGCTCAAGCTCGGCTACCGGGGTGAGATGCCCCGTCCTTCCGACCTGGACGGTTATATCCCTTATTTTCGTAGTTATCTGCTTGGGGGAGAACTTTATGGCCACGCTCCAGCGGGGGTATTTCGCCGTTGCTCCCAGGATTTCCTGCAGCCTTCTGCTTTTTACCTTCAAAACGGCCCCGTCGATCTCATAATCAATGAAATCTCTTTTCCGCTCAAGCTCCCTTGCGTACTCAATGGCCTGGTCGATGCCCAGGCAGCCTCTCGGCTCCTCGACATTGAATCCCCATTTATGGAAAGCCTTGTATATTTCAATCTCGTCTCTTAAATCCACCCCTTCGCAGCTACCCACTCCCCAGGCGTAAAAGTGCAGGGGGCGTCGCGCGGTCACGGAGGAGTCAAGCTGGCGAAGCGAACCTGAAGCCGCGTTCCTTGGGTTTTTAAACAGCATTCTGAGAGGCTTCGGTTTTTTCTCTTCTTTTAAGAGAGTTTCGTTTTCTTTCTCAAGTCCTTCATTAAGTTTTTGAAGCTCTTCATTTAGCTTTGCGAACAGGCTTTTCGGGAATACGACCTCCCCCCTTATCTCAACCAGTTTCGGCTTTCGGCCTCGCCCCGAAAGAGCCAGGGGAACGGACCTTACGGTCTTTAAGTTCGCCGTTATCTCCTCTCCCGTTTTTCCGTTGCCTCTCGTGGCGCCATGGAGCAGTTCCCCTTCGACGTAGGTAAGCGATGCCGAGACTCCGTCGAACTTGGGCTGCAGGACGTATTCGATTTCTTCTTTGGTCTTTAGAAATCTTTTTATCCGCTTGTCAAACTCCCTGGTTTCCTGCTCATCCACTGCGTTATCAATACTCATCATCGGAATTACATGGGAGAATGGATTGAACTGCTCGGCAACCTCTCCCGCGACTCTCTGCGATGGGGAATCCAGGACGGCCAGGTCGTAGTCCTGCTCAAGTTCAACGAGCCTTCTCATGAGCTTGTCGTAATCGGCATCGGGAATCTCGGGATTGCTCTCCGCGTAGTAGAGATGGTCGTGGCGCCTTATTTCCTCTCTCAGGCGGGATACTTCCGCCCGGGCCTGCTTTTTGGTGAGTCGGGCCATTTTACGAGTCGTGGCTTGCAAGCCATTTAAGGAGTTCAGAAAGACCATAGGTGTTTACGACATCTGTTTTCTTTACCCATCCCCGCCTTGCCGTTCCGACCCCGAAAATTATCCTTTCAAGGTGCTGTATCCTGTGGGCGTCGGTTGACACCATGATTTTCACCCCGGCCTCAACGGCTTTTCTGGCGTGAGTGTCCTTAAGATCAAGCCTCTTGTAGGATGAGTTTATCTCAAGCGCTTTATCGTGGTCTCTCGCGGTTTCAATGACGGCGTCTATATCGACTTTGTAGGGGTCCCTCTGCCCTATAAGCCTTCCGGTCGGGTGTCCAAGGGCGTCCACGTTCGGGTTTTCCAGGGCGCCGCATATTCTTTTCGTCATTTCGTCTTCTTCCATCGAAAAAGAGCCGTGAACCGAAGCGACGACGAAATCAAGCTCCCGAAGCACTTCATCCGGATAGTCAAGGGAGCCGTCAGGCAGTATGTCGACCTCAGAACCCATAAGCAGCCTTATTCCTGCGCCCTCGGCGTTTATTTTCTCGACCTCTTCTTTTTTCTGCCACAGCTTCTTTATACTGAGCCCGCGTGCTATTCTTGAAGAGGGCGAGTGGTCGGTTATGGCTATATATTCGTATCCGAGAGATGCCGCCTTGTCCGCCATCTGCCGTATCGTTGACGCTCCATCGCTCCAGGTCGAGTGGGCATGAAGGTCTCCCCTTAAGTCTTCTATCTCGAGCAGCGCGGGAAGTTCTTCTGCGTGCGCCGCTTCGATCTCTCCGCGGTCTTCACGCAGCTCGGGGGGAATGTAGTCAAGCCCCAGGGATTCGTAGATTTCCTCCTCGGAGGAAAAATACCCCGTCCCTTTGCGAACTCCCACGGAATCGCTCTCAAAATCCTTCTCCGCGGCGATCTCCCTTATTCTTGCGTTATGGGAACGCGAGCCCGTCAGGTTCTGAAGCGCTGAGCCGTAGCAGTGGGGCTCTACGACAAGAAGATCAGTCCGTACTCCTGTCTGCGTAAGGATCCGCGCGCCGTTTTCGGTTCTGCGGAGAATTTCCTTGGTGAAGCCGAGGGCTATGAATTCCTCAATCACTCCCGCTTGGTCATCCGCCGAGGCGATTATGTCTATGTTCCCGACGGTTTCCCTCATCCTTCGAAGCGAACCGGCAAGCTCGGCCCGCAGGACGCCGGGGATTTCCTCTATTTCCTCTTTTATTGCTGTGCCAAGAGGGTGGGCTTCTGTAAGCCTCATTCTCTTTTTCCCGCCCTCGAAAACCTCTATCGAGCGGGATATCTGCTCGATTTTCTTTTTTCCTATGCCGTCTACCTCGAGAATGTTCGGACTGGCGATGGTTTCCTTAAGGCTTTCGATGTCCGCTACCCCGAAGTGCTTTACCAGGGTGCGGAGAAACTTCGGTCCGACTCCTCTTATGTCGAGAAGTTCTGCGAGTTCGTCTGGAACCTGTTTTTTTATCTCCTCGTAGTAGGCGATCTTCCCGGTGAGCCTGTGCTCGATTATTTTCTGGGAAAGATCCTTGCCGATTCCCGGTATCGTCGAGAGTTCCTTTTCCCCGTCGAATTCCTCAAGGGAATCCGGCATTGAGGAGATGTTGCGCGAGGCCTTTCTGTAGGCGTTTATCTTGAAGCCGTTTTCATCCAAGATCTCAAGAGAATCGGCTATCCTTGAGAATATTTTCGCGATCTCATTGTTTACGCTGTCCATAAAATATGCGGGGGTCTCAGGAGACTTTCTGGGTCTGCATTGAGTACTTCTTTATTCCCAGAACTATTCCGTTCACTATTCTATTTATGTAGGCCTCGCTTTTCAGTCTTTTCTCCTCTCTGGGATTTGTTATGAAGGAGGTTTCAATCAGCAGGCTCGGCACGTCCGCGCCGATCAGCACGACAAAAGGCGCCTTTTTCACTCCCTTGTTGTTTACGTACTTGTATTTCACGGAAACGCTCTGGATTATGGATTTCTGCACGTAACCGGCGACCTGCTGGGATTCCTCTTTCTTGGCGCTGAGTATGTATTGCTTGAGCGTGCTTCCAAGCTCATTCAGTCCCTTGGTCGTGGTGGCGTTCTCCCTGGCTGCGAGCTGCAGTGAGGTCTGGTCATCTGTAAAACCCAGTATGTAGGTCTCTATCCCGTGCGCCTTTTTCCTTCTTGCCCCGTTGCAGTGTATGGATATGAAAATGTCTGCCTTTCTTTTTTTCGCTATTGCCGTGCGCTCCTCAAGAGGAATGAACCTGTCGGTGCTTCTTGTAAGGTAGACGTTTTCTATGCCGAAACTCTTTCCCTCTTCTATAAGCCTCTCCCTAAGTCTCTTGGCTATTTTGAGGTTTACGTCCTTTTCCCTGAGGCCGCTTGGACCTATGGCTCCCGGATCATGTCCTCCGTGGCCCGGGTCGATCACTATGGTCCTTACCTTGAGCCCGAGGGCCTGCTTTAGGCTCGCTATCTCTCCTTCGGGAACCTTGGATTCAAGAGAGGGTCCCTGCCTGTCGTAAGAAGGGGCGTCCTTGGCGAATATCTTCTCAGGCTGCGCTCCCGCTCCCTTTATGTCCATAACGAGCCGGAAAGAAGGGTTCTGTTCCGACTTTCTCAGGGAAAAGACCTTGTGGCCTTCGAGATCCTTTATGTAGAGCACGACGCGCGAGACTCCCGGGCGGTTACTCGCGAAACTTATCCTCTCGAGAAGTCCTTTCGTGATGGGTTCGATGTTGACCGAATCCGATATGACGGTTTTTTCAAGGTCAACGTAAAGACGGGGAGGGGTCTTTAACTCGGGGTCGGCACGCAGCATGTTGGATGTGTACTTGATCTCTCTGTCGGCCTCTATTACGACCCGCGTATAATCGTCCGTTGACCAGTGCCTTATCTTCTTTACGACGGCGTATCCCTTGGGATATTTTTTGGGCGGCGCTTTTTTTGCCGCGGGCTTCGTTTTCTTTGAAGTTTTTGCTCCCGTGAGTGTCGCCAGCTTCTTCTTGGCTATCTCGTAGGTGTCTGCTTCCTCCATTCCGTAGACGATTCTCTGGTACGCCGTGGCGGCTCCCTTTTTATCCCCCCTGCGCTCAAGGATCCTTCCCACCCGAAGCCACGAGTCGTCCGCCAGGCTGTCTTTCGGATATCTTTTCACAAACTCGCGCGAGTACTGAAGCGCTTTCTCGGAGTCCTCGGGCGTTTTGAACCTGAGGGACTTTTTGTCGTAGACCCTGGCAGCGGCGAAGAGACAGAGAGGGGCATTTTTCCACTCGGGGTCCTGCGAGTATAGCCTGTAGAAAGTGCTTCCCACGAGATCCCATGTCTCGCTTCTTTTGGCTTTTTCGGAATTTGATTCGAGCTGGCGGTAAAGCTTGAAATTCTCCTCGAAGAGGGCCCTGTTTTTCTCATTCGCCGTGGCGAAAGAGAGTGTAAGCAGACAGATAGAAACTATACAGATAGAAGTTATGAGGAAGGAAAAAAGTTTTGTGCGGCTTTTCACTTTACACAGAAATATATTGGTTGCTACGCCGATGTAAATTTATTTTCGGAAGATTTGTATGTATGTTGTTACAACATCAATTCTACCATGTTTGGCGTGTTCTATGAAGGTCAGAGTGCTCGGATGTGCCACTTCAACCGGTGTTCCCGTAGTGGGCTGCCAATGTGATGTATGCACATCGGATAATATTAAGAATAAACGTACCAGAAGTTCCGTGGTTGTTGAGGTGGCCGGGAAGAAAATACTTATCGACACCTCGACCGATTTAAGGACCCAGGCTCTGAGGGAAGGCATAACCAAAATCGATCTCGTTCTCTATACCCACTCCCACGCGGACCACACCCATGGAATAGATGACCTTAAGGCGTTTAACTTCATAAACTCAATGGATATAGACTGTTACGCAAACCCGGTGACCCTCGATGACATAAAGAGGAACTTCGCCTACATATTCGATTCTTTCCCCGCCGCGGGAGGAAAACCCAGGCTTAACTTCAAGGAGATAAACGGGGAAATCAAGTTCGAGGGAATCAGGATAGATCCAATCGACATCTATCATCACAACTGGCAGATACTCGGCTACAGGATCGGATCTTTCGGTTACGTTACAGACTGCAGCGCCATCCCCGAGGAATCCTACGAAAAACTCTCGGGGCTTGACCTTCTGATACTCGGCGCGTTGAGGTACAAACCCCACAGGGCCCACTTCAGCATAGAGCAGGCGGTAGAGGAAATAGAAAAACTGGGACCTAAAAGGGCCCTTCTTACCCACATGGGGCATGAGCTTGAGTATGAAAAGCTCCTTGGGGAACTTCCGGATCATATAGAGCCGGCGTATGACGGAGCCGAAATAGAGCTCAGTGACCCCTGATATTATTCCGCCCGGGTGGCGGGCAAGGAAGAAAAATGCAGGATCTAGTATCAAAACTTGTTGAGAAAAATTCCTCGAAGATAGTTCTCTGCGTTCTTGACGGACTCGGGGGGCTTCCGGTTGATGGAAAGACCGAACTCGAGGCGGCACGAACCCCGAATCTTGACCGGCTTTCTTCGTCCGGGTCTCTGGGGCTGCATGTGCCGGTTGAGAGAGGTATAACCCCTGGAAGCGGCGCCGCGCACCTCGCGCTTTTCGGTTATGACCCCGTCAGGAACGAGATAGGAAGAGGGGTACTCGAAGCGCTTGGCCTGGGTATTGATCTGGGTCCGTCGGATGTGGCGGTGAGGGGCAACTTCGCCACCGTGAAATACGAAGGGGATAACCCGGTCGTTGCCGACAGGAGGGCGGGCAGGCTCAGCACGGAGGAGAACCAGAGGGTGATTTCCAGGATTTCGTCGGCCGTCAAGGAGATATGTGGGGTAAAAATAAATTTCTATCCGGGTCTTGAGCACAGGTTTGTCGTGGTTCTGTCTTTTCTGGCGCAGCTCTCGGAATCAGACGCGCTTGTCTGCGACACAGACCCGCAGGCAGAAGGCAGGGCTCCTGTCAGGCCCCGCGGGGAGAATGGCAGTTCCCAGAAGACGGCCGAGATCGCTGGAGAGCTGATTGACAGGGCTTGCGAAGTGATAAGGGATGAGCCCGTTGCCAACTACATGCTTCTTAGAGGTTTTTCCGTGAGGCCGAACCTTCCGACCTTTGATGAGGCCTACGGACTTCGGGCCGGATGCGTTGCCGCCTATCCGATGTACAGGGGAGTGTCGAAATTGCTCGGGATGGACGTCCTTGAGGTCACCGGAGATTCCATAGGTGATGAGATCGAGACACTTTCTGCTAATTTCGAAGACTATGATTTTTTCTACCTGCACGTGAAGAAAACGGACAGTTACGGAGAGGACGGGAATTTCGGGGCGAAGGTAGGCGTGATAGAGGAATTTGATTCTCTTTTACCGGAGATCGCAGGACTTGGAGTAGATGTTCTTGCAGTCACAGGCGACCACTCGACCCCGTCGGCAATGAGGTCGCACAGCTGGCATCCTGTGCCCCTTATGATCAGTTCGGAATTCTGCAGAGGAGGGGGCGTTGCGGGCTTTTCCGAATCGTCCTGCCTGTCCGGTGACCTGGGGATCATAAAGGCGACGGAGATAATGCCGCTTCTTCTTGCCCACGCGGGGCGGCTTCGCAAGTTTGGCGCTTGAAATTTGTCTCTTGCGTGATACTTTTTACAGTCCGATTTTGTGCCGAAGTGGCGGAATAGGCAGACGCGCTATCTTGAGGGGGTAGTGCCCTACGGGCGTGCGGGTTCGACTCCCGCCTTCGGCACCA
>JAPPFE010000006.1 GCA_028823955.1 Candidatus Dadabacteria bacterium
GTTTGTCCGATTTTGCTTATCAATTATTATACTCTGTGATCTCCTGAGCGGTAAAGAGACTGCAGGGGTGTGATATGATCAAAAAGAAGCTAGAAAAACCGAAAACCAGAAAGCCTGTCTCAACGCGACCCGGCAAAGCCATACCTTCGAAAAAAGACGTCGAGGAGAAGAAAAGATTCAGGAAAGCCGACTGGGAAAAGGAAATCAAAAAATAAACTTATGGGAACCTCCCAAAACGTAAAAGCGGGGATAACCGGGGCGACGGGTTTTATCGGTGGCAAGCTTGCTGAAAAACTTGCAGACGAGGGTTTTTCGATAAAATGCCTCGTAAGGGAAACAAGCGACACTTCGAAACTATCCTCTCTGGGGGCGGAGCTTGCACGCGGAGACCTTTGCGATTCCGAGTCGCTTAGGGCTTTTCCGGAAGGGTGCGATTACGTTTTTCATCTTGCTTCCAAGGTTTCAGACTGGGGGCCGAGGGAAGACTTCTTCAGGCAGAATGTTGAGGCGACGGAAACGCTTCTTGACTCCTCGCGCGAGGCTGGGGTAAAAAGGTTTATCTACATGAGTTCCTCTACCGTAATCTGGAATGCCTCCTTTCTTGGGACTGTCGACCTCAAGAATATAGATGAAACCTATCCCTATCCAAAAAGCCACCATAATTTCTATAATGAAACCAAGGCCTTATCCGAAAAACTTGTGAGAGAATATAACGGACGGGGAGGAATGGAAACGGTCATATTAAGACCGTCAAACGTCTGGGGAGCCGGCGACACGGTCATACTTCCGAGGATAGCCGACGCCTGCCTCAAGGGGCTCCTGGTTAACATGGGTTTTAACAGGAAAATCGTTTCCCCCTGCCACGTGTTTAATCTTGTTCACGCCGCAGTGCTCTCCGCGACGTCTTCTGCCGGGGCGGGCAACATATATTTTGTAAACGATGGGGCGCGTATCGATAACCGCCGTTTTGTCTCCGATCAGCTCGCGTCAATAGGAATTGAGTGGAAGCCGGGGGTCACGGTACCGTACACTCTGGGGTATGCGGTTGCGTTCGTTCTTGAGAAAATCTTTGAACTTAGAAGATCGGAGACCCCGCCTGTCCTTACCCGCTTTGGCGTTTCCGCTCTGTCGAAGAGCAGAACCTACAGCATAGAGAAGGCAAGAAAGGATCTGGGGTATGAGCCGGTGTGCGGTTACGAGACGGGAATGCAGGGGCTTGCGGAGTGGATTTCAGAGATCGGTGGCTATGAAAGACTGCTGGGAAGGGGAAAGTGATATGGGACGCGGCGCCTTCGCGATAGAAACCAGGGGACTTGAAAAGCAGTTCGGGTTCTTCCCGGTTCTGAGGGGAATTAATCTTGCCGTTGGCCAAGGCGAATTTCTCACGATCTTCGGTCCAAACGGCGCCGGCAAGTCAACTCTGCTTTCCATCCTAGCAACATTCATAAAGCCCGGCGGCGGAGAGGTCTTTGTGTCAGGCTTTGACGTTTCAAAAGAAAAGCAGCGGATAAGAAAACTGATAGGGTTCATCTCACATAACACGATGCTCTATGAAAACCTTACCGCTTGGGAAAACCTCGAGTTTATAGGCGCGTTCTACGACGTGCCGGATTTTAAGAACAGGTGCTCTGATATTCTCGAGAGGGTAGAGCTCTACGGAAAGAAAGACGCACTTGTAAGCACCCTTTCTTTCGGAACGCGCCAGCGCCTCGCTATCGCCAGAACGCTTCTTCACGACCCGCAGATACTTTTTCTGGATGAGCCGTACAGCGGCCTTGATTACGGCGGAGCTGCCATCCTTACCTCGATTCTAGGTTCAATGAAAGCGGACAAAACCGTAGTTATGACAACCCATAATGTCTACGAGGGGCTTTCGCTGTGCGACAATGTGGCAATTCTCGATCAGGGAGAAGTGGTCTATGCCTCCGCGCAGAAACCCGCCCGCGAGGAATTTCAAGATATCTACATGTCTTGCGTCAGAAGTGGTGACGGGCAATGAGAAATATATTGCTTATATTCAGAAAGGATTTTCTTGTCGAGTGGCGTTCAAAGCAGATATTTCCGACGATGTTCGTATTTTCGCTTCTGCTTCTCCTGGTTTTTAACGTTGCTTTTGAATTCCGCTCGGATGTTGATTCCCGGGCAGTCTCGGCCGTTATATGGATAACTTTTATTTTTTCTGGACTCTTGGCCCTTGGAAGATCCTTTTCGCTTGAAAAGGAAAATAATGCCTTCGCGTTTCTTCTTCTGACTCCTGTAAGTAGAAGTTACATCTATCTCGGAAAACTGCTTTCAAACACGGTTATGGTTCTGCTCTCCGAGCTCTTCATACTTCCGCTTTTTCTTCTGTTTTTTCTTTTTGACGCAGACGGGGCTTCGCTTTCATTTACCGGCACCATACTCCCATTTCTCGGGGTTATGGTTCTTGGAACGATAGGGTTTGTGTCTCTTGGCACTTTTTTTTCTTCGATGGCCCTTAATACAAAACTTCGCGACATGATGCTTCCCCTGCTGGTTTTCCCCCTGATCATACCTGTCGTGATAACCTCGGTCGGAATATGCTCTTCAATACTGGAGGGAAGGCCTCCGGATTACTACGCTTTTTCTTTGCAGGTACTGGTTTCCTTCGATATAATCTTCATCCTTTTATGCTCTATTCTGTTTGAGTATCTTATTGAGGATAGCGGGGACTGACCCGCTTTCTTTTTAAAAAATGCGAAAAATACTGTTTTTCCTGACGTTTGCGCTGATGGTTCTCGCTACCTGGATGACGCTTTTTTACGCGCCTACGGAAGTGGTTATGGGCCATGTGCAGAGAATTTTCTATTTCCACATGGGGACGGTCTGGGCCGCCACGGTGGCTTTTACGGTGGTTTTCGTGGCGAGCATCTATTATCTGGTAAAGGAAACAGCGAAATGGGATACGCTTGCCTACTGCTCGGCCGAGATAGGCATGCTGCTTCTTACTCTAACGATTATAACTGGGAGCATATGGGCAAAGCCGGTCTGGGGAACTTGGTGGACATGGGACCCGCAGTTAACGACCACGTTTATTCTCTGGGTTCTTTACGCCGTTTATCTGGTTCTGCGCTCCGGTGCCGGAGGGCGCGGAAAAAAGGCTAGATACTCGGCCATATTCGCCATAATTGCCTACGTGGACCTTCCCGTGGTTTATGTCTCGGCCCGTATAAAAAGAGGCATATCGCCCGTGGTCTTCGGACCCGGGGGAGGTGGCATAGATCCCGCCATGATGCACACTCTTTTGGTCACCCTGTTGGGATTTACGCTTCTTTTCGTTTTACTCCTAGGTGAGAGAACAAGGATAATGAACATGGAAAATCAGCTTTACGCCCGGGGCGGGCGAGTGGGGTAGTCTGCGATGGAATATTTCCTCTGGTCAAGCGTAGTGGTCTGGGGCTCTCTTATCGCCTATGTGCTCTACCTGCGCGCAAAGTCGGCTTCGGTAAGGAAAAAGCTGCTCTCGGGCGGGGACGGCCCTGGAAGTGGAGGCGAAGGTTGAAGGGCAAGATCAAATTCATTCTGCCTCTTTTTGTGATAGTTTCCCTGGTCTCCTGGCTTGTGTTCGCCGGAGTCAAGGATTCCATGGTCTACTACATAACGGTTGACGAACTGTTAGAGGACGTCCCGGACATCTACGGGCAGAAGGTAAGGGTTTCAGGAACAGTGGTTCACGGTTCAATAAAGAACGAGCTAGATGATTCGCTTCGGTTTACCATAGCGGACGGCAAGGGTGAAATCCATGTCGAGTACGACGGCATAATTCCCGATATATTCACAGAAGGGGTTGAAGCGGTCGTTGAGGGCAAGTTCTCCTCCGGTAACGTCTTTGAGGCGGACCTGTTGCTTGCAAAGTGCCCCACCAAGTATGAATCCGAAGAAGCTCCCTACCAGAGAAAAGAAGGTTAACAATGTCTGATCTCGGAAGTATAGCCATACTTCTTTCCTTCTTTATCACCATCTACAGTCTTGCTGCCTGCGCTGTTAGCGCGAAAACGGGAAGCCGCGCATTCGCTCAAAGCGGCGGAAACGGTCTTGTCTCGGTAGCTTTTCTTCTTCTGGTAGCGGTGGGCTGTCTTGTTTATGAGCTTGTAACGCTTGATTTTTCGCTCAGGTACGTAGCGCTTAACACGAGCACCGACCTCTCGGTGATATACAGGGTGACGGCCCTTTGGGCCGGTCAGGCGGGATCCTTGCTTCTGTGGAGTTTTGTTCTTTCCCTGTATGCGGCTTTCGTGGTTCTTAGAAGCAGAGAAAAGGGCGGCGACCCTTATGTAAACGCCGTTTTATGCGCCGTTTCTCTTTTCTTTCTTTTCCTCATAGCCTATGTGGAAGACCCATTTGAGAAACTGGGTGTGGCAGTTGGGGAAGGAAGGGGACTTAATCCGATTCTTCAGAACGGATACATGGCCATCCACCCGGTCACTCTTTATGTTGGATATGTGGGAATTACGATACCCTTTGCTTTCGGCATTGCCGCCTTGCTCAGCGGTCGCCTAGGGGATGAGTGGATAAGGAACTGCAGAAAGTACGCCCTTTTTTCCTGGATGTTTCTCTCCGCGGGGCTCCTTCTCGGGGCCAGATGGGCATATCTTGAGCTCGGCTGGGGAGGATACTGGGCATGGGATCCGGTTGAGAACGCCGCATTTATGCCATGGCTGGCAGGGATCGCGTTTCTTCACTCCGTTATGATTCAGGAGAGAAAGGCGATGCTTAAGAAATGGAACATGGTTCTGCTTATAATCACCTTTTTTCTCTCCATATTCGGCACCTTCATAACCAGAAGCGGCATAGTGTCCTCGGTTCACTCCTTTGCCCGCTCGGACATAGGTCCGCTTTTTCTCGGCTTCATGGTTTTCATACTGCTTTTTTCCTTTGCTCTTCTCATCTACAGATCAAAAGACCTCGAGAGCGAAGAGAGGTTCGATTCCGTGCTCTCAAGAGAAAGCGCCTTTCTGTTTAACAACCTCCTTTTTCTCGCGGCGGCTTTCTCCGTTTTTCTGGGAACGATTTTCCCTGTACTCTCGGAGGCTTTCACTGGGAAGAAAATCCTTGTCGGCCCTCCTTATTTCAACGCTGTAGGGGTGCCTATCGGGCTTGTTCTTATTCTGCTGATGGGAATAGGTCCGCTTATATCCTGGAAAAAGGCTTCGACGGCAAACCTCAAGAGAAATTTCGTTTTCCCCGCGGTGGTTTTTCTGGTGGTTCTCCTGGCGCTTCTTGTCTTCGGTCTCAGGGAACCTGTGGCGCTTTTAAGTTTTGCGCTCTGCGGGTTTGTTGCTGCGACGGTGTTTTTGGAATATTTCAGGGGTATCAGGGTGCGAAGCGGCAGGGGGGAGAAGCTGGTTTCGGCCTTTTTTAATCTCATCTCAAGGAACCGCAGACGCTACGGCGGATATATCGTTCATCTGGGAGTTGTACTGCTGGTAGCGGGAATCACGGCTTCTTCGCTTTTCGTTACTCAGAAGGAGGTTATCTTGGAAAAGGGAGATTCCTTTTCCCTAGGAAGGTACGATCTGGTTTTCCATGGGGTGCGCTTTATTTCAAATGACGCCAAGGATGGATTTTCAGCGGAACTTTCAATCCGCAACAACGGTAAAAGCGTCGCGACCATGTATCCAGAAAAAAACATCTACAAGTACGAGGGAAACAGGGAGATAAATCAGGAAACCGAGGTCGCGCTTCGCTCCACTTTCAGAGACGATCTTTATCTCATACTCTCAGAGGTCGATGGGAGCGGAAAGGCGAACATAAGGGCTTTGCTTAACCCGATGGTTAACTGGATATGGGCTGGAGGTTTTGTTATCGTCCTTGGAGCGATTGTCACCATGTGGCCTGAGAGGCAAAGAAAGAAGGAGTTCGGCGCATGAGTGAATACATAATTTCTCTTCTGCTTGTGGTGCTGGTCTCGGTTTTTACCGTTTACCCTCTTTTCCTGGGTCGCAGGAAGCCGGGCGTAGCGGATAGCCCCGAGGTTAACCGGCTTGAACAGCTCTACGAGAAAAGAGATCTTTATTACTCCTCTATAAAAGACATAGAGCTTGACCGTGATATGGGCAAGCTCAACGAGCAGGACTACGCCGAACTTGTCTCAAGGTACAAGGAAAAAGCGGCGGCTGTTACAAAACAGATCTCGGAACTCCAATCGATATCGTAAGTCCATCCGGGAAATTGGTCTCAAGTTAAGGGAATTATATACGGTGGTGCCCAAATTCCGCTTTCCTTTTTCTTTCAACTCAGATATATTCATAATTGCTGTTGGCTGACTTCCCAACTCAACTAACAGGAGGATCTTGCTATGACAGAAAAGAAGATAAAACCCGACCCTGATACCGGGAGATCAATTAAAGAATCAGAGATACCAGAACCCGAGCCTCCAGCTACATACTCAGCGGATCCATTGGATATTCCCACTGAAAGTCAAGACACAGGAACTACGGGAGATGCCGAAACACCAGATGATTAACATTAAAAAAGATTTAAACATACAAATAACAAGAGAAACACTATAGAAAGGGCAAATACTATCCCCGCTATATCGTTGAGGTCTTTATTTAGCTTGATGTCTGTATTTTCTCTCCCGAGAGCTCCTTTTATCCTGTTTATATAGTAATCGTTCGTATCTCTCTCTTGTTGTTTTAACGCTCTGTTGCTTACCCTGTAAGCATACAGAGACTTGGAGATACTGACTGCCATTAATACCCAAGCAATTATCAGAAGAGGTTTTAAGGTAGCCTCTTCCCATGGATGTACAATATATCTGATAGCCAGAAGTGAGAAGCCCAAAGATGAAGAAGCTATCGTCAAAAGAGACTTATCATAATTCTCCGTATTGGAAAGTTGTCTTCTGTGTATCTCTTGAATGTAAATCTTGTAAAGTTTTATCGCCTGTTCTTGTTGTTCCGGCGTGCGTTCTATCTTTTCCTGTTTAGGTTCTTCTTTTTCCATGCTATAGCCTCCTGCTACACTGTACCCCAAATCATGGGCAACATAGTATATAATCCCCCAAATTAAAGAAGCTCTGATTAAGTATCAATTGTTGCAAGGGGTATAATATTAGAAAAAGCACTGGAGGGTAAGAACAATGAATCAGACGAGTCTCTCCGAACTGGAATACATCAACAGAAAGAAAAGATGGGATGCCAGAAACTCTAATTGAAAGGTCTTTTGAGAATATCGAAAATTACCTGCCTCGAGAGCGGGTTAGAGACTGGTGTCAGTTGGAAACAAGTGTAAGAAATGCCTGATTCGATAAGCAAAAGTCTGAGAGGAAACGCTAGTCAATTTTTTGTTGCTGGGGAACTGTGTCGAAGGG
>JAPPFE010000027.1 GCA_028823955.1 Candidatus Dadabacteria bacterium
TGTGGTGCCCATTGGTTCTTTGCTCCTCGGATGCCTGTTATGATTGAATAAAAACAGCCTAGTATAAACAAGTTCTCGATTAAATCAAATATCCCGGCCGGAACCCGTTGGGCATCGGGGAAAGCGGCGGTTTTTTAGCTTTGAGCGGGATCGTGCAGGCGAGCGAAGAAGGGGCTTTTAAGCTGCTGGCATGCGAGGACTTCGTAGGGGAAAACAGGCGGGCGGGAGAGCCGGTATTTCCCGGCTGACACAGCTAAAACCTTGGGTGTCTCCTCCTTTTAGCACTCAATCGGATGAAGGGGGCGGTGCCTTCACGCGGATCTTGACGATGTCCGTGTCGTAATACTGTTGATGTTGTACCGACGAGGCGATGTGTTTCAACAGTCGCAGAGACACATCTTGTTCCGTCGGGGCTTCCGTCGCTCGCTCGCCTAGCAGCGCGATCTGGTCTTCGAGATTCTCTTTAGTGGCTGATGCAACGAATTCAAGCACAGCCTCGTCGCCTTCCTTGTGCGCAATAATGTGCAGTCGCCGCAAGGGTTCTTCCTGATCTGATGTTGTTTCCTGCTCAAGCAGTGTGAGCAGGGTTTCCTCACTGGCGGCGTCAAGGCGGTCAGCCATTGCTTCCCCCCAACCGCTGTGGGAGGCAAACGATCGCAGAAACTCCCGGATTTTCGGCAATGTTGTAATCTGGAACGGAAGCTCTATGCGTCTCCGGCGAGGTTCAGTGACTTCGATAAAAAGCGTCAAGAGCAGAGCGGTGAGACCACCTGCTGTCATGCCGTTCTGCAGTAAGCCACCGGCAAATTCCGCAAAATACTCAGGGAAGATCACGCCGTTCTGAAAGCCGACACCTACCCAGAATGAAACTCCCGCAATCATGCCTTTGCGGTAGTCAATTCCGTCCTGGACGACGACCTTCATTCCAACCACAAACAGCATGGCTACCAGGATGGCTAGGTACCCGGCAGCCACCGGGCTCGGAATTGCAAGAATTGCGGCGAGTGCCTTGGGGAAGCACGCCAAAACGAGAAAGATGATGCCCGCAGCCGTCCCGACTGTCCGAGTTCCCACTCCGGTAAGTTCCGTTACCGATACGCTGGTCGAGTACGTCGTATTTGGAATCGTGCCGGCGAGCCCGGATAGCAGGTTTCCCACCCCATCGGCAGCCACGGCTCCCTGAACGGAACGAAAGTCTACGGCCCGTGGCCGTCGCCACGAAATGCGCTGAATTGCTACGGAGTCACCAACTGTTTCGATTGCGCCAATCAGGGTGACAAAGATGAAGCCGGGCAGAAGCGTCCAGAATATGGGTCCAAAGCTTAGATCGAGGCCGGGCCAGCCTCCTTGCGGAAACCCGATCCAGGCGGCCTCGGAAATGCGTACCGTGTCATAAATTCCGAAAAAGCCGCCGACAATGGATCCTAAAATGACGCCTGCTACGGGTGCCCAAAGTCGAAATACACCGGTGCCCTTGAGGGCGATGGCAGTGATGACAAGTACGGTTGCAAGCGCACTGAGGGGGGCAGCTTGGGGATGTGCGGCGACCTGGACGTTGTCCAGGAGATCGAAAATTATTGGCATCACGGTGACGGAAATCAGCATGATTACCGTACCTGCGACTGTGGGGGTGAGTATCCGGCGAAACAGGGAAAGGCGTCTCGCCAGGGCAAATTGAAACAAAGACGAGATAATGACGAGCGTCGCCAGCATGGCGGGTCCGCCTTGCGCGATCGCGGTAATGCAGATTGCGATGAATGCGCCGGAGGTGCCCATCAGGAGGACATACCCCGCGCCGATTCGACCAACTCTGACGGCCTGCAGTATCGTGCTGGCCCCGCTGATCACGACTGACGCGAATACCGCCCACATCATGTAAGTCTCAGATCCGCCGGCCGCCTTGATCACGATTAACGGCGTGAGGACGATCCCCGATATGGAGAGAATGGCAAGCTGCAGGCCAAGCCCGGCTACCAGCAGCGTCGGCGGTCTGTCGTCAGGTTCGTAGCGGACGTCTGATCGCGGAGCAGAGATGTCGGTGGACATGCCGAGATACTATACTAAAATGATCGGATTTTTCCATGGAGCGATAAGTGCAGGTGGGAAGCATGACGGGGTCTAAGTCAATTTTGGTAAACCAATGAATGGCTGTGAAGCTTCCCGGTAAAATGTTTTTAAAGGATGATGTTTGCAAGTGCCAGCAGGCATAAGATAATTAATGACACTACAAACCCACCACCATATCTTTGCTATGTTCACTCAAAACAGATTCCTCCCTTTCAGCGTGACAATTTCATCCACGGGTTAACCGCGTCGGCACCGGTATTGCGAAACTCACGCTCATTGCGAGTGACAATAGTGAGTCCGTGGAGAACAGCGGTGCCTGCGATCATTGCGTCCGGCAAATGACTGTCAAGTGGCTCTCCTCTGCGTCGCTTTGTCTCCATGATGCGGGCGCAGACCTGGGCATCGGCCTCTGTCCATTCGAAAATTCGTTCCTCAAAAACATCATCCAGCAGGTACTGGAACCTCTTGGCAATATCCTCCCGGTGTTTTCCCCGATCAAGTTGCCCGATGCCGTTTAAGATTTCCCATACCGTGACTGAGGAAAGACCAATTCCCTCAGTTGAGATCGCGTCAAGAAATTCAGCGACGCACGATTCCGGTTGCGGACGCATCATCTCCGAGACAACATTCGTATCTAGAAGCCAATGCACGGGTGCTATCATGGCTGGTTCTCGTCCGGGAATAATACGGACCTGTACCCATAACGTACAGACAGCGGCAGTTCAACTCCGTGGTCCGGCCCGAAGTAATTCCTGAATGCCTCAGACGGTTTTACCTGCGCCTCCGATTTCGCACGCCGTTCATGGATCATACGACGCACTAGTTCTTCCATTGAAATGCACTGACGGCGTGCCTCGCGCTTAAGCCAGGATTTGTCACCTGGGTCGATATTGCGGACTGTTATTACAGAACTCATTACGTTGCTCTCTCGATAATTTCAGATATAAAATATTACTGCTGTCAATATCTGCTGTCAATATCTGGATTCAGGCCTGATTCCTGACATTTTCTCTTTGTCCTGTTGGCACAGGCTGACAATTTGTCTATTTGCAAGCTAACCGGTAGATTATCCACTTTTTCAGTGCGGAATACTGAAGATTCTATGGTGGGTGTAGCTCAGCCCGGTTAGAGCACTTGGTTGTGGCCCAAGAGGTCGCCGGTTCAAATCCGGTCATCCACCCCATTTTCCAGAAGGCGGCGCAACGTATGGGACTTCGATGCGGAATAGTGGGACTCCCGAATGTCGGGAAATCGACTCTTTTTAACGCTCTTACAAACGCCGGGGCGGCGGCCTCAAACTTTCCTTTCTGCACCATAGATCCGAATATGGGAGTTGTCGGGGTCCCGGACCCCAGGCTCCATGCCCTCTCCAGTATCGTAAAACCCCAGAAAACCACTCCCACCAGTCTGGAGATAGTAGACATCGCGGGTCTTGTGAAGGGGGCTTCTGAGGGAAAGGGAAAGGGAAACGCTTTTTTGTCGCACATAAGGGAAGTTGACCTTATACTCCATGTCGTGAGATGTTTTGAGGATGAAAACGTGATCCACGTTGAGGAGGGGATTGACGCCATCCGTGATATCCGTACTATCGAGGACGAGCTTATTCTCAAGGACCTGGATACGGTAGAGAAGAGGGAGGAAAAACTCGCGAACCAGGCCAAAGGCAGGGACAAGGACGTAATAAGGGAGCTTGAAACGGTGAGATCGCTTCGGGAGTTTTTAGAGACCGGGCGGCGCGCGAGGGATTTCCCTCGCCCGGAAGGAAACCCGGACACTCTGCGGGAGCTTTTTCTTTTGAGCGAAAAGCCCGTTATCTACGTCTGCAACGTTTCAGAGGAGGAGATCTCGGGAGCTGGGGAGAACGCCGAGGTCCAGAAAGTAAGGAATCACGCGAAGTGCTCGGGGGATGACATCATAGTCGTTTCGGCCAGGATAGAGGCGGAGATAGCCGAGCTTGAGGGCGAGGAGAAAGCGGCTTTTTTGAAGGAACTCGGGCTTTGCGCTTCCGGTCTTGACAGGCTTGTTAACTGCGCGTACTCAAATCTCGGGCTTCTTACCTATTTCACCACGGGGCCGAAAGAGGTGAGAGCTTGGACGGTCAAGCGGGGAACCAAGGCGCCCCAGGCGGCCGGGATTATCCACAGCGATTTCGAAAGGGGCTTCATAAGGGCCGAGACCATATCTTACGAGGATTACGTTAGGGAAGGTTCCGAGCAGATGGTGAGGGAAGCCGGAAAAATGAGGCTTGAGGGAAAGGATTACGAGGTCTGCGACGGGGACGTCATGTTTTTCAGGTTCAACGTCTGATGATCTGGGAAGTTCTGAGGAATTTGGAGGACTGCGTATGAGATATAAGGCATCCGAGAGTCTTGAGGTCACACAACGGCGGGCGTTGTGAGGGGCAAGCGTTTATGACCGAAGATGAATTCTCGGCCGACGACTGGATCGACCGCCTTGTTCAGGCTCTCCTCAATCTGGCCGAAGAGCAAAAGCCCTATCTGCGTGAATATCGCAAGCATGATCCGCGTGTGTATTCCAAGTTAGGAGGACGGGACGGCAATCCGATGGCTTTCTCCCTGAACGATCTGCGCGACCTCTATGCTGTGGCGTTTCATAGCTATGACTTTGGCGAAGAGAAGCATTACGCGGATCTGAACGAGGTGCTCAACCCCCTGCGGGGCATTCTCCGTTCGCATCCCACCCTAGCGAGAGTTATGAGTCCGATCATCGGCAGAGACGATTTCTGGATGCGGATCCTCGGCAGCGGCAGCTCAACCTCTTTAACGGACCTGACCGCGGGACTGATGGCACGTGTCGGCGAGCTTCCCGGCGATGGTTTCCGGAAGGCGGCAACCGAATTGAATGCGTTTCTCGTTACAGGCAGGGAAGACAAAACAACCGATGTGCCGGGTGACCTGGATGTCGGATGCGACGTGGTGGTGTTTCACGGTCTGAGTTTGAGAGAAAAACTCGAAATTGGGAACGATATGACAATCGTCCCCTTCGAGCAGGTACGGGTATTCGTAGACGAGGGCGTGCTGGAGGATGTTGCACCGACTGTCATCAAATACAACGATTGGCGGTCGGTTGGGGCAGTGGTGAAACCGTTCCGATGGAAGCCGGAGTTCCGGCGGACGGGTTACGAAGGAAACTCTGAGCTGGACCGGCCGGGGCCGTTTTTCCGAAAAGCGCAAGAGTTCCTGGATTTGCTTGCAGTGTCGCATGGGATGCCTGTTGTATGTCTTGTGGCGGTTCCTCACTGTCTCAACCGAGGTGCGTGTCGACTTCTAGGTCAGCCACATAGTCACGGAGCAGTCTACTGGGGCCGTTCGGCCCACTTGTTCAACGGGCTTTCCAGGTCTTCAGATCTGGTGATTAGCAAGTTTGCCGAAGCGAAAAACGCGTTCGAGGAACGAGAGAGCGAGCGTTACAGGGGAGTCGCGCCGGTCATCGGTCGGCTTGCCGAGGCTCTTGCACGCGGCGGGCAATTCGTAGCGGAGGATCAGGTTCTGGATGTGGCGATTGCCTTGGAAAGAATGTTCAAACCGAAGGGCAGGAATATCAGCACCCAACTCCAAAAAAGCGTAGCTGACTTTCTGGGAGGAAAGGGTCAAGAGCAACCTCATATGAAGGAAACTGTGAAGCATTTCTACGAAGTGCGGTCGGCAATAATTCATGGGCCGAAAGACGACAAAAAGACGCGCTTACTGGAAGAAAAGAAAAAAGCGTTTGACGGGGGATTCGATTTGGCTCGTCGATCGTTGTTCAAGATGCTGCAGAATGGACTGCCACAGCGATGATACAGTTCGGTTGCTCTGAGATCAAAACGGGTCGGGAACTGTGCGGGGATGGTGCTATTGGGGTTTCTGACTGCATATTACGAGCGAATTCGGACGGACGAACCTCTCTCGTTTTCTTTTTCACAAAAGGAAAGCGTTCTGTTCTCCCTGATCGTTTTATTCCGTCACCCAAGGTGACTGCAGAGCAATGCCGCCTCTGAGGTTAGCCATCGACATGACTTCTGTTACCAGTTGTCTGGGTCGTATATCGTCGCTTTTGAATTCGACGCCGAAACTCTCGCCGTTTGAGATGATTTCAAGCAACCGTGCTTTAAAAATGCTGAATCCTTGCTTCAGAAACCCGAGCGTTCTGCGAGATTACAGAACCTCTTTAGATTGCAGGAATGCGTTGCTGGGGATTTATGCTGGCAATTAAGGTAAATTATACCATGTACCGTTAGGCATGTCGTGGCAGTTTTTACTTTAAGAGTACCGGGAATCTCCTTGCCTGCGCTGCTTGCGGACGAGGAGTTCGACGCGGCATATTGGCGAAGAAAGATGTTATGAATCAAAAATGGATGAGATGTGGAATTTCGGAGATTCTAGGGAATGTCTTATACACAGATTTATAGCTATCCGGCAAAACTCCCCGCTTTTATAACTACGAAAGCTTTGCAGTATGCGCAGAGAAACGGCGTAAAAGTTCAGACTGTTAAGGTTATATTCGATATCCGAGAAACCAGACTTCCTGTGGAACACTTAAGCCATGGCCGAAAAACTAAGTCTTAGGCAGCTTGAATCCTTCCTCTGGGAGACTGCTGACATCCTTAGAGGGAATATGGATGCTTCCGAATTCAAAGACTATATCTTCGGCATGCTGTTTCTGAAACGTCTTTCGGACGTGTTTGAGGCGGAACAGGAACAGGTTATCGAGCATTATCTGTCCATTAGCAAATCCCGGAAGGATGCGAAACGTCTTGCACAGGATGAGGGTGAATACCAGACTTTTTTCGTTCCCGAACGTGCCAGATGGTCTAAACTCAAAGATCTCAAGCACGATATCGGGGCTGAACTTAACAAGGCGACCGAATCAATAGAAGAATACAACCCATCGCTTGAAGGAGTTCTGGTTTCCATTGACTTTAACATCAAGAACAAGCTTTCAGACAGAAATCTTCAGGATATTCTCTCCCACTTTTCAAAGTACAGACTCCGTAACGATGATTTTGAATCCCCGGATATGCTGGGCAGCGCGTATGAGTATCTGATCAAGCAGTTTGCTGACTCAGCCGGAAAAAAAGGAGGAGAATTCTATACCCCAAGCGAGGTGGTATGGCTTCTTGTTTCACTCCTGAAACCCG
>JAPPFE010000015.1 GCA_028823955.1 Candidatus Dadabacteria bacterium
TACATCTTCGGTTCTGGAACTTATCCTGAGGAAGGAATGATGCCGGAGGGGATGGCAACAGGAGATGATGATGACGGATGCGCCATTGCCGGGGCAGGACATACGTCTCAGAGTGCTTTGCTTAACCTGTTCTTAGTAGCGTCCGTTCTGTTCTCAGTTGCTTTCCTCAGAAGACACGCGTAGAAACTTTCCCGCAATACCGGCAGTCTTGCTGAAACTGGCGGTAACGGCTGTCAGACAAGGGCAGTCCTGAGACTGCCCTTGTTTTTTTCGGCGTTTGAACGCACCTTACTAACAACCCCGGAACAAGGCGGCGAAACATTGAGCTGCTCCCGGGCGGATGCGCATGAGGAACTGTCTGTTATAATTCTCAAGCCATGGCTAGTACGGAAATAAAATGCAATCTCTTCATTGACGGCGAAGAAAGGGAACCGCAAAGCGGCGCCTACTTCGTAAGGGAAAACCCCGCGACGGAAGAGCCCCTGGCCGAGGTCGCCCAGGGAGGGCCGGAAGACGTAGATGCGGCGGTTCGGGCCGCAGAACACGCTTTTCCGGCGTGGTCGAGACTCCCCGCATCGGAGCGAGCCAAATACCTCCTTCGGATTGCGGAGACGCTATCGGATAACAAAGACGCAATAGCCCTTTTAAACACACGCGAAACCGGAAAACCGATCCGCGAGAGCGCAATGGTCGAAATAGGCGGTTCGGTAAGAACGCTTGAGTACTACTCGGGAGCGCACACCCGCCTTAACGGAGAAACCATCCAAGTAAACGAAAACCAGATATCTCTCACCATAAAAGAGCCCGTGGGGGTTGCGGCGCACATAATCCCGTGGAATTTCCCCCTTCTTCTTTCCTTCTGGAAAATAGCCCCGGCACTTGTGGCCGGATGCACCGTGGTCATAAAACCCGCGGAACTCACCTCTTGCGGAATCTTCGAGGTGGCTAAGCTCTGCTCGGAGGCAGGACTCCCGGACGGAGTGCTGAACGTGGTGCCCGGAGAGGGGGCCGTAGCCGGCCAGGCGTTTACCGAACACCCCGGGATAGCCAAGATAGCGTTTACGGGTTCGACCGAGGTCGGAAAAAACGTAATGAAAACGGCGGCGGGATCGATAAAAAGAGTGTCGCTTGAGCTCGGCGGCAAGGCCCCGTGCATGGTCTTTGCGGACGCGGATATCGAGGGAGCCGTCGAGGCGTGTCTTCGCGGGGGCTTCTTTAACCAGGGGGAGAACTGCACCGCGGTTACCCGGCTGCTGCTCCACGAAGAAATATACGATGAGTTTCTCTCCTCTTATCTTGACAGGATATCCAGAATAAAAATCGGAGACCCGGAGGACCCTGAAACCGAGTTCGGGACAGTGATTTCAAAGGAGCATTACGAAAACGTGATGAACTACATCGAAAAAGGCGTCTCGGAGGGAGCCCGGGTGGTCGCGGGCGGAAACCGTCCCGAGGGATTCGACAAGGGTTACTACATAGCGCCAACAGTTATAGAGGACACCCCTCCCGACTCGGTTCTGGTACGCGAGGAAATCTTCGGGCCGGTGGTCTGCGTCATTCCCTTTAAGGCCGAGGAAGAGGCCGTCGCGGCGGCAAATGACATCGAGTACGGACTCGCCGGGGGAATCTGGACCCAGGACATAAACCGCGCGCTTAGGGTCGCAAAGGCCGTAAAGGCCGGCTACCTCTGGGTAAACACCTACGGGGGCATAGTCCCCGAAACTCCCTACGGAGGGTTCAAGCAGAGCGGAATTGGAAAGGAGCTGGGAGCCGAAGGTATAGACAACTACCTTGAAACCAAGTGCGTGAATATATTTACCGGGAAAAGCACCGGAAAGTGGTACAAGGGATAGCGGATGAACTTTGGAGACATAATCTACGAGAAAACGGGCGGAGTCGCCTTCGTGACCATAAACCGCCCCCGGGCGCTTAACGCTTTCCGGGACGTAACGCTTAACGAAATGATCAAGGCCTTTACGGAAGCCTGGGCGGATGAGCAGGTCGGCGTGGTGGTCCTCCGAGGTGCGGGGGGCAAGGCGTTTTCCAGCGGGGGAGATCTCAAGGAGAAAAAAAGCGGCGCCGGGGGCAAAGACGGGCTTCTCGGAGTCGGGGACTACGTTTCCCATCTCCACTACCTGATAAGAAATATACCGAAGCCGGTCATAGCCGCGGTTAGAGGCTACGCCATAGGCGGAGGGAACATACTGCAGTTCATGTGCGACCTGACAATCGCTTCTGAGGACTCCGTTTTCGGGCAAGTAGGGCCGAGGGTGGGAAGCGTGGATCCGGGCTTCGGGACAGCTTACCTCTCAAGACTCATCGGTGAAAAAAAAGCTAGGGAAATGTGGTATCTGTGCAGGCAGTACTCGGCCAAGGAAGCCCTCGAGATGGGACTTATAAACAGGGTCGTTCCCCCGGACGAGCTTGACTCCGAGGTTAACGCCTGGTGCGAGGAACTACTGTCTAAAAGCCCTACCGCCCTTAAGCTTGCCAAGTACTCCTTTAACTCCGAGACCGACGGACTCTTCGGAATCTCAAGCATGGGCAAGGCTTCCCTCGAGCTCTTTAAGACCACAGCCGAGGCCGCCGAAGGAACCGATGCGTTTGTGGAGAAAAGACCGCCTGATTTCTCGCCCTACAGAAAGTAGCCCATCCCGGGAACTCCGCAATGTCCCCGGCGCTTGAATTATAAAAACTTTACTCTATAATACAGGGTTTCATATTTTGAGGCCCACCATGGAAATGCAGGACGCAAAAATATTCAGCGGCACGTCAAATCACCCTCTGTTTGAGGATGTGTGCAACTATCTTGAGGTTTCCCCCGGAGAAATGGAGATAAACCGTTTCAGCGACGGGGAAATCTTCGTTGACATAAGAGAGAGTGTAAGAGGTTCGAACGCTTTCATCATACAGTCGACATGCCCTCCGGTAAACGAGAACATAATGGAGCTTCTCGTAATCATAGATGCGCTCAAGCGGGCCTCCGCAAGGGTAATAACCGCCGTAATACCGTATTACGGGTACGCAAGACAAGACCGAAAGGTTCAGCCCCGAGCCCCGATAAGCGCCAAGCTGGCCGCGGACCTCATAGTCGTCGCGGGCGCGAGTAAAATAGTGACCATGGATCTTCACGCCGGCCAGATACAGGGGTTCTTTGACGTTCCGGTAACTCACCTCTACGCCGCACCCGTGATAACCAACTACCTGCGGGAGAAGTACCGCGACGGCGAAACCGTAGTGGTTTCTCCAGACGCCGGGGGGGTTGAGAGGGCAACCGAGTTCGCGAACAGAACCCACTCAGAAATCGCCATCTGCTACAAGAGAAGGCCTGCTCCCAACGTCGCCCGGATAAGCAACATAATCGGCGACGTGGAAGACAAGCACGCGATAATAGTTGACGATCTGGTGGACACGGCAGGAACCGCCACCGAAGCCGCCAAAGTGCTCCTTGAGAAAGGAGCTAGAAGCGTATCGCTCTGCTGCACTCACGGCGTGCTGTCAGGGCCTGCCCTAGACAGGATAAACAACTCGGATATTGATGAAGTAATAATCACAAACACCATTCCCCAGAAGGAAAACCAGAAACAGAGTGCGAAAATCACCGTGCTCAGTATCGCTGACCTCATCGGCGAGGCCATAAGGAGAACGGCACTCGGGGAATCGATAAGCGCACTTTTTACTTAAACGAAATCCAGGAGAAAAACCATGGTACAGAGCTCACTTCGGGTAAAACCCAGAATAAGAATCGGCAAAAGCGGAGCCAGAGAAGTAAGAAAGGAAGGGAACATACCGGCCATACTTTACGGTCAGGGAGAGGATCCGGTACCACTTGTGGTGCGTCCTGATGAACTTAAGCGGGCGCTTTCAAACAACGCCGGAATAAACACCGTTCTGGAACTTGAGATAGACGGTTCCGAGCCCTCCGCAAAAAGATTCTCGATGCTGAAGGAAGTCCAGAGAGACCCCATTAAAAACAGGGTGATCCACCTTGATTTTCTGGCTATCGACATGAAAAAAAGCGTCAGGGTAAAAGTTCCGGTAAGCACCCAGGGAAGGTCCGAAGGGGAAAGAAGAGGGGGCACGCTAGAAAAACTGATGAGAACCATCGATCTTGAATGTCTGCCGGAAAATATTCCCGATTTGATAGAAATAGACATAAGTTCTCTCGACATAGGAGGTTTCGTGGACATAGGGGGACTTGAGTTAGGCGAGGGAGTGAAACCGGTTAGGGACGGCAGCGAAAAAGTCGTCCAGGTGATAGCGCAGCGCTCGACAGAGGAGGATGTGCAGGCCGGAGAAGAGGAAGGGGAAGGGGAAGGGGAAGCCGAAGAAACCCAGGAATAAGTCATCGAATCCATGCGATATCTGATTGCAGGCCTGGGAAATCCCGGTTCCGCCTACGACAATACGAGACATAACATAGGCTTCCGCGCGGCTGAGCGCGCGGCTGAGCGCCTGGGAGTAAAGATCGGGAAGAAAAAATTCAGAAGTCTCTGCGCGGAGGCGGTCTATTCGGATGAGAAGCTGTTCATAATAAAGCCCCAGACCTTCATGAACGCAAGTGGTGAGGCGCTTCGCGAAGCGAAGGAATTCTACAAGATAGCAGTCGAGCAGATAATCGTGGTCTACGATGAGCTCGATCTCCCTCTGGGAAACATAAGGGTGAACAGGGGAGGAGGCTCGGCCGGGCACAACGGAATAAGGTCGATAATATCGTCCCTTGGTTCCGGGGAATTCTGCAGGGTGAGAATCGGCATAGGGAAACCCTCGGGAAAAAAAGAGGCACGTGATCACGTTCTCTCCAGATTCTCCTCGGATGAGAGGGAAACGGCCGCCGAGATGGTCGAGACCGCGGTGGAGGCAACGTTTGAGATAATAAGCGCCGGGGTGGATTCGGCAATGAACAAATTTAACAGTCGACTGAACTGAAAAAAAACAATTCTCTACTAGGAGGAATTTACCAATGGGTATGGGTGAAGTACTAGTGGGCAATATAGGACTTGTGGGAATCGTGGTAGGTCTTATCGTGCTCCTATACGCGTTATTTGTATACAGGGGGATAGACAAGCTTCCTGAAGGAAACGACAAAATGAAGCAGATCGCTTCTGCGATTCACGAGGGAGCGATGGTGTTTTTGAAAAGGGAGTACAGGATAATCGGCCTTTTCGCCGCGATTGTTTTCGTTCTGCTCTCGGTGTTTCTTGGAATTGAAACCGGGGCCGCTTATCTCGGCGGGGCGATCTGTTCGCTTATAGCTGGGTTTTTCGGCATGAAGTCAGCCACGAAAGCTAACGTGAGAACAGCACAAGCGGCAGCTAGCGAGGGACAGGGAAAAGCCCTCGAGGTGGCTTTTCGGGGTGGAAACGTGATGGGGCTTTCGGTCGCAGGTTTGGGTCTTCTGGGACTCTCAGTCGTTTTTCTTCTGGGAATCGACCTTCAGACAAAGCCCGAAGACAGCACCCTTTTCACAGCGTTCTTAAAGGAATTCGGAGGAATGATAGGCGGGTTCGCAATGGGAGCCAGCACCGTAGCTCTTTTCGCAAGGATAGGCGGAGGTATATTCACCAAAGCAGCTGACGTCGGAGCCGACCTCGTCGGAAAGGTTGAGGCCGGAATACCCGAGGACGACCCGAGAAACCCGGCCACGATCGCCGATAATGTCGGAGACAATGTCGGAGACGTAGCGGGAATGGGCGCCGACCTTTTCGAATCCTACGTGGGAGCCGTAATCGCTACCGTAGTGATCGCAGCCAGCATGGCGACAAACCAGCTCGCCATGATGTCGGTCCCGCTGATACTCATCGTAATAGGAAGCCTCTCCTCGCTTGTGGGGTCCAAGGCGGTAGGATGGCTCAGGGGAGGAGAACCAAGCGCCGTGCTTGAAAGATCCACCATATTCGCCGCGGTCGTATACTGCGCGATCTCCCTGTTGGCACTTTACGGGCTGGCGCAGGTGGAGAGCCTGTCCACCATGGGCAAACAGGGATATATAAGCATATGGCTTACTTCCATAGCGGGTCTGCTCGCCGGAATACTGATCGGCAAGGTTACGGAGCATTTCACCTCGGGACCTCCGATCAGGAAAATAGCAAAAGCCTCCGAGACGGGCGTTGCCACCAACATAATCGAGGGAATCGCGGTGGGAATGTACAGCACGGCTTACCCGGTGATCATAATCGCGGCGGCAATAGTGCTGTCTTACTGGTTCACGGGACTTTACGGAATAGGGATAGCCGCGGTCAGCATGCTAGCGACCATAGGAATAACGATGTCGGTTGACGCCTACGGTCCGGTAGCAGATAACGCAGGCGGTATTGCGGAGATGTCGGAACTCGGCGCGGACGTGAGAAAGATCACGGACAAGCTCGACTCTCTCGGCAACACGACTGCAGCCATAGGAAAAGGATTCGCCATCGGTTCCGCGGCCCTTTCCGCCCTTGCGCTTTTCGCTGCCTACACAAACGCCGTCGGGCTCTCTTCTATCGACATTACCCAGCCCAAGGTCGTGGCGGGAATGCTTGTGGGAGGAACCATCCCGTTTCTCATAGGCGCCCTGACCATGGGTTCCGTGGGAAGGTCGGCGCAGCAGATGGTGGAGGAAGTAAGAAGGCAGTTTCGGGAAATAACCGGACTTCTTGAAGGAAAGGCCACACCGGACTACGCTAGGTGCGTGCAGATAAGCACAGACGCTTCCTTAAAAGAGATGATACTGCCGGGCATTACCGCCGTAGTGGTGCCGCTCGTAATAGGCTTTGCCCTCGGAGAGGAAGCCCTCGGAGGTTTTCTCGCCGGAGCGGTCGTGGCGGGAGTGATGCTCGCTCTTATGATGGCGAACTCGGGCGGAGCATGGGATAACGCGAAAAAATTCATAGAGGAAGGTAATCTGGGGGGGAAAGGATCGGAGGCGCACAAAGCCGCCGTCGTCGGGGATACGATAGGAGATCCGTTTAAGGATACCTCAGGGCCGGCTATGAACATCCTGATCAAACTGATGTCCATAGTATCGCTTGTCGTAGCTCCTCTTCTTATAATATAAAACGGACGCTTTACCTGCGGGCTAGATTTATCTCCTTTGAGAGTAAGGAGCAAGGAGATGGATCAGAGCAG
>JAPPFE010000040.1 GCA_028823955.1 Candidatus Dadabacteria bacterium
AGGGTCCGGGAGCTTTTTTTCCTCACAAAGGCCCTGAGGCCGCTTCCTGAAAAATGGCACGGTCTTCAGGATGTGGAGACAAGATACCGCCAGCGCTACCTGGATCTGATTGCTAACCAGAGAACCAAAGAGATCTTTCAGGCAAGGTCAAAGGTGATAAATCTCATCAGAAGGTTTCTTGACGAAAGGGATTTCCTTGAAGTGGAGACCCCGGTGCTTCACCCGATTGCCGGAGGCGCAACCGCAAAACCCTTTATCACTCATCACAACGCCCTTGATATGGATCTTTACCTGAGAATAGCGCCTGAGCTTTACCTCAAACGACTTGTCGTCGGGGGACTTGAGAGAGTTTATGAACTTGGAAGAACGTTCAGAAATGAGGGAGTGTCAACCAAGCACAACCCGGAATTCACCATGATTGAGTTCTATCAGGCTTACGCGACTTACGAGGACCTTATGAATCTCATAGAGGAGCTTGTCTGCTACGTGGTGGAAAATACGATAGGAGACATGCTGGTTGAGTACGAAGACAAGAAGATAGATTTCAAGAGACCTTGGAAGAGAATTAACATCTATGAGGCCCTGCGGGAGAAATTCGGTTCCGAAATAACGGAAGATGACCAGTTTCTTTTTGCGAAAGCGGATTCAATGGGAATAAACCATAACGGGATTAAGGGGAAAGCTCTCACGGAGATTTTCGAGGCGCTTTTCGAGGATACTCTCCTTAATCCGACTTTTGTTTACGGTTTCCCGCTTGATGTCTCGCCGCTTGCCAGAAAAAACGATGATGATCCTGAAGTGGTTGACAGATTCGAGCTTTACATCTACGGAAGGGAGATAGCCAACGCTTTTTCTGAACTTAACGACCCGATTGATCAGAAAAAACGGTTCACAGACCAGGTCGAGATGAAGAAAAAGGGCGAGGATGAATATCACGAAATGGATAATGATTACGTGTCGGCCCTTGAGTACGGAATGCCCCCGACGGCCGGAGCCGGTATAGGGATCGACCGTCTTGTGATGCTGCTTACCAACTCCTCTTCCATAAGAGAAGTTATTTTCTTCCCTCACCTCAGACCTTAGCATGAGTTACGAATCGTTAATCTCCCTTAGATACCTGAAATCGGGAACTGGGCGTGGTTTCCTCTCTCTAATCGGTCTTATCTCCATCCTGGGTGTTTTTCTGGGAGTAGCCTCGCTTGACGTGGTGCTTTCGGTCATGAAGGGGTTTGAGGATGAACTCAGGGACAAGATAATAGGTGCGAGTTCCCACGTAGTCGTAATGAGCTACGAAGGAGAATTCGAGGATTTTGCGGAGGTGGAGAAGAAGCTTGAGGACTTTCCCGGTGTAACCTCGACAAGCCCCTTTATTTACAATCACGGCATGCTTGTCACTGAATATGCCGTCTCAGGTTCCGTGATAAGGGGGATAGACCCAAACAATTCAGCCTCGGTTGCTGCCGTGGCTGAAGCGGTGGGGAAGGGCAGCCTGCCGGAGGCGGGCAAGGACCGTGAACTCCTCTTTGAAGAAGGTGCCCGGATTGTTTCGGGGCTTTTACATAAAACTGCTTCCGGGCATCCTCCGATCATCATAGGCAGGGAACTTTCCAACCTGATTGGCGCGACAATCGGGGATACCCTCAATCTTGTCTCTCCTTACGGAAAGATCGGTCCTTTCGGCCCGACTGCCAAGATAAGAAAATTCGGTGTAATAGGAGTTTTTGATTACGGCATGATTGAATACGATTCGTCTACCGCCTACGTGTCGCTTGGGGATGCCATGAATTTCTTTGAAACCCGAAGCAAGATAACAGGCATAGAAGTCAGGGTGGATGACATATACCAGGCGCGCGAAACGGGGAATAAGATAGCTGAAACTCTCGGCTTTCCTTTCTACGCGAAGAACTGGGAGGACTCGAACAGAAGCCTTTTCAGGGCGCTTCGGCTTGAGAGAATGGCGATAGGAATATTCCTTGGGTTTATAGTTCTTGTTGCCGCCTTGAATATAGTCAGCACGCTTACGATGCTCGTTATGGAGAAAAAAAGGGACATAGCCGTGCTCATATCCATGGGAGCTCGCAAAAGCGGCATCAGAAAGATATTTATCTACGACGGAATGATAATAGGAACCGTCGGAACACTTCTCGGCACGCTCTTTGGATACCTGATCTGCCGCTTCCTTGAGACCAGCAATTTTATAAAGGAAGCGATTCCGTTTGATGACAACGTCTACCCTATTTCCGAATTCCCTGTTAGGATAGAGCCGGTTTATTTTCTCGTTGTAGCGGCATCAAGCCTGCTTATATGTTTTCTTGCGACTTTGTACCCGTCTTACAGGGCTTCGAGAGAAAACCCCGTGGAGTCATTGAGATATGAGTGAAATGCTGTACAAGGTCAGGGGACTTGGAAAGGTTTTCAATAAATTGGGCAGCAGCGTGTGCGCTCTCGGCGGAGTGAATATGGATATTTCTGCCGGAGAAACCCTCGGAGTCGTGGGAGTGTCGGGTTCGGGGAAAAGCACCCTTCTTCACATACTTGGCACTCTCGAGCCCCCGACAGAAGGTTCGGTTTTCTACAGGGGGAAGGATCTTTTCAGCCAAGATGAAGAAGAGCTCTCGGTTTTCAGAAACTCGGAAATTGGATTTATTTTTCAATTTCATTACCTTCTTATGGAATTCACGGCGCTTGAAAACGTCATGATGCCGTGTCTTATAGCAAGACAGAGCCTTGCTGTGGCGAGACAAAAGGCTTGCGATGTGCTTGAGAAGGTGGGACTTTCCGAGCGTCTCAACCATCTTCCGGGAGAGCTTTCCGGGGGAGAGCAGCAGAGAGTGGCGATCGCCAGATCGATTGTCAGAGGGCCGAAGGTGATACTTGCCGACGAGCCCACGGGGAATCTTGACAAAAAAACGGGATTCTCGGTTCTTGATCTGTTCTGCAGGCTTAACGAGGATTACGGGGTTACGGTTGTAATGGTTACGCATAACGACGAATTTGCGAAGAGAATGAAAAAAACTGTTAAAATATCGGACGGGATGGTTGCCGATGCGAACTAAAAGTCTTGTATTTTTCTTGGCTGTTTTTCTTTTCATGGCGACGTTTCCAACCGCGGGTTCCATGGCGCAGAACCTCCCTGCCGAAGAAGAACTTGAAAAGTATCAGTCCTTCAAGGGCACAGTTGCCGAGGTGGTAATTTCAGGCAACCGCAGAACCGAAACCTCCCTTATAGATCTCAATATAGAGACCAAGCAGGGCGATGAATATTCCCCGCAGATCGTAAAAGAGGATCTGAAGAGAATATTCAAGCTTGATTTCTTCCAGCAGGTCCTTGTTGACGTTAAGCCAGTTGAAGATGGTCTCAGGGTTGAGTTTGTCGTTGAGGAGAACCCGGTACTCGCGGACCTTAAGCTTTCCGGAAACGACAAGCTAAAGGAAGATGACATAAAGGAAGCTGTGGCATTTAGAGAAGGACGCATCGTAAGCCTGAGGAAGATAACGGAAGGCAGGGAGATAATACTTGCCCTTGCTTCCGAGAAGGGTTTGGTTGGAACTGAGGTCGAATATGAGATCGAACCGAGGGGAGATGGAGTCGTTGATGTCGTTTACCGGATTGACGAGGGAGAAAGAAAGTACATAAAAGAAGTCGAGCTTGCCGGAAACAGCGAAATCGAGACTAAGAAGATCAGAAAAAACATGTATTCAAAGCCCAAATATATTCTCTCTTTTATAACGAAGAGGGGGCTTTTCAAAATTGAAGAGATAGAGAGGGATTCCGACAGGATAAAAGCTACTTACATTGATAACGGATATCTTGACGTAAGGGTTTCTGAACCTGGAATTCGCTACGATGAGGAAAAAGACGGCTATGTGGTGAGTTTCTCAATAGAAGAAGGGCTTCAGTACAAGGTGTCCACGATAACTTTCTCCGGGGAACTGGCCGGAGATCAGGATGAGATCCGCCCGAAGCTCGAACTCTTGCCAGACTCTGTTTTCAGCAGTTTCGTTCTTCAGTCCGACATCGGGAAAATAACCGATTTCTACGGGGACAAGGGATATGCTTTTGCTAACGTAACCCCTGATGTGCGGCTTGATAAGGGCAACAACCTTGTCAGCATCGATTACTCGATTGAGAAAGGCGAGGAAGTGTACATAAGAAACATAAATATTCTGGACAACACCAGGACTAGAGACAATGTTGTAAGAAGGGAACTTTCACTTCAGGAACAAAGCCTCTACAGCGTTTCCAAGCTGAGGGCCGCCCGCTACGAGACCGCTCGTCTAGGTTACTTTGAGGATAACGTTGAGGTGCTGACTCACAGGGTTGAGGGAACGGATGATCTTATGGACATCGATGTAAAGGTCGAAGAACGTCCCACCGGATTTTTCAGCTTCGGCGGGGGGGTGAGTTCCGTTGAGAATTTTCTTTTCTCCGGACAGATACAGGAATCCAACCTTTTCGGATACGGCAAGACACTTTCTCTGGATGCCCAGGTCGGAGGCGTAACCAAGGCATTGAGTCTTAACTACCGGGATCCGTATTTCTTTGGTACCAACTGGCTCCTGGATATCAGCTTGTATGCTCATGACAGGGATTACAGGGATTTTGAGAGAGCGGCCAAGGGTATTTCTCTGGGGGTGGGAAGAAGGATAAAGAGAAATTTCCAAGTCCGGGTCTTCCAGGAATTCTCGCAACAGGACGTGCACAATGTCCGGGGAGATGCACTGTTCGTCCTGTCCGAAACGGAGAGAACTATAGTTTCGACCGGGGTAGGGCTATCTTGGGATACAAGAAACAATTATCTCGATCCCACGAAGGGTTTTCTTCTGAGTACGGCGGTTGAGTATGCCGGACTTTTTGCGGGCAACACCGATTTTATAAAGTACAATGCCACGGCCAAATCTTGGATTCCGTTCTGGAAAGGTACATATTTCGCCGCAAAGGCGAATTATGGGCTCCTGCATCTCATAGATGCCGGCGATGATCTCGTCGTGGAGGAGAGGTTCTTTCTAGGCGGTCCGAACACACTCAGAGGCTTCCGTTACAGAAGGGTGGGTCCCAGGAGGCCTACGGACACGGGGGGCTATGTAATAATTGGTGGCGTTCAGCAGGTTCTGGCATCACTTGACTTTGTTGTTCCGTTAAGCAAAACTGTCGGGCTTAAGGCCGTAGCTTTCTTTGATATAGGTAATGCTTTTGACCAAGATGAGTTCAGCCTTAATCCTTCGAATCTTAGAAAGGATGCTGGTTTTGGTATCAGGTGGATATCTCCCCTGGGACCAATGAAGCTTGATATCGGGTTCCCGATAGGCGAAAGGCTTCGAGATGAAGAAAAGTATGAAGTACAGTTTACCATTGGAAATTTGTTCTGATCAGGCAATTTATTTCTTAAGGAGGCATTAGGTTAAATGAGAAAATGTTTGTTGCTTGCCGCTGGGTTTTTCATGTTATTCACGTTTTCTGCTTACGCTCAGCAGAAAATAGCTTACATAGACATTAAGCAGGTTATCAGGGATTCAAAGGCCGGAAAGGCCGCCAATACTTCTTTCCAGAAAGAGGTTGAAGCCAAGAGGGCCGTAATAGAGCAGAAAAGGAAAGCTCTTGAAGACATGAGACAGGACGTCATACAAAACGGAGCGGTGATGAGCGAAAGTAAAAGAAGAAACCTTGCCGAGACCATAGAGAAAAAGCAGAAGGATCTGGATAGGACAAGAGAGGACATAAGGATTGAACTTCAGAGGAAGGATCTCGAGTTGACCCAGAATGTCCTTAAGGATATAGAAGCCATAGTTAACAAAATAGGCCAGCAGGAAAAATTCGACCTTATCGTCGAAAAAACCGAGGCGGGCATTCTCTACGGCAGCTCAGCTACAGATATAACCAACAAAGTCATATCGGTTTACGACGCTTCCAGATAATGAAGTTGGGTGTAGATGAAATAAAGGAGCTTATTCCTCACAGAGAGCCTTTTCTGTTCGTTGACTCTGTGCTGGAAATTGAAAAGGGCAGAAAGATTGCCGCCGAGAAGCTCTTTTCTCCCGAAGAATTCTTCTTCAGAGGACACTTCCCCGGCAACCCTATAGTTCCAGGAGTGATAGTTACCGAAGCGCTGGCCCAGGCCGGAGGAGTGCTCTTCAACTATTCTTTTAGGGATGAACTGAAAAAAGAAGGTTTCGAAAACGCCTATCTTATGAGCCTTGATCGTTGCCGGTTCAGAGCGCCGGTGGTTCCGGGTGACAAGGTGGTTCTCGAGGTGGAACTCGTTAGAAGAAGATCTAGAATAATATTCTTTTCCGCAAAAGCTTCCGTGGACGGGAAAAAAGTGGCGGAGGCGGAAATTTCCGCTTACCTGGTATGATTTCCGGTCGGGTTTTTCAGCCCGGGGATTCCCGTTACTTTTTAATTATCTTTTCACTTGTTGATTATTGACATTTCCGTTTATAGCAATATTATACATTGTTTACTGTAAAAAGGGTTGTTTTACCCAATTCCAAGTTGGTCAGGCAAGTGAATCCAGAATTCATAAAAATAAAAAGCTGGCGTAGCTCAGGGGTAGAGCAGCTGATTTGTAATCAGCCGGTCGGGGGTTCGAATCCCTTCGCCAGCTCTCTGTTCGATGAATATACCGGGGAGGTGGCTGAGTGGACAAAAGCAGCAGACTGTAAATCTGCCGGCGAAAGCCTACGTAGGTTCGAATCCTGCCCTCCCCAGAAATTTCGTGCGGGAGTAGCTCAGTTGGCTAGAGCATCAGCCTTCCAAGCTGAGGGTCGCGG
>JAPPFE010000033.1:0-4084 GCA_028823955.1 Candidatus Dadabacteria bacterium
GATGCTTACGTCACAACTTATCCCTTTTTGATTGAAAATCTGCCGAAGTCAGGAAGAAGCTTTAAAGTATTTTTTATGGTTGGATTCCGAAAGATCATCTTTGTTCTTTGCAAAGAAGGTAATTGTTTGCGAAGGAGCATCGGAAAAAGTTTTTATTGATTATTTGTTTGATGAGCGTTGGCCAGAATTTCGGGAAAAACACGTTTACTTGCTGGATGCGCTTGGCAAGTTCAATATACATAGATACATGGCATTACTGACAGCATTAGGTATTGAACATTCCGTGTTATTTGATTCGGATCAAGACGCCGGGATTCATGAAATAATCAACTCGTTTATTCAGGATCAGAAAACTGATTTTACAAAAAATATTCATGCGTTTGAGGAAGATTTTGAAGAGTTTTTAGGGATTGAAAAACCAGAACGGAGAGATCTAAAGCCTTTGAACGTAATGGTAAAGTACCGGAATCAGGAAATCTCATCTGATAAGCTGACTGAGTTGAAAGCTATATTGGAGAAAATGTAATGCCAATAACCATGAACTTATCTGTAGCTCTTCGAGCCCACATTTAGAGGGAGTAACAACATGACCACATTCGATAGCACCAAGGAGTCGTTAGATGATTTACTCAAAGAGATCGGGAAGGGTAAGATCCAGTTGCCGGACTTCCAGCGTGGTTGGGTTTGGGATGATGATCATATCCGTGATCTTCTGGTCAGCATTGCCCGTTCGTTTCCGATTGGTGCAGTGATGCTTTTGGAAGCTGGTGGAGACGTGCGTTTTGAGACTAGGCCTGTGGAAGGGCTGGAAAACAAATTATCTAAAGATCAGGAACCGGAAAAACTGATTCTGGATGGGCAGCAACGCCTCACAACATTGACTCAGGCGCTTTTCCTGAAAGAACCTGTCCACACCCGAACAGACAAGGGCAAGAAAATCAAGCGCCACTATTACTTCAATATTGCCAAAGCACTGGATTCTCCAAATGCGCTGGACGAGGCCGTAATTGCGGTAGACGAGAAGCGACAATTACGTAGTAATTTTGGTCGTGATGTGGTTCTGGATTTATCTACAACGGAGATGGAATGTCGACAGTTCTACTTTCCCTGCGACCAGGTTCTGAATTCAGATGATTGGGAAACAGTATTGACTAAGATTGCACCGGAACATCTTAGTATATATATGAAGTTTCGCAATCAGTTCTTAGCCCCGTTCCGCAACTATCAGGTTCCCGTTATTTTCCTGAAAAAGGAAACCTCCAAGGAGGCCGTATGCCTCGTGTTTGAAAAGGTCAATACTGGCGGAGTACAACTCTCGGTGTTCGAGTTGATCACTGCCAGTTATGCTGCTGACGGCTACAACCTCCGCGATGACTGGTTTGGTTCAGCAGTGCGTAATATCGAATCGCGCAAGGAAAGGCTAGAGAAGGAGGCACTACTCAAGGGTATTGAGGCGACAGAGTTTTTACAGGCGATCTGCCTGCTACATACGAGCGAACTGAGAAAAGCAGACCTTGCGACCGGTAAGACCGGTAAACAGGTACGTCCAGTCAGCGCCAAGCGTGCAGATGTATTGCAATTGCCGTTGAGTGCATGGAAGCGATGGGCGGATGACTTGGAAGCAGGATTCCGGCAGGTAGCGCGTTTTCTGCACAAGGAATGCTTCTACAATCGGCGTGAACTGCCTTATAGCACTCAACTAGTGCCCTTAGCGGCGGTATTTACACATTTGGGTGATAGTTGGCGTGAACCGCGCATTTATGACAAGGTGGCGCGCTGGTTCTGGTCAGGTGTTTTGGGTGAGCTTTACGGTGGAGCGGTGGAAACCCGCATTGCCAACGATTATGACGAAATGTTGCGTTGGTTCAAGGATGATGAAGACCTGCCACGCACTGTTCGCGACGCCAATTTCCAGCCGGAGCGTTTCAATACGTTGCGCTCACGTCTAAGCGCTGCATACAAGGGTATCAATGTGCTTGTGTTGCGTGAAGGCTCAAAGGACTGGTTTTGGAAAGCTAGCATCCAGGAACTGGATGCTGATGATATTGCTCTGGATATCCATCACATCTTTCCACGCTCGTGGTGTGAGGAACAGAGCATCATTAGGGATGAATACGACTGCATACTCAACAAAACACCTATATCTTACAGGGCCAATCGCAAGATAGGTGGGGATGCTCCCTCTTACTATTTGCCGAAAATTCAGAAAGAAGAACAGGTTTTACTGAATGACTCAGAAATGGATGAATTGTTAGCCAGTCATGCGCTTTCACCCGCCCTGCTTCGCCGGGATGAATTCCACCAATTCCTTGAAGACCGTCGTGGGCGCTTGAACAAGTTGATCGAGCGGGCAATGGGGAAACCAGTAAGCCAAAGTTTCGAACTTGGAGACTATGAATTAGATTAGTGTTCCACTTCGTGAAAAATACGGGATGAGATGTCCATGATGAGAAAAACATACTTTTTCCTTAAAGGAGGTTGTAATGAGATTGATTATAGTTCCAATTCTGCTGGTTATTTTAGCGGCGTGTATTCCTGCTATCCAGAAGCACAAGATGGTTAATATTTTCGATCCGAATGAAGTTAGTTGGTTTGACAAATATGGTAGTAATTCCATAAAGGGCTCTGCTCTGATTCGTCAAGTTGGAGGTGGTGTTGTTACCTGTGCTGGTAATGACGTTAACCTTCTCCCATCTTCTACTTATGCGGATGAGAGAATGTTTGCAATTTATGGTAGTAATAGTGCAGGTTATAGTGAGTATGGAGCTTTACTGATTGAAGGTGTACCCGACACTCAATATTTGGTTAAATCTAAGAAAACATATTGTGATGCACAAGGCTTTTTCAAGTTCTCTAATCTTCCAGACGGTTCGTATTATCTGGTGACATCTATTGTTTGGCATGTTGGTTCATCTCAACAAGGTGGAGCTTTAATGCAAGCTGTCCATTTGTATGGAGGACAGGAAGTGGAGGTTGTACTTTCTCCCTAGAAGACCTAATAATATGGCTAAAACAATGCCTAAGAAACCCAGAATTATAGAACCCATCTTCATCACATTTATAGGATGATCAATGCTAGACAACAAAATTACAAACAGATAATCTCCGACATGAACGAGTTCGATATCGACGATGTTGTCTCAATATTCATAGGAAGTACTCCTGATTCGGAAATTCATATTGAATATGAGGAGGAGAGTTCCGAGAAAGAATCCAAGGTTGATCCACTATGCTCACCCCCAGAATTCCAAGCGATTTAGAGATATTAGACGCCATTTACAGGGAGCACCATACCGATTTTGTCTTATACGATGAAGATAAAGGAGTTAGGGCGTCAAAGGTAATGGTTCCTGTCAATTGCAGGAAGATAGCAAGTACTCTAAATGTGGATGGGGATGTCGTCTTTGGTCGTTTGTATTATCACTTAGAGGAAAAGTACGGATACAAGCGCGAGGATGGTTCCCAAGTTGCTTTCTTCGCATTGCAAGCTGGAGGTGATCGCCACTGCATAAATTTCCCCCTTATGATATCTGTGCTTGCTGGTCTTAAGGAAGAAGAAGACAAGTTTTGGATAAGTACAATGTTATCAATTCTTGCGTTAATTATTTCTGTACTCTCGTACTTAGGACTAGGAATCGATTTATAAATATTGCTAATTTAAAGCGAGTGACTCGTAACCGTTAATTCTCGAGTAGTGGAAGAAATCCCTTTATTCCAGAAGGTTGCGATAAGTACTTAATCTAGTTTCTATAGTCGTTTCCCTGTCTTTTGTTTTGCCTCAAAACCTTGACATAACCCTTTTGATGATTAGTTTGAGAAGTGGAGGTACATGCTAGATGCAAACGGCAGTTGCAACATGCGATTCTCTTTCGGTTTTCATGCGAGAGATGGAAAAACATCCGCTTCTCTCAAAAGAGGAAGAGTACGCGCTTGCGGTCAGATATTACGAAAACGAAGATCTTGAAGCGGCCAACAAACTCGTGGTGTCAAACCTCAGATTCGTGGTGAGAATCGCTTCTGAGTATAAATCTTACGGTTTTCCGATGATGGACCTTGTTCAGGAAGGTTCGATAGGACTGATGCG
>JAPPFE010000033.1:4184-54406 GCA_028823955.1 Candidatus Dadabacteria bacterium
CTTACGGTTTTCCGATGATGGACCTTGTTCAGGAAGGTTCGATAGGACTGATGCGTGCCGTTAAGAAATTCAATCCCTACAGGGGCTACAGGCTCATATCCTATGCCGTCTGGTGGATCAGGGTAAGGATCCAGAACCATATAATGAAGTTCTGGAGCAACGTAAAGATCGGAACAACGCAGTCCCAGAGAAAGCTTTTCCAGAGAATAGAAGGGGCGAAGCGCAAGCTCGGGATAACAGCCGCTAGCATGGAAGATGACGACATAAGCCGTCTTGCGGACCATTTCGGCGTCAAGGAAGAGGAAATCTCAGAGATGCATGTTCGTGCTTCCAAAAGAGATCTTTCCCTCTCGGAACGTCCCGCAGGGGACGATTCCTCAGTCACTTACGCGGAGTTGCTCCCTGATCCGTCGGATAACCAGGAACAGGTGCTCGGTGAGCTCGGGTTTGACAGCCTTGCCAGGGAGAATCTGCGCGAAGCTCTCGAGACGCTCTCCGCAAGGCAGAAAAAAGTGATAAACGAGAGGTATTTCACTGAACCTCCAAGAAAACTCCACGAAATAGCCCAAGATCTCGGGGTTTCCCAGGAGAGGGTAAGGCAGATACAGGCCGAGTCCATAGGGAAACTCAGGGGATACATGGCCGAAAGACTTGAAACTCACCCCTAACAAGAAGAAAACCCAGGAGGAATTAAATGGCTTCTAAGATAATAGGAATAGACCTTGGAACAACTAATTCATGCGTAGCCATCGTTGAGGGCGGCGAGCCAAAAGTGATAATCAACGAGGAAGGCACGAGAACCACCCCTTCGGTAGTCGCGTTTCTAAAAGGCGGAGAAGAGGTTCTGGTTGGCGGACCGGCGAAGCGCCAGGCCGTCGCCAATCCCGAGAACACCGTCTACTCTACCAAAAGGCTTATGGGCAGAAGGTTCGAGGAGATATCGAGCGAAGCTGACAGCCTTGCCTACAAAGTAGTGAAATCAGGCAAGTCGGACGCGTGGGTCGAGGTTGAGGGAAAAGAGTACTCTCCCCCGCAGGTCTCAGCGCATGTGCTCATGAAGCTTAAGAAGGCCGCAGAGGATTACCTGGGTTCAGAAGTCACAGAAGCCGTTATCACCGTTCCCGCGTATTTTAACGACAGCCAGCGTCAGGCCACAAAAGATGCCGGGAAAATAGCCGGCCTTGACGTAAAGCGCATAATAAACGAACCGACCGCGGCGGCTCTTGCCTACGGATTCGATAAGAAGAAAGAAGGCATGATAGTTGTCTACGATCTCGGAGGCGGAACTTTCGACGTGTCGGTGCTCGAGGTCGGAAACAACGTCATAGAGGTTAAGTCCACAAACGGCGATACCCATCTCGGAGGAGATGACTTTGACAAGAGGGTGATCGACTACATCATCTCCGAGTTCAAAAAGGATTCAGGAATAGACCTCGGGGCGGACAAAATGGCCGTGCAGAGGCTCAGGGAAGCCGCCGAGAAGGCCAAGATCGAGCTTTCAAACACCGTCGAGACGGAAATAAACCTGCCGTTTATAACGGCTGACGCGAGCGGTCCCAAGCACCTAGTGATGAAGATAACGCGCTCAAAGTTCGAGCAGTTGATCGAGGATCTCGTAAAGGGCACTTTGAAGCCCTGCGAGCAGGCCCTTAAGGATGCGGGGCTTCGCCCGGGCGAAATAGCCGAGGTGATACTGGTCGGCGGATCGACCAGAATTCCGCTTGTGCAGAAAGTCGTTACTGACTTCTTCGCAAAGGATCCGAGCAGGGGGATAAACCCTGACGAGGTGGTTGCCATGGGAGCCGCGATACAGGCGGGTGTCTTGGGAGGAGACGTAACCGACATGCTTCTCCTCGACGTGGTACCGCTCTCACTTGGCATAGAAACCTTGGGAGGGGTCATGACCACCATCATCGAGAGAAACACGACCATTCCCACCAAGAAAAGCCAGATCTTCACAACGGCAGAGGACAACCAGAATTCGGTTGAGATCCACGTGCTTCAGGGAGAGCGGCAGATGGCTAACGACAACAGGACGCTTGCCAGGTTCATTCTGTCGGGTATTCCCGCGGCGGCAAGGGGAATTCCGCAGATAGAGGTAACTTTCGACACCGATGCCGATGGAATACTCCACGTATCCGCCAAGGACAACGCAACCCAGAAGGAGCAGAAAGTGAAGGTCGAGGCCTCAAGCGGGCTAAGCAGCGACGAGATCGACTCCATGGTAGAGGAAGCCGAGAAGATGTCCGAGAAGGACAAGGAAAAAAGCGAGCAGGTTCAAAAGAGAAACCAGCTTGACGAGCTTGTCTACAGGACCGACAAGAGCTTCCAGGAGCTTGGCGACGGTCTCTCCGAGGATGAGAAAAAGGAGCTAGAACAGGCTCTTGAGGAGGGAAGGGAAGCCCTTAAGTCGGATGACTTGGCCAAAATTGACCTTGCGACGGAGAAGATAACCGCCGTCTCTCACAAACTTGCCGAACTTATGTACAAAAAGCAGCAGGAAGAAGCCTCTGCGGGTGCCGGGGAGGGTGGACAGGAGAACCCGACGTCAGAGCAGGGGAATTCCACCTCGGGCGACGACGTTATAGACGCCGAGTTTACCGAGCAGAAATAAGCTTTGGGTTCTTAATTAGTCTTCCATTCTTTTTCTTAATCTGATTCTTAACTCAAATAAACCAAGGGGTGCGCTCCAATACATCATGGAGCCTGAACTCACCCTGCTGTTGACGCTGAAAGGCAGCTGTTAGATATGCAATATCTTTAGCGTATTTTGTAGTGATTGGCTCTGCGCACAGTGAGTCAGTGGATGCCCAGTTGAGCTTTGTCAGGCTCAAGATTTGGCGAGCGAGTGCATGATGATCAATCGGAGTTCGTGTCCTGTTAGTTGCCGGATGATCGACATAGACATTAACCTCCAAAGCCTGAGGAGTGCCCCGAATCTTACGATACTGATTATAGCCAGTTGTAGAAATATATATCTGATTGGGTGAACTAATTACATAACGCCCACGTGCAACTGAACCATCCGTTTCGGTTCGCTGATCAAACAAGCGCACAGGGTGGTGTGAATTGATCCAGACGAAGACATATTTCCCGTTTGGTCGAATCTTACGTGCACCTCGTAGGATTGCGTCGCGGTCAGTTCGGCTGAATCGAGCCGAATAATGGAACCACACAGTAGGATGTTCTGACAGGTTGAGTTTCTCCATAGTCGATGATACGAGTTCCTCATAGTGATGTTCTCTTTCTGTATAGGGCACTGCACCATTACCACCAGAATAAAATTCCCACCGTCCATAGTGGTTAAACACATTGGCAAACCCCAGCATTCGGTCGTCTAATTGCTCCCGGCTACTCGTATAAGATAATCCGATGAAAAAATCCGCGTCAGGGATGGACTCCGGTAGTACCCAAGGAGTGACCCCGGTTTTAGCAACGATGTTGAGTGCGAGGTTGAGATCCTTGAAATCTGGATTCTGAAGCGTTGGAGTATCTACCATCTGGCACGGTACGCCCGATTCAAGTAGTACACGTTTTGCTTTATAGTAAGGCGAATTCATATCATCGAGGGCGAATCCAGCTTCCGGCGTGTGAACCAGCATCACTCGGTTAAGATTTGCGTTGCCGGTCCAAGACGGATACTCGCGGATCAGACGTCGGCATTCTTCATCAACGCTAATTCCGTTTGCGCTTGACACTTGGGCAAGTTTTATCCGCGTTGAAAATGTTCTTTCCGCACCACGATATCTATAAGTACCCGACTGAAGCCGGGAAACGAGATTACGCATCTGGCTTTCGAAACCAGGCTTGACTACTGCGATGATGTCAAGGTCTCGTGGACTGTCTTCATAAGCACCAAATGAGGTGATTCCGTCGCGAATATTTGCTGTCGTCCGTCTCTTGGCGAACTCAACATCAGGTTCTTGTGTCTCCTGAATACGCCAAGCTCTTTTGCCGTCTCCATGCTCAAGCAGCTTGAGCGGCTTTGTATCAAGTAAGATCTTTTTGTCGCCAAGGACCAACGGAAAAATTGTCTTTGCGAGATTAGAAACCGTGGAACTTATCCGTGATGCCCGAATTCGTGCGGCGCCCACTTCGGTTGACAACGCGGCCTTCTTGATTGCCTTGGAAAGGTTAAAAGCGGGAGCAGCCTCCTGAACAATTTCATCAATCATGTCACGCCGCAAGCTTGGAAATACGTGCTTTGCTGGCAAAGTATATTGTTCATCGCTGTCAAACAAACAAAGGGTTACATATTCAGTGTCTGCTTCGACTATTTGTCCCCTTATTAGCTTGCCATTTAAAGATGCGAATGCTTTTAGTCCTTGCAACGGACTCGAACCGTACTTCGCAATAACTTTCTGAGCTGTCCAGATGCTTTGCACCTGCAATTTGTAATCAACGACGAGATAGTAGTTCCCATGATAAGATCTGATGCTTAAGGAATAAGCGGGAATATTTCTCAATATGTGCTTTAAAGAGGATGGCAGTTGCTCTTGGGTGTTTTTGAGATGAACTACGGCTTTTCCCTTGTCAAGACTGTCAATCACCCAGTTGTTTTCCTCCAGCTTATTGCAAAGCGCTTTAAGAAATATCTGGCGTTGTTCGTAACTGCCGTTCTTAGATGTATTTACTTTTAATCCCCTTAATTGATAAAGGTTTGAAAACTCATCAGAGACAATATCTTGTTCACTAGCTAATCCTGTTGGTTTAACTTCACGACGCGACGCATCATTGCGCAGAACAACAATGGTTTCAGTCTCTTTCAAAACGTAGGTAGGGGATGGAAGACCAAGTTCTTTCATCTCGTCACGCATTCGGCGAGTGCCCTCACGGATTGCTTTGACGTAAGGATTACCCCTTGCATCTTTCATTGATCGGAACCAGTCTATGATCTTCCGGTTTCTCGGGAAACTCTCGAGCATCTGTTCAGTTAAAGAAAACTCTGCCGGTATGGATCTGGGCTGCAGCAGTCGTCCCGGACTCTTCACGACGAACGAGTCTGTGTATTTTTCACATGTGATCGGTTGCTGTGAGATTCCGTAGTCGCGATGTACTACCGCGTTTACTACTGCTTCGTCAATTGTTATATTGGGATATTCTGGTTCTGAGGTGAATCCACCTTCAGTTGAACGGACTTCATATTTTTTGAAGAATCCCGATTCAGTTATAAAAACCCGAAAGTCGCGTATCTGTTTAGTCAGGGATCCATCAAAGTCTTTTTCAAAAGAGGGTGTCGGGCGTTCATCCTCATCTTCATACGAGCATTCAAAGCGCAGAAGACGTATATAGGACTGGGGTAATACACGTTGCGGATTGTAAGTAAAGAACAATAACCCGGCGTTTGTCCACTGGTAATCGTTAGGATTCCCGTTCACAGCGCCTGCATCTCGCAGTACCTGCTCTAATGGTCGGTTATCATTTCCTTCTATTCGACTTTTGATAAATTCTTCCAGTACAGCATTGTCTATATCGTCTGGATTAAATACTTCAGTTTGAATGCGTTCGAAGTCTACTACTTTTCGATCACGTTTTACCTGCTCAAGCTCCGGTCCGCGCAATTGTATACTGGCGTAACCTCTCCTAAGCCATGCAGCATCATCCTTTATGCGGTAACAAAATGTTCGCTCATTCGATTCAACCATGAACAATGCGATATTGACAGTGCTTCCCTTAACCGTCACCGGGTGCAGTTTTGATTTTATCATGATTCCCGCCATGCCCTGCGGATTTAGAAGAGCGTTTTTCTCACCTTCACCGAGAAAATCAACGCCAGTAATTTGACCTGTCTTGCTGATTCCGAGAATGAGAAGACCACCATTGGCATTAGCAAATGCCGACATAGTTTTTTCAACGTGTTCCAAAACAGTTTGGAAACTTGTTTTTTGCATTTTTCCCTTATTGTCAATTTGTCCCACCTGTTTGCGGTCGAAATGTTGACCTTCAAATTCATTGTCATCCGATACGCAGATGAAGTCCAGATGAGAGGTTGGGTCCGCAAAAACAGCTTTGAAGTCAGGTTTCAACATTCTATCGAGATGTTTTTCCGGCAAAAATTAACCGGAAAGGTAGTGCCCAAAGTAAAACAAGCTCCTCCCAAATTTTCTATATGTTGTGTTAAAGAACAACTGGTCACATATATATTGAATGTGCGTCTTAAAAAGGAAATGTCAAGAGATATTAATAAAACTGGTTAGCATCATGCACTATTATGTGCAATGCAGAGATCAGAGAGATCAGATGCTCTCGTAACGGAATATTGTTTTTGTTTAATAAAATGTTCTCTTGACTATTTTTACTCAATAATGTAATTTTATACATATGAAATCTTTTCAGCGTTCTCAGGTTGCAGTGCTTTGCGACCGATTAGCCGAACCTCCCCACCATATTATTACCATTTTCGGGCCTCGCCAGACCGGAAAAACCACCATCGTGCAACAGGCGCTTCGGCGGATAGATGTCGGGAGCCGTTACTTGGCGGTTGATGAACCCCGGCCTCCAGGGCCGCGTGGTTCATACGATGAATCAGAAACAATCCCGGTTTTTTCATATGAGCGCGGCACGGACTGGCTGGTGCGAGTCTGGGAGGAAGCCCGCCGCGAGGCACAGCGATCCGGACGGGGATTCGTTCTGGCACTGGATGAGATTCAGAGAATTCCCCAGTGGTCACAGACCTTAAAGGGGCTCTGGGATGCCGACCGCGCCCAGGATTGTCCTCTGCACGTAGTTATTCTGGGTTCGGCGCCTCTGCTCATGCAGTCAGGACTTAACGAGAGTCTTGCTGGTCGTTTTGAACCTATACGCGTTGCGCACTGGTCCTTTGAGGAAATGTCCAATGCCTTCGGTTTTAGTTTGGATGAATACTTGTATTTCGGCGGCTACCCGGGCTCAGCCAAGTTCGTTCAAGATCTGGACCGGTGGCGCGCTCATATTCTCCAGGCTATCGTCATGTCTAGTATCGGCCGGGATATTCTCTCCATGACGCGGGTGGACAAGCCGGAACTGCTCAAACGGCTTTTCGAGCACGGAGCGGATTATTCAGGGCAGATTCTTTCGTACACCAAAATGCTAGGTCAACTTATGGATGCCGGCAACACGACCACCTTAGCGCGTTACCTTGACCTGCTGTCGGATGCCGGTCTGCTCGTGGGTTTCGGGAAATACCATAATAAATCTCATCTTCGTAAGGGGTCAAGCCCCAAGTTAAACGTGCTCAACACCGCTTTGATGACGGTCGGTTCTGGGTATTCCTTTGAAGAAGCTATGGCAGACCGGACATTCAGGGGGCGCATAGTCGAAAGTGCGGTCGGTGCTCACCTGTCAAACACCGCGACACCCGATATCAGTGTTTATTACTGGCGGGACAAATCGCTTGAGGTCGACTTTGTCCTCAGGCGCGGCCCTCACCTTATTCCCGTTGAAGTGAAAAGCGGCCGGAAGTCTGTGCATCTCGGGGGGATTGAAGCGTTTAAGCGGAATTTTGGTGCCCGTCGTTCGCTTCTTGTCGGAGAAGGTGGCATACCGCTTCATGAGTTTTTCACGGTGCCCGTGAATCAATGGTTTGAGGAAAAATGAACAAAATCGTCCCACGCACGTGCAAGGAGGTTCTGCCACCGGATTCGGACCAGGATAAGGGTTCCCTGCCCCTGAAGGAATTTCGCTCCGCTATGGCCTATGTGCTGCTGGGCAACCCCGGTTCTGGCAAAACGACCGTGTTTGAGACTGAATGCAAAGCACTCGGAGATGACGCGTGTTTTATCACTGCGCGCGATTTTCTCGCTCTTGACCCGGACAGTCATCCCGAGTGGCGGGGTAAGACTCTTTTTATTGACGGACTTGATGAAATTCGCACCAGCGCGTACGACGCGCGCAGGCCTCTGGACAAAATCCGCAACCGCATTGATAAGCTTGGAAAACCGCGCTTTCGCATCTCATGCCGCAGTGCGGACTGGCTGGGGGAAAACGATCTGAAACACTTGGCGCGTGTGTCGAAAGATTCCGCAGTAACTGTCCTGCTCCTTGATCCCCTGACGGACTCGGATGTCGTCAGTATTCTGGACAGGCATCCAGACATCCACGACTCTCAGGAATTCATCGCATCGGCTTGGAAATGGGGGGTGAAAGGACTGCTGGCAAACCCACAGAATCTTAAATTGCTGATCAGGAGTGTAGTCAAAGATGGCAGGTGGCCGGAAAACCTTCTTGAGACTTTTGAGAAGGCCTGTTCACAGATGATCCGAGAGCACAATGAAGAACACAGGGAGGAGCAACAGTACACCACTTGCCAGCTTCTTGATGCCGCTGGATATCTCTGCGCCGTTTCGCTGGTTTGCGGGTCTGCCGGATTTGCGCGGGGTTGTGATTCCGCGGATGAAGATTATCTGGATCTTGACCGTTTGAACTACGACCACCACGAGGCGCTCGGCGCTGCACTTTCAACTAGGTTGTTTGAGGCGGAATCCGATAATCGTCGTTTTGTTCCCGTTCATCGATACATTGCTGAATTTCTCGGCGCGCGCTGCCTCGCCCGCCTGATTGACAAAGGAGTTCCGCCCCGGCGGATACTCGCTCTGGTTACCGGAGAATACGGAGTCGTGGTCACGCAGATGAGAGGTCTTTGCGCGTGGCTCGCAGTTCATTGCGAGAAAATCCGCGTGAACCTCATCAAGCGCAATCCTATCGGCATCTTTCTGTACGGAGATATCAGCGTATTCTCGAATGAAGAGAATATGGCGCTCCTGGAAGCCCTGTGCCGTGAGAGGTACCGACCGGGTTCCGCATTCACGGTGGTCGATGTGTATAGGACGCTTACCGCTCCTAAAATGGAATCTATCTTCAGAGATGTCCTGACTAGTCCCCGCCGTAGCGAACAGCATCAGGCATTAACCGAGTTTATATTAGACGTTTTGAAACAATATGAATTCATGCCGGGTTTTTCCGAGATTCTGCTAGAAATCGTCCGTGATAACACTTGGCTGCCTTACATTAATAAATTAGCCCTTGATACATTTATCTCTACTTGTCCGAAAGATTCGGAAATTAGGGGCGAACTCAAAGCATTACTGGCGGATATTCACGACGGAAGCATCTCCGATCCTGACAACGAACTCCTCGGGACGTTGCTTTTGAAACTCTACCCCCGACAATTGCCTCCATCTGAGATTTGGGATTACCTTTACGAGCCGGTAGGTCGGGAGTCAGAAGGTACATACTGGCAGTTCTGGCAATCTGCTTTTTGCGACAGATTTTTAGAGAACCCAGAGGTGGAGGAACTTGAGGTGGAGGAACTTTTAGACAGTCTGTGGCGGCGGATTTCCGGTTTGCGAACCGCTTTTGATACTTGGCTCCTGAATGATCTTCCCCTCAGACTTTTGCTTTGCGGCCTACAGATGCATGGAGACCGAATAGGCCGGGAACGTCTTTATGACTGGCTCGGTGTCGGATTGTCTGAGAATGTAAAGCATGACGAATATTGTCTGGAACCGATTAGTCAGATACGTGCTTGGCTTGAACAGTCTCCTGAGATTCAAAAGACTATTTTTGAAGAAGGTCTGAACCGATGTTCCGAATCCACTGAATTCAGTTATCACGCACTCAATATACAAAGGCGGCTGTATGGAGCGACTCCTCCACCTGATTTTGGTCTCTGGTGCCTGAAAAAAGCTGTTGCAATGCCAGAGAGCAGGTCGCAAGCCTCCCGGTTTTTGCTCATACAGGCCGTTGAAGCGCACAAGTATCAAAACGGCAACGAAGGATTATCCCTTGAAGTCTTGGGGGAAACCACGAAAAACAGCGGAAATTTATCTGACGCCCTGAAGTGCCTGATCGTGGAACCGGAGGTTCAGAATGAACTTCCGTGGAGAGACGGCGGACAAAGCCGTGAAGAAAAAGAGGAGAATGAAGATAGGCAATGGATAGACCATGTTTATACCAACAAGGATGCTTTGTGCGCAAACGTTGCCCACCCGGGACTGCTTCACGAAATCGCTGAGATATATTTTGGAAACTACTACTCCTGGCAGGATTACTACGGTCCGGAGAATATAAGGAAATGGCTTCCAGGCCACGGCGACTTGGTCAAGGCTGCACTTGTGGGACTTCGCAGGACAATTGAACGGGAGGATGTTCCTTGCACCGATGAGATTTTCGATCTTCTAGGTGAAGGCAGGACGCACTCTATAGGACTGCCTTTTCTTGCGGGCTTAGCAGAAGTCGAAAGAACGGAGTCGCAAGACTCCTCGCTATGGGAAGAGACCTGTATTCGCAGGGCGCTTCTTTTTTATTATCTTGCGCGCGTCAACAATAGCTATGAGCCCAAATGGTACCTGCGGCTTGTTAAGACGCATCCTGAGATCGTGGCCGATACTCAGGCACGGTTTGCCGTTTTCGGTTTTCGAGGCGGCATAGAGGATATTCGCAAGCTTCGGGAGCTTGCCCGAAATAACAGGCATGCTCAAGTTGCCCACATCATAAGTTTGCCCTTGCTTCAATCTTTCCCGGTTCAGTGCACTCTGAAACAGATTCGGAATATGGACTATTTGCTCTGGGCGGCTCTGAAGTATGCCGACAGGGATGCCCTTGGGGAACTTATCGTCAGGAAGCTCAAGCTCGGGAGCTTGAACGTTGCCCTGCGCTCGCGCTGGCTTGCGGCGGGTCTGATTGTCAGCCCGGAAATATATAAAGACCAGTTAGAGGATTTTGTGCGAGGTCGGGAAGCCAGGGTTCAGCATCTAGCGACCTTTTTGACACTTGGGAATCCTCGGTGGTTCTTGTTGGATGAACTTGAAATTCCCGAATTGGAATTGCTGATCCGCCTTATCGGAAGTTACTTTGAACCTGTCTTAAGTCCCGGACTTGGGATCTCTGCGCCTGAAAAGCAGTTTTCCGGCCTTGTTTACGACCTGATAGAACACCTTGCTACTGATGAGAGATCAGGCGATGCGCTTGACAGACTTCAAGCCGACCCGATGTTGGAACGTTGTCATTACATTCTGGCTAGGATGTCGGAAGTTCATCGAACAAGCCGCAATGATGCCGGTTACCGACATCCTGACATCGTGCGGGCTTGCCAGACGTTCAGTAACGGAGCACCGGCCAACGCTGCTGACCTTGCGGCTCTTTTGGTGGACCGGCTGAGTGAGATCGCTGAAAAAGTTCAAACGGACAATGCGGATGAGTGGCGCAAGTACTGGAACGAAGATTCCCATGGACAACCAGTTAGTCCCAAGCACGAAAATTCCTGTCGCGATATTCTACTCTCGGATCTGCGAGGACTTCTTCCGAAGGGCCTGGATGCCCAGCCCGAGGGTCAGTACGTCAGGGACAAGAGAACCGATATACTAGTTTTTTCATACGGAGATTTTCGTGTTCCCATAGAGATTAAAAAGAACGGAAGCAAGGATTTGTTGAGTTCGCTCAGAGACCAGTTGATTGCTTTGTATACAAAAGATCCTGCCACCAGTGGGTACGGTATCTACTTGGTACTCTGGTTCGGAAAGAAATACTCTAAACCACTGCCTTCCGGTAGGCGGCCGCACGATTTTCAGGAACTGCGGGAAAGGATTGAGTCCGTTTTGTCGGAAGATGAATCACTCAGGATATCGGTCTGTGTCATTGATGTAAGCGAAGGCGAGTAGGGGAGATATTTTATGAAAATACGAAAAGGGCCGGATGGCATCCATTTTTTTGATAGGACCTCAGGCACTAATCTGTTGTTGGATGAATTTGTTCCTTCTCCTGAGACTTGGAGCAAATCTCCAAGGCAAGTGTCCATTGCACTAACTAATGCGTGTGATCTTACCTGCCCGCACTGCTACGCTCCAAAAACAAAAGCGATACTGGACAGCCAGCTTGTTAAACGATGGATGTCCGAGTTAGATGAACAAGGCTGTTTTGGTGTCGGTTTTGGCGGCGGGGAACCAACTTTGCATCCCGAATTGGTCGATATTTGCAATTATGGACACTCGGAAACCGGTTTGGCGATTACGATAACTACTCACGGGCATCATTTAAGCGATGAACTGTTGTCCCAGATTTCCGGAAGCGTGAATTTCATCCGCGTGAGTATGGATGGAGTGGATTCAACCTACGAATCGATCCGTAACCGTCCCTTTAATCGATTGCTTGTAATTCTAAAAAAGCTGGGTTGCTTTGTGCCATTTGGAATTAATTACGTGGTCAATTATAGAACTATTGATGACATTGATAAGGCTGCCCTTGTTGCTGAAGATTATGGAGCAAACGACCTTCTCTTGCTTCCCGAAGAACCGTTTGGCAGAGGCATGAGAATCGATAGCCAGTCGCTTGAACGGTTAAAGAAGTGGGTGCATGCGTATAAGGGAAACCTTCGGTTGTCTGTTAGTTCTAATTACGCAGCCGAGTTCTCAAGCATTATGCCACTTGAGAAAGAGCCCCTGGAAATGGCTTTTTCTCATATTGATGCTGAAGGTGTTCTGAAACGAAACTCCTTCGAGAATACTGGTTGTAAAATTAACGGCCTTGGTGTTATAGCTGCATTTAGGTTGTTGAATAAATACATGATAGGAGGTTATGCATGAAAATTTGGCAGAGTTACGGTTCTGAACACTCAATGAATCTCGTGATGATTGGCAGGTTCAAACAGGAAAGCGATGCTGAAAGGATCAAGGGGGTTTTTGATTTCTTACTTGAGAAACTTCGGGACTTGCCTGATTCTGATATTAAAGAAGATCGATTTACCAGTGATGTAAGAGATTTGCTGCGTTCAAAAAATATACACTATCTGTATCCAAAGGAATTAACACAATTCTTGTACGATGTTTCTTTTGAGCACAATGGTAATGAGATACGAATCACCACCGACGAGGACGATGTTTCAGCAATGCTGAAAATCATGCTTGTGGAAGGGGCAAAGGTAGAAGTGTTTTCAGCGCACGATTATCCGGAATCCGATACGCCGAAGCGATAAAGTTGACCATGCTTGATTGGCAGAAATTCAAAGAACTTACTGGAGATGACGCTAAAAACTTCGAGAAGTTATGCCGAGGCATTGTGCGCAGAAGATTCGGGAAGTTTGGGCCGCTTATTGAACGAAAGAATCAACCGGGTGTCGAGTTCTATATCCGCCTTGATCGAGATTGTTCTGAGTTAGGTGATTCTGGGGACAAGATCGGATGGCAGTGTAAGTGGTTCAAGCTAACAGTAGACGGGAAATTAACTTCTTCTGCAAAGAGCCAGATTCTACATTCCCTTGATATGACGAATAAGCACGTTGAAGGTTTAAATAGTTGGATACTCTGGACTCCCTTCACTTTAGCTAGAGCAGACCAAGAATGGTTTTATCGTCTACAATCTGGTTACAGTTACAAGTTGTGTTTGTGGAACCACGATGACGTTAATAGTTATTTGCAAGGTCCGGCGCTTGAGCTAAGGAATGCATACTTTGGCGAACTCGCGTTAACTGAAGATCTTTTAAAAGATCGGCATTGTTTGTCCGTGGCTCCAATAAAAGGACGATGGATTAAAGAGGTTCATCATCAGGTTCGGGTCGAAAGACAGTTGAGGCAATACCTCGGTGAACCTTCAGCTTGGGATGAGTTCAAAGAAGCTGGTGCTTCACTGTCAGAAGCTTATGAGACGATAAAAAGAGATGTTAAAGAAGCTGTTTATTCCGATTGGTCTGAAGACCTGAAGAGTTTTCTGCTGTTTTGCTCAGAGTGCTTGAAGTTCACTGAATATTTTACAAATACTCTAAGTGCGGAGGACATCGAATCTGTTAACACCATGCTTGATCAGGTTAAATTGCTTGATGTACAGATTCATACCGTCCTACGGCAAACAAGAAGTAGGAATTTGCCACTTGCCATAGAAATTACTAACTCTCTTGCTTATATAAAGGACATTAAGAATCTGCTGGAAGAGGCATCGGAATATTTGTCCTGCTCTTTTGTCGCCGTGCTAGCGGATGCAGGGGGTGGAAAAACCCAGATGGCGGCTGAACTAACAGCGGTTCAGTCGGACCGCCCTGCGGGAATTTTATTGCATGGGCGTCGCTTTAAGAAGGGGGGTAGTTTGAATGATCTTGCTAGGGACATCTCATTTTATGGAAAAGAGGTGCCAAATTTTCAGGCGTTGCTTGTTGCCCTTGATGCTGCGGCTGATCGAGGCAACTGCCGTTTACCCATTATTATCGATGGTCTGAGCGAGGCAGAAGAACCCCGGGAATGGAAACCAGAGCTTGAAACAGCGCTGGAATTGCTCAAGGATTATCCAAATGTATTGTTTATATGCACATTAAGAACTGGTGAGCGGGAGCGACACAAGTTTGTCCCTCGCCGTTCTAATGAAGTGCGTAGCCGAGAAGTTTTCGCGCAGATGGCTTTGCCTGAAGACTGTGTTTGTCTTGAGTGTGAGGGCTTTGGTGATTTAACCATGAAGGCTGTCAAAAGCTACTTTCAACATTATAAGATCAAGGCTGATTTAATCCAGATCCCGAAAAATTTCTTTGGACACCCCTTGAACTTGCGGATTTTTTGCGAGGTCACTAATAGAAAGGCCGACAAGACAGTAACCGTTACCAGCTTCCCTGCCTCGATCACAACCTTATTTAGTAAGCAAATCGAATACGTAGCTAAAAGGATATCTGAGTTCACTAATTTCCAACAACCTTATAGTGAAGTTAACGTTCAGTCGGCTGTTTTCCATCTTGGCAAGAAGTTATGGGAGTCGAGGGAGAGGCAGATTCCTGAGGCGGATTTGCTTCATTCACTTGATCAGTTAGGCAGAAGCTGGGATGAGAATATTATCAATTTACTGGCACAAGAAGGAATAATATTTCGCGATCCAGGCAATATCCCTGGTGTATATTCAATCACCCCGGTTTTTGATCAACTGGGCGGATATATCATTGCTGATGCTCTGTTGAGGGAAAACCAAGATGATCCCACTTTTGATTGGATACAGAATCAAACCAGCTTAGACATGCTGTTTGGAGAAGGCGAGTCAAATCATAGCTTGTCCCAAGATATTTTACATTCCTTAGCAGCCCTTGTTCCTCGATATTCAAATAATCAGAAACAATTGTGGATGATTGTTCCGAATGAATACAAAGAAACAGTAGTTGAGTTATCAACATTGATTGATGTTGATAACTTCTGTGATGAAACCAAAGAAGAATACAGAAAGCAGATGTTACAAAAGGGACTAAGTTATCCTACACTACGTCGTTTAGAAAGGGTTCGTACTTCCGGAAATCACCCGCTCAACGCAGATTTCCTGAGTGATTTATTAAAAGATCTATCCGTGGCGGAAAGAGACCTTTCATGGACTGAGTTTCTCAGAAGAAATCCTGATTATTCTGATTATATGTTGTCCGAAATCAAATATTTTGAGCAACGCTGGAAGTCTGACGACATACTTAAAACTGAAGGAGACAGGCTTCAGGCTGTATGGGTTAGCTGGCTACTTACGTCAACATCTATAGAAATACGAGACCGTTCTACAAGAGCTCTTTATTGGTATGGTAGAAGCTGCCCGAAAAATTTGTTCGAAATGACTATTTCTTCGCTAGACATCAATGATCCCTATGTTCCTGAAAGACTTCTAGCCGCTAGCTACGGTGTCGTTATGTATTTTGTTTATAAAGAGATATGTATGGAAGAAATGAAATGGCTGGTCACCCGTCTATACGAGCATATGTTCTACGAGCCGGCGAAAAACCCGACAACACACCTCTTGGCTCGGGACTACGCAAGCAAAATAATAAACATAACAAGGGACCTGCTGCCGGAAGCATTATCCGAAGAACAACTGGCAGATTCTTTACCTCCCTATGCTTCCATGCCGAGACAGAAGTGGGGCTCCGCAGATAAGAGTGCGTTAGGACTTGGATATATGTCTCCTTTGGGGATGGATTTTGAAAACTATACCATTGGAAGATTAGTCCCAGAACGTTCACCTTACGATTTTGACCATCCTGATTACCAAGACGTTCGAGCAAAGATATTGTGGCGTGTAAAGCAACTTGGATGGGACAAGGAGAACTACGCCGAGGTTGATAACCGGATCGCAACTAGTTCCATGTATAACAGTCGAATGAACCGTCCCAAAACCGAGCGCTACGGGAAGAAATACTCTTGGATTGCGTATTATGAAGTAGCAGGCCAACGCCTTGATGAAGGGATCTTAGAACTATGGGGAGAGCGATTTGCCGCAGACATCGATCCAAGTTTCCCGGAACCAATTTATGAGAAAGAGTTACAAACGGCAGGATACTTAGGTAGTTCTGGAGTGGACACGTCGGATTGGATAGAAAACTCGGGTTTACCTGAGATAAGCGACCTGACAAAAATAGAGACTCTCAATGGTGTATCTGGGCCGTGGATTCTGTTAGATGGTTATGTTTCTGAAGAATCAGGAGAAATGGACAGAAACTTTTATTTTACTTGTAGGGCATTTTTGGTTGAGGAGGAGTCTTCAAAGAAATTAGTTTCTTACTGGGAAGATACTGAACAGCGAAAAATTAGACTGCCAGAGCAAATTCAGACTGGATATTTATATTCTGGGGAATTGAACGGATTGTTCAATAGCTACCCTGACTCAGATGCAGAGATCGAACTTTTTGTAGGCACAAAAGTTAAAAAACGAAAACAAAGGATATTTATTGAGAAAAAGGGAATTCCGACCTTAACAGATAAAGAAAAACTGATAGATGTCGAGATTCCAGTCAAAGAGTCAATAGAAGTGTGTAATCCAGTGGCTAGGTTCTTTTGGAGTGGAGAAGATACTGCTATGCCGAGTGTTGGAGCAGACGTTCTGACTTCAAGACTTACGAAGACGCTCGGTCTTAAAATTGACCCAGTATCTTTAGATTTTTTAGATATTGAGGGCAATCTAGCCGCACGAAACATATCTTTAAAAGGTCGGGTGGATGATAACCGTCGGAGTTTGTTCTACATTCGTGAAGATTTGTTAATTAAGTTTATGACCGAAGCAAAACTGGACTTGGTTTGGTTCGTGCGAGGAGAGCGAAGAATTGCCAAATTTTATCGTGTCCATACATCAGATGATGTAGATGTTACATATAAGGAGTTTAGGTTTTGCAATACAATGAGAAGGGGACTATGTACTTAGCTAGCCAAGCTTTTCGGGAGGAATATTCTAATGTCCAAGAGGGGATTCGACCATTTCTTTGGTATGCAAAGGGCAAAATCTATGCTATTCCTTGCAAGAGAACTAAAAGAGACTACCGATATCAAAAAGCAAGACCCTCTCTTGTATGAGGGAAGAATAGTAACAACTCCAGCTCTTTTCACACTAGCTACAGAGCTTGCACTTAAAGCACTGTATTGCCAAGAAACAAAGAGCAATAAAGCTGAAGCCACTCACGACTTGATAAAGCTGTTTGAGCAACTAGAGGAAAATACACAAGAAGAACTTGAAGCAACATTCGAAGAGTTAGGGAGAAACACGCGAGGACGACTTGAAGCAGAGTGGCCGAAGCCACCATCAAAGATACGATATGTTTTGCACGAGAGCAGAAGAACCTTCGTCTCTTGGCGGTATCCTTCTAGATCTTCTCTTACATGTTACACTGGGGAACTCGATGAAGTAATTTCTACAATAATCAAGATTTATGACAAAAGAGAGAGGGATTCTCGGCCAAGCATATATTATAGTTCCCACCTAAGAGTATTGGTTTAAAACAGCGTTTTAGTAAGTTTCATAACACCATTGATAAGGTCAGTTACTTCATCTTCTGAAGGTTCTTTTTTCTTGTTGTGGTCACATAAATTTCTAAGGTCACTGAGATATTGATTTGATCTCCATTGAGGAAGATCAATTACATTGGCATTTTTCAGTGCTTCATTAAAGTCTGCAATTGTAGGGGTCTTTTTCTTGATTTCGATTTTATGGTTTTTGCAGACCTCTGCAAGGTGCTTTTCCATTACAACCCCAGCTATTGCACCCCCCGCCCTGAGAAAACCATGATTCACCAATGCCATTGCGGCTTCCAATTCAGAATCGAATAGATTTGCCTGGACAATTTGTTTGATATTGAAGAGCGAACTTTCAAAGCGTTTACTACTGGCTTTGACTATAGCAAGTTGCTGTTTGAACCGGGGGATTGCTGCGTCTATGCCAACGATAACTTCCTTAACTTCCTTTTTTGTCCCACTACCACGAGTTTCCACAAGCTGAAGTCCCATAAGATAGTCGGATATCCGATAGCTTTCATAGGTTACATTATTACGTGTCTTTGGATTCTCGTAATGGCCAACGAAATCATCTAGACGATCTGGAAGTAATTGACGTATAAATGTCTTCGCTTCTGAATACCAAGTTTCGTATTCCTCAGAAAAATTCGGCAAACTATCTAGGAACTCTGAGGCTTTATCTTTTAATTCTTGTCTAACAAGATTTCGATAACCTTCTGGATCACATTCATAACGCATAGCGCGAAATAAATCTTCGCCCGTTTTTATAAGCTTTTCTAGATCATTCTTGTGCCGTTCTAAGTTTTTCAATGGTGAGATTCCCCTCGAAGATTGTTTGGAATAAAGCTACTGGATCAGTTGTTTTCCTGTGACTATATAAAGATAATGGAAATCTTCACAACAGTGAAATACATACAAGAACCTCCGACTAGCTATGTATATAATTCCCTTGCGGGAGTAGTGATATTTTTTCCCCTGCGGTTAAACTGCTTTTCCGAATCCGGGCTTGCGCTCCGGGTCCAAAGCACCTTTTTGAGCGTCTGAGGCCGGATTCCAGATTGCAAGGACAGCGTGGCTGCTCCATGTTGCAAATTTCCCCGTGGCCCCGCTTCGCCACGTTTTGCATGGATAATGGAAGAAGATCCTCAAGTATCGGAAGAAGAAGCTGAAGACCGGGAATGGATCGAATCGCTTGAATACGTGATTGAGAACTCCGGGCGCGAGAGGGCAGCCGAACTGCTGAGAAAACTCAGGATTTATTCCCAGAAAAAAGGCGTGCAGATTCCCTACGCCGCGAACACCCCTTACGTGAACACCATTGCCCTCGAGGACCAGCCTCCTTACCCCGGAAACTACGAAATAGAGCGCAACATAAGAAGCATAATAAGGTGGAACGCCATGGCCATGGTCGTCCGCGCAAACAGGATAAGCGACGGCATCGGCGGACACATCTCAACCTACGCCTCCGCCGCCACGCTCTACGAGATAGGCTTTCACCACTTCTTCAGGGCCGGCGACGAGGGCCGGGAAGGGGACATGATCTACTTCCAGGGGCACGCCTCGCCGGGCATATACGCAAGGGCGTTTCTCGAAGGTGCGGTCTCTATCGAGCAGATGCGCAATTTCAGGAGGGAACTGGGCGGAGACGGCCTCTCCTCCTATCCCCACCCCTGGCTCATGCCGGACTTCTGGGAGTTCCCGACGGTCTCGATGGGACTTTCTCCCATAATGGCGATCTACCAGGCCCGTTTCAACAGATATCTCGAGGACAGGGGGCTCAAGCCCAGAACCGATGCCAAAGTGTGGGCCTTTATCGGGGACGGAGAAACCGACGAACCAGAAACCTTGGGAGCCATCACCCTCGCTTCGAGGGAGAGGCTTGACAACCTCATATTCGTGATCAACTGCAACCTGCAGCGCCTTGACGGTCCCGTCAGGGGAAACGGCAAGATAATACAGGAACTCGAAAGAATCTTCAGAGGGGCCGGCTGGAACGTGATAAAGGTTGTCTGGGGAGGGACCTGGGATCCGATCCTGGCGCAGGATAAAGACGGATTTCTGGTCGAGAGGATGGAAGCGGCCCTTGACGGTGATTACCAGAGATACACCATCTCTCCCGGGAAATACATAAGGGAGCATTTTTTCGGTACCCGCCCCGAGATCCTCAAGATGGTCGAGGGACACACGGACGAGCAGCTTGAGAAGCTCGCAAGAGGGGGCCACGACTCAGAGAAGGTCTACGCCGCCTACAAGGCCGCGGTTGAGAACACCGGTTCTCCCACTGTGATTCTTGCGAAGACCATAAAGGGTTACGGCCTCGGGGAAGCGGGGGAGGGCAAGAACATAACCCACCAGCAGAAAAAACTTAACGAGGAAGAGCTCAAGCGCTTCCGGTCCCGGTTCTACATACCGATTACGGACCAGGAAATCAGAAGAGCTCCCTTCTACAGGCCCGCTCCGGACAGCCCGGAGATGAAGTATCTGCGCAAGAGAAGGGATGCCCTCGGCGGATCGGTCCCGAAGCGGACCGTACGGGCAAAGCCCCTTCGGAAGATCCCGGAGCGAGTGTTCGAGGAGTTCAAAAAGGCTTCCGGATCCAAGAGGAAAGTGGCTACGACCATGGTAATCGTCCACATGCTCTCAAGACTCATGCGGGACAAAGACATCGGGAAGCTCATAGTCCCCATAGTTCCAGACGAGGCGAGAACTTTCGGAATGGAGGCGCTTTTCCGCCAGGTGGGCATCTACTCAAGCGTGGGACAGCTCTACGAACCCGTTGACGCGGACACCCTTCTTTACTACAAGGAGGCAAAGGACGGACAGATACTCGAAGAGGGCATAACAGAGGCGGGCAGCATGTCTTCCTTCATAGCGGCCGGCACGGCCTACTCAACGCACGGCATAAACACCATCCCCTTTTTCATTTACTACTCGATGTTCGGTTTTCAGAGAATAGGGGACCTTATCTGGGCCGCCGCCGACATGAAATGCAGGGGTTTCATGGTGGGGGGCACGGCGGGGCGGACCACCCTTGCGGGCGAAGGTCTTCAGCACCAGGACGGAAACAGCCATCATTTCGCCTACGCCTATCCGAACCTAAAGGCCTACGATCCGGCTTTCTCCTACGAGATAGCCGTGATAGTCAGGGACGGGATAAAGAGGATGTACCAGGACGGGGAGGAGATATTTTACTACATAACGGTGATGAACGAGCGCTACGTGCAGCCCGCCATGCCGGAGGGGGTCGAGGAAGGTATAATAAAAGGGATGTACAGGTTTGCGTCTTCTTCGCTCAAGGACTCGGGGAAGAAGGTACATCTTTTCGGAAGCGGCGCCATCATGAACGAGGTTCTTTGGGCAAGGGAGGTTCTTGAGAGCGGCTACGGCGTCCCGACCGACGTCTGGAGCATCACGAGCTACAAGGAGCTTTACCAGGACGCGAAGGAAGCGGAAAGATGGAACCGCCTCAATCCCGGAGAGAAGAGAAAAAAAAGCTACATCTCAGAGTGCATGGAAGGGGAAGACGGGGTCTTTGTTGCCGCGACAGACTATCTTAAGAGCCTCCCCGATTCGATTTCCTCCTATTTCCCCAAGCCCCTTGTGTCTCTCGGCACCGACGGGTTCGGGAGAAGCGACACCCGCGAGGCGCTTCGCGACTTCTTCGAGGTCGACTACCGTCACATCGCGATCGCGGCGCTCCATGAACTTGCGAGGGAAGGCAGGATTGACGAAGAAACCGTCAGCGAGGCGATAAGCGAATTTGGAATCGACCGGGGGAAGCCCAACCCCGCGGTCACGTGACGAGGAACGTAAGTTGATAGAATTCAAACTTCCCGAACTTGGAGAAGGAATTGAATCCGGGCAGGTGATAGAGGTTTTCGTTTCGCCCGGAGACAGGGTCACGCTCGAGCAGCCCCTGCTTGAGGTGGAAACGGACAAGGCCGCCGTTGAGATCCCTTCCCCGGCCGACGGAACGATTGTCGACGTGTGCGTAAGCGCCGGGGACACGGTGGAGATAAGCCAGGTCCTTGTGAGAATGAACGGGGACGACGGGGGCAGGGAACCCCCGGAAGATGCTCCCGCGGCCGAAGAAGAGGAAAAACCCGCGGCGGCGCAAGCGCCCCTCCCCGAGAAAGAACCCGAGGAAGAGAAAAAACAGACCCCACCACCCGAAAGCGCGACCGCGGACGATATCGCCCCGCCTGGACCTCTTGGGGTGGCGGCGGCACCTTCTGTGAGACGTCTTGCGAGGGAGCTCGGCGTAGAGCTTTCATCCGTTTCGGGAACGGGTCCCCGCGGGAGGATACTTGAGAGGGACGTAAAGGCTCACGCAAAGGCCATAATAAAGTCCGCTTCATCCGCCCAGCCGGCAGCGCCCGAGGAACCCGGGCTCCCTGATTTTTCAAGATGGGGAGAAACGGTTACCGAGAGTTTCTCGACCGTGAGGAAGCTTACGGCCGAGCGCCTTTCCCAGGCGTGGGCGGCCCCGCACGTAACGCAGTTTGACAAGGCGGACGCCACGCGGCTTGAGGACCTCAGAAAGATTAACAGGGACAAGGTGTCGGAAGCCGGGGGAAACCTTACCGTGACCGCGATCCTGGTAAAGGCCCTTTCCCGGGCGCTACTTGAGTTTCCTAAGTTTAATTCGAGCATACATATGGGCAGCCGCACGATTGTTTACAAGAAATACATAAACATAGGGGTCGCGGTGGATACGGAAAGAGGACTTCTTGTTCCGGTGATAAGGGATGTCGACAAAAAAGACATAACGCAGATATCGGTTGAGTTAACGGAGATATCTTCTGCGGCGAGGGAGAAAAAGCTCTCTCCTGACAGGCTCAAGGGAGGTAGCTTCACCATAACCAACCTCGGAGGAATCGGGGGGACCTTCTTCACGCCGATTCTCAATCCGCCCGAGGTGGCCATACTGGGAGTCTCAAGATCTTCCTTTGAGCCTGCGTATGTAGACGGGGAGTTCGTGCCGAAGTTCATGCTCCCGCTTTCGCTTTCCTACGATCACAGGATTATAGACGGGGCGGAAGCCGCCAGGTTCCTAAGGTGGCTCTGCGAGATGCTTGAGCGCTCTCCCGAGAGCATATTCGAAGGGGTGTAGCGGGCGATGGAGAGAATAACGACGGAAGTAGCGGTAATAGGAGCTGGCCCCGGGGGATATCCCGCGGCGTTTGCGCTTGCCGACAAGGGAAAGAAAGTAACGCTTATAGATCCCGAGCTTAACCCCGGAGGAGTCTGTCTCTACAGGGGATGCATACCTTCAAAGGCACTTCTTCACGCGGCAAAAGTGGCCGAGGAGGCAAGGGACGCAGCGGATTTCGGCCTTAGCTACGGGGAACCGGAGATCGACCCCGAAAAGCTTTTTTCATGGAAAGACGAAGTGGTCTCAAAGCTAACGGGCGGGCTCCGCACGCTTGTTAGGGCGAGAAAAGTAAATTACCTGCGGGGAAGGGCGTCTTTTACCTCTTCCGGCACCCTTTGTGTCGTAACGGCTTCCGGCGAGGAGAGGGAAGTCGAGTTTCAAAACGCCGTTATCTCCACAGGTTCTGTTTCGAGGAGAATACCGGGAGTGGATTTCGGTTCCCCGAACGTTGTCGATTCAGACGGCGCTTTGTCCCTGGGGGAGATTCCGAAGAGCCTGCTTGTGGTTGGCGGAGGCTACATAGGCCTTGAGCTTGGAACGTTTTTCTCTTCTCTGGGTACCGAGGTCACGGTTGTCGAGATGCTTCCCGGTCTCGTCCAGGGGGTTGACAGGGACCTTGCGGCGGTCCTTAAAAAGAGGCTCGACCGGAAATTCCGCTCCATAATGCTTGAAACAAAGCTGCTTTCTATCAACGAGTTAGACAACGAAGTTGAAGTTCTATTTGAAGCCGATGGGAAAAGCTTCCAGGAGAGATACGAAAAGATTCTGATCTCGGTCGGAAGGGTGCCGAACACAGAAGGTCTCGGCCTTGAAAACACCCGGGTCGGGATTGACGGCAAGGGCTTTATAGAGACGGACTCCCAGAGAAAAACGGCCGATCCGGCGATCTTTGCAATCGGGGATGTTGCCGGGGAACCCATGCTTGCCCACAAGGCGACGTATGAAGCCAAGATCGTGGCCGAGGTTATAACCGGGGCCAAGACCCAGTATGATCCCAGGGCCGTTCCGGCGGTAATATTTACCGATCCCGAAATCGCTTGGTGCGGGATTACCGAAAGCGAGGCCAGGGAGGCGGGGATGGAAGTGAATGTGTCTAAGTTTCCGTGGGCAGCCTCTGGAAGGGCCCTCACGCTTAACAGAACCGACGGCCTGACGAAGCTCATAACCGATAAGGGGACCGGGAGGGTGATCGGCGTCGGAATTGTCGGACCGCAGGCGGGGGAGTTAATATCGGAATCCGTGCTGGCAATTGAAATGGGCGCGACTGCTGAGGATATAGCTTTTTCAATACATCCTCACCCGACCTTGACCGAGACCATTATGGAGGCGGCGGAAGGCATATACGGGGCAAGCACTCACATTAAGAAAAGGCGTCTGGGCAAAGCTTCACGCAAGTGACGGTGGAATTTCCATTGAACCGTTTTTATTCCCTTGGTTTATATGTGCGGTAGCTGGCAAATAAAAAGTTTCTTGACTTTTTTCAATCCGGACTGTTATAGTACTGACTATGCATTTTGAGAACGAAAAGTCCGACCCAAGAAAAATCTTCATGAAGTCGGTTAGTTCTGCTCTACCCCCCCCCTAAAAAATTGTTGGCATAGCTTTCGTAGCGCCGGTTTTTTCCGTTTCCTTCTCCCGTTTCTTGTTGTCCTACTGTTATTAGGCACCGGGACCGCGGCGGCACAAACCACTGTCTGGTCTGCCACGCTGACTGTGAAGAACTTAGCGGGATCCCACGGTTGCAGCGATGCCGGGGGTGGTTTACTCACCTGCTCCTCTTCGCTCACAAACAACACTTTCACATATGGTGGTACAACTTATCGGATGACCGAGATTTCGACTGCCGTCAATCGTGGAGGCCAGCAAATTCTATCCTTCTCCCTCGACAAACAGATTCCCCAGGGTTTGACGTTCCGTGTGGGCAGTAGTTCGTTCTCCCTCGCCAACGCAACTCTTACCAACAGCAATAAGGCGGCGACATGGACCAACACCGGCCTGTCTTGGAGTGCGGGAGATACAGTTTCACTAAGCCTGACGGTACCGTCGGCACCACCTCCCCCACCACCACCTCCGCCTCCTGTCATTACTTCCGCAGAAGGGGTTACCTACAGTGGGAACGCAACTGAGGGTTTTTCTCTCACTCCCCTTGGAGAAGGAGGAAACATAGTCTACAGAAGAAGAACTATAGATCTCCCCGTTACCCGGGATGAATGTCCCTTACCCGGCAATCCTGCAGTGATCATATCCCGAAGCACTCTTGACCGTATACGGGAAATAACCTTCGAGCTTAAAGAGCTCTCTCCCCACGACCCCCCTCCCGGGTTTCGCATGGAGGGCTGCACAGCGGAAATAGATCCGGGAGTAAGACTCGGACAAACAGAGACAGTTACTGTATGCCTGCCCCCGGCTGAAATTGAAGGGGAATCGCATATTCACCGTTACGACGGGGAATGGGAACGTCTTCCCTCACGACTTGATGAGGTTAACGAAAAAGAGCTTCTCTGCGGGGAAACCGACTCGTTTTCCCTGTTCGGAGTTTTCATTCCTGTTATTGAGTCAGCAGAAGGGGTTTCCCACAGTGAAGACGAAGAAGCTTTCTTTCTTACTCCCCTTGGAGTGGGAGGAAGCATAGTTTACGGAGACAGAACAATAGATATTTCCGTTACAGGGGATGTAGCGTCAGACAATCCTGCGGTGATAGTACCCCGCAATGTTCTTGACCGCGCCCGAGAAATAACCTTCGAGCTTCAGGAAGTTTCTCCTCATGACCCGCCCCAAGGGCTTCGTCTTTCGGGTTTCGCTGCGGAGATAGATCTGGGAGTCACGCTTGGAGAAGAAGAGACGGTTACGGTGTGTCTGCCCCAAGCCGGGGGAGATATTTACCGTTATAACGATGACCTGGGGGAGTGGGAGGTTCTTCCCTCGCAGCTTGAGACGGTTAACGGAGAGGAGCTTCTTTGCGCGGAGACGGGAGGGTTTTCCCTGACAGGGGTTTTCGTAGAGGAAACGGGAGGGTGCGCTGTTGCCGCAAGTGGGGAAGGATCACTCCGGTGGCAGGGAGCCCTGTTTAATCTTCTCCTTACCATATCCGTGCTGCTGCTTCTTCCAGGGAGGAGCAAACTAAAATGACCGGCAGCTTTTATTGGATTAGTTTATTGCTGACACCCCCTTATTCGTGTGTTGACAACATGCAGAGAAGATGTAGACTTAGACGCTCATTTACAGACCCCGGAGGATTTTATGGGCCTTAGAACGAAATCGGCGCAGAAAAAGCATCGCCAGAACCTGAAAAGACGGGAGAGAAACAGGTTCGTGACGTCCACTCTTAAAACCAAGATCAAGCGTTACTCGGAAGCTCTCGGGAACGAGGATATCGAGAAATCCCAGGCTCTTCTCAAGGAGCTGGTTTCCCTTACCGACAGGGCCTCCACGAAAGGGGTTATCCACAAGAAAAAAGCCTCAAGATACGTATCGAGGTTCTCAAAGAAGCTTTCGGATCTCAGCCAAAGCGCTAGCTCCTAGGTTTCCCGCGCGCAGATTCCGAGAAGAAGTTTTTCAAGAAGTATGTAGTTGTTCCCCGAGCTGTTTTTTATCCCGAAGTCCGTTTCCTCTATAAGCTCCAGTATTCTGCCGAGATCGTTTTCCCTGAAGTTCCGCACGCTTTTTTTAAGGTAAAAGACGGCCCCGCGGGACGTTTTTATGGCCTTGGCGATGGCTTCATCGGACTTCCCTTCCCGAAGATGCTGCGACACCTTGAATATCTGGCGGAATCTCCAGGCTATCATGTAGAGTATGGAGAGGGGGTCCTCCCTGTTTCTCTCAAGTTCCCGCAGTATCCTGAGAGACCCCTTGAGGTCCCTGTTTGAAAGCGCGGTCGAGAGGGAAAACACGTTCTCGGTGCTGCGTTTCTCGATAAGCCCCCTTAACTCCTTCTCGCCCACGGGTTTTTTCCCGTCAACGTAAAGGGAGATCTTCCCAAGCTCGTTCTTGATGAGGTTCATGTCTTCGCCGAGCATGGTTTTTACGAAACTCACCGCCCCGGGAGTAAGGGAGATCCCGAGTCTCTCTCCGAGGCGCCTTATTTCCTGCTCGGGCTTGCTCCCGCCGTCAAGATCGACAAGCTTTATCCCTTTTGCGGGCTTTGTCTTGGCCTTCCGGGTCCCCCCGGAGAGCAGGACCAGCACGGAGGAAGAGGCCGGGGCCCCGGCGTATTCGTTAAGCAACGCGAGATCGTCCTTTCCGAGGCCGTCATATCCCTTCGCCACGATCAGTTTTCTCTCGTGAAACATGGGCAGCGTCCTCGCGTCCTCGACTATTTCCTGAAGTGACGTATCGTCGAGGTTTTTGCTCTCGACCAGCAGCTTGGGAGAGCCCGCCGAGAGTTCTTCTGTCAGTTTTTCGATAAAATCCTCGACGAGAAGGGACTGCGCGCTTTTAAGTACGGTGACCGGATGAATGTCGATGCTTTTCTCAGAAGGCACGACCTGCTTTTTCTCCTCGGCCGAGGGGGCCCGCGGGCGGAACCCTACCGGCTGTTTATCTGAAGCTCGCTGAAGAAATATCCTATTTCATAGGCGGCCGATTCCGGGGAATCTGACCCGTGCACTATGTTCTTTTCTATGCCGGACGCGAAATCCTTTCTTATGGTTCCGGGCTCCGCTTCCTCCGGGTTCGTGGCGCCCATGATCGCCCTTACCCTGGATATGGCGTCTTCCCCCTCAAGGACCATTACCACGCACGGTCCCGAGGACATGAAGTCCGTGAGGCTTGAGAAAAAAGGTCTTTCCCTGTGCACGTTGTAGAACCCCTCTGCCTGTTTTTTTGAAAGGTGTATCATCCTGAGCGCGACGACGCTTATTCCGTTCTCCTCGAACCTTCGAAGAACTTCACCAATGAGGTTCGCTCCGACTCCGTCGGGTTTTACTATTGACAATGTTCTTTCCATCTCTTGCCTCCGTGTTTATGTGGTTCTAGTGACTGTTTGAATATCAGCTTTGCGGCGGGGCCTAAAACGGATACGCCGCTTCAAGTGGACTCTCTATCGTATATCTAGTATTCCTTCTCAAGCTTCCCTACCAGGTTTTTTCTTCTCCTTCGGCTTTTTATCCTGAGATACACCTTGTGCTTAAGATCAAGATCGATCGGGAGGTCAAATTCCTCGCTTACCATTTTACAGAGTTCTTTTCCCTTGATGCCGGGCTTTCTGGAGATCGCATCGTTTATGAAAGATCTTATTTTCCTTTTCCGGGCACCCTCCGCCTTGTCTATGATCTCGTCTCTTTCCGAGGCCTTTAGGTTTTTCAGATAAGCAATTACCTCGGACGCGGTAGGTTCGCTGCTTTCGTTACGAAACTTTTCTATTGCTACTCTTATAATTTCGCTTGAGCTTACGTCTTTGCTTCGTGCGGTGGCGCATACGTAGCGATGATCACTTTCGGGAATCCTGAAACTCACAAGCTTGTCTTTGATTTTAGAAGCCATAAATTACTCCGGAAAACCGGATTCCGGCCATTTGAGCGGAATCCGCAACAAATAATCCCGCCTCCGGTTTCGGAACTAGATTCTAATTATTAGGATATTAAGAATCAAGAGTTTGTTATTATATGGTTTTCAATGCATGCTTGGAATTCCGTCTCTGCTCTGCGGAGATTAACTGCTCTTCCGTGACAAAAAAAACAGGAATTTCCCTGCAGGCGAAACAAAGGGGCGGTCTGATTATGACGCTTAAATCGGGATTACACTTCACTGGGCGAAACGGGACGAACAAGTTTCCCATCGGAGTTCTTTTCTTTCTGCTGACCGTTTTTTCCGCGGTTCCCTATAGCGGGGCGATTACGATCAAGGCGATATACGCTGACGTTCCCGGGGTGGGGTTTAATGATACGGCCGCGTTGACGGAGGAGGAAAGGGCGCTGCTCGCCGATAACGGCAATAACGCGAGCACGCTCGGGGAAGCGAGAAGAAACGCCTTTGAGCACGCCGCCGGTCTGCTTGAACGGAAGTTGCCGGGTCAGAACACGATCCGGGTTGAGGTGTCGTTCGGGTCCTTTCAGGATGAAAACACGGTTGCCACAACTTATATGAGAAAGCCAGTAAGCTTCGGTCCCGAAGAGCTGCTGCACATAGCGTACACGCCGGCGCTTGCGGAGGAAATCGCGGGAAGAGCCTTGATAGATGAATCTGTGGCTCATTTCATTGTGAAATTCTCAAGGCACTTGGACTTCTACTACGGCTTTCGCGGGGAGGTGCCGCCGTTTTCAATAGATTTCGTTGCCCTCGTCACACACGAAATTATTCACGGGCTCGGGTTCCATTCCTCCCTTGAGGAAGATGGTTCTTTTCCCAGTGCGACCCTTGATGTGACTGACGGAACCCGGAATTTTTCACTTGACGTACCGGAGTGGCAGAGAATCTACGACGTGCAGATGTATTCGGAGGAAGACGCTGAATTTATCGTCGAACTTGAGCCTCAGGACAGGGAGCGGGCCATTACTTCTGACACCGGCCTTCTGTGGGACGGAACCGCGCGGCCCGGAGGGGAGAATTCGTGCAGCTACGGACAGCGCATGGCCGAACTTAAGTCTACGGGCGTAGCCCCCGACGGAAAACCCCAGCTCCACGCTCCCCCGACCTTTGAGGAGGGCAGTTCCATAACCCATGTTCATACGGACACGGAGGATATCATGGAATACCTCTATCCCTTTCCCGTGGACATGGACCTTAGTCTTGCCATGCTTAAGGACATGGGCTGGGAAGTAAGCAATGAGGGCTTTCCGCCTTCCTGCGTGCCGACCGGAATAAGCGTTACGCCCACTTCAGGGCTTGTGACCACGGAGGGGGGCGGAACGGCTGCGTTTCGGGTGAAGCTTGAATCGGAACCGATAAGCGAGGTCGTAATTCCCCTGCGAAGCAGCCATCCGTCAGAGGGAACGGCCGACACCCGGGCGCTTCGGTTCACGCCCGATGACTGGGAGGCTGCGAAGACAGTGACGGTAACCGGCACAAACGACAGCGAAGAGGATGGTCCCAGGCGCTACGCTATCGTGCTTGAGCGGGCGCGGAGCCAGGACAGGTTCTATGACGGCTTTGACCCTGACGACGTGTCGTTAACCAACCGGGACAATGATCCGGAACCGGACACCCCTTCGCCGGGTTCCATGCCGCCACAGGGGGAGGAGACGGGACAAGGCGGTTCCGGATGCGCAATTGCCACGGAAGAGCAGGCGCGGGATACGTCTCGAAGCGGGATGCTTGCCCGGTTTTTGCCCGCCGCGCTCCTTGTTTTCGCAATTTCATGCAGAAGCCTGCGAAGAGAAAAGCGGCACCTCATCCGGGCGGATTTTCTCTCTGATTAAGCGAATTTCGGCTAGTGTAGACAACCCTTGTTTCCGTGCTGTATAATGTTGCCCCAAGAGCTTTGGGAAGAAAGAGGAATTAGCGCGAAAAGCTTGACTGTCTTAATCTGCTTTCCCTTCTCTTTTTTTAATCATATCCGCATCTTACAATCATTGGAGGCAACATAAATGGAAAGGTTTGTTATTCCCCATCAGCATGAAATCACTAAAGAGGACAGAAGAAGGCTGAACGGCCACGGTTCCTTGATTCTATGGTTCACCGGACTTCCGAGTTCCGGAAAATCCACTCTTGCTAATGAAATCGAAAAAGAACTCATACAGCGAAACCACCGCACCTACATACTGGACGGAGACAATGTCAGGATGGGTCTCTGCAAGGATCTTGGTTTTTCCGCCGAGGACCGCGAGGAGAACATAAGGAGAATAGGGGAGGTGTCGAAACTTTTCATGGACGCGGGAGTTCTTGTCCTTTCCGCCTTTGTTTCTCCTTACCGAGCCGACCGTGACGCGATAAGGGAGCTTGTGGAGGAAGGGGAATTCGTCGAGGTATTCGTCGACTGCTCCGTTGAGCAGTGCGAGCAGCGCGACGTAAAGGGGCTTTACAAGAAGGCGAGAGAGGGCGTTATAAAAGGATTTACGGGAATTGACGATCCGTACGAGGAGCCTTCAAGCCCCGAGATCGTGGTTGATACGGAGAAACACTCAATCGAGGAGTGCAAGCAGCAGATACTCGATTATCTGGTCGCGCGCGACGCGGTGAACATGGGATAGGGGGAATCCGGGCGCCGTCTCTGCTAGCCGCTTCTTTTATTCGCGTTTATAGATCATAATAATAAGATTGCGTTAAAGTTTTTTTCGGAAACACGGATGTCTGTTTCAAACAATGAATCGGGGTCTTCTCCTTCAATGAGTCCTGCCGAACTGATCAGCGGTATTGCGGAGAATTCAAGAAAAGCCTCAAGAACCTTGGCTTCCGCCCCGTCTTCCCAGAAAAACGACTTTCTTCTGCGCTTCGCGGAACTTCTGGTCGGGGAAACCGATAATCTGCTCTCGGAGAATGCAAAGGACGTTTCCGACGCCGAGGAAAAAGGTCTCTCGGCCGCCCTCGTGGACCGCCTGAGGCTTAACCCCTCGAGGATAAGTTCCCTGGCCGACGGACTGCGGGAGATAGCGGAGCTTCCCGACCCCGTGGGCAAGATCTCGGCAAAGTGGGACAGGCCGAACGGGCTTTCCGTTGAGAAAAAAAGAATTCCCCTAGGCGTTATAGGGATTATTTATGAATCAAGGCCGGGTGTTACGGCCGACGCCGCGGGACTCTGCGTGAAATCCGGTAATTCCGTAATTCTCCGCGGCGGTTCGGAAACGATAAGATCGAACCTCGCCATTTCCCGGCTCATGGCCGATTCCCTTTCCCAAAGCGGCCTTTCGCCGTATACGGCCCAGGTCGTCCCGGTTGCCGACAGGGATGTCGTGACCGAGATGCTCAAGCTTGAGGACAAAATAGATCTCATTATTCCCAGGGGAGGGGAGGGGCTTATAAGGTTTGTCGCGGAGAACTCAAGGATCCCGGTTCTTAAGCACTACAAGGGGGTCTGCCACGTTTACGTGGACGAGCATGCGGACCTCGGGATGGCCGAGGAAATCTGCCGGAATGCGAAGGTCCAGAGACCCGGCGTGTGCAACTCAATGGAGACAATGCTTGTACATTCCTCCGTGGCGCGTGACTTCCTGCCGGCCGCGATAGAAAGGCTTGAGGGAGAAGGAGTCACAATAAAGGGCTGCGAGAACACCAGAAAACTTATTTCCCACGTGGCCCCGGCAACGGAAGAGGACTGGTACGAGGAGTATCTTGACCTTGTCCTTAACGTAAGGGTCGTTTCGACGATTGACGAGGCTATAGGCCATATACAGACTTACGGCTCCATGCATACGGACGCCATAGTTACGAAAGACGCTGAAAACTCTTCGAAATTCATAAAAGAAGTGGATTCCTCCGCGGTCATGGTCAATACCTCGACCAGGTTCAATGACGGTTTCCAGCTGGGTCTTGGCGCTGAAATAGGCATAAGCACTTCAAAACTGCACGCGTTCGGTCCCATGGGGCTTGAGGAACTGACCACTTCGAAATTCGTGGTAACGGGAACTGGCCAAGTAAGAAACTGAACCTTTCTCGATGGCTCGGGGGGATTTTCGCGGAATTGCCCGGTTCCGCGAAGCTATGGCGGGGGGCTTTGGAAACAGATGCTTGTTGAACTCAGGCTTAAGAATTTTGCCATAATAGACGAAATTTCCATCAATTTCGGGGCAAACCTGAACATAATTACAGGAGAGACGGGCACGGGGAAGTCCCTTATTGTTGACGCCATAAACATAATCCTCGGTGACAAGTTTACTGCGGACCACGTAAAATCAGTCGACAGGCAGACATCGGTAGAAGCCCTTTTTGAGGTTCCCGGCGATTGCGGTATCGGTAAGAAGCTTGAGCAACTGGGTATCGGGGACCAAGAAGGCGAGCTTGTCATAAAAAGGGTCTTTAACCCGGGCGGAAGGAACAGGATTTATATAAACGGTTCGATGGCGACGCTCGGGACGCTCTCTGAAGTGACCGACGGACTTGTTAACATGTTCGGTCAGCATGAACACCAGAGCCTTCTCAAGAAAAGCAATTATTTAAGTTATATAGACTCTTTTTCTCAACTTGAACATGAAGTCTCCGAATACAAAGCCTCCTACGCAGAACTCGTGCGCGCGGAGAATGAACTTGAGGCACTCAGGAAAAAAGAACGGGAGGGGGCGGAAAAAGAGGATTACCTAAGATTCCAGGCTGAAGAGATAAAAAAGGTATCCCCGACGCCGAACGAGGATTCCGAGCTTGAGGCGGAGAGGGTGAGGCTTGAGAACTCAGAGAAGTTTTCATCTTCACTTGCAAGCGCGACCGGGCTTGTGTACGAGGGAGAGAACTCGGCGATTGGTTTTCTAAAGCAGGCCCTCTTGGATCTTGAGCGGGTTTCAGACCTTGATTCATCTCTCGGGGAGCTTTGCGACAGGATCGCGGCCATACTGATAGAAACCGAGGATGTCTTCTACGGTCTGAGTGAATTCGCGGGAAAGATAGAACATAACCCCCAGAGGCTTGAAGAGGTACTCTCGAGACTTGAAGAGATAAGCAGGCTTAAGAGGAAGCACGGGGGTTCGATCGAGGAGATAATAAAAAAACAGCACGAGATCGAATCCGATCTTGAAGGCCTTGAGAATTCGGCCGAGATGCTTGAGGAGGTCAAGCGAAGAAGGGATTCCCTGAGGGAGAAGGTTTCCGCTGTCGCTTCTTCGATTTCGGCCGCAAGAAAAGCGGGAGCCGGGCGGCTTCAGGATCTTTTCTCTGGGCAGGCCGAGTCTGTCGGGCTTAAAAACGCCCGTTTCGAGGTGGAATTCTCGGAAAAGGACCTCTCGGGGGACGGCAAGGACAGCGCCCAGTTCCTTTTCTCCGCCAACCCGGGCCAGGCTCCTAGGCCCGTTAACAGGGTAGCTTCCGGCGGAGAACTCTCAAGAATAATGCTTCTGCTTAAAAGCTTCGTTTCCACCGGCGATGCCGGCTCGATCTTCATATTCGACGAGGTGGATGCCGGTATAGGGGGAGTCGTGGCCGAAAGCATAGGAAGGAAAATAAAGGATCTCTCGGACCGAAGCCAGGTAGTGTGCATAACGCACCTCCCTCAGGTTGCGAAGTTCGCGAACACCCATCTGCTGGTTGCGAAGGAATTGGGCGAGAGTGAAACGGATGTCTCGGTGGATGCCCTCGGTGAAGAGGAGAGGGTAATGGAAATCGGCAGGATGCTTGCCGGAAAAAGCGTGTCCGAAAAAACCTTTGAAGTCGCCCGCGAACTGATAAAGGGAGCTAGCTGATCGTATTTGCCTCGTAGGAGCAGAAAACCACCGCGGTGAGAACCGTTGTCCAGAGTCCGTTTTTATCTCCTACGGCCGTCTGCGTTATGTTTCTGCTTTTTACCTTGTGTCCGCTTATCTCCCATATGTCTTTCTGTTCGTCATAGCTTTTATCGGGGTCAAAGGGAGCGCCTAGCGTGGTAGCGAGCATGTAGGCGGCTAGATCTTCAGCGTACTCTCCCGCGATGGCTTCCTTCTGGCCGTAGCTGTGATGTTCCGAAATGTATCCGTAGTGTGTCTTGTCTTTCGGGATCGCGAGGCCGGTGGATGCGGCGATCAGTCTGCTGGGCTCGTTTGTGGAATTCTCGCTCATTACCACAAACGCTATCTGCCCGGGAGAGAGCATAGTGAGTCCCTGCTTTCTGCTTACTAGCTGGCAGCCTGGGGGGAATATGCTTGAAACCTTGACCAGATTGAACTCTGCGATCCGCGCATTCCTTAAGGCGAGCTCAAAGCTTGAGAGCCTTTCCTTGTGCTTGCCCACGCCCTTGGTTACAAAAGCTTTCGTAGGGGTCAACTACCCACTCCTTCTAAGTCTGCATTCAAGTTATATTTACGGGGTGAATTTGTCAAACGGGGGTAAAACGCGATGAAATTCGGAGCGCATGTTTCAATAGCCGGCGGGATTGAGAATGCCCCGCTGAGAGCGAAGCAGCTCGGCTGCGAATGTTTTCAGATGTTCACCCGTTCGCCAAGGGGCGGCAAACCCCCGGAACTTGAAGATCGCCTGCTTGAAGCTTTTTTTCTTAACTGCTCCGAGGTCTCCATAAGCGATTACTACGTTCACACTCCTTACTTCATAAACCTGGCTTCAGGAAAAGAGGACCTGAGAGAAAAAAGCGTGGATCTGGTAAGAGAAGAACTTGAGAGATCGAGCACCCTGGGGGTGAAATACATGATGACCCACATAGGAAGCGCAAAGGGACTGCAAAGAGAAGTGGCTATACACAACGTGGTCGACTCCCTTTTGAGGATTCTCGGGAACTACGGCGGCACGACGCAGCTTCTGCTTGAGAACACTGCGGGGCAAGGGCATACCATAGGCGCTAGCTTCGAGGAAATTTCTCTCATACTGAGGCGCGTTGCATATGGCGATCTCGGGGTCTGTATAGATACCGCCCACATGTTCGCTTCCGGATACGATATAAGGACCCGTGAGGGCGTAGAGGAACTGGTAGAGAGCATCGGCGCCGCGTTTGCCCCCGAAACGGTGAAACTTGTTCACGCGAACGATTCCAAGGCCGAGTTCAATTCCAGTAAGGACCGCCACGAACATATAGGAGAGGGGAAGATAGGTATTGACTGCTTCAGCGCTATGATCGGGAACCCGTTTTTCGAAGATCTTGACATGATAGTGGAAATGCCTCCTCCCGAGGTGGCAAAGGACGTCGCGCTTCTTAAGGAGCTGAGAGACGGAGGCATCTGATTTCAGGGCGATAGAGAAAAGCCTCTTTCACCTGTCCGTCGACCGTCAACGTAGATACTGTCTTTCTCGTCAATTGCCACCCTTGCGTTTGCGATCAGGTCATGGACCACGAAGGGAAAAAGCTTCCATTCCCCCTGTTCTCTGATTTTCTCTTCCATCGCCGCCACGTCCCCCATACCGAAGCCCTCAAGGGATATATCGGCTGACTGGGCGATCACGGTTCCGAACCTTGTTTCGGGGTTGTTTTCAAGATAGACGGTGCATCTTATGGTCTTCTCCCCGTTCTCTAACGCCTGGACGCATGCGATTTTGCCTCTTACGAGGTAGTTCTTGGTCGTGTCCCCGGGGTAGAGGTTTAAGATCCTGTTTGCGAATCTATCGGTAAACAGTCGGCTTAGCCTCCTCCTGTAACCCGCCAATACCACGAGATCGGGCTCAAGAACCTCTTCAATAAGGGAAATCACTGCCGAATCGTAAAGAATCCGTCCGCCTTCATCCGAAGGGGGCTTCCCAAGATCTGCGAAGAACTTCTCGGAACTTATGGAGGAGGTTTCGATCTTTAGCGCTTTCGCCTTTGCGAGAACCGGGGCCTCGGGGTCGTTTGAAAAGACATGCTTTATGGTTCCATAATTTTTTCCGCCGTTTTGCTCAAGCTCCATCTGCCTTGAGTGTATTTTCTCGAAGTTTGTTCCTCTGCCCGAGGCAAGAATGAGAATTTTCATCGGGCGGGCGTTGTCTGAGTAAAGTGGCGTTATTTGCATTGATTGCTTTATCATTTAATTTTTATGTGATTTCACGTAAGTGTGTGACGCCAGTATGACAGAAAGCAGAAACCTGATCATGAGAATCGTTACGGCCATCGTGGCCGTACCGATACTTCTTCTCATATTCTACCACGGGGGAGTGTACTATCTCGCTTTGATGTGCCTGATCGCGGCTCTTTGCTCCGTTGAGTTCTTCGCGCTTGCGGGCCCGGACATACGGAAGACGAGAAAGATTTATATTACGGCCATCTCCCTGCTTCTGATCGTGAGCGCGTTTTTCGACTTCAGGCTCATGAGTCTTTTTTTCACCTTCCTGATATTTCTCTCCATAATACTCGAATTCCGCAAAAAGGATTTCAGCGACTGCCTGCGGGACCTGGGCATGACCCTTCTGCCGCTTATATATTTCGGCTGGATGCTTGCTCACGGGGTGTTGCTTAGAAATATCCCGGGCGGCGTGGACGTGGGGGACTACGGTTTCTTCAACGGGGGTCCCGGGGATGTCGGCTTTTTCCTCGTGGTGCTTGCGGTTTCATGCACTTTTCTTAACGACGCCGGAGCGTATTCCTTCGGAAAAGCTTTCGGGAAAAAGAAGCTTGCCAGTCATATAAGTTCAGGCAAGACCGTGGTGGGGCTCATCGGGGGATTCTTTGTTTCGGTCGTAAGCGCCTTCGTGGTGAATTTCATATTCAGCAATCCCCTTCCTTCTCTCTGGGTGGTTCTTTACGCAGTAATAATAGCCGCGGCCGCGGTTGCGGGAGACCTTTTCGAATCCACCATAAAAAGGGGGGCGGGGGTAAAGGATTCCGGCTCCCTGATTCCCGGACACGGCGGGGTGCTTGACAGGTTCGACAGCCTGATATTCGTCTTTCCTTGTACATACTATACTTCCCTGGTTTTCTTTCACCTGAGTGAGACAGGTGCCGTCCTGTAAGGAGGGTGAAAATGGAAATATCTATAGTGGACAGGGAGGAATTCATTGACGAACCGGGGAAGGAGGAACTGGTGCACCTGATTGAAAGAATACTTGCGTATCTTGATCTCTCCGCCCGAAGCGAGCTCTGCGTCTCGCTTGTGAGCGACGTCGACATGCGGGAACTTAACCGGCGTTACAGGCAGATTGATGCGACTACGGATGTTCTCTGCTTTCCGCAGAAAAGTGATGTAAGCCCCGATCTTCTAGGCGATATAGTGATATCCCACCAGACCGCTGCCCGTCATGCCCGGAAGCTTGGGATCACAGTGGACGAGGAACTGCGTCTGCTTATAGTTCACGCGGTCCTGCACCTGCTGGGGTTTGATCACAAGAAGAAAAAAGAAAGAGAGACAATGCGCAAGAAGGAGAAAGAGGTGCTTAGCTACCTTGCTGATTAAGACGCAAGCAATTTTTTGTCAGATTGACAGGTAGTACCATAAGAGTTACCAATATGTCATGGCATTAACGCGTAGCTTCAAGGAGACCGTAAAGGAACGAGCTATTAGAGACCCCGAGTTCCGCATCGGACTTCTGACCGAAGCGATTGAGTGCGTACTCAATGATGAAATCGACGTGGCAAGAGTATTGCTGCGAGACTATGTTAACGCGACAGTCGGTTTTCAGGAACTTGGACTCTTACGCGAAAAACCCCGAAGAGCCTGAGGCGCATGCTCAGTCCGAGAGGAACCTCGAGTCTTAAGAATATTTCCTTCCCGCTAGCATCTTTAAAAGAATGTGGTTTCAAGCTCGAAACACAACTATATTCTGCATTGCGGGTGTTGTTCCAAAGAGCAAACGTTTGGTCTTCAAAAAAAAGCTTCCCAACCGATATTGCCATGTGTCGCCACATGGTATATATCAATGCAGGAGGTGACCATGCCCACTGCAAAAATCTTTAAAAATGGTCGTAGCCAAGCCGTTCGCATTCCGAAGGATTTTGCTTTTGAGGGAGTGACCGAACTGACCGTGAGGAAGGTGGGTCAGAAACTGATCCTGGAACCCGTACGCAAGTCCTGGTTGACTCTGAATGAAGAAAGCGAACCGCTAGGCGATGATTTCCTGGCAGAGCGTCCAGATTTGTTTGCGATTGACGAAAGCCGGGGAAAATTTGAATGACCTACATGCTTGACACCAATATCTGCAGTTACATAATGCGGCAGCATTCGCGGTCTATTCTGGAGACCCTTGAGAACAGGGTCGCTGAGGGCCACATTCTCTGCATGTCAGTCATCCGGATTCTTTCATATCTTCCTTAATTTTCTCGATTTCCTTTACTGTAGGGAGGTCCTTCAGGTTCTTAAGGCCGAACGTCTCGAGAAAAAGATTCGTGGTTTTGTAGAGAAAAGGCTTTCCCGGAACTTCCTTTCTTCCCGCAATCTCGATAAATCTTCTATCAAGGAGCATGCTTACGCTGCTTGAGCAGTCCACCCCTCTTATTTTTTCAACCTCGATCTTCGTAACGGGTTGCTCATAAGCCATTATGGCAAGCACTTCGAGGGAGGCTTTCGAAAGCCTGAACTTCTTTATTTCCTTGTTAAACTCGACTATGTACTGCGAATACTCGGGGCGGGTCCTGAACTGATATCCCTCGGCGACGCTGCTTAGGAAGAAACTTCGTCCCATCTCCTCCCAGCGCCCCTGGAGTTCGCTCAGGGCGTCGGTTATCTCTTTTTTCTCGACGTCCTTCAGAAACTCGGAAATTTCCTGAATGGTTAGGGGGTGTTTAGAAACGAATATCAAGCATTCTATTATATTTTCAAGAGAACTTCTATCGTCCATTTTCCTCCCTCAGAATTATCTTTATGGGTTCTTCGAAGGTCGGCTGAAAAACATCCAGAATGCCGTCTTTCAGCAGCTCCAGTATCGAGAGAAAGGTTACCACGAGTTTCATGCGGTTTTTATCCCCTTCGAAAAGATCCTCGAAGAGAACCTCTTTTTCCATTCTCATTATTTCGATTACCTGGTTTTTTCTTTCATCAACGGTGTAAGTCTGCGGGGCAAGGGATATTTCTCTTGTCTCGGCCTTCTCTATGTCCTCGCACATCTTAGAGAAGGTGTCCACCAGGGACCAGAGGTCGAATTTCACGAATTCCGTCTCTTCTTCCGGTTCTCCGAACATTTCCCTGCGGTCGTAACCCGCCAGGAAAACGTCTTTTCCGAGAATTTCCATTCCCCCGAGTTCCGCCGCCGCGCTTCTGTACTTCTCATACTCAAGCAGGCGCCTTACGAGTTCCTCCCTGGGGTCCTCTTCTTCCTCTTCGCCTTCCTCCTTTATCCTGGGAAGAAGCATGCGCGACTTTATGTACCCCAGTTCGGCCGCCATGGCCATGTAGTCCCCGACGATCTCGAGGTTCACGTCCTTTAGGAACTCAAGATATTCAAGGTACTGCTCGGTTATGAGCGCGATGGGTATGTCGTAGATGTCCACCTCGTGTTTCTTTATGAGGTGAAGCAGCAGGTCAAGCGGGCCGTTAAATATCTCGAGCTGTACGCTGTAGGCTGACTGAGGGTCTTCCATTTCTTCGTTTCTCTCGGCAATCACTACGGGTTCATCGCCCGGATCACGATCTCGAGTTCGCTCGGGCTGAAATTGCACATCTGTATAAAGATAACCACAGGAACGCGTATGAAGTAACCCAGGAATTGCCCGCCGAACAGGAAAAAGGCGAAAAGAATGAATATTCCGTAAGTTTCAAATCTTGCGTACCTGTAGGCGAGACTGTCGGGAAGCAGCCCGTAAAGCACCCGCGAGCCGTCAAGCGGCGGAACGGGGATCATGTTGAAAACGGCAAGCACTATCCCTATGTACATGAACCACACGAGCATCCGCGCTGCGACGTCGGCCCCGCTTCCCGGGGGTATGGCCGCGAAGTTCTCAAACAAGGCCTTTAGAATCACAGCCGCCGCAATCGCGGTCAGAATGTTGGATATGGGACCCGCAATCGCGACCATAAGCATGTCTTTTTTCGGGTTCCTGAAGTTCCTCGGGTCAACGGGAACCGGTTTCGCCCATCCGAAATGCACGATGAAAAGCAGCAGGGTTCCGAGAACATCAAGGTGAACGAGAGGGTTAAGCGAGAGTCTTCCCTGTCTCTTCGCCGTGTCGTCTCCTAGCCTGTAGGCCACAAGCGCGTGGGCGTACTCATGTATGGTAAGGGAAAAAAGGATTACGGGGACCAGTATTATGAGAAATTCGTAGTTCATATCGATAGTTTACGCTCTTGGATGAGATTTTTCGTGTATGCGTTTAAGCCTTTCCTTTTCGACATAAGTGTATATCTGGGTCGTGGATATGTCCGAGTGACCGAGCATGGCCTGTATGGACCGCAGGTCGGCCCCCCGCTCAAGCAGGTGCGTGGCGAAGGAGTGACGGAGCACGTGGGGGGTTATGTGGGAGTGTATGCCCGCGGCGAGCGCGTAGTTCTTTATCATTCGCCAGAAGCGCTGGCGGCTCATCTTGGAGCCGGTTCTGGAGGTAACGAAAAGGTACTCCGAAGTTCTTTCGCGAAGAAGTTTCGGTCTTGAGTCTGAAAGGTAGTCCCTTGCTTTCCTGATGGCGGCGTCGCCTATGGGGACTATTCTCTCCTTGCTCCCTTTGCCGAGGGTGATGACGTAGCCGTGGTCAAGATTGACGCGGTTGAGCTCAAGTGAGATCAGTTCCGATACCCTGACCCCGGTGGCGTAGAGAACCTCGAGCATCGCGCGGTCCCTGAGCGCCTCGGCGGACTTGCCTTTCTCGGGCTCCCGGAGGAGCCTCTCGACCTCTTCCAGTGAAAGAGTGTGGGGGAGGGTTTTCGCGGGCTTGGGAGAGACGGTGTTTCTTAGCGGATCCTCGGTTATGACGCTTTCTGTGAGAAGGAACCTGAAGAACTGCTTTATGGAAACTATGTTTCTCGCCACGCTTCTCGGGGAGAGCTTCTTTTCCCTCAGGTGGTCGAAAAAAGCGGCTATTTCGTCTTCGCTTACGGCGGCGGGGTCGTATATACCCCTTTTGTCTAGAAAGGCCACGAGGGATGATATGTCCCTTGAATATGACTGAATGGTGTTTTTCGAAAGGCCCCTGTTCACCGTAAGATATACAAGGAACGAATCGAGGTGCTCATCCATTAATCTTATGTTCCGACCTGCCAGGAACTCAGATATTTCTTCTGTTCGGCCGTCAGGGTGTCTATGGTGACTCCCAGGGTTTTAAGCTTTATCTTGGATATCAGGCTGTCTATTTTCTCCGGGACGTCGTGAACGTCGTTCTCAAGCGTTCCTCCGTTTTTCACCATGTACTCGCAGCAGAGCGCCTGGTTGGCGAAGCTCATGTCCATCACGCTTGAAGGATGCCCCTCGGCCGCGGCGAGGTTTATGAGCCTTCCTCCGCCGAGAACGTTGATCCTTCTTCCGTTTTTAAGCGTATGTTCCTCAACGTACTCCCTTATGGCTCTTTTCGAGGTCGTTATCTCGCCAAGGGCGTCGAGATCAAGCTCCACGTTGAAATGTCCGGAATTGGCTACGATAGCCCCGTCTTTCATTTTCTCAAAATGCTTTTTCCTTATGACGTGTATGTTGCCCGTAACGGTGCAGAAGAAGTCTCCAAGCGGCGCTGCCTTCTCCATCGTCATTACCCTGAATCCGTCCATGGTGGCCTCGAGTCCCGCAAGCGGCTCAACCTCGGTCACGATGACGTTCGCTCCCAGTCCCCTGGCTCTCATGGCAAGTCCTTTTCCGCACCATCCGTATCCTGCGACTACAAAGGTCGTGCCGGAGACAAGCCTGTTTGTGGCGCGTATGATTCCGTCAAGGGTGCTCTGCCCCGTGCCGTAGCGGTTATCGAAAAGGTGCTTGGTATCCGCGTTGTTAACGGCGACTATCGGATACTGAAGCACTCCGTCATCTGCCATGCTCTTGAGTCTTATCACTCCGGTTGTGGTCTCCTCGGTTCCCCCGATTACGTCGTCTATCAGGTCTTTTCGGTCCGTGTGCAGCGTTGATACCAGGTCTGCCCCGTCATCCATGGTTACGTGCGGGCGGGCGGCCAGAACGGCGTTTATGTGCTTGTAGTAGGTTTTGGTGTTTTCCCCTTTTATCGCGAAAACGGAGATTTTATGGTTCTTTACGAGGTGGGCGGCGACGTCATCCTGAGTGCTTAGGGGGTTTGACGCGCAGAGGTAGGCTTCTGCTCCTCCGGCCTTAAGGGTGGTCATGAGGTTCCCGGTTTCCGTGGTAACGTGAAGGCACGCGGCGACCCTTACTCCCTTAAGCGGCTTTTCCTTCTTGAATCTTTCCTCTATCTGCTTTAGAACGGGCATTTCCTGTGCGGCCCATTCGCTTCTCAGTTTTCCCTGGCGGGCAAGCTTTAAGTCTTTTACGTGGTAATCCATTTTTTCCTCCGTTGCTTTTCGCGGTCAGAAGCCCCGAGCGTGTTTCGGCTCAGGCGTTCTCCAGGGCTTTTTTAAGCTCCGCGACTCTGTCTGTCTTCTCCCATGAGAAAGTTTCTTCGTTTCTCCCGAAATGGCCATAGGAAGCGGTTTTCCTGTAGATGGGTCTTCTTAGTCCGAGGTGCGTTATTATTCCCTCGGGAGTGAAGTCGAAAATCTCCCTTACTGCTTCCGAGATCTTCTCTTCCGCCACGGCGGCCGTGCCGAACGTGTCGATCATTACCGAAACCGGTTCCGCAACTCCGATGGCGTAGGCAATCTGCACCTCGCAGCGCGAGGCCAGGGAGGCCGCGACTATGTTCTTTGCCACGTACCTTGCCATATAGGTTGCGCTCCTGTCGACCTTTGAGGGGTCTTTTCCAGAAAACGCCCCGCCGCCGTGTCTTGACCATCCGCCGTAGGTGTCGACTATGATTTTTCTTCCCGTAAGGCCCGTGTCTCCCATGGGCCCCCCGGTTACGAAGTTCCCCGTAGGGTTTATATGAATTTTCGTGCTCTCGGAAACAAGAGTTCCAATGCAGGGATTTATTACGTTCTCCCTGATTCCCTCCATTAGGTCACCGCGCGAGACTTCCTTTGAGTGCTGCGATGATATGACTACCGCGTCCACTCCGACCGGTTTCCCGTCCTCATACCTGAAGGTGACCTGGCTTTTTCCGTCTGGCCTCAGAAACGGCAGGGTGCCGTCTTTCCTTACCTCGGAGAGGCGCTTTGCCAGATTATGGGCATAGAGTATGGGGGAGGGCATGAATTCCGGGGTCTCATCGCACGCGTAGCCGAACATGAGCCCCTGGTCGCCGGCTCCTTTCTTGTCGACTCCAAGCGCTATGTCCGGGGACTGCCTGTCGATCGTTAGGAGGACCGAACAGGTATCCGCGTCAAATCCCATCGTGCTGTCCGTATAGCCGATCTCTCTTATCGTGTCCCTTGCTATCTGCCGTATGTCGACTTGGGCTTTTGTCGTTATCTCGGCGGAGATCACCACGAGGCCGGTTGTGATCAGTGTCTCGCACCCGACCCTGCTGCCTGGATCCTGCTCGATCATGGCGTCTAGTATCGCGTCTGATATCTGATCCGCAATCTTGTCAGGATGGCCTTCCGTTACGGATTCTGAAGTGAATATGAAGTTTTTAGGGGGCATTAAGCGACCTCAAAAGTCCAAGTAATATAATTATTCTGGTTTTCCTGTCAACAATGCGTTGCTTTGTGGTTGCGGGTTTACTATCGGGTAAAATACAAGGGAATCCCACTGTGCTTTGCGGAGAAAGTTAGATGAAAAAACTCTTGGCTCCTTCAATACTCTCGTGCGACTATCTTCGCCTTGAAGACGAAGTAAATGCCGTCTGCCAGGCGGGCGCCGATCTTATACACGTGGACGTGATGGACGGGCATTTCGTTCCGAACATAAGCATAGGAATACCCATAGTGGAGGCGATTGCCCGGATGGAATCGCCGCCCCAGATGGATATACACCTGATGATCGATAGTCCCGAGAAATTCACGGAGAAATTCATAGACGCGGGTTCTCCTCACGTGAAGATCGTCACGGTCCAGATGGAGGCCTGCAACCTTCTCTACAGCGCCCTCTCATCCATAAGGTGGAGAGGGGTTATGACCGGGGTGGCCCTTAACCCCGCGACCCCGATCGGCGTGATCGAGGAAAAGCTGATGGAGCTTATAGACGTGATAGTGATAATGACCGTGGAGCCGGGATTCGGGGGTCAGAAATTCATTCCCGAGATGCTGTCGAAAATAAGGGATCTGAGGTCCCTTCTTGACAAGATGGATGGAGATGGAAAGAAGCCGCTTATTGAAGCTGACGGCGGGATAAATCTCGGGAACATAAGGGAAGTGATCGAGGCCGGAGCGGACATAGTGGTAACGGGATCCGGAATATACAAGACGGAAAACTATGCCGATACGATGTCGGCCATGCGCGAGATGATGGAGTAGGGGCCAGATCCGAGGGCTGCGTGTTTTTCCGGGGGAAGATGAAGTCTCAAGAGCGAAACTACATAGCCGACATAGAGCGGTATTTTCTCGGGCTTGCGGGAAAGGGCCTGATGCTTTCGGCCAGGGACTACAGTTTTATAAGGGAACTTGGCGAAAGATCCGTCTCAAAGGAAATGGTAATTAAGGCTATAGCCTACGGCTTTGAGCAGAAGAGGCAGAGGGGAGCCCAGGAGCCGAGGGGGCTTTTTAACATAAGGCATGAAATTGAAGATTACCTGAGAACGCATTCGGTAGAACGGGAATCGAAACAGGCAACACCCCGGAACGCCGCTTTTACGAGAAGCAGTATAATAGAACAGGTCCTAAAGAGGCTTGATGGGATCATAGTTGAGGAAAAAAGAGAGGATATACGGGGGAAATACGAGGAACTCAGGCGCAGGGTTGGAGAGACGGACGGCGCGGGGTCCGCTAACATATACAAACAGTTTGATTTGTTGTGGCGGGATTTCATGGGGGGTGTTTTCTCAGGTCTTTCCGCCGAGAGGCAAAAGCAGATAACCGATGCCGCGCTGAGCAGGATTCCCGCCAAGGCGAAACTCTACGACGAGGATGCCAGGAGAAAGACCCTTAACGCCTTCAGGGATGAAATCGTATGCGAGACTCTCGGCATAAATAATGTTTTCACGATGAAGTAACATGGCCAGAAGAAAACGGATCATTATGGATTGTCGAAAATGTTCCGGCGGCGGGTACATGATCTCACCTGAGAACGGTCAGTACGCCCGCGCGGAGGTCTGCGACTGCGTTTCCGAATGCAGTGACTGCGGGGGGACCGGAACGGTATTTTTGGTGAACGAAAGGGGCTACAGGTATCTTGAGCGCTGCGGGCTCTGCGGAATGGTGAGGCTTAAGGTCAGAAGGTACAACAACGCGAAGATTCCTTCAAAGTACGCCGGCGTTCTTCAGTCAGACGATATAGACCCCCGTGACAACAGCCAGTTTGAGGCAATGACCTACGTGAAGTCGTTTGTCGACAAGTACCCGGAGGAAAAAGGCTTTCTGCTTATGGGAGGTCCCGGGCTTGCCAAAACACGCCTGGCAGTAGGGGCCATAGCGGAGCTTACGCTTCAGAAAGCCGTTGAATGCGTGTTTACCGATTTCTTCTTTTTGCTTGGAGACCTGCGGAAGGCGTATTCCGAGGGAATTCCCGAAAACGAGATAATAGGACCGCTAATAAGCGCGGAAATTCTGGTTATAGACGAGATGGGAAAAGGCAAAAGTTCCGAATGGGAGCAGAACATCCTCGATCAGCTTATCTCCAAGCGTTACAACTCCTCAAAGAAAACTCTTGTTACCACCAACTATGTGGCTAGGGAGTCACTGCCTAAGAAATCTAGGAATAAAACGGAAATACTTGAGGACAGGGTGGGAGAGAGGATAGCTTCAAGACTTTATGAGATGTGCACCCCGCTTTTCATCGAGGGGAGCGATTACAGGAAAAGCGAAATCTCCTCGTGAGATGTCGCCCGGTTCAACCGGGAGATTGGAAGCTATTGTCACTCCGGCATGGTTTCAATAAGAATTTACTGTGGGGATTATTGATGTTTGTTTTTCTTTAGTGGCGGAGGTGATGTTATGGGAAAGGTGAAGGACAGGTCATCAGGCATGGTAAATATCTCCGTGAAGGTTCCTGCTGAAATTGCCGAAATACTGGGCAAGGTATCGAAAGCGGAGGAAAGGCCAAAAAGCTATTACGTAAGGAAGGGATTGGAACTGTTTTTGATGGCTAGGCTGGAGAATTTGGAGGACCATGAAGAGGCTGCCGAAGCTTACAAGGAATTTATGGCCTCAGGGGAAAAATCGGTTTCCTTTTCTGAACTCAAGGAAGAACTGAACCTTTAGAGTTATACCACTGCCTCTGGCTGATCTAAAAGTTCCAATATTTCGAATAAATTCTTCTGATTTCCGAGACGGTATGTTCGCAGGTTGTCCGCTTGGGATTAAAACTGGTATCCGACACCTTAAGATCGAGTATCTCTTCTATGACCGACTTCATGATCAGTCCCATCTCCGCCGTGTTATAGCCACCCTCGAGCAAAAAGGCAATGTTTCCATGGCAGTGTTTTTCGGCGAGTTGCATAACGAATCTTGTAAGCCTGGCGAAACCTTCCGAGGTAACCAGCATTCCTCCCAGCGGGTCAACCTGGTAAGCGTCAAAGCCCGCGGATATGAGAATGAATTCCGGGGAGTACTGCTCCACCACGGGTTCGAGTATCTCGGCGAAGATTCTGAGATAATCTTCATCTCCCAGCATCGCAGGGCAGGGGACGTTAACCGTGTACCCAAGCCCCTCTTTGTACCCGAGTTCCTTAAGGCTTCCGGTGCCGGGATAAAACGGAAACTGGTGCAGAGAGAAGAAGAGCACGCTGCTTGAATCATAGAAAATGTGCTGGGTGCCGTTTCCGTGGTGCACGTCCCAGTCTATGATCAGGACTCTCTCAAGACCGCAGTTGGCTAACAGATGGGCCCCGGCGACCGCCACGTGATTAAACAGGCAGAACCCCATCGCCCTGTCGTGTTCAGCGTGATGTCCGGGAGGGCGGGGGAGTACGAACGCGGTATCGATTTTCCCTGAAAGAATATCGTTTACAGAGCATATAAGCCCCCCGGAGCCCGCAAGCGCGGCGTCAAAAGAAACTTCGCACGTAGAGGTGTCGGCATCAAGCTGCGAGAACTCCTTGCCGGAGGTGCTTTTGACCATATCGAAATAGGGCTTGCTGTGTACGAGGGTGATCTCTTCCTCCGTCGCGGGCCTCGTGTCGGCGGGAACCGTTTTCTCCATAAGACCCGAGCTCTCAAGCGCCCCCAGAATGCTGGTCAGTCTTTCCGGACACTCCGGATGTCCGGGAGGGTTCTGGTGAGCCAGGAAAAGATCGTTACTTACTATCGAGAGTCTCTTCATTTTGGATCACCTCTTTAAGATAACCTATGAGATAAAAGGAACCACAAACACAGGCTGCTTCTCCGTAACCAAGAAGTTTTTCATATGCCTCCAGAGGGTCTTTTACCGTCTCGACCGAGTCGAATTGTCCCCGGGTAAGCGCCAGAATTTTTTCCGTTCCCAAAGACTTCCTGACTCCGGCAAGTTCCGTTATGATCAGTTTTCCCGAAACACGGGAGAGCGTTTCGGTGAACCCTCCGATGTCTTTGTTCTCAAGCATCGTTATCAGGAAATTGAATTTTCTCCCCGGATGATAAAACTCAAGGGACTTAACAAGGTTCTCCCCAGCGGCGAGGTTGTGCGCGCCGTCGATTATAACGGGAGTTTCCCTGTTTAAGTATTCCATTCGCCCCCCCAGGCTGACTCCCGCAAGAGCCTTTTTTATTTTTTCAGGGTCCGTTTTGTAGCGGGTATGCATTGTCAGCAACTCGGCTGCCGCTATGGATATAACGGCGTTTTCCACCTGGTGCGTGCCCGCGAGGGAGATTCTGAGTCCCGGAATGTTCCACTTGGGCCCCATGTAATCGAAGCTCAGATCTTCTTTTTTCCCGTAAGTGAACTCTGCTCCGATTCTGTGGCATGTTGAGGAGTTCTCCTGGACCCTGCGCTCGATTACCGAGAGGGCCTCGCCCGTGCATCCTGTCACCACGAGGCCGTTTTTTTTGATTATTCCGGCCTTTTCCCCGGCAATCTCACCCAAAGTGTTTCCCAGGTATTCGGTGTGGTCAAAGGACACGTTCGTTATGACGCCTGCCAGGTGATCGCATACGTTTGTCGAGTCCCATCTCCCGCCCATTCCCACTTCAAGCACGCCTACATCTATTGACTTGCCGTTGAAGTGAAGAAATGCGGCTGCGGTGAGCGTTTCGAAATAACTGAGTTCCACGTCAATCCTGGCGCAGGCGGCAAAAACAGTGCCGAGGGTCTCTTCAAGCTGCTCCCTGGTTATTTCCTCTCCGTCCACCTTTATTCTTTCCGTGACGTCGATTAGATGAGGGGAGGTAAAGAGGCCTGCGCGATAGCCGTTCGCCTTGAGTATTGACGCGATACAGGCCGCCACGGACCCCTTGCCGTTAGTTCCGGCAACGGCGACGTAATCCTTTTTCCTGTGAGGAGATCCCAGTTCTTCAAGAACCGCGGTGATTCTGCCGAGCCCCGGTTTTACGCTGTCCACTCCCTTTAGGCGGAGTTTTTTCAGATTCTCAAACATTTTGGGTTTACCGGGTTAAGGATAGCACATGCCGGCTTGATATCCCTTCTAGGTTGCGGGAGCGGTTTTTTCGAATCCGCAAGGGCGGGACGGAGATCCGAGTTTAGGTGATCAGTCCTCAAGTATAACTACGGCGACGGAGTATTCCCCGTCGTGTGATATGGTGGTATGAATTCGGGTCAGGCCCCTTTGTTCGGCGATTTCCTTTGTGCTTCCCCTGAGGTCTATGAAGGGTTTTCCAAGCTCGTTGCGCTTGACCGCTATGTTGTGAAATTTTATTCCCCGTCTGAACCCGGTGCCTAGCGCCTTCACGAAGGCTTCCTTGACCGCGTAGTTGGCGGCATAGCTTATGTTTCTGTTTTTGCCGTCACCGTTTTGCGCGAGTTCATCATCGGTGAAGACTTTTCGAAGGAATTTCTCCCCCCACCTCTCAATAAGGTTCTCTATGCGACTGTTGCGAACCATATCGATGCCTATGCCTGAAACCATATCTTTTTGCCTTATTCCCTGCTGTAGAAAAATACTATAGCAGATTGATCATGTCTCTTACGGCTTCCTCCATTCCGGAGAGAACCGCCCGTGAAATTATGCTGTGGCCGATGTTGAGTTCCTCAATCCCGTCTATCTGTGAAACCGCGGTCACGTTAACGTAGTTAAGCCCATGACCGGCGGATACCCTGAGTCGGTGGGAGAGGGCGTCTTCCGTTGATTTTCTGATCTTATCAAGTTCCATCATCATCCCGGTCTCGTCGCGGGCGTTTGCGTAACTTCCGGTGTGGAGTTCAACCATATGAGCGCCAGTCTGCGCGGAGGCGCTTATCTGTTCGGGGTCAGGGTCTATGAAAATGCTTACGAACAGCCCGGAGCTCTTCAGTTTTTCAATCCCCGCGGCAATTCTCTCCGTATCCCCGCGCACGTCAAGTCCTCCTTCAGTGGTTATCTCCTGCCTTTTTTCCGGAACGAGAGTCACGACGTCGGGAAGCGTCTCGCACGCAATCTCAATCATTTCGTCCGTTACGGCCATTTCCATGTTAAGTTTCGTCCGCACCGTCTGTCTCAGCAGAAGAAGGTCCCTTTCCTGAATGTGTCGACGATCTTCACGAAGGTGGACCACTATTCCGCTCGCTCCGGCGAGTTCAGCCTGCGCGGCTGCGGTCACGGGGTCGGGCTCGTCTCCCATCCTTGCCTGTCTCAGGGTTGCTACGTGGTCAACGTTTACGTTCAGTCTGGTTTTCATCTACAGATTTCCTGTTCCGATGTTCTCGCTTATTACGGAAGATACGCGGGAAGCGATTCCGTTTATCAGGGTTTCATCCTCTCC
>JAPPFE010000003.1 GCA_028823955.1 Candidatus Dadabacteria bacterium
TGCCCCCCCTGACGAGCACAACGGAGTGCTCCTGCAGCGTGTGTCCTTCTCCGGGTATGTATCCTGTGACCTCTATGCCGTTTGTAAGCCTTATCCTGGCGACCTTCCTAAGCGCAGAGTTAGGCTTTTTTGGAGTGGTGGTGTAAACCCTCACGCAAACCCCCCTTCGCTGGGGACATCTCTGAAGAGCTCTGGCCTTGCTTTTCTTCTTAACCGTCTCTCTTCCCTTGTTAAGCAACTGGCTTATCGTAGGCATAAAATCATCCTCTCCCAAATTTGGGTAATCCGATCATTATAAGCTTAATAACGGACGGATGTCAAATGAAAAAACGGAAAAAAACCGCTAAATCCCAAATCGAGGGAAGGACTATATTACAGAAAGAAAACAGGTTTTCAATAAAAAATTTTTGGGGCTATATAGACTTTATTAAACGCTGCCTAAAAATGGTTGGAGCTTCTCCCAAAAAGCCCTAAAAGTCATTAATTCATGGGTCTGGGATTTCTAAGACGGATATGTTCAAGACGCATCAGGGACCGACCCGCAAAAGCGCCTTCTTTCCTATATCCGTTCTGTAGATCAGGTTTTCATCGGAAATGGAATCGACGGCCTTATATGCACTCCGTATGGATTCCTCTATGGTATCTCCATGGGAGGTAACTCCCAAGACCCTGCCGCCGCTTGTAACAAGTCTGCCTTCGGAAAAAGCGGTTCCCGCGTGAAAAATTACGGTCTCGCGGGTATCGGAAAAATCCATGAGTTTTTTAAGCTCAACCCCCTTGTCGTAGCTTCCTGGGTAACCCCTAGAAGCCATGACGACGCAGACGCAGAAGCCTTCTTTCCATTCTATAGGGTCCGCTTTCATCTCGCCACGGGCTATTGAATAAAGAATAGGAACGATGTCCGATTCCATTCTCATAAGAAGAGGCTGGGCTTCGGGGTCGCCGAAGCGGCAGTTAAATTCAAGCACCTTGAGGTCATCGTCCTTTATCATCAGTCCGGCGTAGAGAATTCCCCTGTAAGCTCTCCCCTCGGATTTCATCGCTTGGACGGTTGGAACCATGACTTCGTCAATTATTCTCTGCCTAAGCTGGTCGGTAACCACGGGGGCGGGAGTGTAAGCCCCCATGCCTCCCGTATTCGGTCCCCTGTCTCCGTCAAAGATTGGCTTATGGTCTTGGGAAGGCTCGAGAGGAAGTACGGTTTCCCCGTCGGTAAAGGCAAAAAAGGAAGCCTCCTCGCCCGTAAGAAATTCCTCTATCACGACCTTCGTTCCTGCCTCGCCGAACGCTCCGCGCTCCATCATTGAGCGAAGCGCCTCCTCGCCCTCTGCCTGAGAAGCGCATATGATAACGCCCTTGCCGGCGGCGAGACCGTCTGCCTTCACCACGAAAGGGGGCTCGCTCTCCCCTATCTTGGCAATCGCCTGCCCGATATCGGTGAACACGGAATATTCTCCGGTTGGAATTCCGTATTTCTTCATCAGGTTTTTTGAGAAACTCTTGCTTCCTTCAAGCTCCGCCGCGGCTTTAGAGGGACCAAAAACCAAAAGACCCTCTTTCTCAAAAAAATCTGTTATTCCTTCGCAAAGAGGCTGCTCGGGGCCAACAACTGTAAGATCCACCGACTCTTTCTTGACGAACTGCGCAAGCGAATCAAAATCTCCGACGCCGATAGCCACACACTCGGCATGGCGGCTTATCCCGGCGTTTCCGGGAGCACAGTAGGTTTTCTCCACGAGAGGGCTTTGGCTTATTTTCCAGCAGAGCGCATGCTCCCTCCCGCCACCTCCGACGACAAGTACTTTCATTTGAAACCTCTTATAAAATTAGATGCAAGGATATCATTGTGCCCGGCAAAGGCGTGATATCATTCAACCGTGACAACCTTGGCCAGATTCCTCGGCTGATCAACATCTGTCCCCAGAATATTGGCTATGTGATAAGCCATAAACTGAACGGGGATAACCGATACCATCGGGCTTACAAGGTAAGAACTTTTCGGAATCACTATCTTCCTGTCCCTTTCGTCGGGAAGTCGAAGCTCTCTATCCGACGTTATGAAAATTATTCGCCCTCCCCTGGCCTTTATCTCCTGAAAATTTCCAAGGAGCTTTTTGTAATATACATCTTCCTCCGGAGCTATAAACACAACGGGCATGTTCCTGTCTATAAGAGCTATGGGACCGTGCTTCATCTCCCCGGCGGCATATCCTTCGGCGTGGATGTATGAAACCTCTTTGAGCTTAAGCGCTCCCTCAAGAGCCACGGGGTAATTAATTCCCCGGCCCAGATATATAAAATTCCTGTAACCGTAAAAATCTCTTGAAAGCTCCCTGAGACGTTCATCGAGCCCAAGAACTTCCTGCTGGAGTTTTGAAACCGATATGGCATCGGCTATCAGCTGCCTAGCCCTTTTTGAATCAACCGTCTTCCTTGAAATCGCGAGATATACGGAAAGAAGATAGAACGCCATTACCTGCGCCGTGAAAGACTTTGTGGAGGCAACCCCGATTTCAGGTCCCGCCTTTGTAGCTATGACACAGTCAGACTCTCTTGAGATTTTGCTCAGCGCAACGTTCGTTATTCCGATTGAGTTCATACCGAGTTCCTTGGCCTTTAGAAGCGCTTCCGAGGTGTCCGCAGTCTCGCCCGACTGAGAAACCGCGATAAAAAGGCTATCGGGGCCAACGACCGGATTTCTGTGTCGAAACTCCGATGCAAGCTCCACCTGAGTGTTCACTCCCGCAACTTCCTCTATCATGTACTTCCCTATAAGAGCGGCGTGGTAGGAAGTGCCGCAGGCCGCGATAATGATTCTTTGCGTGTTTCGCAAAAGCGAGGGATCCAAGTCCTCAAAAACCACTTTCCTCATGTCCGCCGTGAATTTCCCCCGAAGCGTATCGAAGATGGCCGCGGGCTGTTCGAAAATTTCTTTCAGCATGTAATGGCGATATCCTGACTTCTCGGTTACCGAAGGGTCCCAGTCCACAACCGTCGGGTCTCTGCTAACGTCATTACCGGCGGCGTCGGTTACGGAAATGCCGTTTTCTTCCAGAACCACGAAATCGTTATCCTCAAGGAAAATAAATTCCCTCGTGTAGGGCAGAATCGCAGGGATGTCTGAAGCCAGAAAACATTCGTTTCCGTTGCGCGCTATTATAAGAGGAGAGAAACGCCTGGTGGCGATTATCTTCCCGGGTTCTGTATCCGACATGACCGCCACAGCGTAAGAGCCCTCTATTTTCTCAAAGGCTTTTCTCGTTGACTCAAGAAGAGAGTCTCCTTTTTCCGTAAAATCGCGGATCAGATGGCAGATGACTTCGGTATCGGTATCGGAGCAAAATTCATAACCTGCAGCAACAAGTTCCTCCTTAAGCTCGGGGTAGTTCTCCACTATTCCGTTATGCACTACGCTTATCGGACCGGATACCTGAGGGTGGGCGTTTCGCTCCGAGGGATCACCGTGGGTGGCCCATCTGGTGTGAGCGATGCCGAGTGAAGAGGTCACTTCGCAGTCTTTTAGCTTGGTGAAAAGATTTTCAAGTTTTCCCTTGCTTCTTATGACGCGGGAACGGCCGTTTTCGACAAAGCATATCCCGGAAGAATCGTAACCCCTGTACTCTAATCTTCCCAAGCTTTCGCAGAGAACGCTTTTGGTTCTATCCGAACTTCCGACGTATCCCACTATTCCGCACATTTCAGGATCTCCTTTTCTTTACCCCTTTTCTCTCCGCCCAGCCGGTTATTTCCTTCTGCCCGGCACGTTCTATGGCCAGAGCACCCGGGGAAACATCTTTCGTTATCGTGGAACCCGCGGCCGTAGTAGCATCTTTTCCAACCCTGATCGGCGCAACAAGCATGGTGTCGCTTCCTATGAAAGCGCGATCCTCGACCACGGTTCTGTGCTTGTTTACCCCGTCGTAGTTGCAGGTGATGGTTCCGGCACCGATATTAACTCCGTCGCCGATATCAGCATCTCCCACGTAGGAAAGATGCGGGACCTTGGAGCCAACCCCTATTTCCGATTTCTTTATCTCAACGAAATTGCCGATCTTGGCCCCGTCTTTTATCCTGGCCTCGGGCCGCAGGTGACAGAAAGGACCCATCACTACGCCGTTTTCGACTTCACACCCCGTAAGATACGAAGAAAACCTTATCTCGACATTGTTTCCTATACGTGAATCTTCAATGTACACAGACGGTCCTATGCGACAACCCTCGCCTATACTGGTTTCGCCGTAAATATAGGTATTGGGACACACGGTTGTATCCCTTCCTATGCTGACAGAGTCTGATATGTAGGTGGTTTCGGGATCCTCTATGGTAACCCCGTTTTCCATGTGGCGGCGGTTTATTGCCTGTCTCATGGTTTTTTCCGCCTCGCCGAGTTGCTCTCTGCTGTTCACTCCGGACACCTCCTTTGGATCCGCCAAGCTAAAAGCCAAAAGTCTGCGTTTGCGGGAAACGCAGAGATCCACAATTCCTGGCAGGTAATATTCCCCCTGGCTGTTTTCACTACTAAGTCCGCCCAAGCTCTCCCAGAGAAAGGAGGAATTCACGCAGTAAACGCCTGCATTTATCTCATTTTCCTTCTTCTCGTCAGCCGTGGCGTCTTTGTCTTCAACCACGCGAAGCACTTCCCCGTCGGCATTCCTCAATACCCTCCCGTATCCGTCGGGTTCCTCCACCAGAGTGGACATTAATGAGAGGTCCACTCCGTTTTTCACGTGAGAATCCGTAAACTCGCGCAGAGAAAAAAAACTTATTGCGGGAACATCTCCGCTTAGTATGAGAATGTCCCCAGAAAAATCCCGGAATGAATCCTCGCAGCACAAAACCGCGTGCCCGGTTCCAAGCTGCGGTTCCTGGATGACTGTCTCCACCGGATAATCCGAGACCTCTTCCTTCACAAGCTCCGAATCATATCCCAGGACAAGCACTATCTTCTCAGGCTCCATCTTCTGCGCCGTTTCAAGGACATAGTGCAACATGGGCTTTTTCAAGATTGGGTGCAGCACCTTGGGGAGTTGCGAATTCATGCGGACTCCCTTGCCCGCCGCCAGAATTATAACGGCCAGAGACATAACCTTAATGTGTCAGTAAAGACCAAAAGAATCAGAATGGAACGTCGTCGTCCGTTATACCACCGCCCTCTTCGTAGACGAAATCATCTTCAGGAGGGGGCGGCCCGGAACCTCGCCTTGTCTCTTCTCCGCGAGGGGAGAGAAACTGCACGGTTCTTCCCACAATCTCGGTCGTATATCTTTTGTTACCCTCTCTGTCGTCCCATGAGCGGGTTCTTATGGAACCTTCCACGTAGACCGACCTTCCCTTGGAAAGATACTCGCCGCAGATCTCGGCCAGTCTGTCCCAAACCACGATCCTGTGCCATTCCGTGCGCTCCTGAGGATTGCCTTCTTTGTCCTTGTATCTTTCCGTAGTGGCAACTGAAAAAGTCGTGACCGCCCTCCCGTCAGGCGTGTATCTCACTTCGGGGTCTCTCCCCAGATTACCAAGTATTATAGCCTTGTTAACCGCTGCCATGAGTTTTAATCTCCTCAGTTGTTATATTGGCAGAAACTTACATGATGATTAGGGGGATTTAAACATCATCCCGGAAAACACTCTGAAGTTTTCTTGAAGAATTCATTAAGTATTCTCCCCGTAAGTCCCCATATTATGTGATTGCGGTAAGCGAACACGTAGTCATCTATTATCTTCCCATCACGTCTTCTTTCCCTTACGTCCCTGTTTTTCGGGTTAACCAAGTGGGAAACCGGTACGCAGAAAAATTCCGACACTTCGTAATTGGGAACAAACTCTACTCCGTCATTTATCATCGCTACAAAAGGCTTTACAGCATACTGTCTAACGGAAGGAGTGTAGGGACGTACAAAATCCATTTCCCCGAGAATCTCTACTTCCTTCCCGGCGTCAAAACCAAGCTCCTCTCCAACTTCCCTAAAAGCCGTATCAAGAAGAGTCGCGTCACTCTGCTTTTTCTTTCCCCCAGGAAAGGCCACGTGACCTGAAAAAGCATCATCCCTGTATTCGGTTCTTCTTATAAACCATATTCCATAATCTCCGCCCCGCTCGCAGAGCATAACCAGCACGGCAGATGCCAAGAATTCCCCACCTGGATCAAGGAGGGTTCCCGGAGGGTCCAAGATCTTTCTTATTCCTTCTCTTATGTTCATCGAGCCCATCAAAAAAACTCTTATGGATTGAGGGTCACTATAATGCTCCCGTAGTCGTCCACTTCGCAGGCGGTATCGGGAGGGATAAAAGCAGTGGCGGTTCTCTCATAGAGAATGCAGGGACCTTCAAATTGAGAACCCGGTCGGAGCTTTTCCCTTTCGCAGCATCCGGCCTTAATGCTCTCGCCCTCAAAAATCACATCTTTTGTGAAGAACCGAGGCTCCGCCTCCACAGCAGAAGCGGGAAGAATATCTATTTTTCGCTCCGGCATATAGGCCCTAAGTCTCAGGGTTACGATCTCGACAACGGAAGATTCCTTCCTGTATCCGTAAACTCTTTCATGCTCGCGGTGAAAATCCG
>JAPPFE010000032.1 GCA_028823955.1 Candidatus Dadabacteria bacterium
TTGGACGAAAAAAGCCGGTTGAAACCTCGGCACTCGCAAAAGAGGGGATAGGGCGACTCAGGCAGGCCATGTTTGAGACCCTTTCGGGCTCGCCTAATGCCTCGGATGCCTCGGAACTGGTACTTACGAACCTTCGCCACAAAAAATCCATGGAGAAGGCCCGCAGCCAGTTGCGCATGTTTCTTGAGCTTCTTGGGCGGAATGAGTATCCGGAGATCCTCTCGATAGAGCTGCGAAACTCAATGAATTCGCTCGGCGAGATTACGGGAGAAGTCACCACGGAAGATCTTCTGGGCAGAATTTTCTCCAGATTCTGCATTGGAAAATAGAAACGGGACTGAATGTTTCACGTGAAACATTTGGGAACTATATACTTAAGTTGACAGGGGGTTGTTTAACGACATTCAGGAATATTGCGAATCTTTTTTTCGGCCGGGCCTATTGTACTCGGGTTTTTCAGTCGGCAATGTCTTCAATCGGAGTTCCTATTTCAAGCGAATAGATCTTCCGAAGTGCCGCACAGTCAAGAGGCATGGGCAGAGTCGCCTCTTCAAATGAGTCCATGAGATTGCAGCCAATCCGCGAGTCCATGATGGTATCGTATCGGGGCCAAGGCACGTGTCCCGGAAAACCTAGGGCGTGGAGAAGTTCGTGGAGGGCCACCTTTCTCAGGAGTTCGTCGTCCTGACGTCCGGGACAGGGGCTTTGCTCCGCGTTCGCACCTATCCATATGCGGGAGTGAATGAGGCCGTCCTCATCCGAGTTGTATCCCGCGATGCCGAACAGTCCCGTGCGCTCGGGGTCTATGAACGAGCCGTCGGGCCAGGTCCACTGGGGAGTGTATCCGAAGTGGACGTGGATCTCCCCCCGGGGAACGCGCTCGGCGGGATCTGTGGCATCCTGTCCGATCCTCATGTCGTAGGGGTCGGGGAGCACGGTGTTAAGTCTGGAGATTGCCTCCATGACCGCTCTGCGCACGTGGCCCGGGAGATCGCGGGAGAGCCGCACCGTCGGAGCCGAGGCCCATCGCACGACGTCTCGGCTGAACCACAGCAGAAATTCCTCTATCTGTTCGTCCGTCACTTGCTCTATTTCCTCGGGCCTGCAGGTCTCAAGGTAGGGAGCCTTCGGGCAGTCCCTGAGATCCTTGACCCATCCGCCTCGTGGGCAGCCGTAATAGTTGACTCCCTCTTCAATCGGGTTGCCGAGAGCGTCTGTGCGCAGAACTCCGTCCAGTGTATGCTCCGAAGGCGATTCTCCCTCGGATCCCACGCAGGACAGAAGAAAGAGCGCAAGAAGCAGAACAGCAAATTTCATCATATAAGTCACTAGGTTAGATGCGGAGAGCGCCGAAACCCAGAGCTGCTAACTAGGTTCTGGATTCCAAGGATGGTTCAGGCCCTTGCTCCCTCCACAAGGCATTAAATCAAATCGCTGTGAGAATTACAACCATTTAAGGAAGTTTTTGTGCTTGTTTCTTCCCACCGTATCGCTTCCATGTGCTTCATTGCCTTCTCTTCCATATTGAAGTATTCAAGCAGTCCGTACAGGGAAAGTTTGGGTCTTAGGCATTGTTACCTCCTTATCCTTAAAGACCTGTCAATCTAGGTTTATGAGTTCCAAACATTTCACAGGGCACTCGGCGGAACGAGTGAGAGGAATCGGGCCGTTTGGAGAATTATTCAATTATTCAAGGGAGTTAGAGTACAGTCCGCGGAGTTCGGGGAATTTCATTCACAATCTATCGACAAGAAAAAGTGTTTCATATCAGTGAATTAAGAAACTCCAAACGAAATTTTAATAATTTGTTAACAGTTAAGAAGTTCACTGAGAATTTTACGCGGGGCGCGCGCTTCTTTGCCCGTCTCGGGAACCGCGTTTTTTCTCTTCAGCCGGTTAAAATGCCCGCCTGTTTGCGGGACCGGTTGCGCGGTCCCCCGGATTTGGCCATGATTGTTTGGAGGTTATTTTTAACTTCTTAAATAATCTTTTGTTTTCAGCAGGTTAACTGTTGACCAGTTTTTTATACCGTGTAACCTAACTCGCCGGGTGAATTTATGATTTTTCCTCTTGGATGGCTTACCGACTACCTCAAAATCGACGTTTCTCCGGAAGAACTGGGAGAAATGCTCACCATGGCGGGCCTGGAGCTTGAAGCGCTTGAAGACAAGGGCAAGGCTCTTGCCGATGTCTGCGTCGCCCAGATAAGCAGCATCGAGAAGCATCCGAACGCCGACAGGCTGAGCGTCTGCGAGATTACGGACGGAGAAACCCCCTACACGGTTGTCTGCGGCGCGGACAACATGAAAAAAGGGGACAAGGTTGCTTTTGCCAGGGCTGGAACCGTTCTTCCCGCTACCTTGAAGTTTCCGGAAGGCCTTAAGATAAAACGCTCCAAGATCCGCGGGGAAAATTCCGAGGGAATGCTGTGTTCCGCGGATGAAATGGGCCTCTCGGGCGATGAAGACGGGATAATGATTCTTTCGCCCAAGGCAGAACTTGGAACCAGCATGAACGAGCAGATCGGTTACGACGGCGTTATCTTCGAGGTGGGAATTACCCCTAACCGTCCTGACTGCATGAGTATTTTCGGGATCGCGAGAGAAGTCTCGGCAATACTGGGCGAGAATCTTCAGAAACCGGTTTTCTCCTTAAAAGAGCAGGGGGAGAGCATTTCGGAAAAGTCCGCCGTAGTTGTTGAGGACACGGAGGCATGCCCCAGGTACTGCTGCCGGCTCATTGAAGGAGTCAGAATCGGTCCTTCTCCCGCGTGGCTTCAGGAGAGGCTTGAGTACTGCGGAATCCGCTCCGTTAACAATGTTGTTGACGTTACGAACTTCGTTTTGCTTGAGCAGGGACAGCCGCTTCACGCTTTTGATTACGACAAGCTTGATGAGGGTCGGATCTCCGTCAGAAAAGCTAGTGACGGGGAAACGATAGAAACGCTAGACGGGGTTGAGAGAAAGCTGCTCGCCGAGGATCTGCTTATCTGCAGCGGGGATCATCCCGTCGCGCTTGCCGGAGTCATGGGCGGATCCGGCACCGAGATAGAGGATGCGACGAGCAATGTTCTGCTTGAATCCGCTTACTTTTCTCCCGTAGGGATAAGGAAAACGTCCAAGCAAACCGGCCTCAAGAGCGAATCTTCGAGCAGGTTTGAAAGAGGCATAGACATAAACAACGTTTCGTTTGCGCTTGACCGCGCCGCCGAGCTTATAAGCCGCTTGTCCGGAGGAGCAGTTGCCAAGGGGATTATCGACGTGTATCCCGAACCGGTTAGCCCGAGGGAGATCTCCATGTCGGTTGACAAGGTCTGCAATCTGGTCGGCATATCCACCGATTCCCAGGAGATAGCGGAACTTCTCGAGAGTCTCGGGTTTGAAGTTCTGAGCATCTCTGCCGGGGAGCTTTTGCTTCGGGTTCCGACTTTCAGGGTGGACGTAGAGCGCGAGGTGGACATAGTCGAGGAAGTCGCCCGTCTTCTGGGTTATGACAACATTCCCTCCGTCCTGCCGGAGGTTCCCATGGTAGCCAGAAAACCCAGCGTGATAACCGTCATGGAGAAAAGGCTCAGGGACATTTTCGTCTCCTACGGTTTTCTTGAGGCTATAAACTACAGTTTCGAGTCTCCCGAACTTCTCAGGACGTTCGGCTTTGAGGAGTCGATCCGTATTATGAACCCGATATCGCGGGAGCTTTCGGAGATGAGGATGAGCCTTCTTCCCTCCCTGGTGAAAAACGTGAGACTCAACCTCTCAAGGCAGAATCAGGACGTAAGACTTTTCGAGTCCGGCAAGGTGTTTTACCCCAAGGACATGGACCAGTTGCCGAACGAAGTGAAGAAATTCGCGGCGATTGCCACCGGAAAAAGGGCACCAGAGATATGGGACGGGGAGAAATTCGACTTCTTTGACATAAAAAGCGTGCTTGAAAGGAGCCTGGAGGTCCTTTCGGTGGATTCAAGGATAGAGTTTGAGTCCGTTTTCCCCGATCATGGATTCCTCTGGCCCGGAAAATCCTCCGCCGTACTGGTCGACGGAAACGTTCTGGGGATGGTAGGGGAGCTTCATCCCCATCTTCTGGAAAAACTCGAGATAAGCGAAAGCGTGTACGTGCTTGAACTCGACCTGTCGCTTCTCTCGGTCGTCTATACGAGTTTCGAGAGGAAATTCTCCCCCCTTCCCAAATTCCCATCTCTTCGCCGCGACATAGCGCTTGTGGTCGATGATACGGTTCCGGTGCGGGAAATTCTTTCGGTTATAAAAAAAGCGGATTCCGGTATAATAGAAAACGCTTGGGTGTTTGACGTTTACAAGGGAGATTCCCTTGAAGAAGGAAAAAAGAGTGTTGCACTTTCCTTGATTCTTCGAAACAGGGAAAGGACCCTTACCGACGAGGATGCTAACAGGGTTCAGCAGGATGTTCTTAAGAGTTTGGAAAAAACAATAGGGGCCGAATTGCGTTCGATCTAAAAAGGGGGGCTTTTCATGACAAAGAAGGATCTGGCAGGCGTTTTATACGAGGAAATAGGGTTTTCGAGAAGGGAATCCGCTGAGATAGTAAACTTTTTTTTCGACTTGATGAGAGAGAAGCTTATAGCCGGTGAAGAGGTGAAACTCCCAGGGTTCGGAACCTTCAGGGTCACGAGAAGGAAATCCCGTATAGGAAGAAACCCTTCCACTGGAGAGGAAGTAGACATACCTTCCCGTCTGACAGTTGTTTTCAAACCCAGCAGGTTTCTCAGGAAAAAGATTGACCAGAAACGGGGGGATTAAAATACTAGACTCAAAACCTCCTCAATCTTCTTTTTTCAAGCAGAGCTTCATTGCCGGCATCCTGATTATCGTCCCTTTCGGGGTGACCATTTTCGTCCTCTACAAGCTGATAAAGTGGATGCTTTTCTTTTTCAGCACCGGCCCTGCCGGGATACTCCGCCACTTCATAGATGTTCCGCCCTACGTGTTTCAGGGAATCTCTTTTGTCATAGGGATCCTTGCCACGCTGCTGCTGATCATTTTCCTGGGGGCTGTGACCAGGAACTTCGTTGGCAGAAGGATGATTCTGTTCGGCGAGTCTCTTATCTCGAAGATTCCGCTTGCGAGAACTTTCTACGTGAGCGTGAAGCAGGTCGTGCAGACGCTTTTTTTCACCTCCCAGATGCAGAGCATGAGTAGGGTCGTGCTGGTCGAGTACCCGAGAAAAGGGATTCATGCCATAGCTTTCGTAACGGGAGTTACGGAGGCCAGGAGGAACCATAACGTGACGGACCATAATCTTGTCAGCCTGTTTGTCCCCACGACGCCGAATCCGACAAGCGGCATTTACATTATGGTTCCGGAAGAGGACCTGCAGGAGCTGGATATTTCCGTGGAAGACGCGTTTCGGCTCATAGTTTCCGCCGGGATTTCTCAAAGCGACTCCGATGTTTCTGGCCAAGATAAGAAAAACGGTTGATTCCTTCGGAATGATCGCTCCCGGGGACGTGATCGTCGCGGGAGTGTCCGGGGGGTCAGACTCCATGGCGCTTCTCTTTGCCCTTTGGGACCTGCGGGAGTTTTATCCGGGCACAAATGTGATCGTTTCCCACGTCAATCACGGGCTAAGGGGCGCCGAGTCGGATGAAGACGCCGAGTTCGTCAGGGAAGCGGCCAAGCGGCTCGGCTTTCCGTTTGAATGCGTGCGGGTAGACGCGGAGGGCTTCAGAAAAAAACACGGACTTTCACTCGAGGACGCCGCCAGGGAGCTTCGCTACGGCTTTTTCAACGATGTTCTGACGAAATATTCTGCCCAGAGGATCGCCACGGCGCACACGCTTAACGATCAGGCGGAGACGGTCATAATGAGGCTCATAAGGGGAAGCGGTTCCCGAGGGCTTGCCGGGATAAGACCCTCGGTCGGCAACATAATACGCCCGCTCATAAACGTCACCAAGCATGAAGTCATCGAGTACCTCCAGTCAAAAAGAGAGCCCTGGAGGGAGGATTCTACCAACAGTTCGGACGAATTTTTGAGAAACAGGGTAAGGAGCGAACTTATTCCCCTGCTTGAGAGCTATAATCCGGCCGTCGAGCAGGTTCTCTCCCGTGTGGCGGCGGTCTGCGCCGCGGAAGCGGATTTCATTTCGGCCGAAGGCGAGAAAAGATTTCGGGAGATTGCCCGCGTTGTGGCAGGAGGCGTGCTCGGAGACACGGAAAAACTTCTTCGCGAGCCCCCGGCGATCAGGTTCTCGGTAATGAGAAAATCGATTCTGGCCGTAAAGGGGGACCTGAACTCGGTTTCCGCCAAGCATCTTTTCGCGATTGACGAAGTGCTTGGCTCCGGGGAGCCCTCTGCTGAGGTAAACCTTCCCGGCGGAGTCGTTTTTCACGCGGGGCACGGGGTTTTCTTTTTCACGCGCGAGGAGAAATTCCGCGAGTTCCCGCAAACCGAGATAAAAAACCACGGTACCCACAGGATCTCCCGGGATCTTGAGGTCACTGTTGAGCTTACGGATGACGCCTCCCTCTGGGGCGCGGCCGACGTCGGGCACTTCGCGCCCGAGAAAGTCGGTTTTCCCGTAACGCTCAGGAGCTTTTCCGAAGGAGACAGGTTCGTTCCGCTCGGAATGAAGGGAGCCAAGAAGCTCAAGGATTTCTTCATTGACGAGAAAATACCTAGATTTCTTAGAAAAAAAGTGCCGGTTTTCGAAACCCGCGATGGAATAGTCTGGGTGGGCGGTTTAAGAATGGATAACAGGTTCAAAGCGGATGAAACCAAGGGTCCGTGGCTCAGGATAAGGATTCGCGGTTCTTCGCAGAAGCTGCTTGACCTTGCGAAAAGTCTCCGGGCCTCCTAGGATCTCTCCCCGAGCCCGGTTTCGGCCACGTAACACGCTCCCAGCACCCCCGCATCGTCTCCCAGGGCCGCTCTTTTTACCTGAAGTCCCCTTTGGGCTCCCCCAAGACACCTTCTTTCGGCTTCCTCGAGGGCTTTCCCGATAAAAAGTTCCCAGGCCCCCGAAAGCCCCCCGCCCACTACCACCGTCTTTACGTCGAGGATGGTTACGAGAATTGATATTCCCACCCCCAGGTTCGCCCCGAAATCGTTCCATACCGAGATGGCCGCTTGGTCTTTTTCGCGCGCAAGCTCCGCCAGGCGCTCGGGGAGGGCTGATTCTTCGGTACCGGCGAGCCTTTCGCGGAGTTCCGGGTGCTCGCGGACGACTCTCTTTATCGCTACCTGAGAAACGTAGGTTTCAATGCAGCCCCTCGCGCCGCAGCCACAAATGGGTCCCGACGGGTTAATCGTTATATGCCCCACCTCTCCGGCGAAGCCGTCTTCCCCCGGCCAGAGCTTGCCGTCGAGGATTATTCCGCCCCCGAACCCTGTTCCCAGGGTTATCATTACCATCGAGCCTGATCCTCTGCCCGCCCCCGCCCGGTATTCACCGAGAGCCGCGCAGGAAGCGTCGTTTTGTATAAAAACGGGGGTTGCGGTTCCGATTTTCTCCGAAAGGACTTCTGTAAACGGGAAATCCCTGGTGTTTGCTATGTTCGGGGCCTGGACAAGAGTGCCGCTTGCGCGGTCAACGGTCCCCGGTACTCCTATCCCGATTGCGGATAGCCCTTCCCCGGCAAATCCTTCTATGAAGTCGGCCAGGTTCTCCATGAGCCGGGAGATGCCCATGTGGGCGTCCGAGAGGGTTTTTCTCTCGCCGAGCGTGCCTCCCTCCTCGGAGATGACTTTCCCCCTGATATTGGTTCCCCCTATATCTATGCCAAGGAATTTCCGCTTCATTTTTTCCGTTTCTTGACTGCAAAAAACCGCAGGTTGCTGCGGCCAGACTGTCCCGAAATTTTTATTTTACCCTGTCTTTTCAGAAAAATATCCGTCCCGGCAGAGAACGGAGACGCAGAATTTTTGCGTAAGCCGCATGTAACAAGGTATAAATTTATCCTGATTAGCGGGCGTTTCGCGTCGTATATTTTTCCTTTAGAGAACCAACAGGTTTAAATGAACCAAAGAACCGCAGCTGTCCTGTCAGCCGTTTTCCTGCTCTTTCTCTACCTTTCCTGCGAGAGACCTCCGGAGATTCCGGGCCCCGAGTCCATGCGGGCGGTTCCCGCATTTCCCGAGATGGACGACGACCTTTTCCCCGAGGGACTGAAGGAATCCATCGGCGCAAGCGTCGAGAAACTTTCGCAGAAAAAGGACTCCCAACTCGTTTTCGGACAAAAAACCGTCTCCGCGGGAGACTACGCACTTGCACTCGGTTATCTTCTCGCCAAGCTTGAGGCGGGCGTTACCAAGGATGATTTCATAAAGGACGTAAGGGAAAATTTCGATTTCTACGGCTTTCCGGGAAAACCCTGGGGCAAGGTTTTTATAACCTCTTACTTTTCTCCGGTGCTCTCCGCTTCCCGAACCAGGACACTTCAGCACACCCAGCCGCTCTATGGGATTCCCGACGACCTGGTGCGCTTGAGGATAGACAGGTTCGTCGAGCGGTTCGAGAGACTTTCGTTTCTTGAGGAGGACAAGATCGCCTGGGAAAAGCTTCAGTCCCTCTACGGCAGGGTTGCCCCCGGAGGTCCCGGCAGGACGTCCGAACTGGTTCCCTATTACTCGCGAAGCGAAATAGACTCCGGGGGAAAGCTCCGGGGGAAAAGGCTTGAGATCGCGTGGGTAGACCCTGTTGACGCGTTTTTTCTTCAGATTCAGGGCTCGGGTAAAATAAGGTTCGCGGACGGAGAGGAGCGGGTCGTGGGTTACGCCGCCCAGAACGGACACGATTACGTGGCAATAGGGAAATTTCTCTTCGAGTGGATTCCGAAGGAAAAAATGAGCCTTTGGGCCATAGAAAGCCACCTGAGATCCCTCTCCTACGCGGAGAGGATGAATATCCTTTACAAAAACCCGAGTTACATTTTCTTCCGCGGACTTCCGGGGAAACCCGAAACCTCTTTCGGAACGGAAGTCGTCGACGGCAGGACCATAGCGACCGACAAGGTTTTTTTCCCCAGGGGAGCTCTGGCGTTCATGGAGTTTGAGAGACCGGTCTTCGAAACTTCCTCTTCAGTCGAGCCGTCGCAGTGGGAACCGGTTTCCCGCTTTGTCGTTAACCACGACAGCGGGGGAGCCATAAAAGGGGCCCGGCGCGTCGACCTTTTCTGGGGGGAGGGAAAAGATGCCTCCCGGCACGCGGGTGTGATGAAAAACTGGGGAAAGTTCTTCTATCTGGTGCCGAAAGGGGAATTCCTGACGGTGCTTAGGGCAAAAAACGCCGGGCAGGGCCAAGGAGGATGAGATGACCGACGAAAAAACACTTACATGTTCCCAGATGTCTTCCCAAAGCGGAGAACATCTCTACGGAACCGCTCTTGAGGTGAAAAACTGGTTTTTGCTTGAGTACTCCGGGGTATGGAAAAGGGATGCTTTTCCGGAAAGCGCGGTGCCGGAGGAGGTAAAGGAGCATCTTGGAGGCTTTCTCTCGTCTTTTGAGGAATCCAGGATTCAGCTGATAGGGGGGCCGGGGCCAAGCAAGGGAAACCTTGCTTTTTACTACGCCCACTCTTCTGAATTCTCCCCGAAACTCTACAGATTCGAAATAGAAACATACGAAGACCTCCTCTTGATAGATCTCCCCGAGCTTGTCAGCACCGGGGAGATAGAGAAATTCTCCTGCGAAGAGAGGCTCGCTCTGGTCTGCACCCACGGAGCCCACGACGGATGCTGCGCGGTCGCGGGATCGGGGGTTTACAAGGAGCTTCTAAAAAAAGAGGGGATTTCCGCGTGGAGAACCAGCCATGTGGGAGGCCACCGCTTCGCCGCCAACATGATCATGCTTCCCGAGGGGATATATTACGGGAGGGTAAACGGCGGAAATCTCGATGATGTGGTTTCCTCTCACCTTCGCGGCGAGATATTTCTTGACTGCTTCAGGGGAAGGTCGTGTTATTCCCAGACTTCGCAGGTTTCCGACTATTTCTTGAGGAAGGAGATAGAAAAACTCGGCATTTACGATATAAGGTGGCAATTCGAGAAGGACCAGGAGGACTATACATCGGTTGAGTTCGGAGTGGAGGGGGACACCACGGTTTATGGCATAAACACGGTGGTCATGAACCACGGAGCAAGGCTCCGGACGAGTTGCGATTCACCGGAAGTAAAGGGTATACCCCAGTTCTTTTTCTACGGCATAATACATTATGAGCAGTGGAGAGAAGAAAAGGAGGATTCCTGATCGCTCCCTAGGGTGAAGCGCGCCGCTGTCCCAAAGATTCTGTAAAATTAAGAATTTCCTGCGAAAGACGCATCGAGCTTTGCTCGTCGGGGATTACGGTGTCCGTCACTAAAACGCTTACCCCGAGAGCTTCTATGGCGGCCGCCTCTCCAGCATCCGAGCGGTCAATCACGAGCACGTCCAGAAAATCGGCGTAAAGCCTGGCCACCTGGGTCGAAGAAGCCTCCATTCCAAGCCCCCTCATGAGTTTGTCCGCCGGACCCTTAAGGGGTTTTCCGCGCATAAGGGGACTCACGGCGACCTTGAGTCCCGGCGCGCCGACTAGCCTTTCTCTAACTTCTTTTATCTCGAGTATGGGCCCTATGCTGATTATGGGGTTGCTCGGGCATATGATCACAAGGTCGGCGCCGTCTATCGAGTCAAGAACCAGCGGGGCCGCAGAAGCCTCGCGTGCGCCCTTTATCTTGACTCCGCGAACCTCGGGACGCATCGCGTGCTTTATGTAGTATTCCTGGAAGTGTATTTCGCCCGCGTCCGTCTCTATCCATGTCTCGACCCTGTCATCGCTCATTGGCAGTATGCGCATTTCCCCGAGGCCGAAGCGCTGCGCTATCTTTGAAGTGGATTCGCTGAGGGTCCCGCCCCCGTCGGTGACGGCTTTTCTGAACAGGTGAGTGGCGAGATCCCTGTCCCCGAGCCCGAACCATGTCGGAAAACCGAACCTCGCGGCGGCGCCCAGAAACTCGAACGTGTCGCCGCGGAGCCCCCACCCTTTTTTTTCGTCTATGCTTCCCGAGAGCCTGTAGATTATGGTGTCTATGTCCGGAGAGACCCTCATTCCGTAAAGGTCCATGTCATCCGCGGTGTTCACTATTACGGTAAGTTCCGACAGGGGAATTATCCCCGTGAGTCCCTTGAGGAATTTCGCGGCTCCGCTTCCGCCGCCAAGTGCCGTTATCATCTGAGTTTCTCCGTGCTCCCGGATATTTCACCTGTAAGCTATTTGAGCCCCTTATCCGTGTCAAGCCGGGGACCACGCGGCCCGCTGCGACGGCTTGAAAGTTGATACCGGCTCATATAGAGTTTAGTTCGTCTTTTCAAGGAAAACCCCGTTGGCATTCGATATCATAAAAAACAGGCAAGGCCTTCTCACCAAGGCCCTGCTTCTGCTGCTCGCCCTTACCTTCGTTATCGGGTTCGGATACGTGGGAGGAATAAGTATAGGGGGTAGAGGCCCAAGCGGCGGAGCTGCGGTAGAGGTAAACGGGGACAAGGTTTCCCTCGCGGAGTTCTATAATCTTAGGGACTCGATGCTTGACCGCCTGCGCCGCAGCGACCAGGAGATCTCGGACGAGCTTTTCGAATACGTGAATTTTTCCGTGATCGACTCGCTGGTCAACAAGAAGCTTCTCGCCCAGAAGGCCGAAGAACTGGGGATCAGGGTAAGCCAGGAGGAGCTTTCAGACGCAATAAGAAACGATCCGGGGTTCCAGGTGGACGGCGCTTTCGTGGGGTTTGAACGCTACCGGGACTTTATTTCAAGGGGGCTTAACCGCACCGTGAAGGATTTCGAGGATTCCTACAGGGAGGACCTCCTTGTGGAGAAGCTCGTATCAGTTCTTGACAGTTCCGTAACGGCAAGCGACGAGGAGCTTTTAAGCATTTACAGGGCGCGCGAGGAGAAAATCGATCTTCACTACGTTTCGTTTGCGGCCCGGGATTACCTTGAGGGCCAGAAACCGAGCGAAGAGGAGATCGCCCGGTATTACAGAAAAAACACCGATCTTTTCTGGGAGCCGGAGAAACGCGCGGCGCGCTACGTAAAGCTCACTCCCGGGGATTTCACCGAGGATGCCGAGGTTTCCGACGAGGAAATCGAGGCCTACTACACTACTTACCCGGAGGAATTTCTTTCCAAAGGGACCCCGAAACCATTTGACGACGTAAAGGGGGAGATAAAAAAGCAGCTTGTAGAGGGCAAATCAAAGCTTCTCTACAACCAGTTCCTTGAGGAGTTTCTCCGGAAAAGACGCTCATTCTCAGACCTTCTTTCCGAAAAAAGCTCGCTTGAGGTGAAAGAAACCGCGGAGTTTACTCTCGGAGGCACGGGCGGAGACGTTCCTGGCGCCATAAGAAGAGAGGCTTTTTCGGTAAAGAAAAAAAGGCTTTCAAACGTGGTGCTTCGGGATTTCACTTGGTTTTTCGAGATAACCCGGGTTCAATCCTCAAAGCGGTCGGGAATTGAGTCCGCGCGCGGGGAGATTGTCGAGGCCCTAAAAAGGGAAAAGGGCGTCGATCGGGCCAGGGAATCCGCTGGGAACAGTCTCGCGAAAATAACCGCCTCGGGCAAAGGTTTCTCCGGGATGGCCAAGTCCATGGGTCTTTCGGTGGAGCGCACCGGTTTTTTCTCAAGGTCCGAGGATCCTCTGGACGTCGAATCGAGGGATTTCATTTCAGATGTCTTCGGGCTGAGAAGCAACCGTCCTACCCCCAATCGTGTTTACAAGTCGGGGGAGACTTTCTACATAGTGTCGCTTGCGAAGACAAAGCCCGCCGACAGCGGGTACTTCGGGAACGAGAGGGATTCTCTTAGGCGCCAAGAGGTCTCGTTGCGAAAGATGCTTGTGGTTGAACGCCTGCTTGAGAACCTCAGAGAAAGCTCCAAGATCTCACCCAACAAGAACCTTCTTTCCCAGGGAGGATAATTCCCCGGGAAGTTTTCTTCCGAACGAGATATAAATCCGGTATACTAAACCCTTAGTATTTTACTGTAGGCCTACCGCTATAATTCATGATAGTGAACCGCTGTCGAAGGAGAGCGAGTAGCTTCCCAGATCCGGTCGCGTGCTAGGAAAAACGGACCAAGAAACTTCAGATGAAAAGACAAATTTCTTTGGGGCCGTCTTTTTCCTGAACTTTCGCTGAACTCTTTAAGCCGATTTTTTATCATGGAGTTCCAGGATTATCGAAATCATTTTTCTGCGGTCACCGCCCCCTTTCATAAGATTTTTTATTTTCTCTGAGAAAAAAAATTGACTTTTAGCAAATATCGTGTAGCATTTATTCTTAACTGAACTGATAGTTCAGACGTTCTTTGACAACACCTCCAAGATTGGACTTGTTAAGGGCCAAGCTTTTTAGCTTGGCCGATGCTTATGCATCTTAACAGAAGCAGATGGCGAGGGCAGAGGGATCTTCATCTTTGAAGCTTGTAGAAGATAGGTTCTCTCCCGGTCGTGTTATACCGGCGTTTAGGCGTTGAGCCCTTGAGACCTGTGGAAGTATAGTTCGCATGATAGTATGCGACTGAAATAAGAGGGATTATGGGTTTCCGCTGTGTTTTTTCCGGTCCGATCGCATGGCGACTGGGCGAAAGCACCAGAAAAAAATTCGCTCAAGGAGGTAATAAAATGCTTTTAGAGAAGCAGTTGTTAAAGAAGACGCTCAATACGCTCATAGAGCTAAAAGCGTCTATACGTGACACAGCGGACCCAGGCGTTATAGTCCGACTGGATGAGGTTATAGACCAACTCCAGTCTGTTATAGAAGGCAGAAAGCCTGAAGACCCAGACAAGATCTTGAATGGTCTTGGCAAGTTTTTGAAGATGCTGCCAAGCATCGAGGCTTTGATGAGTTTCCTGTCTGATGATTAACGCAATAATCCTTTTTATTTTTTACAGCCTGATCATGAACCTTGGCGCAACGATAAAAGAGTGTCGGAGTTTGCGTAAGATGACGCAAACTCAACTGGCCGATGCGGCCGGTCTGTCTGTTTCCCATCTTTGCCTTCTCGAAAAAAACGAGCGTCAGCCCAGTATTTCAACTATAGAATCAATAGCGCGAACTCTGGAAATACCCTTGAGCGTCCTTATTTTCCTCGCTGCGGAAAAAGAAGAAGTCCCCGAGTTAACAGCAAGACACATTGAAGACCTGTCCAAACACATAATAGGTTTGATGAAATTACATGCCCAGAAATAGACATCCCGTTATAAACATTTCCCCTATCGCTAAGGTTTCATCTCTGGCTTCATTACTTTCGATCAAGGAATCCGATTTGCTGTATATTGCCGCAAATGTGGATCGGTTTCACAGGCTGGGGAAAGAGCTTAAAAAAAGAAACGGGGAACCACGGCATACCCATGACGCGGAGCAACGGCTGAAAATCATACATGAGAGGATTAACAACCGAATACTTAAAAAAGTCGATTACCCATACTATTTACAGGGTGGAATAGCAGACAAAAAACGGCCTCGAGGCTGTCGTACTAACGCCATTATTCATTCCAGAAAGAAGTCGATTATCACTGAGGATATAAAGGATTTTTTCCCCTGTACAAGCAAAAGAATTGTTAAAGGAATTTGGCAATACTGCTTCCGATTTCATCCCGAAATAGCCGATATCCTGACCCGTCTGACCATCTACCAGAACCAACTCCCCCAAGGCTGGAAAACCAGTTCATACTTGGCGAACTTAGTATTTTGGGACAAAGAACCGGATTTGGTGTCTTTACTTGAGCAACGGGGTTATTCCTACAGCCGTTATATGGACGACATTACCGTGTCAAGCGGGCATTATATAAACAATCACCAAAAGAACTACATAATATCAAAAGTTTACGAAATGCTTTTTTCCAAAGGGTTCGCACCAAAGCGCAGCAAGCATGAAATAGTCAGTCAGAGTCAGCGAATGGATGTTACGGGCTTGGTGGTAAACAGGAAAAATCCGACGGTCTCAAAGAGCAAACGCAGGGGAGTGCGAGTAGGCGTATTCAAACTGGAGGAACTGCCAATAAATAATCGTTCAGATGCTGATTATTGTGAGTGCTGGGAGCATTTGTCTGGATTGGTAAGTTATATAAGCACTTACCATCCTAAAGAAGGTAAAAAGCTACGTGCTCGGTTACGTAATATAAAGCCGAATAGGTAGTATCTGCCAGAAGACTCTGTTTTCCTCCGAATTATTTTAGGGCATAATCAACAGCAACTACCTTTCCTGCTATCTGTTTATGAATCAACATACTGCGTTCCTTTGTTTTTAACCTAGTACACAGCAATTAACTGTTCCCGACCGGGAAGTTGTAAATCCTCTAGATATTGTGGTATAATTCATACTGACCGGAAGGCCTTGATCGATAAGGAATCTTTTTCACGTACTGCCGAAAGCATTATCCCGGCAGCTTTCTTCAGGATTCTGGCCCTGTCAGGGCTTCTATAATACGCATGCGGGAGCTTTAACTTTCCCGGTTACGGCGAGGATTTTGCGTAAAACGGGCGGCGGCGCGCGTGAACGCAGCGATGCCGGGCCGCGATTCTCCCATGAGAATTAAAGCACTTGAAATAGCAGGTTTTAAATCTTTTTACCTGAAGACGAGAATAGACTTCTCCGAGGGTATAACCGCGATAGTCGGTCCCAACGGCTGCGGAAAATCCAACATTCTCGACGCCATCAGGTGGGTAATCGGCGAACACAACCCGAGACAGCTGCGCGCGGGGGGCATGGAAGACGTTATCTCCAACGGGAGCGCCGAGCTCAAGCCCCTGGGCATGGCCGACGTGTCCCTGGTCCTTGAGGAGGTCGAGGGCTTCGGTTTTGAGGAAGTCAGAATCCGGAGGAAACTTTACCGCTCGGGAGAGAGCGAATACAGCATAAACGGGGTCAAGTGCCGCCTCAAGGACATAACCGAGATGCTTCTTGACACCGGAATGGGTGCGAGGGCCTATTCGATTGTCGAACAGGGCCAGGTCGAATCCTTCATACTTTCGAAGCCCGATGAGAAAAGAAAGTTCATAGAGGAAGTCGCGGGGATCGAGAAGTACAAGCTCAGAAGAAAGGAAACCAGAAGCAGGATAGAGTCGACCAGGGAGAACCTCTCCCGCGTCCTTGATATGAAGCGCGAGGTTTCGGACCGTATTGAGTCCGTGGCGCTTCAGGCAAAGCGCGCCAGAGAGTACGAGGAGCTCACCGGGCGGGCCCGCTCGCTTGAATTTGATGTTCTCTCGGCCAAGCTCTCGGACTCGCAGCAGCGCAAGGAAGCGCTTCTTGAAAAAAAGCTCGGGGCGGAACAGTTTGTCCGCTCGGCAGATACCGAGCTTGAGCAAAAGCGCGGGCTGCTTCAAGAGGCGAAGGAGAAAAACTCCGTTTCGGGCCAGGATCTGGGGTCCCTTGAGAAGGAGATCTACGAGCTTCGGGCGCAGAAAAGGGAAAACGAGTACCGCAGGGCCTCGATCGAACGGGAGATCGCCGGGATTTCAAGCTACGTAACGAACATTGAAGCCGAGATAGAGAGCCTCGGGCGCGAAGTTTCGGAGATGGAGGAGAGAAGCAGCCGCGCCGGGCTCCAGTCAGAAGAACTTAAAACCACGCGTCTTTCCGCTTCAGAGGAGATTTCGCGCGAGGAACAGAACCTTGTGACCTTAAAAAGCGAATGGGAACAGAACAAAAAGGAACTTGAGGAAACTGCAGACCTGGTCTCTGACGTGATGACCAGAAGAAGCTCGCTTGGAAGCACGATAGGCGCTTTCTCAAAGGAGCTTGAGGAGCTTGAGGAGAAAAAAGAGGTGCTTGAGGGGGAGGTTTCCGCCTTGGGACTTGAAAAACTCGAGTGCGAGAAAAGACTTGCTTCGCTCCGCCGCCGGGAAGGGGAAATAAAAGACGAATTTACCTCGGCCACCAAAGAAAAAGAAGAAATCGATTCGCGTCTTTACGATCTCAGGGTTGAGCATGAGAAAAAACTCGGCGAACTGAGGGGTCTTGAAGGCAGGAAAAAAGACTGCGTCTCCAGGGTGGAGGCCCTTAACAAAATACAGAGCAACTACGAATGGCTTCCTGACGCCACGCGCAAGTTCGTGCTCGAGCGCAAGCAGAGGGGCGTGCTGGGGGTTGTTTCCGATTTCGTTTCCGTCCCGAGAAACTACGAAAGAGCGGTCGAGGCGGCCTTCGGGGAAAAACTCAACTGGATAGTGGTCGAAGGGAGCACGGAGGCGGTCGCCGCGGTCGAGCTCCTAAGGGAGTTTGACGCGGGAAGGGGAACCTTCATACCGGCAACCGAACGGTTCGCGGCAAACGGCTCGGCAAACGGAAACGGCAGGGCCAGCGGAAACGGCAAGCCGGATGCGACCTCCCTTAACAGCCTCCTTGACGTGAAAGTGATAGAGAAAAGCCTTGTTGACTCGATGCTGCAGGAAGTTTACGTCACTTCCGATCTGCGGGAAGCCATCAGGCTTAAGGACCGGACGGGAAACGGCGCGTGCTTCGCCACCCTCGAGGGAGACTACGTCGATTCCCAAGGGGCCGTGACGGGCGGAAAATCCCTGGCAGGGGTGTTTGAGAGAAAAAGGGAAATCAAGGAGCTTGAGGGGCAGACGCAGACCCTTTTGGCCGACATAGAGAAACTGGAATCTGTCTGCAGGACGCTTAGAGAGGAGATGGATGCGCTTGAGAGCCGCCGGGGGCAGGTAGAGGAACTTCTTCGGCGCTGCGAGATAAGCTCGGTTGAGAACGCAAAGGACCGCTCGAACGCGGAGACCAGGATAGAAGAGATGGGGACGAGAATCGGGAACCTTGAGGTGCAGCGCGACGAGCTTGAGCGCAAGCTGGGGAGCAAAAACCGCACCGTCGAGGAGATGGAGTCGCTTATAGAGCAGCTTGACGGCCAAAGAAGCGCCCTTGAATCAAAATACGGGGAAATCGAAAAACGGGCTCTCGGGTTTGCCGAGGAGGAAAAAGCTCTTCAGGAGAAAGTAACGAAACTCAGGATAGAGAACGCCGGGGTTCTTGAAAGGGAAAAGGCCCTTGAGCACGAGATATCGGAAGCCGAGAGAATAAAGGCGGTCATAAACGAGAAGCTTTCCCTTAGAACAAAGGATGGGGAACTTAAAAAACAGGAGAGCGAAGCGCTTGCCCTGTCGAGACGCCAGGCGGAAGAGGAGTTTGAGAAGATCTGCAGCGACCTAGGCTTAAGAGAAGAGTCCTTCGGGGAACTCAGGGAAAGGGTGTCGCACTACGCGGAGGATCTCCGCAGAAGCGAAGAGGAATTCGAGGCCGCATCACAAGAACTTTCCTCGCGAAGAGAGCGGCTTGCCTCGGCCCAGGCGCAGCTTGAGCGTGCGGAGGATGAGTTTGAGTATCTGAGCGAACGGTACGCGGAGACATTCGGCGATGCTACGCCCGATGTCTCGCAAAGCCCGAATCTCTCCCATGTTTCGATACCCGATGCGGAGAGGGAACTTAAGACGCTTCGGCGGCGCGTAGAGAATTTCGGTCCCGTGAACCTGCTCGCGCCCGAGGAATACGAGCAGCTTGAAGAGAGAAACGGGTTTCTCCAGCGCCAGACCGACGACCTCGCCCGGGCGCTTGATTACCTCGAAGGCGCTATAAGGAAGCTTGACAGGGAGTCAGTTTCAAGGTTCCGGGAGGCGTTTGAGACCGTAAACGGGAAATTCAGCGAAACCTTCTGCAAGCTTTTCGAAAACGGAGAGGCTCGCCTTGAGCTTACGGATCCCAGAAACCTGCTTGAAACCGGAGTGGAGGTCATGATCAGGCCCGGAGGAAAGCGCTTCCAGCCGATAAACCTGCTCTCGGGAGGGGAAAAGGCACTTTCGGCCATAGCGGTCATAATCTCCGCATGCCTGGTAAAGCCCGTTCCCTTTGTGTTCCTAGATGAAATAGACGCCGCGCTTGACGAAGTGAACACGGTGAGATTCAACAAGATCCTGAGCGAGATAGCGGCCCATTCCCAGGTTGCCGTCATCACGCATAACAGAAAAACCATGCACGAGGCCGACGCGCTTATAGGAATAACCTCGGACGGTACCGCCGCTTCGAGGGTCGTAAGCGTGAAGCTTGACGCCTGAAGCCAGAAAGTTCTTGTCTATTTCCCACGGATTATTAGACTGTTTTAGGAGAGCTGTTCCCGGACGTTCCGGGAACCGTTAGCTAAAGGAGACCGCTTCGGCGCATGATTTCTTACGTCCTGAAAAAGATAGTCGGCTCGCAGAACGAAAGAGAGGTGAAGAAGCTCGGCGTTCTGGCAGAAAGGATAAACGACCTTGAAGAAACGCTGGTTAAGGTTCCCACGGCGGAACTTCGCGCAAAGACCTCGCAATTCCGGGAACTGATACACTCCCGTCTCGGCACAAACGGAAGCCCGTCCGACGAGAAGTATTTCGCTGAGATGGAGAGGGCTCTTGAGGATGTCCTGCCGGAGGCGTTCGCCGCCGTGAGGGAAGCGTCGAGAAGAACGATAGCCATGAGGCATTTCGACGTTCAGATGATAGGGGGGATGGTTCTTCACAGAGGCAGAATAGCCGAGATGAGAACCGGGGAAGGAAAAACGCTGGTCGCCGTCCTGCCCCTTTACCTAAACGCCCTCACCGGGCTCGGCTCCCACCTTATCACCGTAAACGATTACCTAGCCGCCAGGGATGCCACCTGGATGTCGCCGATTTTTATGGTCCTGGACATGAAGGTGGGAGTTATAAATCACGATGCCTCCTACGTGCTTGCCTGGGAGGATCCCAAGCGGGCCGAAGAGTCGGTAGAGAAAAACCTGACCGCGTGGCCAAACGAGTATCTGGCAAACGACGTTCTTCCCGAAAAAAACCTCGACATCATAAATTCCTTCAAGACCTGCCTCGAGCCTTCAACCAGGCAGGATTCCTATCAGGCGGACGTTACCTACGGAACCAACAACGAGTTCGGTTTCGACTATTTGCGCGACAACATGAAGTTCTCCCTTGAGAGCTACGTTCAGCGCGGCCACAATTTCGCCATAGTGGACGAGGTCGACAGCATTCTCATAGACGAGGCGAGAACCCCGCTTATAATCTCGGGGCCTTCGGAGGACTCGACCGATCTTTACTACAAGGTGGACAAGGTGGTGAAGACGCTCTCCGGGAAAACCGATTTCACGGTGGACGAGAAAACAAGGCAGGTGGATCTTACCGAGGAGGGGGTTTCCAAGACGGAGAGGGCGCTCGACGTCCCGAACCTCTACGACCCCGTCAACCTCAAGGTTCTCCACCACGTTAACCAGTCGCTTCGCGCCAATGCCCTTTTCAGCCTCGACGTCGACTACATGATGCAGGACGGGAAAGTGGTGATAGTCGACGAGTTCACGGGGAGGCTCATGCCGGGGCGCAGATGGAGCGACGGGCTTCACCAGGCGGTTGAGGCCAAGGAAGGGGTGGAAATCGAAAGCGAGAACCAGACGATGGCCACCATAACGATCCAGAACTATTTCAGGATGTACAGAAAGCTTGCCGGTATGACGGGTACCGCCGACACGGAAGCGTTTGAGTTCAGCCACATATACGATCTTGACGTCACCGTGATACCGACCCACAAGCCGCTTATAAGGAAGGATTACGAAGATGTTGTCTACAGGACCGAGCGCGAGAAGTTCAACGCCGCGTGCGCTGAGATAAAGGAAATGAATTCCGCCGGCCGGCCGGTGCTTGTCGGCACATCATCGATCGAGCAGTCGGAAAAACTGGGCGCCTACCTTGAGAAGATGGGTCTTAGCCACAACGTGCTTAACGCCAAGCAGCATGGGAAAGAGGCCGAGATTGTCGCCCAGGCGGGCAGGATAGGAGCCATAACCATAGCGACCAACATGGCGGGGAGGGGAACTGACATACTGCTCGGCGGAAACCCCGAGTTCCTTGCAATGGATATTCTCAGGAAAGAGTTCAGGGTCCAGCCCGAGGAAGCAGATCCAAAGCAGTACGAGGAAGCGCTTTTCGAGGCGAAATCGATCTGCGATTCTGAAAAGGAGAAAGTTAAGGAACTCGGCGGGCTTCATATCCTTTCGGTCGAAAGACACGAGGCGAGGAGGATAGACAACCAGTTTAGGGGAAGGGCGGGAAGACAGGGAGATGACGGATCTTCAAGATTCTATGTTTCCCTTGAAGACGACCTGATGCGCATTTTCGCCTCGGAGAGGATAACGGGTGTCATGGACAAGCTCGGGTGGGAGGAAGGAGAGCCGATTGAGCACTCGATGATAAGCAAGTCGATTGAGAACGCCCAGAAAAAGGTTGAGGGAAGGAATTTTGACATCCGCAAGCATCTCCTGAGATACGACGATGTTCTCAACACGCAAAGAGACGTCGTCTACAGGCAGCGCCGCGAAATTCTCGAGGGCGGCGAGAGCCTGAGAGAGATGCTTTTTACGTCTTCAGAAGACATCGTTCGGGAATCCGTGGGCAGTTACCTGGCGGGGCGGGATGACCGCCCGGAATCTGATTTCTCCGAGCTCTGCGAAGTTATCGGGAGGATTTTCGGAACGGAGATCGAGATAGAAGCCTCCGGCAAGGCGGACGGCGAAGTCATAACGGAAGAAGTTACCGGAAAACTGACCGCCGCGTACCGGGAAAAAGAGGAGAGGATAGGTTCTGAAAACCTCTCGCAGGTCGAACGCTACGTCATGCTTCAGCACATAGACTATCTCTGGAAGGATCATCTTCTTAACATGGATCACCTGAGGGAAGGGGTGGGACTCAGGGGATATGCGCAGAAAGACCCCCTTCGGGAATACACGAAAGAGGGCTTCGACATGTTTGCCCTCATGATGGACAAGTTCAGGATGGACGTCTGCTCCAATCTTTTCAGGATACAGCCCGCGAGCGAAGAGCAGATCGAGGAACTTGAGAGAAGAAGGGAGCTTGAGGAGAAGAAAATGGTGCTCGGGCGGGGAGAAGGGGCTGAAGAAAAGGCCAAGACCCCGGTCAGGAGAACGCAGAAGAAGGTTGGTCGGAACGACCCGTGTCCCTGTGGCAGCGGCAAGAAATACAAAAGGTGCTGCGGTCGGTGATAATATTGAATAAGGTGTCTTAATGGCTGGAAAAATCTACATTCGCAGGGGAAGAGTTCCGTTTTTCTCTCTTCCCTTCATTGCACTTTTCGTGGTCGTGGCCGTCTGCCTTTTCGCGTTTTTCGGCGTTCTGGCTCTGGTTGCGCTAGGAGTTCTCGGAGCAGGAGCCTCGCTTTTGAGGAAGCTGTTTCCGGGCAGGGGCAGAAAAACCGATCCCCGCGTGGGCGGACCTGGAGGGGATACCATTACCCTCGGAGAGGACGATTACGAAATAAGGGATGCGGACTAGCTTTCCCGGACGGTGCGTGGAACTCGCGTCAGAGCGCCTTTTCTATTTCCCCCGCCAGGCTCAGGTCTTTTTCCGTGATTCCGCCTTCGCTGTGGGTTGAAAGGGTGATGGAAACCTTGTTCCACCGTATGAGGATGTCGGGATGGTGGTCTGCCCTTTCTGAAAGAAGCGCGACCTTGTTCACAAAACCCATGGAATCGACGAAATTTCTGAGAACGAACGTCTTTTCTATTTCTTCTCCCTTCCTCTGCCAGCCCTGAAGGCCCTCGAGCGCGGAAGAAATTTCTTTTTCGGTTAAAAGTGCCATATATTTTCTCATTATATATTAACCGGGGGGAGTATTCCATTGAGCGAACCCGAAGCTTCGCCGAACATCGTTTTCATAGGGGTCGGAGCCAATCTCGGCCCCATGCGCGAGAATTTCACCCGCGCGCTGAGGAGCATAGAAAAGCGCGCGCGCGTGGTGGCAGTGTCCTCCCTTTACGAATCGGATCCCGTGGGACCGCAGGATCAGCCGAAATTCACAAACGCTGTCGTTAAGGTGGAAACGGAACTCTCCCCTTTTGAGCTTCTTGATTACCTCAAGACAATCGAAAAGGAGATCGGGAGAAAAAAGACGAAGAGATGGGGACCCAGAGTGATAGATCTTGACATAATCTTCTACGGAGACCTTGTAATAAGTACGGATTCCTTGGTAATTCCTCACCCGAGGGCGCACGAAAGAAGATTTGTCTTGGAGCCTCTCCTCGAGATAGACCCGGCCGCCTGGCATCCCGCAAAGAACATGACGGTAAGGGATATCTGTTCCGGCCTCGGGGATTCGCAGGCGATTTCGAAAACCGATGGCCCCGAGGTGCTTCTCTGACCCAGGTTTGGGGCTACTCGCCCAGCACGAATATCTCCGCCGCCTCAAGCGTGTTCCAAAGAAGCATGGTTATGGTCATCGGACCCACCCCGCCGGGAACGGGGGTTATGTAAGAGGCCTTTTCCTTTACGTCCTCAAAGTCAATGTCGCCGACGATCTTTCCGCTCTCGTTCCTGTTGATTCCGACGTCGATTAAAACCGCTCCGTCCTTTATCATCTCCTTCTTTATGAACTGCGGATCCCCTATTGCGACTATCAGTATGTCCGCCATGGTGGTTATAGACGAGAGGTTTCGAGTTTCGATATGGGCTATGGTGACGGTGGCGTCCCTGTTAAGCATCAAGGCCGCCGCGGGTTTTCCAACTATGTTGCTTTTTCCAACGACCACTACGTGCTTGCCCAATATCTCTATGCCGTGGTAATCGAGAATTTTTTCTATTCCGTACGGGGTGCAGGAGATGGCGCTAGGGTTTTCCTGGAACAGTTTTCCGATGTTCTCGGGATGAAACCCGTCGACATCTTTGTCAGGAGACACCGTTCTTATCACTTTTGCCGGATTCATATGGACCGGAAGGGGGAGCTGTACCAGTATGCCGTGAATCTTTTCATCCGAGTTGAGGCGCTCGATCAACGAAAGAAGCTCCTGTTCTGAGGTTTCCTCCGGAAGATTGTATTCTTCTGAAAGCATTCCACATCTTCCGCACGCCCTTCTCTTGTTCCTCACGTATATTTCGGACGCGGGATCGTCGCCGACCAGAATAGAAGCAAGACCGGGCACTACTCCCGCGCGGTCTTTAAGTTCCTGGGTCCTTCGGATGATCCATTCTTTAATGTCTTGAGAGACCTTTTTGCCATCCATGATTTTAGACATGTTCAGTTCCCTTTTTTTTTCGAAAGATGGCCGGTTGGAAAACTGTTAGTATAATCGACTCCGGCGGGTTAATCCATATTGGACCGGATTTATCTAGATAGTGTCTGCCGGAAGAACCTTTAGAAAATCAGCAATATTCTGTTCTATTTCAATGAGTTAGGTCTTTTCTGACAGACACTGTTTAGGCGACCGGCCCATCCATCTTCCAATTCGTTCCGGCGGGAATTACGGATAACGCCCTGAAGGGCGGTAGGCCCGATCAGCGGCGAACCCCGGGAACCGTTATCAATAACCCAAAACGCTGTAGTCGCCGTTCACGATCAGACGAATGGAGACGTAGAGTCCCAGTAGCGCGAAAAGCACCCATGGAGAATTCATCCCCCAGATGTAGATGTACATATCCCATCGGCTGATTCGGGTTTGTCGATTGGCCGAGAAGAAACTGACCCAATAAACTGAGGTCATGTACGTCAACTGCCAGAACAGTATCACTCCGACGATTCCCGCGACGGGAGCGGGCAAGATATCGAAGGTGAAGGCGGCGTAGAGAATCAACGTCGGGATCGGGATCACAAAGCCGTTGGCAATATCCACGCTGTAACCGTAGGTGCGCCGGTCTGCGTAGGAACCGTCGAACTGGGAATACGTCGCCCAGACATCCGCCCATACCGTCGGCGACAACACCCTCGTCAACGGAACCTTTGTGGTAAGGAATTCGGTGGACGGTTTTCGGCCCGTTTCCCGCCAGCGCTTGCGCCAATATTCGGCGCGCCGCTCGATATAGTCGCGTTTGAGGAACAGGCACACCTCCCAATAGCAGATCACCAGATTAATCGAAAGGAACAGAATCAACAGGGCATGAATAACGTTGAAATCCCCGCGGGTCCAGTAACGCGCGCCAATGCCCGCCAATGTCAGAATTGCGATAACCAGCACTGTGAACAATGCTACCGGAATTGCCAGCCTGACCCGGCGTGCATCGGGTTCGGAATGTGCTCGCTCGGTTCGATTTTCGGGCATGTGTTCTGATCCTCGCAAAAAGTCCGGCGTTACGGCTCGCCGCATTGTACCCTTTGGAGCGTCCCATGTCTTGGACAAACGTGCTACGCTCCAGACGGACACTAATTATATCCAATAGTCAAAAGAATTTGATTTCCCTGCTGAAAAGTGTCCATCCAGTGCCGACTACAGTCCTTTTCCAAATAAAAATTTTGTCGAAATTATCTCGCAAGAAACAGTGTTGCTTGAAGTCGGCGGTTTTCAGATTTTTCAGAGATGATTAAGGGGTCCGTGGCCCTTCCCGATTTTAAGAGAATTTCTTATCGCCTCCGTCACAAAGGCTTTCGAATTCTCAAGGGAAACCGGAAGAGACATTCCCTTTGCCAGAAAAGCGCACACGGCCGCCGAAAAGGTGCAGCCGGTTCCGTGGGTGTTCTTCGTTTCTATTCTCTCGCTAACCAGTTCTTCAAATGTCTCCCCGTCGAAAAAAAGATCTACCGCCGGGTGATCTTTTGCGAGATGCCCCCCTTTTACAAGAACCGCCTTCGCTCCAAGCAAGTGGATCTTCTCGGCTGCGGTCTTCATATCGCTTATGCCGCCTATGCTAACAGAACTCAGTATTTCTGCCTCGGGTATGTTCGGAGTCACTATGAGCGCCCTTGGGAGAATCTCCTTTTTTAGGAGCCCCGTTGAGTCTTTTAAAAGAGCGGCCCCGCCTTTTGAACTCATCACGGGGTCGACAACCAGCTTTTCAATTCCATAGAGGTCTATTTTTTCCGCCACGGTCTCAATGATTTTTTCATTGGAAAGCATCCCCAGCTTCGCCGCGTCGCAGCCTATATCGCTCATCACGGCGTCAAACTGCAGTCCCACGAACTGCTCGGGAAGGTCATGAATCGCGCTTACCTCCAGCGTGTTCTGGGCGGTAACGGAGGTGAGCACGGAAAGTCCGTACACCCCCAAGGCGGTAAAAGTCTTAAGGTCGGCCTGGATCCCTGCCCCTCCTCCTGAATCGGACCCGGCAACGGTAAGCGCTCTTGGGATTTTTTCCGCCACGTAAAAATTCTACAAATTCACCTGTTTTTTTACAAACCCGGACAAGGGCTTCTCCGCCGGGAGGGGTGCGGGAATTGAAAAAGGAATCATATATGAACCTGTCATAATTAGGTATACTATACTGCAATGACTAAAGAAATGCGCACAGTAGAGTTTGTAGTTCTGCCTGCTACGAAGGCTAAGGCAAGGAAGATGTTCCAGATTGCGGGAGCCTGCCGGTACATCTGGAACCATTTCAGGGAGAAAAACCTTGCCGATTACCAGGCGTTCAGAAACGGCAAGGGGCAGCGACCGCAGACCAGTTATTTCTCTCTTGGCGTGGAGTTCACCAGATTAAGGCATGAGACGGAGTGGATGCTGGAACTTCCCGCCAATCCAATCAAGCATACCCTCAAGTATTTTGCTGACGCGATGAAAGAGGCGATGGCTGGCAAAAGGGGGTTCCCGAAGCCGAGAAGCAGAAAGAGAACCGCTCCCGGTTTCACGCTTCCCAGTCCCGGACAGTTCAGGATAGAGAAGCACGACAGAAAGTACAGCCTGCTTCGCATTCAGGGTGTGGGATGGATAAAGATTACCCGCAGGGGAGGCAACATCTGGGAGAACGGTACACCGAAACAGGCAGTGCTTCGCCATGACGGGCACAGGTGGCGTGCCTTTGTCTTCTATGAAGTTGAGGTGGAAGAAAAAATGGACGATGGCGAGGTTCTCGGAGTTGACATGAACGCACGCCAGATTGCCACCTCGGATGGACATTTTTATTTCCTGCCTGATTTAAAGAAGAAAGAAGCGAGGCGGAAGCGGTATCAGCGAAGAATGGCAAGGCAAATAAAGGGGTCTAACAGGAGAAAAGACACGAAAAAGAAGCTTGCGAAGGTAAGCAGAGAGATAGCCAATATACGCAAAAACTGGATTCATCAAACTACGAAAGAAATTGCCGGGAAATGCGGAACGATAGTTGTGGAAGATCTCAATGTAAAGAACATGACGGCTTCCGCAAAGGGTACGGTAGAGAATCCTGGAAAGAAAGTAAAGCAGAAGGCGGGACTTAACAGAGCAATGCTTGATACCGCCTTGGGGGAAATAAGAAGGAATCTTGAGTACAAGTGCGGGAGGCTGGTGGAAGTAAATCCCGCATACACGAGTCGGACGTGTTCGCGCTGCGGACACGCAGAAAAAGAGAACCGTAAAACCCAAGCGCGGTTCCTATGTGCGAGTTGCGGGTTTGCGTCCAATGCGGACACGAACGCCGCGATAAACATAAGGCGTCTGGGAATGGCGCGACTGCACGGGGAGGACATTGCGTTGGCAAATCCCGCGAACCGTGAAATTGATACGAGACTACCTTTCTGATGGTAGAATCGTATATAATTTCCATTGAAAACTGTTTTCAGTTGTATATAATTCCCCTTCACGCTAAACGATCGTTTAAGGAGAGAGAGTCATGAGCGAAGATATTTTCAGACCGGATTTGTTTACAACCGACGATGAGGGCAGAGTGAGGCTGATTGCGGGTTACTGCAAGGAATCCGACAACTGGACCTTTCCTAGGTACCTTGCGGACCCAGTGAGTTTTTCAGATGACGTGGAAGAGAGACTTCTCAGCCCAACAGGCGTTCTGCATTCCTTTACAGTCGTGAGAAGGAGCATGCCGGAATTCACGGTGCCCTATGTTCTAGCTCTTGTTGATTTTCCGGAAGGCGTGAGGGTCATGGCGCAGGTTGAAACCGAAGATCCCGATTCTCTTGAGTTCGGAGAGGAGATGGGCGTTACGGTCGGGGTGATAAAGAAAGCGCCAGACGGAACGGATATCAGTTCCTACAAATTTATCCCGGTAAGGGAGAGCTCCTGATCAGCCGATCTCATTGATCGTTTCTTTAAGGGTTTTTTCCACGGTCCCCCTTATTTCCGCGAGCCTTGATTCCGTCTGAGCTTCAAAACGAAGCACCAGGGCTGGCTGGGTGTTGGATGCCCGGAGAAGGCCCCATCCGTCTGGATACTCAACCCTGACTCCATCTATGTCGATCACTTCATTTTGCTCCCCGAGTTTTTTCTTTACCGCTTCCGTTACCTGAAACTTGATTTCATCGGGACAATCTACTCTTATCTCTGGGGTTGCGAAGGTTTTAGGTAGCCCTGTAAGCAGTTCCGAGGCCTTCTTTCCTGTTTTTGAGAGGATTTCAAGAAACCGAAGTCCTGCGTAAAGAGCGTCGTCGTATCCGAAAAACCTGTTTTTAAAGAAGATGTGGCCGCTCATCTCTCCACCGAGTTCGGCGCCTTCCTTTTTCATCTTGTCCTTGATTACCGAGTGGCCGGTTTTCCACATGATGGGATTCCCGCCGGCTTCCCGTATCTTGGAGAAAAGGTTTCCCGAACACTTAACGTCCCCTATTATGGTCGCTCCCGGGTTCGTTTCGAGAAGGTCGAGCGAATAGACAAGGAGCAGCATGTCTCCGCTCATTGAGTTTCCCCGCTCATCGACGATTCCTATCCTGTCTGCGTCCCCGTCAAACGCCAAGCCCACATCGAGGCCGGCTTCCACGATCTTTTTCTTTATGTCGGAGAGATTCTCCTCGACCGTGGGATCGGGGTGGTGGTTCGGAAAATCCCCGTCAGGGTCCATGTATAGCTCATGAACTTCGCAGCCGAATCTCCTGAGTATCTGCGGGCAGGTCACTCCTGCGGTTCCGTTGCCGCCGTCGGCCGCGACTTTTATCCCCGGTTCTATATGAAGATTCTGCTCGAAAAACTCAAGGTAGCTCTCAATTATGTCTGTCTGTTTCTTTCCGCCCCTCCCCGTTTTGAACCTTCCCTCTTCGACCGATTTTCTTATTTTCTGTATGCCTTCGCCGAAAAGGGAGTTCTGGCCGACGCACATTTTAAGCCCGTTGTACTCGGAGGGATTGTGGCTGGCGGTCACCATCACCCCGCCATCAACGCCTGAGGTGAAGGTGGAGAAATAAACCATCGGGGTCGTTACCATTCCTATGTCGACCACACTAACGCCGGTTGAGGTTATTCCTTCGCAGAGTGCGTCCCGGAAAGCCAGGGAAGACTTCCTGCAGTCGTATCCAACGGAAACCTCCGATCCCCCGTCCTCGGCCACCATGGTTCCGTAGGCTTTTCCGATTCTCTCGACGACCTCTTCTGTGATGCTCTCTCCCGCTATGCCCCTTATGTCGTATTCTCTGAATATAGCTTTGTCAGGAATCAACGTTAACGTGCTCCTTTATTTTTTAAGCCCTTAATTATAATGTCCCCGGGGATTTATAAAAGGCGTTCTTCTTGACTTTAGTTTTTCGAGTCTTATCATTTCCTTCCATGGTTTCACCCCCCTACGAACAGTTCCTAGAGAACCTCGAACACGGGAATCTCGTACCCGTGTGGGAGGAGGTTCTGGCCGATTACGACACTCCGGTTTCGGTTTTCAGGAAGATAGACTCGCCCGGTTACTCCTTTCTGTTCGAAAGCGTGGAGGGTGGAGACAAGTGGGCGCGCTACAGCTTTCTGGGCACGGAACCCTCGGTGGTATTCCGCTCGAAGGGCCAAATCATCGAGATAATGTACTCGGACGGGGAAACCGAAACGTTCACGGGCGACCCGATTCTGGCGTTGCGGGACCTGCTTTCACGATACAGGCCGGTTTCTTCGAAGGAGCTTCCGAGATTTCACGGTGGGGCGGTCGGTTACTTCGGTTACGACATAATCAGATTTATAGAGGATATTCCCGATACCTCTCCTGATGAGCTAAAGGTCTGGGACTCCGTTTACATGGTAATGGATACCGTTTTGGCATTTGATAACGTTACGAGCAAGATAAAGATCATCTCAAATGCCTATGTTCCCGACGTTAAAAATGCGAGGGAGGAGTACGAAAAGTCCCTTGCGAAAATAGCCGAGCTCAAAAGCAAGCTTAGAAATTCGCTTAGCGAAAAGTTTACCAACGGTATTCCTCAAGATGTTGGCGAGGAAGAATTCAAGATCGAATCCAATTTCGAACCCGCACACTTCAAAGATGCGGTTCTCAGGACCAAGGAGTACATAAAATCAGGGGACATAATACAGGCAGTGATTTCCCAGAGATGGACGACGGACCTGAGGGTCGATCCTTTCGATCTCTACAGGGCGCTCAGGATACTAAACCCTTCTCCGTACATGTTTTTTCTGAGGATGGGTGATGAGATACTCACCGGATCTTCTCCGGAGGTGATGGTGAGGGTCGAGGGGGAAAGAATCTCTAGCCGTCCGATAGCCGGAACGCGGCCGAGAGGAAAAACCGTCTCCGAGGACGAAGGCCTCGCGACCGAACTCATTGCGGATCCCAAGGAGAGGGCCGAGCACATAATGCTCGTTGATCTCGCGAGAAACGATCTGGGAAGAGTTTCCAACACGGGCTCGGTCAAAGTGGACGATTTCATGATCGTGGAGAGATATTCCCACGTGATGCATATAGTTTCGAACGTGACGGCCCTGATTGCCGAGGGAGCGGATGCCTTTGACGTCATAAAGGCGACTTTTCCCGCAGGCACTCTTTCCGGAGCGCCGAAGGTAAGGGCAATGGAGATAATCGAGGAAACCGAGCCGACGACTAGAGGGGCATACGGGGGATGCGTCTGCTACTTCAGTTTTTCGGGCAACATGGACAGTTGCATAACCATAAGAACGTTTGTGATAAAAGACGGCAAAATCTACATACAGGCGGGGGCCGGCATAGTGGCAGATTCGGATCCCGAAACCGAGTACCAGGAAACGGTTAACAAGGTAAAAGCCTTGGTGAAATCGGTTGAGCTCGCGGAGGACGGACTCTGATGACCGAGAGCAAAAGGAAAATGATTCTGATGATTGATAATTACGATTCCTTTACCTACAACTTGGTCCACTACCTGGGGGAACTCGGTCAGCAGATCGAGGTGAGAAGAAACGACAGTCTTGATTTCGGTTTCGTGGATGATCTTGACCCCGACATAATCGTAATCTCTCCCGGGCCCTGCACTCCCAAAGAGGCTGGGATTTCGGTCGACATAATAAAAAGGTATGTCGGGGAAAAACCCATTCTCGGTGTCTGCCTGGGTCACCAAGCGGTGGGCTATGCGTACGGGGCGAACATAGTCCGGGCAGAGAGGCTTCTGCACGGAAAAACTTCCCCGATCCTCCACGACGGAAAAACCATCTATAAGGATCTTCCGAATCCCTTTGAAGCTACGAGATACCATTCACTTCTGGTGGAAGAGGCATCCCTTCCGTCCGACTTCGAAATTTCCGCTTGGACCAAGGAGGGTGAAATCATGGGGATAAGGCACAGGGAACTTCCCGTTGAGGGCGTTCAGTTTCACCCCGAGTCCATCCTTACGGAGTGCGGGAAGGATCTTCTAAGAAACTTTATCGACTGCTATGGGTAAAGCCGATACGGCTTTCCCGTTTTTTTTCCTGCTTGAGAAGCCCTTTCGACTTATTAACATATTTAGAGCATAGGACAGCATTTTGACCAGCTTTTTCCCCAAATGCGGTCCCGAACCGAAAAAGCGGTTTACGGTCTGTTTTTACTTGCCCACGTTTCAGCGTGAGCGCAAAGTTCCGAAGGAGTTAAGTCTGTTAAGCCATGTCTGAGTTGGTTAAACAAAGAGAAGTTTTAAGAGAGCAGGATTCGAGTCCGTTTCGCAGGAGGTCAGATGGGCCTTCTGGTTGAAGCTTTCATTTTTCTGCTGGCAACGATTGTCGTTGTTCCTGTCTGCCGTAAGTTCGGATTGAGCAGCGTGCTTGGGTATCTGCTTGTTGGATTGCTGATCGGTCCAGGCGTGTTCGGGCTTGTGGGCAATGCAACGGAAGTTCTGCACTTCGCTGAGTTCGGAATCGTTTTGTTGATGTTTCTCATCGGTCTCGAACTTCGTCCGCATCGTCTCTGGACCATGCGGAGATTTCTCTTCGGGCTGGGTATAACCCAGATCCTTATCACTTCAGTCGTGATTGCGGTGTTCTGCTTCATGTTGCTGGGGATGGGAACGCCTGCGTCAATGCTGATCGGGTTCTCTCTTGCTCTTTCAAGCACGGCATTTGTCGTGCAGTGGCTCGGGGAGCACAAGGAATTCAACAGGCCCCATGGACGTGCGGCTTTCGGCACGCTGCTTATGCAGGATGTTGCCGTTATCCCCGCAATAGCCTTAATAGGCATCTTGTCTTCTAAGCCCGGGGATTCGGTGTCGTTGAACTTACTGCTTCTTGTCGCTGTTGTGGGTGGATTCGTGGCTGCTCGGTTTACGCTTCGCCCCGCCCTGCGTTTTGTTGCCTCCACGGGAATCCATGAACTTTTCACGGCCGCCGCGCTTACGCTTGTGACAGGTGCCGCCTTGGCGATGCACAGCATCGGTTTTTCAATGGGGCTCGGGGCTTTCGTGGCGGGCGTTATGGTTGCCGATTCTGAGTATCGCCACCAGCTTGAAGCGGACGTAATGCCCTTTAAGGGGCTGCTTGTGGGTCTTTTCTTCATTGCGGTCGGCATGTCGGCCAACTTGGGTTTGTTGATCAGCAAGCCGCTTTTGATCGTCGGGCTGACTGCGGTTCTCATGGTCGTAAAATCGCTCGTTATATACCCGCTTGCCAGATTGCAGGGTCTTAAGCACGATGAAGCGGTACGGACGGGACTTGTGCTTTCCCAGGGCGGGGAGTTTGCCTTTATCCTGTTTACCATAGGCATTTCGGCGCAGCTTGTAGATCAATTCGTTGTCGATATTGCCGTTTTGGTGGTGACGTTGTCGATGGCGGCAACACCTTTTCTTGTTGGACTCGGTTCCCGGTTCGGTGCCGAAAAGGACAGCGCACCTGAGCCGTTAGAGGAAACCCATGGATCGCAAAATTCCGTTATCATCGTAGGTTTTGGTCCGTTCGGCCAGACCGTAGCCCGAATACTGACCATACTTGAAATTCCATTCACGGTGATTGAACTCGATCCCAAGAGGGTTGACTTCGTTCGTCAGTTTGCAAGCGAAACATACTATGGCAACGCATCGAGCCTGCGGGTTCTGCTATCCGCTCATATTGACCGAGCTCCTGCGATCGTCGTGGCGATTGACGATGTCGAATCGTCTATGAAAATAGTCAGCCAGGTATCTAACTCCTTTCCGAACCTTAAAATCATGGCGCGTGCTAGGAATCGTTTTCACGAAATAAAGCTCCGCGAGCTTGGAGTGACCTCCGTGATTCGCGAGACTCTGCTTTCAAGCCTTGCTCTTTCAACCCAACTGCTTGAGCATCTGGGGTTACCCCAGTCCGATGCGGCGGAGATAATTCAGGCTTTTCGGGAACACGATGCCCAAGCTCTGGATAATCAGATGGCGGTTTACCACGATAAAACAGGGTTTCCTGAAGATGTGTTTGATACGACGCAGGAACTAAAGGAGTTGTTCAAGGAAGACAAAAAAACCAGTCTCCGCGTCGAAAAGAAAACATGATAAGTCTTTTTCCCGGACCTGTTTATGTTGGCCGATTCAGGCTATTTTAATTGAAGAAATAGTGTTTGCTAGTAAGGCCTTTTGTACAATTTGAAAACGGTATTTTCAAACTGTGCAAAATTCTCAGTGGACCACAGGGATGAGGATATCAGGTTCCGGTCAACCGCTTTTCAGGTAGACTAAAATCCTTCGGAATAGAAAACGGCTAGAAACTGTTAAAAAGCCAATTTATATTCTGAAATCGAGAGATCCAAAGAGGAAAAAATGAAACTGCCTTTACGTCCGAGAGACGAAAAATACATAGGGGAAGGGACTCTTCCAAACGGCCCCTTAGACGATACCGACAAGTGGCTTCCGATAACCAGATACCTTGAGGCGGGCGCTGATTCATACCCAGAAAAAACGGTGTTCAGCCTCGGGGATTCAGACGGCAACGTGGCTGAAAGCTACAGTTACGGGGAAACCAACGCCTGGGCGAACAGGGTGGCAAACGGTCTTGTCGGGGAGTTCGGAATAAAAAAAGGGGACAAGGTCGGTATGTACATGCTCAACTGTTCAGAGTACGTCATATCGATTATCGCCGCGCACAAATCAGGCGCCGTTCAGGTCCCGATAAACAAGGATGAAAAAGGCGATAGGCTGGCTTACGTAATAAACTACTCCGAGATGCGGGTGCTCGTGGTCGACACCCAGAGCCTTCCCTACATAACTGAAATAGCGGACAAGCTCGAGAATCTCGAGGCGGTTTTTCTTGTCTCGGAGGATGCTCCGGCGGATATAGGGGGCATAAGAGCGCTTCCTTTTTCCACTTTTGATCAATACTCATCCGAAAACCCGGGAGTCGACGTGACGATTGCCGACAAGGAAAGGTGCATGTTCACTTCAGGCACCACGGGTATGCCCAAAGGTGTTATCCGCGATCACGGAGGGGTGATCATGACGGTTCGCTCCTTCATACAGCAGCAAGGGCTAAGAAGCGAAGACGTCTTGATGACGGTTCTTTCCCTGGGACACGCAAACGCCCAGGTGATGTGCCTTTTTGTCTCAATAGCCGTTGGAGGTTCAGCCGTTTTCTTCCCGAGGTTCTCCGCCTCCAATTTCTGGAAGTGGGCGGCGGGCTGCGGTGCGACCGGGGCGAACATGCTGGGAGCAGTGCCAGAATACATATGGGCTTCTCCGCTGTCAGAGTGGGATTCAAAGCATGGGATAAGGATGATGCTCTCGGGGCCCGCGCCTAAAAAGCTTCGCGAGTTCGAGGAAAGGTTCAACACGAAGATAGTTGAGGGCTACGGATCTACTGAGATGGGGATGCCGCTCTGGAAGGACCCCGAGGATGAAAACCCGGGTTCATGCGGATTTCCCGTCGAGGGGTACCACCTTGAGATAAGAGATCCCCTGAACACAGACGAGATCATAGATAAACTATGGGACGTGGACAAGAATCCCGCTCCCGCCGAGGAGGAAAAAGGACTTCTTTTCATAAAGCCCCTAGTTCCGCACACTACCCTCGATGAATATTTCAAGGACGAGAGAAGAACGAAAAACGCTTTTGACGACCAGGGATTTTTCAATTCGGATGACCTGTTTGCCGCGGGAACCGACGGGAGATACTACTTCATGGGCCGCTACAGCAGGATACGCGTGTCGGGAGAGAACGTTGATCCTGTAGCGGTAGCCGATGTCTCCGAGGAACATCCTTCAGTTCGGGAGGGGGTGGCCGTAGGCATTAGACTGCCCGACATATCGGATGACGAAATCAAACTCAACCTGATACTTAAGGAAGGGGCGGATTTCGATCCTGTGGACTTCTGCGAGTGGATGGCCGAGAAGGTGATGGTGGCCATGGTTCCAAGGTTCATTGAAGTCTACGAGGAGTTTCCGCTTACCTCAACCCAGAAAATCGCGGTTTCGGAACTAAAGAGCATATCCGGTTCCACATGGGACAGGCACGAAAGCGGGCTCAAGCTAAGATCAAGAAAGTGAGCCTGAGATAAAGTAGAGAAACGCTACGTAAATTATAAGCAGAAGAGCGCCTTTCTTTTTTCCGATCCTGTTTTTACTAATCTGGGTTTTTCCGATTAGTAACACGAAAAGAACTGTAAGCAGGATAAGAAATGCGAATTCGGATGTGTATCCGAACATACCCCGGTTTATCTCTATGGGTCGGATAACCGCAACGAGACCCAAATACCCGAGATTAAAGAAATTGCTCCCTATTATGTTGCCAACGACTATATTCTGCTCTTTTCTCCACGCGGCCACGAGCGAAGCGGCAAGTTCCGGAAGTGAAGTTCCGAAGGCAACTGCCACGACCCCTATGAAAAGTTCGCTTATCCCGAGCTGTTCGGCGATATCTATTGCGCTACTAACCAAAAGATGGGCGCTGACAGCCAGAAGCACTGAACCCGAGACTACGTAAAGAAGGAGCTTCCACCCGCCATCATCTGGCGATACGGAAGAAGCCTCGTTTTCTTCTGTGGATTTTCCGTAGGGGATAACCAAAAGGACGGCAAGTAGAAAAAACAACAGTATTCCTTCACCTCTTCTGAGAGAGAATTCCGTGAGGCTGAGGCCGAAAGCGGCAAAAGTCATAAGCCCCATAAAAACAAGCGGAAGCCACTGCTCTTTCCACGCTTCTCTGCCTATCACTATTGGACTTATAAGAACCGTCAGGCCGAAAATAAGCCCGGTGTTGGCGATATTACTTCCGACCATGTTTCCGACTGCTATGTCACTTGAGCCCTCTATGACTGCCACCAAGGAAACCATGAATTCGGGAACGGATGTTCCAAACGCAACCACGATAAGGCCCGCAAAAAAAGTGCCCATGCCGGTGAACGCAGCAATCCCGGAGGCGCCTCTAACGAGAAGGCGGGCCCCCTTCCACAGAAGAGCGAAACTCACGGCAAAAATCAGCAGATTCAAAAATTCCATATGTCAGAAGCGGATTTCAGGCCGTATGCGGTCGGCCAGAGATTTTTTCAGGAACCGGAAAAAAACGGGGTTTGCAATGAGACACCGATTAACCTATAATAGTCCGGGTGTTTTTTTCATTTCCAAATGCTACAAGACTGTTCAGGAGGTTACAGTAAATGCAATTATTATTCAAACCGCGCGATGGCGTATATCTGGGAAGCGGAGATCTTCCCTTTGGCAAATTCGAAGACACTTCACTTTGGCAGCCGATAACCACAAATCTTGAGAAGGGTGCCGAGATGTTTCCCGACAAGGCAATGTTCAAGGTCGGAGACAGAGACGGAAACATCGTGGAGAGCTACACTTATGCGGAAACCAACGCGTGGGCCAACAGGGTGGCAAACGGTCTTGCCCAAGGGTTCGGAATAAATAAAGGGGACAAAGTCGGCATGTACATGCTCAACTGTTCTGAGCACGTGATATCTATTATCGCCATACACAAGTGCGGCGGCGTGCAGGTTCCGGTAAACAAGGACGAGAAGGGGGAAAGACTCGCTTACGTAATCAACTACTCGGACATGAGAGCCCTCATTATTGACGAGGGGAGCATTCCTTTTATAGAGGAAATCGGCGACAGTCTGGAGCATCTTGAAGCAGTTTTCGTGACGGTTGACAATCCACCTGAAAAAATCGGAGGTATAAAGGCGCTTCCTTTTTCAGAATTTGATAGTTATGACGATACTAATCCCGGGGTGGACGTTACCACTGCCGACATGGAGAGATGTATGTTCACGTCCGGTACCACGGGGATGCCGAAAGGGGTTGCCAGAGACCACGGAGGAGTAATCATGACAGTCCGTTCTTATCTGCAGCAGCAGGGAATAAGGAGCGACGACGTGCTCATGAGCATACTTTCACTCGGTCACGCCAACGCGCAGGTAATGTGCCTTTTCAGCGCCATGGCGTCCGGTGGGACTGCCGTGTTTTTCCCCAGGTTCTCAGCTTCCAATTTCTGGAAATGGGCGGCCGGGTGTGGCGCTACATGCGTTAACATGCTGGGAGCGGTAGCCGAGTACCTCTGGGCCGCGCCTGAGAGCGAGTGGGATCAGAAGCACAACGTAAGGATAATGCTGGGCTCCCCTGCTCCTAGGAATTTGAAGGAGTTCCAGGAAAGGTTCGGAGTCAGGGTAATAGACGGATACGGTTCGACCGAGATGGGTATGGTTCTCTGGAAAGACCCCGAGGATCACCGCCCGGGTTCATCCGGTTTCCCCATGGAGGGATATTACGTCGAGCTCAGAAATCCCGAAGACATCGATACGGTGGTAAGACCGTTCTGGGACTCTACCGACGACATTACTCCTCCCGACGACGCCAAGGGGCTTCTTTTCGTAAAGCCGCTTGTTCCGCATACGACCCTGAATGAATATTTCAAGGATGAGAGAAGAACCAGGGAGGCCTTTGACGATGACGGCTTCTTCAATTCGGACGATCTTTTCGCTAGAGGTATCGATGGGAGATACTATTTTGTCGGAAGGTTCAGCCGCATCAGGGTTTCAGGCGAAAATGTGGATCCGGTAGCCGTCGGGGACGAGGCGATGCAATATCCCGCGATTCAGGAAGCCATTGCGGTCGGTATAAGGCTCCCGAACGTTTCGGATGACGAGATCAAGCTCTGCGTTACGCTCAAGGTGGGCGAGGAATTTGATCCGATTGAGTTCTCCAAATGGATGGCCGAAAGGGTTATAGTGGCCATGGTGCCCAGATTCATAGAGGTTTACGAGGATGGATTCCCGGTAACCGCGACCCAGAAGGTCAAGGTCGCCGAGATAAAGGAAATCACCGAGAATACTTGGGACAGAAACGAGACGGGCCTGAAGTTCAGCGCCAGAAAGTAGATTAGATTTTCCTTTTATCCGTGACGGGGCAGTCCGATGAAATCATTATGGCCTTGGCTATCGGGGAGGCCGAGCGGGCCGCTTCGGAAGGCGAGGTTCCGGTAGGGGCGGTCATAGTTGATGGGGGAGGCACCGTAATTTCAGCCGCCCACAACCTGAGGGAATCAGCTTCGGACGCTACCGCCCACGCCGAAATTCTGGCTATACGCCGCGCGTGCGAAGTTATCGGAAACTGGAGACTTTCCGGCACTTCTATCTACGTTACCCTTGAGCCCTGCGCCATGTGCATGGGAGCCATAATCAACGCGAGAATAGACAGGGTCGTGTTCGGCGCTCCCGATCCCAAGGGCGGAGCGCTTGTAAGCAACTTCGGAATCGGTGCGGGAGGGGAACTCAATCACCGTGTGGAATTCTCGGGGGGAGTCTGCGGCGAGCGGTGCGCCCGCATTCTTGAGGATTTTTTCAAAACGCTTCGGGATTCCTGAACTCAGGCCTGAGGGCTAACGACGATTTTTTTCGAGTTACCCTTGCTTGGAACCGTCTCGTATTTTATGTCCTCTTGCTTCTTGAGTTCTATGTAGGCCATTTTCCTTTCGTAGGACGAAAGCCGCTCGATTGAGTGAGAATTTCCGCTTTCTTTTACTTTCTGCACGGTCTCCGCGACTTTTCTCGGCACATCGGTGTCCTTTTTCTTTCCGTCGTGCCCGCCGATGTTTATGGCGACCCTCTTGTTTTTCCCCTCGTTGCTGTTTCTCGAAGCTATCTTCCCTACTATGTACTCAAGGGACTTTATTACTTCCCCGTTTCTTCCTATGAGGAATTTCTTGTCTTTAACGGGCCAGACTTCAAGTATTATCCTGTTTTCAGTCTCTTCGGCCTTTACGCTCTGCGGGGCTGGAAACAGAAAACCCAGGAGGGTCTCAAGAGTTTTTTTCGCCCGAAACGCCTTTTCGCTCAATCCGCCAGTTTTTATTTCCACCCTCACTATGGCGTTTTTGCTTCCTATGCCCAGAACCCCCTTGGAGTCTTCTCTTATAACTTCGATTTCCACTTCGTCTTTTGAGACTCCGAGTTCTTCACAGGCGTTCACTACGGCTTCGGAAATTGTTTTTCCTTCCTTTTCTATTACGGTAGCCATTGCTATCCTCCTTCTGGCTCCGGGACCTGTCGATTGATGTATAGTTGCTGACCGACGGAGAGAATGTTGCTTACGGTCCAGTAAAGTATAAGACCGGAAGGCAGGCCCCAGAACATTACGGTAAAAATTATAGGCATAAACTGCATGAGCTTCATCTGCAGTTCCATCGTCTCGCTTCCTGGAGTAGTCATGGGGGTGAGTCTCTGCGAGAGAAACCACGAGACACCCATCAAAAGGGGCAGCACCCGAAACGGTATTCCCAGCACGTCAAACAGGTGTTCGGGCTGGGAGAGGTCGTTTACCCAGAGAAACGAGCTGTGTCTTAGATCTATCGAATACAGAAGCGCGAAATAAAGAGCTATGAAAACGGGAAGCTGTATGAGCAGGGGAAGACATCCCCCGAGACTGCTGAGCGGGTTTATGTCGTTACTTGTGTAAAGCTTCATCATCTCTGCCTGCTGAGTCGATTTGTCGTCCTTGTATTTTTCTTTGAGAGCGTCGATTTCAGGCTTCAGACTCTTCATCTTGTTCTGCATGGCTTTCATCGACTTCATGCTTTTCACGGTAAGGGGGAAGAATATCACCCTGAGAGCGATCGTAAGCACTATTATGGAGATTCCGAAGTTGCTGAAAAAGTCGTTGACGAACTTAAGAAGCACGACGGCAATCTTGGTAAGTACTCCCGCGTAGCCGTAGTCAATCGATTTCTCAAGGCTGTACCCGGCTTCCTTGAGGTCCGGTTCATTTTTCGGACCGAAATACGATTTCCATCCGACTTTGTAGCTTTTCCCCGCGGCTATTTTTTGCTCTGGATAGGAAAAACCCGCCCCGGCAAGGCCTTTTTCGTCAAGGGGTTGCAGGTAGAGTCCCCGGTCTCCCCCTATTTCCGGCAGAAATGCGCCGAGAAAGTACTTGTCACCGAAACCGAACCAGTTTGTCTCTCCATTGTACGCCTTGGTTTCCTTAAGGGGTTTCTTGGTCCGCTTGACCTCGCCGCCGACCATTGAGATAAACTCGTAGAGACTGTTTGAACCGCTCTCGTATACCGTATTTTCCCAGCCGACGTAAACTTTCTGGTTTATCTGTCTCTGCGTTCCGTTAAGAATCTCCAGGTTTTCCTTGATAAAGTATTTTCCGGGGTAAAAGGAGATGGTTTTACGTACCGTAATCCCACCGGGTTTTCTCCAGGCCAGATTGACATCAAGCCCCTCGGGACCCACGACCAGATTCGTGCCTCCCTTGTAGGAAAACGGGATGAGTTCCGGCATTTTTTCGTTTTTGACTCTCAGTATGGTGTCAAACGACTTTTTCTCTTCACCTATCACCGCCACAGGCACCGAGTCCGTCTCGACCGTCTTTTTGTATTCCGAGAGTTCCCAGCCGACAACTTTTCCTCCTAGGGTGTCTATCTCGGCAACATAAAGGTCGGATCTGACTTTTATGATCTTGGAAGCGTAGGAAGATTTTATCGGTTGAAATTCCGTGGGAATTTCCTGTGGGGAACCTGGTTCTTCGGAAAGATCCCCTGCGGCGGGCGTCGATGCGGGCCCATCTATTTTTGTGGTCTGTTTTTCCTTGGGGGCTTCTGCAAAAAACGCCGAGTAACCGACGATTACCAGTACCGACAATACCAGAAATAAAATGTAGTTTCTCTTGAGGTCGCTGTTCATGTGTTGTTTCTTAGGACTTTATTGAGGATGTGGGGTGCTATCGTGATTTCTACGAGACACCTGTGAGACTGCTCCCGTTTTCTGTGCGTAGTTCTAGCATGTAGCAGGAAACCAAAGAGTAAGAATTCATGGAAGCAATGATACACGATAAGTTTTAATAGGAATAGGGGAGTGTAGTTCACCCCTTCGCCCGTTTATCGCTTTTTTTCTTTACAGGGTCATATCCTCCTGCGCTTAACGGATGACATCGCAGTATTCTTCTGAGAGTCATCCAGATTCCTCTGAAAGCTCCGTGTTCCCGCAAGGCCTCAATTGAATACGCGGAGCAGCTGGGGTGGAACCTGCAGGTTTGGGGAAGCAGGGGAGAAATGGTTTTCTGGTAGACCCTTACCAGTAAAACAAGGAATCTGACTGCGGGGTTTTCTTTCATTTGATGCGGCCTGCGAGTTTTTTTATCTCTAGGTAAAGTTCAGAGAATTTCTTACCCGATACGTCGTTCTTTATTACGAACACCACGTCGTTTGAGGAAAACACGGGCTTGTTTCTCCTGAAAACTTCCCTCAGCACCCTTTTCATCCTGTTTCTTCTGACTGCGCTTGCCGACGCTTTTTTGCCCACGGACACTCCTAGGCGGGGAAACCCAAGAGAGTTGGGCTTTGCGTAGAGTATGAAGTTTTCCGAGTGGGTTTTAGTGCCTTCTGAGAGTGTGTTGCGAAAGTCGCGGGAGGTTTTTATCTTGAATTTTGCGGGAAACGAGCTGTCGGACTCAAACGCTACTTTTTCCATCTCCCAACCGTGAGAACGTATCTTCCCTTGGCAGTTCTTCTCCTGAGTATGCTTCTGCCTCCCCTTGTGCTCAGCCTGGCGCGGAAGCCGTGTGTTCTGAGCCTCTTTTTTACGTGCGGTTGATAAGTCCTTTTCATAGTGGGGGGTCAGAATAACACGTAAGGATTTGAAGGTCAAGGGAAAACAGGGAGCTCAGGAATCCGCGGCGTGCGCACGTCACTGGAGGCCTTGCCGCAGATTGACAATAAACAAGTTCTTGTAAATAATTGATACCCATTAAATTCAAACGGTTTTTGAGATTCTTCGTCCATTATGATCCTTGAAGGCGTAAAACTCATGGTCATAGGTATGGCCACAGTATATATTTTTCTGCTTGTATTGATGGTAAGCGTGATGTTGTCTGCGAAGCTTTTTAAAGACAGCGACGTGCGTGCGCCCTCGGGTCCCGGGGCGTCCAAAAAATCCAGAAGGGACGTCATTCCGGTTATAGCCGCGGCAGTTGCGGCCTACAGGGCGAAGCATGCCGGCGACGGCTAGATCTTGAAAACCTCAGGGTCTTGTCATGAAAAAAATCTTATTTCAGGATACATCCTTTCGCGACGGGTTTCAGTCTGTTTTCGGCGCGAGAGTGCTTACAGAAGACTTCATTCCGGCGGTCGAGGCCGCTAGGGAAGCCGGGATAACCCACTTTGAGGCTGGCGGGGGAGCCAGGTTCCAGAGCCTGTTTCTTTACTGCGGTGAGTCCGCTTTTGATATGATGGACCGCTTCCGCGAAGCAGCGGGACCGGACGCTAACCTACAGACGCTTGCAAGGGGGATCAATGTTGTTGCCCTGTCCCAGCAGCCCAAGGACATGATAGATCTTCACGCCAGGATGTTCAAGAAACATGGCATAACTCACATAAGAAACTTCGACGCCCTAAATGACGTAAGAAACCTCGAGTACTCCGGTCAGTGCATAAAGAATGCGGGCCTGCACCACCAGGCGGTGGTAACGCTTATGGAGCTTCCTCCGGGCTGCGAAGGAGCCCACGACGTGGATTTCTATATAGACAGGCTGAGGAAAATACTTGATTCGGGGCTTCCCTACGATTCCATATGCTTCAAGGACGCTTCCGGAACATCGAATCCCAAAAAGATTTACGAGACCGTGAAGGCCGCGAGAAAGCTCGTCGGAGAAAACGTCATTCTCTGGGTGCACACTCACGAGACGGCCGCCCAGGGAGTCAACCAGTACATGGCCGGCATAAACGGCGGGTGCGACGGAATCTGCGTCGCGAGAGCACCCGTTTCCGGGGGAACCTCTCAGCCCGACCTTATATCCATGTGGAACGCCCTTAAGGGGACGGAGTACACCTTGGACGTGGACATAACCAAGGTTCTCGAGGCGAATTCCGTGTTCAAGGAATGCATGTCTGGCTATTATTTCCCGCCCGAAGCCCTTCGGGTCTCCTCGGAGGTTCTTCTCTCTCCGATGCCCGGCGGAGCGCTTACCGCAAACACCATGATGATGAGAGACACCGGCACCCTCGATCTTTACCCGCAGGTGATCGAGGCAATGAGCGAATGTGTTGCGAAGGGTGGATTCGGGACATCGGTTACCCCGGTTTCCCAGTTCTATTTCCAGCAGGCCTACGCCAACGTCACTCAGGGAACCTGGAAAAAGATCACCGATGGTTACGGGAACATGGTACTAGGCTACTTCGGACGCACGCCCGTCGAGCCCGACCCAGAAGTCGTGGCGATAGCGGAAGAGCAGATGGGCAAGCCCCGCTTTGAAGGCGACCCGCTCGATATACTTGAGCCCGGCATTCCGAAGGCAACCGAGATTCTCGAGAAAGAGGGCCTTCCCGTCACCGAGGAGAACATATTCATAGTCGGGGCGCTTCAGACCCAGGGCGGAAACAAGGGACTTGACTTTCTCAAGGGGAATTTCAGCGTCAACGTAAGAAAAGACAAGCCTGAAGAGCAGCCTCAGCAGAGACAAGGTCTTGGCACGAGCGTAGCGTCGAAGGTATCCGGTACCGGGGAGAACTTCGTTATTACGGTTGACGGGAAAAGCTACAACGTAACCGTAAAGGAAGGAACTTCGGAAGTTGCTTCGGTAACCGAAGCTCCAGCCCCGAAAACATCCTCTGCGATGGATGAAGATTCTCCCGATGTTGTGGCCGTTACAGCGAGCGTGCCCGGCAACGTGTACAGGGTTCAGGTCAGCGTGGGTGACAAGATAAAGGAAAATCAGACGCTGATCATGCTTGAAGCCATGAAGATGGAAACTCCGGTTGCCTCTCCGTGCGACGGGGAAGTGGTGTCCATAGAGGTTGAACAGGGACAGGTAGTAGAGACGGGTCAGCTTATCCTGACCATTCTTCCCTCTTGAGCGCATGAAAAAATTCATACTTATTTTGGCGGTTCTTACTTTTTCCTTGGGAATGTTCGCCGGCGCACCCGACTGTCTCGGGGAGACGGTAAGCGACGTGGCGGTCTCTGGGGAGCAAACCAAGGAGCTTGCATCTTTTTCCCAGCTTTTGAAGAACGTGGCTACCAGTACCGGCATCTACGGATTTATTGCGGGCAACGCAATTTCCTGGGTTAACGGGTTCGGGATGTTTTTGATGATCTTGGTAGGATTTCTTCTTCTCTACCTGGGGATTGCGAAGAAATTCGAACCTCTTCTTCTGGTTACGATAGCTTTCGGGTGCATATTGGCCAACATTCCGCTTGCGGGGATAAATGACCCCGGCGGGGTACTTTACTACGTGTACGATGTCGGCATAAAGACCGGCATTTTCCCCCTTCTGATATTCATGGGAGTGGGGGCGCTTACCGATTTCGGTCCGCTTCTGGCCAACCCCAAGACGGTTCTTCTGGGAGGCGCTGCGCAGTTCGGGATTTTCACGACATTGCTCGGCGCGCTCGTGCTTGCCCAGTACGTGCCCGGAATCGATTTTTCCCTAAAAGACGCGGCGTCGATAGGAATAATAGGGTCAGCGGACGGACCGACCTCTATTTACATTTCTTCGCAGCTCTCCCCGAGGCTTCTCGGTGCGGTCTCGGTCGCCGCGTATTCCTACATGGCTCTCGTGCCGATAATCCAGCCCCCGATAATGAAAGCTCTTACTTCCCCTGAAGAGAGAAAAATAAGGATGAACCAACTTCGTCCGGTGGCGAAAAGGGAAAGAATAATGTTTCCGTTGATTGCTCTTACCCTCTGCCTCCTTTTTCTTCCATCCGCGGCGCCTCTAATAGGTTTTTTCGCTTTCGGCAACCTGATGAGGGAATGCGGAGTGGTCGACCGGCTCTCGGATACGACGAGAAACGCGCTTATCAACATCGTTACGATATTCCTCGGCCTCGGAGTCGGCTCGCAGCTTCTGGCCTCCGAATTTCTCTCCCTTGAGACTCTTGGCATACTTCTTCTGGGAATTGTGGCTTTCTGCATAGGCACGGCCTCCGGGGTGCTGATGGCCAAGCTTATGAATGTTTTCTCCGAAACCAAGATCAATCCCCTGATCGGTTCGGCAGGGGTTTCGGCGGTTCCAATGGCTGCTCGCGTCTCTCAGGATATGGGGGCCAGGGAAGATCCTCAGAATGTGCTTTTGATGCACGCTATGGGTCCGAACGTGGCCGGGGTTGTGGGTTCGGCCGTAGCGGCAGGAGTGCTGCTTGCGGTTTTCGCGTAAGTTTCTGATCTGCTACAAAGGATGTTTTTGCGGAATCTTCTATGAGATTTAAAGGACGCTCGGCGATTATTACAGGAGGGGGAACCGGAATCGGGGAGGCAACTGCGCTTTTGCTGGCGCGAAACGGGGCTAGGGTTCTTATTGCCGGCAGAAGGGAAGAGAAGCTGAAAGAACTGTGCGACAGGGCGGAGGAAGAGGGGCTTTCTATAGAATACAAGGTCTGTGACGTTTCAGTCGAGAGCGACTGCGCGGCCACCGTGGAGACCGCTTTTCGCGAGCACGGAAAGATTGACATTCTTTTTAACAACGCCGGTATCATTTTTTCCGGCCCCCTTCACGAAGTCGAAACCTCAAGGTTCCAGGAGATCTTCGATATAAACGTGAAGGGAGCGTTCATGATGTGCAAATATGCCATTCCTCATATGCTTTCTGCGGGCAGAGGCTTTATCGTCAACAACTCTTCTGTTATCGGGTTAAAGGGTTTTGCGGGACTTTCGGCCTATTCGGCATCCAAGGGGGCCCTTGTTCAGCTCACAAGAAGCATGGCCCTTGAGTACGCGGACAAGGGACTCAGGATAAATGCTGTCTGTCCTGGAGGGGTCTGGACACCGATGTTCGATTCCTATCTTGAGAGAGCCGAAGATGCCGAAGCGGCCCAGGCTTTTATGGAATCTCTTCACCCCATGGGACGGCTGGCCGACCCGTACGAAATAGCTGAAGCGGTTCTGTTTCTCTGCGATGATAAGGTCATGTTCAACACGGGTTCAATGCTTTCAATTGACGGCGGCATTATAGCCAAGTGATTGCAGTGAAACGGTCTCGAAAAACAGCTTTTAGCTGTACCCGAAATTCACGGGACTCTATCAGTTGTTATGTCTTCTAAATCCGGAACGCTGAAAACCTGTCTCGTGCGGCCCCCCTCGGCGTCGTATGTGTAGACGGAATAGCAGCCCGCTCCTATGTCCCCGTTTTCATCAAACTCGATCGGTCCCGAGACTCCCTCGTAATTGATGTCGTCGTTGGCTGCGGTCTCATCCATAAGAGCCGCTGCACATTCGGCATAGGTTAAACAACGGTTTTCCCCTGCGGTAACCTCCGCCATTTCGGAGACGTATTCGGAAGGGTCGTTGCTTCCGGCGCTCAAGGCCGCGAGTGCTACTGCTACCACTGCGTCATAGGCATGGACGGCGAATCGAAGGGAAGGGAACATCTCTCGGTCAAATCGTTTTTCAAACTCGTCTTTTCTCTCGGGAGGATCCGGCAGGGAGCATGGAGTCGTGCTTTTGAAGCCCTCAACCGCGGCCGGGTTGTCCGGGTCCACGCGTTCATACAGATTTTCAACTGCGAATGAGTCGGAAATGTAGTATCTCGCGGCGGACGAAACGACCGTGGAGTCAAGCATGCCCTTTATTATCTTCCCTCCTTCGTCTATCGACAGGATTAGTATTATGGAACCTATGTTGCCGATTCCGTCTACCGCCTCGATATCGTCAAGCACGGCCTGGGTTTTCTCCTCGAACATTGGGTCGTCAGAATAGTATCGCTCGTACCAGACGACCTTGGCGGCGGGACGGTTTCGGGAAAGAAATTCCCTGTTGATCAGCTCCGTGAGCTTCACTCCGTAATTGTCGTTTCGATGGACTATCAGCACTTCGTCTCCGTTTCGGACTTCGGTCGCCAGGATTTTCGCCTGGAACGAATCCGTCGGAACGGTTCTGAAGAAAAAGTGCGCTTTCCCGGCTTGGGAAATTTCCCTGTTTTTTTCGGTCAGGGTAACGGAAGTTGCGGAGGGTGAAACCGCGACTAGCCCGTTCTCAACTAGGAAATCAAAAATTTCAACGGAACTCTGTGAAGTTCCAGGTCCGATTATCGCCTTCACGCCCATTTCCAGAAGTTCCATGGTCGAGGCAAGAGGAGTAGCGCCGTCTCCGGCGATAAGCTTTATGTTTCCGCCGGCTTCGTTAATGTCATCCCTTGCGAGTTCCGCGGCCTTTATTACCGAGGAAGGAGAATCGCTTGTCCGGAAAAGCGTTCCTATGCAGAAGGCATCTTCGCAGCCAGCGTCGACTTCGACTTGCTCGTTGGTTCCATCGCCGCATCCTGTGGAAAGAAGAAAGGAGGCAAAGACAAGAAACGCAATCGAAAGTGCTCCTCTCAGAATTCTCATGATGAACTTAACTGCCTCCCGCGCATGTCAAATTGAAATCACTTTTCCGGAAACGGAAACCCGAATCCATACTTTATTCCGATGAGAGTATAACCCTGAATACTTATGGGAACAAACGCTGGGTACCCTTATTCACATGGATTTTCCGGTATGCAATCACCTCGCAAATAGGCTCCTTGTTTTCCGCAGTTGCGTCTTTTTAATTTCGGTTTTTGCCCTTGACGGTTCGTAACAAGCGATTTAGAATAAGAGCTAATTGAAAATCATTCTCATTTAATAATTCTCATGATGAAAGATTTTGAATGCACTCAGGAATCGTATGCCAGAGAAGTTCTGCGGGAAAAGGGACTCAAGTCCACAGCGCAGCGTCTAGCAGTCGTTCATGTTCTTCACACGAGCGGGAAATCGCTTTCGGTCGGCGAAATACACGACGGGGTGAAGGATATGCTCGGCGCCACGGGGCTTGCCACCATCTACAGAACCCTTGAGATGTTCGAGGACTTGGGCATCGTGAAGCGCCTTCATTTTCCCGACGGCCGTCACGGTTACGCGTTCTCCCAAGGCGAGCATGTTCATCATATGGTGTGCGTTGACTGCAGGGGAGTTTTCGATTTTCCCGAGTGTCCGGTGGAGAGCTTTGATTACTCTTCGATTGAAAAGCAGGGATTCAGAGTGAAGGATCATTTCGTACAGCTTTTCGGCCAGTGCTTAAAGTGTGCGGAGGCGGCTTAACGATACAATGAATCAGGTAAGAATTCAGAGGCTCACCGATTATACCTCGATATCCCTTGCGGGTATCTGTGCCATCCACTGTTTTTTTACGCCGGTAGCGCTCATACTGTTCCCGGTCGTGGGTTCGACATTCGTGTTTGAAGAGATTTTCCACGAGCTGATGCTTTTTCTGGTCATTCCAGCAAGCGTGGTCGCCATGTTTCTCGGCTGCAGACGCCATAAGGATTTCAGCGTGATCATGCTGGGGGGCGTGGGACTCTATTTTCTCCTAGTCGGAGCTTTCGCCGCTACGGGCTACGTAGAATCGATTCTTACTCTTACCGGCGCTTTTATCATGATTTCCGGCCACCTGCGCAATTTCAGGCTCTGCAGAAAAGACAGCTGCTGCGAGCACTGAGCAAAATTTTTTAATAGGGAGTTATGCGGATGAGCGACGAATCCCAAAACACTGACAAAGTCATTAATGCTGCAACGAAAATTATAGACTTGGCAGCTGATTCTCCTGAGCTAAGTGAAGCTGGACATAAGTTCGCAAAATCAGCTCTCACTATTGCAAAGGCAGTTGATAATTGTCTACTTCCTATAGCAGCGGTTAATTTTGCCTTTGATAAAGCTAGAAAATATTTTGAGAATAGATTTCAAAAAGATTTGGAAAAAGCAACAAATGATATTCCTGCTGAGGACCTTATAGAACCAAAAGCTTCAGTGGCAGCTCCGGTTTTACAGGGCTTAGCATTTTCCCACGAAGAACAAGACTTAAAAATGATGTATTTGAAATTGCTGAGTTCAGCAATGGACGGTCGGAAGGCTGGCAGTGTGCACCCCGCATACGCAGAAATTATTCGTCAACTCACTTCAGATGAAGCGCGTTTATTGAATCAAGTAATAGATGGCAGGCCTAGAATCCCTATTGTTACACTTAAGGGTTGGGACCAGATCGGAATAACAAAGATGCACAAAAACATACTTCCTTACAGTGATGTTAATACTGGAGAACAGATAGCGGCCCCTAAATTGCCTTCTATGATTGATAATTGGCAAAGGTTGGAATTAATTTCTATTACTTACGAATTTCATCTTGTTGCAACGGGAGAATACGATTGGGTTCAATCACGACCGGAATATATTGAATTGAAAGAAGAGACAGAGAAAGAAGTGGAAATCGAGAAAGGGATTATGGAATTGACTGCATTTGGCAAATTATTCGCAGAAGCGGTAGGTAAAAAGCCGAAGTTGTAACATGCCTATAGCTTGGAGTTGTCCTGAAATTGTAGTGATTGGAACTTCTTGGAATAAGGGAGATATGGAGTCGGTAGATTTTTTGCGGAGAATTGATAAAGAAAAATTTAAAATTTTTTCTTGAAAACAGTTTTTTTTCGTGGATAATAACCATTCACTTTTTCGGGGGTTGCAATGGGAAAATCGTTAAACAGAATACTTGTCAAGATGAAAAGCACCGAGAGTCCTTACATCTACTACACGAAGAAAAATAAGATGAATACTCCGGACCGCCTTGAACTGAAAAAGTACGACCCGGTGATAAGAAAGCACGTCGTCTTCAAGGAGACCAAGTAGTCAGAGGAGACCACGATGGCCCGCCGTTGCGCTATAACAGGAAAAAAACCCCTTTTCGGAAACAACGTCTCCCACGCGAACAACCACGTTAAAAGACGCCAGAATCCGAACCTGCACTGGAAGAGAATCTACGTTCCCGAGCTAGACAGGTACGTGAGAATAAGGATTTCTGCCCGCGCGCTGAGAACGATCACCAAAAAAGGCCTTATGCCTTACCTTAGGGACGAGGGTCTTACCCTGAGAGATATAACTTAATCGTTCCCTTCCTGCCGCAAGCATAAATTACCGTTAATGCGTTTCCATTAAGCCGTATTGAGATAGAGGGGAAACTGATGTCCGGGAAAAACCTAATCGCCAAGCAGGTAGTACGCTGTTCAATCGTCTCGGAAAATGCGGAACTGGGAGACGAATTTTTTCCGGCTCACTTGTCAGTTGCTCTCATTGACACAGTATTCAATCCGCAGCTTCGTTATAAGACAATGGTTGTACCAATCATTGAACGCTACTGCCGCTGTTTCGGTCTTCGTAGAACTAGAAACAACCGGGAAAATCTTCCTCCGGCGGAAGAACAGGAAACGCTTCGGGATCTGATCGGTCACTACGAAGAGTACGGCCTGGAGTACATGAAAGAAGAAGTTTTTGCCGCCCGCTACCGTTCGCCGGGGACAAATATTACGAAAGCCGAAAACGTTCTTCTCGCCGCGGCTGAACTGCAAAAAATCGGAATCGACACGCTTCAGGACGCACGCGAGGCTTCTCTTGAACATCCCGGAGAGGTTAATAATGCTCTTATAAAGTTGCACGGAATTGGCGAAAGGACAATTAACATGTTTCTCATGTACTCGGGCAACGACGATTTCGTGAAGGGAGACGTTCATGTCTGCAGATTCGTGGAGAAAGCGCTGGGAAGGAAAGTTTCCGCCGCGGAGGCCGAAAAATCCATTAAGGACGCCGCGCGGGAGCTCAAAATCTCCCCGAGAATTCTGGACTACAAAATATGGGAGTACGAATCTCAGCCTAAACCAGCCAAGAAATAACGAACGGAAGAACCAAAAGGGAAACTGCCGTTCCAGCCACTATTATTGATGCGACCGTCTCGGAATCCCTGCCGTATTTCTCCGCGAGCACGAAGTTAAAAACCGCGGGAGGCATTGCGCACTCCAAGATAATCACTTTCGCCTCCACTCCCTTCAGGCCGACTGCGTTTACGAACAGCGCTCCGAGAATTACGCCGAGAAATATTCTGGCGGAGCCGAAGAAAAAGGAAAGCCAAAGTCTGGAGATCTTCATTTCGGAGAGTTTGTACCCGAGCGAGAAGAGCATTGCAGGTATGGTGATATCCCCGAGAAGGGCTACGGGCCTCTCGATAACTACCGGGATCTGAAAGCCGACCGAGTTTATGATTATTCCGGCTACGGTGGCGTATATAAGAGGAAGCCTGAATATCTCGCGCAGGTGATTCTTTCCGGACCCGAGAATCATAATTCCCACCGTATAGTGAAGCAGCATGGTCGAAACGACACAGAGTATCGCGATATTGAACCCATACTGTCCGAAGGCGAAAAGACAAAGGGGAAGTCCCAGGTTTCCCGTGTTCGCGAAAACCACGGGGGGCAGATATACCCTCGAGTCAAGCCGAAGCGCTTTTGTAAGTGCCCCGCCGATTATTATGGTAGAGAAAATGACCGCCGATATCGAGAGAAACAGCTTCGCCGTCACAGACGGGTCCATCGTGAAATCCGAGAGAGACGAGATTATCAGACACGGCGTGGTCACGTAGACCACAAGATCGTTGATTGAGGAGATGTCTATTTTTTTCGTCCTGCTGAAGAGAAAACCCGCGGCGATTACAAGAAACGCCGGCAGGACGATGTTTGCAAGCTCTGGGATTGAGGAGAGAGTCATGTTCTGCGTTTTGCTGCGAAGAAAGCAAGCCGCATCCTTGACAAGCCCGATGCGGCGCCATGGAAGGTGCTCAGAATTTTACCACCGAAGCGCCCCAGGTAAAACCGGCTCCGAAAGCCGCGAACAGCACAAGGCTTCCTTCTCCTACGCTTCCCTGGCGAACCGCCTCGTCAAGGGCGAGCGGAATGGATGCCCCTGAGGTGTTCCCGTATTTGTCGAGGTTCGCGAACACTTTTTCCTCCGGGAAATCAAGTCTTTTCCTCACGGCTTCCAAAATCCTGTAGTTTGCCTGGTGCGGGACGAAGAGATCGATGTCCTTGGGGGAGATGTCTGCCTTGGCGATGGCGTCCACGGTTACCGACTCCATGCTCTTGACCGCAACTTTGAAAACATCGTTTCCCTTCATCTTTATGTACTGCTCTCTGGTCTTAAGCACTTCCTCGTCAATCGGAGTTCTCGATCCTCCCGCCGGGACGTAGAGAAGGTCCCAGTCATTTCCGTCCGAACTGAGAACGGATGAGAGAATTCCAGGTTCGTCAGAAGCGGTGAGAACCGCTGCGCCCGCCCCGTCACCGAAAAGTATGCAGGTTGAGCGGTCCTCGAAGTCGGTGACTTTCGAGAGAACGTCCACGCCTATGGCGAGAATTTTCTCCGCGCCGCCCGATTTTATTATTCCCTCGGCAACATGAAGCGTATAGAGAAATCCCGAGCAGCCGGCCATAAGATCGAAGGCGTAAGCCTTCTTCGCTCCGAGGCGGCTCTGGAGAATGCAGCCTGTTGAGGGGAAGATGAAATCCGGGGTTATGGTTCCGACTATGATCACGTCGAGCTGCTGCGGGCTTACGCCGGCTGCCTTCAGTGCTTTTTCGGCGGCTCCATAGGCGACATCGGAGGCGGCGGTGTTTTCATCCGCGATTCTGCGTTCCTTTATCCCGGTTCTGGATGTAATCCACTCGTCGGAGGTATCGACCATCTTTTCCAGGTCTGAATTGGAAAGTACGGTTTCGGGAACCGAAGAACCGGTTCCTATGATCTTTGCGTATTTCAACTTGGAATTTTTCTCCAAAACGGTAAGCGCAATAATAGTTTAAAGCCCTAATTTTGTCAACCAGACTATATGTGGGCGGTAACGATCTTTTTAAGCGGTTCTATCTCTGCCTCGGCCATCTCCGCCGTAATCGCGCAATGCGTATCATCGCAGAGAAAAATAAGGGAGAACACCCCGAGTCTCGCCAAGGTGGAGAGGAAAAAGGTCTCCTCCGAAGACTCGGTGAGGAAAAAGTACTCGTACTTCAGCCTGAGATTTTTGCCCGTCGTTATCCTTATTTCCATGGCGACCGAGGGAAATTCCTCTTTCTCGACCGCAAAAAACCGAGTTGATATTTTTCGGATATCGCCAAGCGTGGCGATTTTTTCCGGGCTTTCCTTGAAAATCATCAAACATTCCTCTTCCGTTGCGTGCGGTACGCAGCCGTAGAGGATTTGGGAGAGCGCTATCTGCAGTTCAACATCCTGCTCAAGCGTGTCATATGTTGTTTGAGGCGTCGAAAAGATGCTTGACATATTGTTTCATGAATCAGTATCATTAAAAGTAGGTTTAAGGTTTTTGCGGGCTTTAGATTAGTGGGCCTAGCATAGTAGTATAAAGAGTATCAGGAGGATAGATAGTCTCATGACAATACAAGGCAATGAGTTAGTGCTGTTAGCTATCGTAATTCTTATCATAGGGATAGTCCTTATGTTAAACGAAGGAGGAGGTGGTGGGCAGCAGGCTGCCGAACCACCCGCTCCGCCTGAACCCCAAGAGCCCCAAGGCGATGTGGATCCTTTTCAGTCCGCACAGGGGGCGCCTCAGGAAGCGAGTGCTGCAGCTCCCGCGGCTCCCTCAGGAGAAGCGGATCCCTTTCAGGCCCCGCAATAACCCAAAAAAGTCTGCAGGTGGAAATGATTTTTCACGTTTAGAACCGAGTTGGCCTTCGGTCATTGCGTGAATGTATGTGGGTGGGTAACACTCCCCAGTAGTTCAGTATTTTTAATCATAGGAGTGTTTCTTATGTCAAATGGAGGAGGAGACGCAGACCCTTTTCGGTCCGCGGTAGCACCTGCAAGCGCTGAAGCTCCTTCAGATTCCGATGTTGCCTCAGGAGAAGTGGATCCTTTTCAGGTTCCGAAGTCTTAACCGAGAAAAGTCTGCAGATAGAAATGATTTTTCACGTTTAGAACCGAGTTGGCCCTCGGCTGCTGCGTGAATATGTCGGAGTGGATTATTCCTGCCAGCAGTTCAATTCCGTCGACGATCCGGGGGGAAGGCCTGCTGAAATAGGAGTTAGCGTCCACTATGTAGCAGTGACCTTTTTTTACCGCGCGCAGCGCATGCCATTGCCTTACCCCGCTTGTCACATCCTCTATCCCATCAAGTGTTTTCTCTACGTCAAACCCGCAGGGCATCAGGATCAGGTAGTCAGGCGATGACTCGAGTATCTCATCCCAGGTTGTTTTAAACGAAGGTTCTCCCGCCCTTGAGATTAGCGGTTCTCCCCCCGCCGTCTTTACCATCTCCGGCACCCAGTGCCCGGCGGCGTAAGGAGGGTCAAGCCACTCAAGGCAGAAAACCCCTGGCTGGTACCTTTCTCCCGAGAGCTTTTTCTCGACGCTCTCGATTCTTTTGCGAAGACCATCCACGATCTGTGAGGCTTTTTCCCTGGTTCCGGTGACCTCTCCCAGAAGCAGTATGGAATCCATTATTTCCCCGATGGTGGAGGGCTCGAGAGACAGTACTTCGGGGCTGTTCTCAAGAATCTCGCAGACTTCCGTTACCTCGTTTTCGGATACGGCGCAGACATCGCAAAGTCCCTGGGTTATGATAAGGTCCGGCTTTATCTCTCTAAGGCGCTCCGAATCGATCAGGTAGACGCTTTTTCCCTCCAGGCGGCTTCGGCTTACAAATTCGTCTATGTGCGCGCTTGAGAGCTTTCCCTTTTCTTTGAGGATGCTGTTTACGACCACGGGCTTGCTGCGTGCCTGGGGCGGATAATCGCATTCGTGGGTTACTGCGACCAGGTCCTCTTCAAGTCCGAGGGCAAATACTATCTCAGTTGAACTGGGAAGAAGTGAACATATTCTCATGGCAGTTATTATACAATCCACTGGCAAGGACCCCCAAGCCCTTCGCCGGCATTTCTTTTTTTGCCGCTTCGGCGTGTAAAATAGTATCCGTGAAGATCGTAACAAGATTCGCTCCCAGCCCCACCGGCGCTCTTCATGTGGGAGCGGCCCGCACCGCCATTTTCAACTGGCTTTTCTCCGCGAGTCTCGGAGGAGATTTCCTGCTCAGAATCGAGGATACCGACCGCGCCCGCTCCGAGGAGAAATTCGAACGGCAGATTATCGAATCTCTTAAGTGGCTCGGACTTGAGTGGCAAGGGGAAATTGTTCGGCAGTCAGAGCGGCTCGATACTTACGGTCGGCTTGCCGAGCGGCTTATTGACGAGGACAAGGCGTACAGATGCTACGTTACTACCGAGGAGCTTGGGCGCAGAAGAGAGGAGGCCAAGGAGAAAGGCGAGGTCTTCAGGTACAGAAGAGAATGGTCGCAACTCGGGGCGGCTCCTGGAAAACCCTACGCCGTGAGGCTTTCCGTGCCCCCCGGAGAGAAGATTTCCGTTGAGGACCTTGTCCGCGGCGGGATAGTTTTCAACTCTTCTGAAATAGAAGACTTCGTGATACTGAAAGCCGACGGATTTCCGACCTACAACTTCGCCGCGGCGGTTGATGACGCGCAGATGGATATATCTCACGTCATAAGGGGCGATGACCACATAATAAACGCCCCGAGACAGATACTGATAGCCGAGGCACTTGGCTTCTCAAAGCCGAAGCTTGCTCATGTTCCGATGATACTCGGTGCGGACGGAAAAAAACTCTCAAAGCGCCACGGTGCGGAATCCGTTACGGAGTACCGACTGCGCGGATATCTTCCGGAAGCGGTGCTTAATTATCTTGTGAGGCTGGGTTGGTCTTTCGGGGACCAGGAGATCTTCACAGCGCAGGAGCTTATTGAAAAATTCAGCCTGAAAGGCATCGGAAAATCTCCCTCGGTGTTTGACCCTCAGAAATTTCTCTGGCTTAACGGAAAATACTTGAGGGACCTGCCCGAGGAGAGCATATCAGAGAAAATAGTTCCTCTTATCACGCAAAAGGGACTTCCTAGGCCGTCTTCCGAACGGCTTTGTAAAGTAGTCGCGCAGATGCGGGAGCGTTCAGAGACTCTTAACGCAATAGTGGATCAGTCCCTTTACTTTTTCACCGACGATTTCGAGTACGACGAAAAGGCGGCGGAGAAGTTTCTAGTGGAGAGAAACGGCGAGATTTTCACGCTTCTGGCCGAGGAACTCTCCAACGTGGAGGATTTTTCCCATGATAATATTCATGGGGGTTTTGAGCGCGTGATGCAGCGAACGGGCCTCGGGCTCGGGAAAATAGCTCAGCCCGCCAGGGTTGCGCTTACCGGTTCTACGAAGAGTCCCGGGATTTTTGATGTTGTCGAGATACTGGGCAGAGACACCGTAGCGCTGCGCCTCGCGAGGGCAATTGACTTTATAAGCTCCCGCATCGCCTGAAGATGAAAATATACGGACTTACAGGAAATATAGGTTCGGGGAAATCGACTGTGGCGGGGATGCTGCGCGAGTTCGGGGCGTTCACTGTGGATGCAGACGAGGTGGCGAGGGAAATCGTGCGGCCCGGGGAGCCCGCGCTTTTGGAAATCGTCGACTGTTTCGGCCGAGAGGTTCTCTGCGCGGACGGGACGCTTGACCGCGGCGCCCTTGCTGAAAGAGTGTTTGCAAACGAGGAGGACCGCAAGCGGCTTAACGGGATAACCCATCCGAAGATTCTTGAGCGGATAAAGGAGAAAATGTCCGCCCGAAGTGGCGAACCGATTGTGTTTGTTGAGGCGTCGCTTATAGACCGCGGGGGCGGTGGTCTTGATGAATTGATCGACGGTCTGGTGGTAGTTACGTGTCCCGAAGAATTGAGGGAACGCAGGGTGGCGTCCCGTGACGGGATGTCGCCTGAGGAAATCCGCCGCCGCATGGATTCCCAGATGTCAGAAGAGGAAAAGGCTTCTCAGGCCGATTTTCTCATAAAAAACTCCTCCGGCATGGAGAATCTGCACGCCCAAGTCCATGCTCTGTTCGAGACTCTTTGCGCTGAGGAACCTTGAAACGGCGCCTCTGCGTGTTATGATTCACTGATCCGTTTTTAACTGTGAGTGGGTTGGAGTACATCCGATGAAAGAAAAAGTCAGAATTCTTGAAGATAAGGAAAAAGAGGCAAATCTGGGCGGCGGGGAAGCCAGAATCAAAAGACAGCATGATTCCGGCAAGCGCACAGCCCGCGAACGAATAACCGAGCTCCTTGACAGGGATACCTTCGTTGAACTTGACAAGTTTGTCCTGCACGACTGCACGGACTTCGGCATGGAGAAAAGGAGAATCCTCGGCGACGGCGTGGTCACGGGCTACGGAAAGATTGAAGGACGCCAGGTGTTTGTCTACGCTCAGGACTTTACGGTTTTCGGCGGTTCCTTGGGTCTTGAACAGGGAAAGAAGATATGCAAGATAATGGATCTGGCGCTTTCAACCGGGGCGCCGATCATTGGGCTTAATGATTCCGGCGGGGCAAGAATCCAGGAAGGGGTAAAGAGTCTCGGAGCGTACGGAGAGATATTTCTTCGGAACGTGATCTCCTCGGGAGTCATACCTCAGATATCCGCGATCATGGGCCCGTGTGCCGGGGGAGCGGTTTATTCCCCGGTAATGAACGATTTTACGATCATGTCGAAAAACACAAGCTACATGTTCGTTACAGGTCCCGACGTGATCAAGACCGTTACCCATGAAGAGGTCTCCTCAGAAGAACTCGGCGGCGCCATGGTTCACAATTCCGTAAGCGGCGTCGCGCATTTTGCCTCGGAGGATGACGATGACTCAATAGAAATAATAAAGGAACTCCTCAGTTTTCTCCCCTCAAACAACATGGAGGATCCTCCGGTGATTCCCTGCGATGACCCCGCGGACAGAAAAGAGACAAGTCTTCGCGGGCTTATCCCCGATAATCCCAACAAGCCTTACGACATACTGGAAGTGGTTCGGCCCATAGTTGATCATTCGTATTTCTTCGAGGTGCAGGAACACTACGCAAAGAACATAGTGGTAGGGTTTGCGAGGATGAACGGACAGCCGGTCGGCGTGGTTGGAAACCAGCCCAAAGTGCTTGCGGGATGTCTTGACATAGACGCTTCGGTTAAGGCCGCCAGATTTGTAAGGTTCTGCGATGCCTTCAATATCCCTCTCCTTACCTTTGTTGACGTGCCGGGTTTTCTCCCGGGAACCTCGCAGGAATGGGGAGGAATCATAAGGCACGGCGCGAAACTGCTTTACGCCTACTGCGAGGCAACGGTTCCGAGAATTACCGTGATAACCAGAAAAGCCTACGGAGGTGCTTACGACGTCATGTCCTCGAAACATATAAGAGGAGACGTCAACCTTGCCTATCCCACCGCGGAAATCGCGGTCATGGGACCTGACGGGGCCGTGAACATAATTTCCCGGGGAGAGATAGCCGCTGCGGATGACCCGGACACAGAGAGAATCAGGCTCATTGAGGAGTACAAAAAGAATTTCGCGAATCCTTACCGCGCTGCGAGCTTGGGCTACATAGACGAGGTCATAAAGCCCGAGGACACGAGACCGAGAGTGATAGCTGCGCTTGAGATGCTGAACGGAAAAAGACAGACGCTTCCGCCGAAAAAGCATGGGAACATTCCCCTCTGAGCGGCCGGGTGAGAAAATGTTCAAAAAAATACTGATAGCAAACAGGGGAGAGATAGCGGTAAGAATCATCAGGGCCTGCCGGGAGCTTGGAATTGCTACGGTGGCAGTTTACTCGGACGCTGACAGAGACGCTCTTCACGTTATGCTTGCGGACGAGGCTTACCATATAGGACCGTCGAAACCCTCTGAGAGCTACTTGGTCGGGGAGAAGGTAGTTGCTGCAGCCAAGGAATCCGGTGCCGAAGCCATACACCCGGGATTCGGGTTTCTTTCCGAAAACGATTCCTTTGCCGAACTGTGCGAGAAAGAGGGCGTGGTTTTCATAGGACCTTCCGCGGAAGCGATAAGGCTTATGGGGGATAAAGTAACCGCGAGAAAGATAGCCAGAGAAGCGAACTTGCCCCTTGTTCCCGGATCTGAGGGAGCTGTATCCGATGTTGAAGCCTCTAGGGTGGCGAAGAAAATCGGCTACCCGGTAATGATAAAGGCTTCTGCAGGCGGGGGCGGAAAGGGAATGAGACTCGTTAATTCCAAGGAGGAGTTCGAATCGTCCCTTCGTATGGCCAGGAGTGAGGCGTTTTCCTCTTTTGGAGACGATTCGGTATTCATAGAAAAATTCATTCAGCAACCGAGACACGTCGAAGTCCAGGTTCTCGGAGACAGGCACGGAAACCTGCTGCACCTGTTCGAGCGCGAATGCTCGATACAGAGACGCCACCAGAAGGTGATAGAGGAAGCTCCCTCGGGATTCATAAGCCAGAAGACCAGAAAAAACATGTGCGAAGTTGCGCTTCGCATAGCAAAAGCGGTTGACTATTTCGGGGCCGGCACGGTCGAGTTCATAATGGATCAGGAGGAGAATTTCTACTTTCTTGAGATGAACACCAGAGTGCAGGTCGAGCACCCGGTTACGGAAATGATCACAGGACTCGATATAGTGAAATGGATGATAAGGATAGCTTCGGGGGAAAAACTGCCTTTCAAGCAGTCTGCCGTGAAAATGCAGGGCCACGCTCTTGAATGCAGGGTTTACGCAGAGGATCCCGCCACCAATTTCCTTCCCTCTCCGGGCCCCCTTCACTACGTGCGCGCTCCCAGCGGTCCGGGAGTTAGAGACGACTCGTCGGTTTACAGCGGTTGCGAAATAACATCTTTTTACGATCCGATGCTCTCAAAGCTTGTTGTCTGGGGAAATTCCCGGGAGGATGCGGTGAACAGGATGCTTTCCGCCCTGAGGGAGTACGTGGTTCTGGGAGTGAGAACAAATCTCGGCTTTCTGATCAGGATGATGCGGGACCCGGAGTTCCGCAAGGCGCAGATTGACACGGGTTTTATAGAAAGACATCCGGAACTCCTCGTGCCCGGGGAATCCGATCCTGAAGTTATACTCATGGCCGCCGCCGTCGCCATGAACGGCGGCTCGAACCAGATTGCGCAGGGAACAAAAGCTGTTTCTTCAGGCTGGAAGCATTTTGCCAGAAGAATGGGAGTATCCGGGAATCCGCTCTTATGACGTACACTTTCAAACTGGGAAACAGAACCTACAAGGTAGACTTCGAAGAGAAGGAAGGGCTGGGCCTTATTGGTATAGACGGTGAGCAGAAGGAAATGGAATTTCTGCGTATAGACGAAAACACCTGTTCCATCCTGGTTGATAACCGCAGCGTCACAGTAGGGATATTCAGGGAAGCGAAGAAAATACAGGTTTTCTACGAAGGCGATCTGTACGAGATAGAGGCTGTCTCGGGAAGGGACGCTTCCCAGTCGGAAGGTACGGGAAGTCTTGACATAACGGCGCCGATGCACAGCAGGGTAGTGAAGATCCTTAAAAAGGTGGGAGATAACGTCGAGGTGGGAGACAGCGTCATAGTGGTTGAGGCCATGAAGATGGAAAGCGAACTTAAGGCGTCCGCTTCTGGCACCATAAAGGAAATAAGGGCCAAGGAAGGGGAAACGGTCGAGAAGGATTCTGTTCTGGTGGCTCTCTCAGATAGTGAATAATCGCAAGGAACAGGAGGTTGCTTCAGAGTGAAAAAAACAGCCGCGCTTTTATTCCTTGCCGCGTCGGTCGCGATCCTCGGTTTTGTTTCCTGTGACGGGCAAAGCGCGGGGGAAGCCGAGGAAGTTCCGGTAGGCGTTGTTCTTCCCTTCTCGGGCGCGCAGGCATTGATAGGCGCGTCCATGAGAAAAGGTATGGAGTTTGCCCTTGAGGAAATTCACGAATCGTCGCTTCTCGGCGACCGGGAAATCAGATTCATTTTCGAGGATTCAAGAAGTAATGAGCAATCCGTGCGGGAAGCGTACACAAAGCTTATTAAACAGGACGGAGTGGTGGCCGTGCTCGGTCCCTTCAGTTCAAGCAGGACCGAAGATATTATCGATATCATTGATAAAAACAGGACCGTCTCTTTAAGCCCGACCTCGGCCGCCGTGGGGCTAAGTGCCCGAAGCAGATTTCTTTTCCGTTCATCCCTCACCGTGGAGCACCTGGTTCCTCACGGGGTGCAGGAATCTAGGCGGGAGCTTAACTATACAAAAGTGGCTACGATAACAAACGCGGACGACACTTTTTCCCGGAGCGCCTATGACGCGGTGAAGCGGGAGATTCAGAAGGACCCGGAAATCTCGATCGTCAGCGAGCAGACTTATACAGCGGATGCGAGCGGAGAGTTGCCTGACCTCTCCGGCCAGCTGAGCGAGATAGCGGCCGCGGGACCGGATTATATATTCATGTCGGCTCAGGGAAGAGAGCGCGTGGGAATTCTGGTTCAGGCCGAAAGGTTTGACGGACTTGAAGCTCCCATTATAGGAATTCTTCTCACGACGGATGAACTGGAGGACGCGCAGGAAGAAGAGGCCGGGGCGGGGGAAGGCGCGCTTACCTTTACGTCCTGGCTCCCCGTTATTGATACGCCTGAGAACCGCAAGTTTCGCAGCAGGTACAAAAGGAAAACGGAAGAAGAGGCCGGTTCTTCCGCCGCGCGTTCCTACGAAGCCGTCAGGATTCTCGTTCGGGCCATAGCTGACGCGGGCTCAACCGACCGGGAGGCGATTCGCGACGCAATGGAAAATGTGAGGATTGAGAACAGTATTTACGGCAGCGATTTCTATTTTGATCTTAACGGAGATGCTGTTTACGAACCGATTGTGGGAATAGAGCAAGACGGCGAGTTTAAGGTTTTAGGCCGGTAATTTTCCGTTGAGAGTCTTTGTTTGCGTCTTCTTCTCCATGCTTTTTATTTCCTGCGGTTCCGCAAACAGAGCCCCTGACGCCGCAGATATTTCCCGCAAGGACACGCTTAACATAAATATCGGCACCGAACCCCCCACGCTTGACTGGTCTTTAGCCACCGATGTCACATCTTTTACAATCATAGAAAACATAATGGACGGCCTCGCGGCGTTTGATGAAAAATACGAGCCCGTACCCGCTCTCGCGCGAAGCTGGCGGGTAAGCGAGGATGGAAGGACCTATACCTTTAAAATAAGGAAAAAAGTCCTCTGGACAGACGGAGTGCCGCTTCGAGCCGGGGATTTCCTTTATTCATGGAAAAGGATCCTTAAACCCGAAACCGCCGGAAGCTATGCCTACTTTCTTTTTGACATAAAAAACGCCAGGAAATTTAACTCAGGAGAGATAAAGGATTTTGGCAAAGTCGGGATAAAAGCCCCGGATGAACATACTCTTATTGTTACCCTTAAGAGGCCTAGGGCCTATTTTCTGAGCCTAGTGACTTTCATGTCCACTTTCCCGATGAGAAAAGATATTGTTGAGAGATACGGAACCAGGTGGACCGAAGCTGTGAACATAGTAACTCTGGGACCTTATAGATTAAAAGAGTGGAGGCACCATAAGGAAGTTCTTATCGAGGAGTATGAAGGCTACTGGGGGGAGAAACCCAAGAGCGCTAAGAAGGTAAAGATGATAATGAACGAGAATCCCGTATCCACCCTCGCTCTTTATGAAAGCGGGGAGCTCGATTTTCTTGACAGCAAGGGAATTCCCCTGCTTGAGGTTCCAAGGGTTATGAAGCTTCCGGATTTTAAGCAGAGCGTGGTTTTCAGAAACAACTACATAGGATTTAACACTAAAACCCCCCCGTTTGACAATCCTCTGGTGAGAAGGGCTTTCGCGAGTTCGATAGACAGGAAAAGCCTTGCGGGACTTCTCCAAGGGGCGGGAGTGCCCGTAACTTCATGGATACCGATTGACATGCTTGCCCACAATCCCCGGATCGGTATTTCGTTTGATGCGCAGAAGGCGAGGAAATTTCTTGGGATGGCTGGCTATCCTGGCGGAGAGAATTTTCCGAAGACCGCTTTTCTTTATCCGGATACCGGAAACAACAGAATTGTAGCCGAGGCGTTCCAGAGCATGTGGAAGGAGCATCTCGGCATCGAGGTGAAGCTCGTGAACCAGGAATGGACCGTATATCTAAGCACGCTCAGAACGGATCCACCACCCGTATTCAGGGCCGGATGGCAGGCGGATTTTCCGGATCCTCACAATTTCATGAATCTCTTTGAATGTGGAAGCGGGAATAACCGTACTAGGTGGTGCAATCCTGAGTACGATCGATTAGTGGAGAAGGCAGCCGGGATTCTGGATCGCAGGCAAAGAACGGACCTTTACAACAGTGCCCAGAGAATTCTTACGGAAACCGATGTTCCAATAGTTCCTTATCTTAACTCGGTTCAGCAGAACATGATCAAGCCGTACGTAAAAGGGCTTGAACCTGACCGTCTGAATTTCCTTTACTTCAGCAGAGTCGAGTTTGTGGACCATCTCACATCCGGCGAACGCTGAGGGCCCGGGACGGACATCTCCGCGGGTTAATCAATAACACCTATCCTCGTGGTTACCTTTTTCGTATTTCTTGCGACCAGCCTTGCTATCATTAGTCCTGCCAGAAACCAGGCGATGAGACTGTCAATGACGATGAGCGCTACGTAGGGAGTAGGAAAACCAAACCAGTTCCAGTAAGGAAAATGGCTTATAAGCCCTATTGCCGCCCCTGTAGAGGCAACAAACCCCACCTGCCCCCAGTAACCCAGGCCGGCTGTCTGGGAGAGCAGACAGATAACGATCAGAACGCTTACGAGATCGCCGAGGAACTGGATCAGAAGCTGATTTACCATGCTGGGGGGATAGGCCTGAGGGAGGGCGTTTACGAAGGCAGCAGTTTCCCCCGCCTCGTGATCCTTATGCGAGAACGGCAGATAGTAAATGCCCGGTTTCGGGGCATTTGCCTCTATGACTTTGGCAACCTCGGATTCGTTTGTAAACTTATTAGCTACCATCTGGTGCCATGGAAGAACCATCCATGACACTGAACCCCAAGCCGAAAGAATTATTGCAGAAACTATAACAGCAGCCGTTTTCTTCAAAAGCGCTTTCCCTCAGAGTTTTTAAACCCGGCTATCCCACCAACCGCATATTTCTATACTAACTAGGAGCCTTGACAATTGTCAATAAATTGAGAGAAATCCGTGGGTTAACAACTGTTCCTCCCTAACGCGTTTAATCCGTTATTGTTGCAGCTATAGCATCAGAACGAGATTCAAACACCTCAATGATTTTGTCAAAACCTGCGATTTTGAGGATTTTTTACGGAATCAGACAAGGAACACAACACGAATCTCGTATTTCTACCTTGGAGAGTTTTTGCGGCAACCAGAATTGAACGCAATCCCGCTGAGAGCTTATTTGAAGTAAGGAATTATCTCTTTTGAGTAAGTTTCAAGCGCCAAGTCCGGATCGGGGCTGAACCTGTAGAACAACACGAAATTCCTTACTCCCGCATCTATAAAATTCTCGATTTTCTCTATGCAGTCTTTTTTCGATCCCGTAATGGTGAAATCAAGTATGGCTTCTCTCGGGAAAAGCTGCCCGAGCTGCCTGAACCTCTGCCTTCCCTCTTCATCCGTCGGCACTATGTTGAAGTAGTTAAGACCGTGATATTCTTCGGGTATCTCGACGTCGTAGCCGGCTTTCAGCAACTGGTCCTGCATGACCAGCACGTACTTGAAAGGTTCGAGAGTCTCGTAGGCGGCGTCAACGCTTTCTCCAAGAGAGGTGAATACCCACAGGGCTGGGTCAAAACCGTCGTCAAGCGATCTTCCCACGTTATTCGCTGCGGCCTTTATCTCCCCGAGGTAACCGGAATAGAGATCGGGATTCAGGTCTATCGGCAGCCATCCGTCGCCTTTTTCTCCCGTCAACTGAAGCCCCTTGGGCGTGTGGGTGGCCATGTAAAACGGTATCTTGTTTCTCTCGTAGGGTTTTATCTGCAAAAATGCGTTCTCAAGGTTGTAGAACTTCCCGTCAAAATCTACAGGTTCGTCGGTTTCCCAAAGAAGCTCCATGACTTCTATGGACTCTCTGAGTTTCGAAAGGGGTTTTCCCCACTCGATTCCGAACGCGTCAAGATTCATCGATTCCCCCACTCCTAGGGAGAGCACTACCCTGCCCTTTGAAAGCTGATCAACGGTTGCGAGTCTCTGGGCGAAAACGGCGGGATGCATCCTGTGAGGATCAGAAACTGTTCCCAAAGCTATGTTTTCCGTTTTCATTGCCGCCGCCGCCGCCACGGTCCACGCCTCGGGAGCAATTGCTCCCGGCGCCACGAAAAGCAGATGGTCGGGGTACCATATAGTGTCGAATCCAAGCTGGTCGGCTTTTATCGAGAAATTTACGAGTCCGTCAACGTCAGCTCCCGGCATCGGAGCGGAAAGTCCAAATTTTATTTCTTTTCCCATTATATGGCACCTCGATTATGGTTTTGGAAGTAGGTAGCGATCACGGTAGAATTATGGTTAATTTGCAGTTTAAACGCAAATAATCCAGTAAATATCCCGGAGGTGTGAAATGAAATTCGGAGTCGGACTCTTCAGCATGCAGACCCACAAGGATCTTGATTACCACCATGTGGATCTTTACAGAAATTCCCTGGAGCATGTGAGACTTGCCGAAGCGGTGAATTTCGATTCGGTCTGGCTTTCCGAGCATCATTTTCTTGAGGATGGTTACTGCTCTTCACCCCTTGGGATGGCCGCCGCGATGGCCGCTGTGACTGAGAGGGTGAGAATAGGCACCGGAGCCTTGATACTCACGCTTCATAACCCCGTGAGGGTGGCCGAAGACACTGCTACGGTCGATCTCATTTCCGGCGGAAGATTCGATCTGGGAGTTGCGATAGGATACAGAAAAGAAGAGTTCGAAGGGTTCGGAGTTCCGGTGGCGCAAAGACCCTCGAGGATTGAAGAAGGCATAGAGATAATCGAGAAATGCTGGGAGGATGGCCCTTTTTCCTATGAAGGCAGGAGGTTCAGCTTCTCAAACATAGATGTTACTCCCAAGCCCGTGCAGAGACCCATACCTATATACATAGGGGCTTTCGAGGAACCCGCCGTACGGAGGGCCGGGCGCCTCGGGTACCCGCTTCTTATCGGCCCCGGCAGGACGGTTCCCATGATAATGGATACTCTAGGGTGGTATAACGATGAGGCTGAGAAAGCCGGTCGCGATCCGTCCGAAGTGGAGCACATACTGCTTCGGGAAACTTACGTGCGTGAAAGTACGGAAGAGGCCATTGCAGGTGGAACCGAGTACGTGATAAACATGTACAAGTTTTACCTAAGCCTCGGGGTCAAGATAGTGATAAGAGGGAAAAACATAACTGACCCTGATGATCCTTTCTTCGAATATATGGCGGAAGACCGCTTCATGATCGGCACCCCTGAGCACTGCGTTCAGGAGGTAAAAAAATACGCGGAGAAAACAGGAATCCGCAACATAATGTGCAGGATGGTGTTTCCCCAAGCTCCTGCCGAGGTCATAGCGCACTCGATTGAGCTTTTTGGGAAAGAGGTTATTCCCGAATTTAAACCTTAACCCACAAAGACCTAAAAAGACGGTGGATGCGGACGCATCCGGGGAGCTGTCTTGTGGACTTTGCGTCCTGCACGGTCTCTTGACAGTCTCAACTCAAGCCCCCACCCCGGCTAGTTGAGATCAGCCTTGATTTTTCTCCGCCAAGACAGCTTCTCGAATCCGCTTCGTTACCGGACTACTGAAACTCCGGAAATCATGCTGAACCCCGGGGATGAAAAACCGAAAACATCTTCATAATTCTTGTCAAACAGGTTATTAATTCTTGAAAACAACCTGATTTTATCAACAAATCTTTTCACGCTGATTTCGTAGGAAGCCGCAGCGTCAACGATGAAAAAAGAATCGTTTGTGACTCTGGTAGAAGGAAACTCGCTCCAGTTCACATCATCCCTGCTGCCGATATAATTTCCCGAAAGGTCGAGATCAAAGGCATTTTTTGAGTATCCTGCGTTAAAAGAAAACGAATGCTTGGGAATCCGTATGAGCCTTTCTCCTTCGGAGAAGGACGGGGACCCGAGGCCACCGTCATCAGTTACGTCGGCTTTAAGGTATGTGTAGGCTGCGCTTAGAGTCAAGCTGTTGCTAGGGTGGAACCGTATTGCGGCTTCAACTCCCTCTGACTTTGCGCGGCTTATGTTCTCGTAATTGGTGCCGTTTTCAAACGGTGTGAAGCTGTACGCGATAATGTTTTTGAATTTGTTTTGGAAAAAGCTCAAGTCAAGTTCGACCGCGTTACCAAGCAACGGCTGCCTGAGACCTATTTCTGCTGTCAGTGTCTCTTCGGGCTTTAGATCCGGGTTGGGTATTGTTCCGAAAGCCGCACTGAAGTTTTCATAAAAATTGGCTTCTTTGATTCCTCTGCTGATTCCTCCTCTTATCTCGGTTCCGGATTCCCTGATTTTCCACCTAGTGAAGACACTCGGACTCCACTCGCTCCCGAATGAATCGTTGTCGTCATATCTTATGCCGGTTGTTACGAAGAATCTCTTTAGCAGCGCGAAGTTGTTCTGAGCATAGAAGGCGTAGTTTTTTCTTGATTCATTCAGTGAGTCCGTCTTGAAACTTTCTTTCTCGTATTCAAAACCCGTCGAGATTATGCTCGAAGCCTGATCGAAGTCGACAAAAAAACTTGACCCGTACTCAAGCGATATCCTTTTGTCGAGAGTCTCCGAAGGGAAGGGTGAATCTAATTCAAGGGGCTGGGGCCCGTCATAGTTTTCCCGATCAAGTCTCGCGTAGCCGAGCTTAAATGAGTTCTCCCACCATTCGGTCGGGGAAAAAATGATGTCAGAACCCGTGACGAGCGATTCTTCCTTGGTTCCTTGGTCCGGATCAGCGAACGCGTCAAATCTGTCTCCCGCGCCTCCGGTCGGGAATTCAAACTTCGAATCTCTGTATATGGAGAAAAATGAGAGATTTAAATCGTCGTTCGCTTCCAAACTCAGATTCGCCGTGAAGTTGTTATTTTTGTAATCGTTGTTTATCTCTAGGATTCCCTCATCGATGATTCTCTGGTGAGAAATGAAATAGCCCAGCTTCTCGAAACTGCCCGAGATGCTTGAGGAATGCTCAAAGATCATTGCGTCTTCGGCGCGGAATCCCAAGGCCACGGAGCTTGCTTTTTTCATTTTTCCGCTCCCGCGCTTCGTTATTATGTTTATAACGGAAGACGCCGCGTCGGAACCGTAAAGAGACGAGTGCGCGCCTTTTATTATCTCTATTCTCTCTATGTTCTCAGTGGTAAGAGAGGAGATGTCAAATCCACCGCCGGCTTGGTTTATCTGGACGCCGTTGATCATAACGAGGTTGTAATCCGACTGCCCGCCCCTTGCGAAAATGGAAGTAAATCCTCCCCGGCTCCCCGAACTGACTACGTTGAACCCAGGGACTCTCGAAAGTATGGCCGCGATGTCCTTTTCCCCGCTTCTTTCAATCTCCTCTCTGTCTATAACGGTAACGGAAGAACCGAGAAGCTCGGCGTCAATCCAAGTTTTTGTACCCGTTACAATAATTCTTTCCATTTCTTTCTCCTCCGAAAAGCCCGCGGACGGAAACAGAACTGGAATCAAAATAAAGATGAAAAATATCTTAAGTCTGTTCATTCTTGACTCCTCCAGGTGCTGGTAGATAGCTTTCCCCGGAAGAGCGGCTAAATGAATGAACACATAGGGCGGAAACAAGGAAATGCGCGAATGCGCCGGAAATAAAAAATGTGTTTTTAATCGCCATACGCCTAACTCCCGAGGCAGAACCACTAGATTGACGCAGGCAGGTCTTCCGACTTAAAGGGTTGCCTGTTATCAAAACAGAGCAATTTTTCCAGATACGGCCTTCCCGGCTGTATTAAAGCCAGTGACCCGAAGCGCAAGCACGCTTCGCATGGGCAGGAAAAAACCCTTATTACGGCTGCGGGAACAGTTCGGGATTCTCACCCGATTCCCTTAACCTGAATCTGAATACAATGATACAGGCTGGCTGTGGATGTGTCAAAGGCTTCCAGTCGACGGGAAGGCGTAATCAGGAATCGCCTTGTGTTTAGGAAGCAAGCATACGGTCAAGCTCCCCTGAACGCTCAAGGGCCGCAAGGTCGTCGTAACCGCCTATGAACTGCTCATTTACGAAGATCATGGGTACGGTTCTCCAGTTAAGGCTCTCAACGAGCTCCTTTCTTTTTTCTGTGTCCTCGTCAAGTCTTATCTCTTCGTAGTCCACTTGTTTTTTGTCAAGGAGCCTTTTTGCCCTTCTGCAGTAAGTGCAATAATAACTTGTGTAGATCGTTACGGAACTCAATATCGCACCTCGGTTTGTTTTTGGGTCCTATGATGCTTGGTTTTTAGTATATATTCAAGTACGTTAAGCACTTACGTGTCCTTACTGGGCGATGGAGTTTTTGCACTATGCGGGAAAAGGTCTTTTTTTTCTTGGGGCTTTCGCTGATTTTCCTTATGAGTTCGTGCTCTGCCACGAAGTTTCTGGTGAACTATGCCTCGGGTGATGACAGGAAGTCCGGAAAGATGAAGGACTGGGTCTACACCACGGAGCTAAACAGTTACCGTGTCGCACCTCTTTCGCAGAACTGGGAAAGAGTGTCGATAGAAGGTGGGGATATAGCTTTTTACAATCCGGCGAGTGACCTCGTGTTAACGGTAAGTTCGCTCTGCGCGGACCGGGATTATGATCTTCAGACGCTTTCAGATTCCTTGGTGGTTGGCTTGAGCAAGAAGCGGATTAAACTGCGAAAGGATATAGAAGTCGACGGTGCCGAGGGGCTATACACAGAATACGAGGCGTCGCTTGACGATGAGAGTTTCATGCTTGCGACGGTAGTGCATAAATCTGGCAAGTGCGATTATGACTTCAGTTATTCCGCGGGCCAGGCCGACTTCAAAGCGAATCTTGGGAAGTTCATTGATTTCGTTTCAGGTTTCGAGGAGATCTGGGCTAAATGAGCAGGTTTGTATCCGAGGTTTCCAACAGTTTCCTTAACTTTGTTCTCGGTGTTGGAGAGGTCTGTTTTTTCTTCTGGAATTCAATCGTAGCCACTGTTACTCCCCCATATGATTACGGTCTTCTGATGGCCCAAGTATACGATATAGGTTATCGTTCCATCTCAATAGTAGTGGTTTCCGCCATGGCGATCGGAATGGTGATGGTGGTGCAGCTGGCGTGGGGATTCGCGTGGTTCGGGGCGAAGGGGCTTGTAGGTCCCGTGGTTACTCTCTCGTTCGTGAGGGAACTCGGTCCCATAATAACCTCTCTTCTTGTGGGCGGCAGGGTTGGTTCCGGTATCACGGCCGAGATAAGCTCGATGAAGGTAACGGAGCAGATAGACGCCATAAAGACCCTTGGAGCCGATCCGATCAGAAAACTTGTCTCTCCGAGGCTTATGGCATGCATCATATCTTTTCCACTGCTTGCGGTAATATCTAACCTCGCGGGCATAGGAGGGGCGATGATCATCTCTCAGATGGAACTTAACGTGAAACCCACTCTTTTCATCGAAAGCATAAGAGGCTGGGTTTCCCTTGAAGACCTGATGACCGGTATTTCCAAGACTCTGTTTTTCGGAATCATAGTGGCGATCACGGGCTGCTATGTGGGAATGAAGGCTGAGGGGGGAACACGCGGGGTCGGAAACGCCACCACTAAGACTGTTGTGATCTCGCTTTTCCTGATAATACTTTTCGACTTCATTCTCTCGAAAATATTCGTCATTGCTTTTTATGACTTCTAAATCTTTTGTCCTGCCCGCTTAAATTTCTTTGACTTTGAGGTTACATTCGGTAAAATCGATACCCTTAATTTATCCGAAGAGAGAATACTATGAAGTCATTCATGGCCAGAAACGACGATTTTGAAAAGAAGTGGTACCTGATCGACGCTCGGGGAAAACCCGTCGGAAGGCTTGCAACCAAGGTGGTCTCGATTCTTAGGGGCAAGGGCAAACCGCAGTTTGCTCCTCATTCGGATATCGGAGATTTCGTCGTTATAGTCAACGCCGACAAAGCCACGTTCTCTGGCAGGAAGTGGGACCAGAAAACCTACTACAGCCATTCCCACTATCCGGGGGGACTTAAATCCGTTACTGCGCAAGAACTGGCTGAGAAAAAGCCGGGAGAGATAATCCGCAAGGCCGTCTGGGGAATGCTTCCCAAAAACAGGTGGCAGAAGAAACTCATACAGCGGATGAAAATCTATGTCGGAGACAAGCATCCGCACATGGCCCAAAATCCCGAGGTTCTGGAGGTCTGATTCATTATGCCTGAAACCGTTATTTACAATGGCACGGGGAGAAGAAAAACGTCAATCGCAAGAGTTTGGCTCAGGAGAGGCAGCGGTTCCATTACCGTGAACAAAAAATCCGTGGAAGAGTACTTTCCCAGAGAAGTATGGCAGATAAAGGCCCGCGAACCACTTAGCGTCACCGATACTTCCATGGAATATGACGTGATGGTCAGGGTGAAGGGAGGAGGCCTTACCGGTCAGGCGGGAGCCATGAGCCACGGACTTGCCAGAGCCCTTCTCAAGGCCAACGAGTCGCTTCGCAAGAAACTCAAGGTTTCCGGACTGCTGAAACGCGACCCCAGGATGGTTGAGAGCAAAAAGTATGGGAAACGCAAGGCGAGAAGGGGACAGCAGTTCTCCAAAAGGTAATTCATACTTGACCGATCCAAACCAGAAGTTCCAGAGAAAATTCGACATCCGCCCGGCCAAGGGAAAGCTTGGGGTGCTGATCCCCGGGATGAGCGGGGCGGTAAGCACAACTTTCATAGCGGGCGTAAAGGCGGTGGTAAAGGGAGTGGGAAGGCCCATCGGCTCCCTGACGCAGATGGGGAAAATCAGACTCGGCAAAAGAACCGAGAAGAACTTTCCTCTCATAAAAGATTTGGTTCCGCTGGCCGAAATCCAGGACATGGTGTTTGCCGGATGGGACATACACGATGAAGACTGCCACGCCTCGGCGCTTCGGGCCGGAGTGCTCAGTCCCGAACTTCTCGGGAAGATAAGACGGGATCTTGCAAAAGAGTCTCCTATGCGGGCTGTTTTCGATAACAGGTACGTCCGTAATCTCAAGGGTTCCTACGTAAAGAAGGGCAAGACGAAGATGCATCTTGCCGAGGCCCTGATCAGGGACATAAAGAGATTCCAGAGGGAAAACGATATCGAAAGGCTGGTAATGCTCTGGTGCGGGAGTACCGAGGTATATCTTGAGCCGTCGGAAGTTCACGAAACCATAGAGAGTTTCGAGAAAGGGCTAAGGGAAAATCACGACGATATTCCCCCGAGCATGATCTACGCCTACGCGGCCATAAAATGCGGTGCCTCCTACGGAAACGGGGCCCCGAATCTGTCCGTGGACATCCCCGCGCTTCAGCAGCTCGCGATTGAAAACGAGGTTCCAATAGCCGGCAAAGACTTCAAAACCGGCCAGACACTCATGAAGACTATCCTGGCTCCGGGTCTTAAAAGCAGGATGCTCGGGCTCAACGGGTGGTTTTCAACCAATATACTGGGTAACCGGGACGGAGAGGTGCTTGATGATCCCGGTTCTTTCAAAACCAAGGAAGAAAGCAAGCTGGGTGCACTTGAGTACATATTTCAGCCCGATATAAATCCTGAGCTTTACTCGGATTACTACCACAAGGTAAGAATAAACTACTACCCGCCGCGCGGAGACGAAAAAGAGGCGTGGGACAATATAGACGTTTTCGGATGGCTTGATTATCCCATGCAGATAAAGGTCAATTTTCTCTGCCGCGACAGCATACTTGCCGCACCGGTGGTTCTTGATCTCGTGCTGTTCCTAGATCTTGCGCATCGCGCCGGTATCTACGGGGTCCAGGAGTGGCTTTCCTTTTATTTCAAAAGCCCCATGGTCGATAAGAGGCTCTACCCCGAGCACGATCTTTTCGTTCAGTTCACCAAGCTGCAGAACACGCTTCGCTACCTGCGGGGCGAGGAACTGATAAGCCATCTGGGGATTGATTACTACGGTTTCGGCTAAACGGGCCGCGGTTCTGCTCTACTGCTTGAGGAAACTTTCTAGGTCTTTTCTCACGCCGGAACTTGCGAGTTTCCCGAGGGCGGCCTTTTCTATCTGCCTTATCCTTTCCCTGGTCAGATTGAACCTCTTGCCGATCTCATCAAGAGTGTAGGTGCTCTGGCGTCCTATGCCGAAGCGAAGCCTGATGATCTCCTCTTCTCTTTGATTCAGAAGGGTAAGAGCTTCCTTCAGCTTTTCCGCGAGAGACATCTTCGCTATTATCGTGTCGGGGATTTTAGCTTCCTTATCCGCGACCGAATCAAGAAGCGTGGTCTTCTCCCCGTCGAGAACCGGCGTGTCGAGGCTTATAGCGTCGTTTGTGGAATTGAGAATCCTGTTTATAACCTCTGCTGAGATTCCCGATGCCTCGGCTATTTCCTTGGGCGTCGGCTTTCTTCCCATTTCCTTGCTAAGCTTCGCACTCGTCTTGTAAACCCTGTTTGCCTGCTCCAGCAGGTAAACAGGGACCTTTATAGTCCTGGTCTGTCCCTGAAGGGCCCTGAGTATGGCCTGGTGTATCCACCATGAGGCGTAGGTGGAGAACTTGTAGCCCTTTGTGTAATCAAATCTTTCAACCGCGCGCATTAGACCGAGGTTTCCTTCCTGGATGAGATCCGGAAGCGGCAGCCCCCTGCTCATGTATCTTCTCGAAATCGTTATTACGAGTCTCAGGTTGGCTTTTACGAACTTCTGCTTGAGTTTGAGCGCCCAGTCGACATAAATTCTCTCCATAGCGCGCAGGACCGCTATTCTGTGTGCTATCGCACGCGCCCTGGCCGAGTTTTTTCTTGTGCGGATTTTCTCGTATTTTTCAATGCTCTTAGGAACCTTGGCCATCCTGATTTCGCACATCTTGATTCTCGCAGATATCTCGACTTCCTGCTTCGCGGCGAAAAGAGGCTCAACTGCCATGTCCTTAAAGTAGACGTAAAGAAGCCGGAGCTGTTCATCGGGGATCCACTTGTCCTTCTCTTTGTCCTTCCCTCTGGGTTTCAGTTCCTCTTCGTCCGGGCTGTCAAAACTCTCTTCGGTTTCGTTTTCCTCGATGTCGTCGTCAACATCATAGGATTCAAACCCGGCGTCGTGTTCCGCATTACCCTGAAAATCTTTATATTTAATGTCCATCTTGCTTTTTCACCAATTCCCTGATTGAAAAACGGAGGCAATAAAAAAGGTTTTCAAAGCCCAAGCGGGCAATGAAAATTAGCACCTTCCGCCCCTATTAAGGGATTATAAGATTTTTCGGGCTAAAATGTAAGCGTTTTTTTCCGGGTGTGGTTTTGTGGGAATTACTTCGCCCCGGTGAAGTTCTCCGAAACCTGTTCCCAGTTCACCACATTCCACCACGCCTTCACGTAGTCGGGCCTTCTGTTCTGGTAGTTCAGATAATATGCATGCTCCCAGACGTCGAGACCCAGAATGGGTTTCAGTCCCTCGGAAACCGGGTTATCCTGGTTTGGGGTGGATGTTACCACGAGCCCTCCGCCCTCGTCCACGCAAAGCCACGCCCAGCCGCTTCCGAATCTGGTGGCGGCTGCCTTGGAGAATGCCTCGGCGAAAGCGTCGAAGCTTCCGAACGCGGAATCTATGGCATCGGCAAGCTCACCCGAAGGCGTTCCTCCAGAACCGGGAGCCATGCACGGCCAGAAAAGGCTGTGATTTGCGTGCCCTCCGCCGTTGTTTCTTACTGCGGTTCTTATGTCTTCGGGAACGGAGTCAAGATCGCCGAGCAGTTCCTCAAGCGATTTGTCCGCCAACTCCGGATGTTTCTCCAGCGCTGCGTTTAAGTTGTTTACGTACCCTTGATGATGCTTTGAATGATGTATTCTCATCGTTTCCGCGTCTATATGCGGCTCCAAAGCGTCATGATCATAAGGAAGATCAGGTAATTCGTGCGCCATTTTCCTCTCCTTTTAATCTCTCGAAATAAAAAGCCAAGTCTGGGATTATATATACAACTGCGGACAGTTGCAAGTAGATTATACCAGAATGTCAGGGTAATCCTATGCTTGTTAGCGAATTCCGAAGCATACCAGGCCGGGGAGTCCACAAACCCTGGACACGGGCAGTCTCTACCGCAAGGCCGCTCTTTTTGCCCGTTTCGTCAGTACGCGCAACCCTCACGACAACCTCCCGCGCATTGAACTGTGGACACCCGGCCTTTGAGGTTGACAGTACGAAACCCATGCTTACTGTTTATACCGGCTTCGGAGGGAAAAATCAGCGATTCTTTTTAACTCCCTGTGAATTTACGATTAAATCACTGACCAAGCCTAGCGTGGGATCGCCCCGACCAGAAGTGTACTTGAAGCAAATTGAATTGGCCGCCGTTTTGCAATGAATATAGATACGGTTCCATTCAGCCTGACTCAGACTCTCTCAGCAACCCTGCACTTGTCTCTATGTACGTAAAAATGGTGGAACAGATAAAATGGGACCGCCGGAATTAACCGTCTTTCTTACGGAATCAGAGAGACTCTAGCCGGAAAATTCGCTTTACTTCTTTGACCGGTCTCTCCACCAAAACGCAATACAGATTGAGAACACTACCAAAAACAGATTGAAAACGGCACTCCAAGGCTTGCTGTTCGCCCCCGCAATGGCGCATCCGTCATCATCTTCATCTTCGGCCGGAGGGTAAATGCCGGAACCAAAAATCCAAACACCAAATCTTGGATCAATTTGCGCTCCCTCAACATAACTGACCTTGGGCGACGTGCCGGGAGACATCCCAGGTTCATTAACATCGTCTTCGGTTATAAGCGGATTGTCCCATTTATACCGGACAATGTCTCCTTTCCCATCTTCTCCAGCCGCTTCAATGATTGTCCCCCCGACATCAACTCCATCTTCGTCAAGAATATCCACAAAAGGACTGCCGGTGAACTCCGGATTGTTCCCGTTAAGAAACACTACAGGCGGGGTGCGGTCAGTGCCTGTAGTCATAATAAAGAGATATATGGAATCGTGCTTCCAAGGCCCTTCTTTGCCGAGACGCTGAACTCTGCTGATATTCCCTTGCAATCCAGCAGCACCCTCTCCCAGAGTTCCTCTGATCCGCATAATTGCCCCCTTTACAAAATTCTCGAGGTCTTCTTCACTCTGACTCTCACTCACTTGCTGGGCAGTTACAGCAGGTTTATGATCAGGACAGTCAAAATGGCTTATATTCATATCCGGCTCGTGATCAAAACCGCCGATTAAAACATTCTTCCCCCCGAGCGCGTTGGTATATACAACGGCACAACTCCACCTCATAGATTCACCCATATCATATTCCTCACAGACCGGTCCCCCCTGAGCGTCTTGTCGTAGACGCATGAGAAGAGTACTTACAGTCGGAATATCAGCCAGTGAAGCCCCAAACAAGGATTTGGTATACTTGCCATGGTTTACCACGGTACCATCAAGACGCAAGGCAATCAGGTAGACGGAACCTTGTTTCCAAATTCCTTCCGCTCTCATGTCCCTGTAGAGAGTCGAAAGTGCGCTTCGGTTTTTTGCAACAATCAGCATCTATATGTTGTTTCGCATGTAGCACGAAACTTTTCGTTGTATCTCGGTTGCTGACCTGCTCGGCCGTCGTTTGAGGATTGTCATGGGACCCATCGGCAAAAGCGGAAATGCCCGGGAAAAAAGTCATCATAGCAAACATCACGCCTAACGTGATTACAAAACCTCGAAAACCCTTCATAATATCCCCTCCTGAATTACAATTCTGAAATAGGTTGCACCTTTATGAAAGCAATTGAGGCTGTAAAAGAATAATCTGGAATCTCTTTGGACAAGTCCAGCGAAACCAGTTCTCGCATTCCCCCACTGCCTTCTTGGGTCTGGAAGCTTCGCCGGATAATGCGAAACCCCGGAATATCTTCACAGTCTCATATAACTTACTCTCTATACCCCATTTTTACATATAGTTACGATAAAGTAAATTTAAACTCCTGAGGTTCCCATGTCGGAAAACATAATCGAAATGACGGATGTGTGTAAGTCCTTTGACGGAAAGATTGTTCACAGGGGAATAAATCTTTCCGTAAGAAGCGGAGAGATAATTACCGTCTTGGGGGAGAGCGGAGTCGGGAAAAGCGTTTTGCTAAAGGAGATAAACGGTCTCGTTAAACCCGACAGCGGAAAGGTCGTGGTTCTGGGAGAGGATACGGTGCAGATGGACGAGAAGCAACTTGTCAAAATAAGAAAGGAGACGGGCATGCTATTTCAGGGCTCCGCCCTTTTTGACTCGCTTACCGTAGAGGAGAATATAGCTTATCCTCTGATTGAAAATTCGGATCTTTCCCCCGAGGAGATAAAAAAAGCAGTTGCCCGAAACCTTGAACTGGTCGATCTTCCGGGAATCGAAGACAAGTACCCCGGGGAACTGAGCGGAGGGATGAAAAAAAGGGTGGCTCTTGCAAGAGCGATCGCCACCCGCCCGAAGATTCTTCTCTACGACGAGCCCACGACCGGTCTTGATCCTCCCAATATAAAAAGGATCGCCAAACTGATAAAGAACATGAGAGACCGGCTCAGAATAACCGGGGTCGTAATTACCCACGACATAGGCACCGCCTACGAGGTTTCTGACAGGATAGCGTTTCTTTACGAGGGAGAAATTGTGTTCACGGGAACTGTGCCCGAGGCCCGCGAGAGCAACATTTCCACATTCAGGAATTTTCTCGATAGCAAGATGTAGAGGCATTAAAACCGGATTCGATCGGAGTAACTGCACCAACTCTTGAGTTCCAAGAGCGGAAAGGAGCTTTTCCAAAGAATTATGGTTTCGGTGGATCCGGGCTTAGGCACGCTGAAGCCATGGCTGCTATACCTTCTTTTCTTCCTGTAAAACCCAAGCCTTCGGCTGAAGTTCCCTTTACGTTTACGGCGTCGCTCGAAATTCCCAGGGCATCGGCGATTTTCTCCTCCATAGAGGATGAGTGAGGAGAAATTCTTGGCTCCTCGCACACCACCGTGCAATCAATATTTTCTATGCGGTAGCCCTTGCCTGCCATCATCCGGGCGACTCGGGAGAGAATTGAGAGGCTTGAAGCATCCTTGTATTTTGGGTCGTTCGGCGGAAAGTGTTTTCCTAGGTCTCCCTCGCCGATAGCTCCCAAAATAGCGTCAGCAACCGCGTGGGAAAGCACGTCAGCGTCGGAATGACCGGCAAGCCCCCGGCAGCCCTGAATCTCAACGCCGCCCAGTATGAGCGCTCTTTCCTCGCAAAACGCGTGCGCGTCAAACCCCGTTCCTATTCTGTACATTGACCACTTCTCCTTTGCTTACGATAAGCTGAGCTATTTTGAAATCGGCTGCGGTTGTGATTTTTATGTTAAGGTCGTCTCCCGCTGCCACGCTTACCTTTATTCCCTTCGCTTCGGCAAGCGCCGATTCGTCGGTCGCGTCAAGATCTGCGATGCCGTCTGAGCAATAGATTTCCGCGAGTATCTCCCGGCGAAAAGCCTGCGGAGTCTGGGCTCTCCAGAGTTTCTCCCTTGGAACCGTTTCCGAAATAAACGGTCCGGGCTCATGCGCCCGCTTCAACGTGTCCGTAACGGGAACGGCGCATATGCAAGCGCCTGTGCGGGCGCACCCCTCTATGACTCTTTTGATCGTGTCGTTATCAACGAAAGGTCTCGCAGCGTCGTGAATTAGCACCATGTCACTGTCCGGGGGTGTGGCGCGAAAACCGTTTCTTACGGATACATGTCTTTTTTCGCCCCCGGCGACTACCGAGGTGATTTTTTCAAACCCGAAGCTCTCGAGCAGTTCCCTTGAGCGCGAAATTTCGTCCTCGGGCACTACGACCACTACGCTTGTTATGAGTCCGCTCGACTCGAAAGTCGAAAGGCAGTAGGTAAGAAGAGGTTTTCCGCCGAGTGCGGCGAACTGTTTTTTCCCATGAGTGGAGAATCTTTTAGAAAGACCGGCGGCCGCCACTACGGCTGAGACTTTTGGGGTACTCACGGGGTCAGCCCTCTTTTTTCAGTTTTGCGAAAACTATCCTTCCGGTCGGTGTCTGAACCATGCTTCTCACTGAAACGTCCACGTCTTTTCCTATCTGTCTTGAGGCGTTGTCCGTTACCACCATTGTTCCGTCGTCGAGATAGCCGACCGCCTGATGCTGTTCCTTTCCGGGTTTTACGAGGCTTATTCTTATTGTCTGCCCCTGTTCCACAACGGGTCTCAGAGCGTGGTTCAGGTTGTTTATGTTAAGCACGGTGATTTTCTCGAGGTCGGCGATCTTCTTTAGGTTGTAGTCGTTGGTGACCAGTATTCCGTTCAATTTCTTCGAGAGCTCAATGAGTTTTATGTCCGCGTCTTTTATGTGTTCGAAATCATGATCGGTGATGCTGACGCTGATCGAGGGGATGTCATTTTGCATCCTGTTTATGATGTCAAGCCCCCTTCTGCCGCGAGTTTTTCTTGCGGGGTCCGAGGAATCCGCTATGTACTGAAGTTCCTGGATGATGAATTTGGGTATTATTAGTTCTCCTTGGAGAAATCCCGTTTCGGCGATGTCGGCGATGCGCCCGTCTATTATGACGCTCGTGTCAAGTATTTTCGGGGCAAGCGCCTCCGGCTGCCTGAAAAACGAGTCGGATGCTGCCGTGGCAAGGGATGTTTTGTCAAAACCTATTACCGCGCCTACGCAAACGAGAAGCAAGAAGATTCCCGCTTTTACATGGGGAAGCAGGGGCCCGGCTAGCGGAAAGCTGTTAAGGATAGTGAGCAGCGCGAGGTATATGAAAATGGCTGTGAGCATTCCGACTGACATTCCGAGTGCCTGGCGAAGCGAGATTTTCCTGAAAAGCATCCGGAAACCTACAAGAACCACAAAAGCGAATATCCCGCAGCCGACGGCAGTGAGAACCGAGCGGGAAAGTGAAAAGTAGTCGGGACCGAGGGCAAACGCAGCAAGTGCAAACGCTATGGAAAGTGTAATAGAGAGTCTCATTAATAATCCGGCCCTTCCGAGGGAACAACTATAGAATATATGAAGGCTTGAGTTTTAACAAGTTCTCCGTTTCGGGTTCGGGGAGACGGTCGGCGGTTTTTCACCGATTTCTACTGGTCAGTTATAATTACTGTATTCCGGGCGAAATGCACCGGTTTTTTGATTTTCCACACAGCCGGGTTTTCGCATGGACGAAACATGATGAAATTCTGCACTCTTGCCAGCGGCAGTTCTGGCAACTCGCTTTATCTTGAGTCGAAATACTCGAAAATACTGATTGACGCGGGGATTAGCTTCCGAAGGATCTCGCGGAGTCTCGGGGATATGGGTATAGCCGTGACCGATCTTGACGCTGTGGTGCTTTCGCACGAGCACGAGGACCACTCAAGAGCTGTCGGGAAAATGTCCGCAGTGCCTGTTTACGTGTCGGGTGAAACCGTTGGTTTCTGGGAAGGAAAAAGAAACGGACGCAATAACGGAAACGGTGCCAAGGCTTCACGTTTGCCCAATGGCGGGATAGAGGAACTGAGGGAATTTGACTCAGAAGAACCGTTTCGTATTAACGATCTTACCCTTACTCCCTTCTCGGTGGCGCACGACGCCATCGACCCGGTCGGTTTCACCGTAACCGATGGCCGCGTCAAAGTAGGCATAGTTACCGACATAGGGAAACCCACGGCGCTTGTGAGGGAGAGCCTTAAAAACTGCGACGCCCTCGTTCTCGAATCGAATCATGACAGGGAAATGCTTTTCTCGGGTTCCTACCCGCCGTACCTCAAGCAGAGAATAAGCGGAGGGCACGGGCACCTGTCGAATGATCAGTCAGCATCTCTTCTGGGCGATGTTCTGCACGACGGGTTAAAATACGTTCTGCTGGCGCACCTAAGCGCGAGTAACAACACTCCCGAGATGGCGCTTGGATGCTCGCTTGAAATTCTGCGCCGAAGAGGCGCTGAAGGCCGTGTCGCTTTGGCCGTGGCTCCGCGGAGCGCGGCCGGGGAGGTTATAACGATTTGATCTCAAGGTACTCCAGAGAGGAAATGTCGCAGATATGGTCGGATGAGAACCGCTACCGCATCTGGCTCGAGGTTGAGCTCGCCGTGTGCGAAGCGTGGGCGCACTACGGGGAGATTCCTGACGACTCTTTATCCAGCATAAAGGAAAAAGCCGCCTTTGACGTAGAAAGAATTGCCGAGCTTGAAAGGGGGCTTAAGCACGACGTTCTGGCTTTTCTCACCTGCGTTTCCGAGTACGTCGGAGATGATTCGAGGTTCATTCACCTCGGAATGACTTCTTCAGATGTTCTTGACACCGCTTTTTCTATACAGCTTCGCAATGCGGGAGGACTGATAGTCGGGGGTCTTGAGAAGCTGCTCGAGATTCTCCGCAAAAAGGCGTTTGACTACAAGGATACTCCGATGATCGGGCGCTCCCACGGCATACACGCCGAACCCAGAACTCTGGGCTTGGTGTTTGCCCTGTGGTATGACGAGATGAGAAGGAACCTTGAGAGAATGAATTCAGCGCGGGACGCCGTGAGCGTGGGGATGATGTCGGGCGCCGTCGGCACCTACGCCAACATAACTCCGGAGGTTGAGCGTTACGCGTGCGAGCTGCTTGGGCTCCGTCCTGCGGGGATATCGACGCAGGTGATACAAAGAGACATTTACGCGCAGTATTTTCTCTGCCTTTCTCTCATAGCGGCTTCGGTGGAGAAAATTGCTACCGAGATAAGACATTACCAGAGAACCGAGGTAGGAGAGATGGAAGAACCTTTTACCGAGGGGCAGAAGGGATCTTCCGCAATGCCGCACAAGAGAAATCCTGTGCTTTCGGAAAACCTCTGCGGACTCTCAAGGATAGTAAGGTCCCACTCTGCCGCGGCTCTTGAAAACATAGCCCTCTGGCACGAAAGGGACATAAGTCACTCCTCCGTCGAGAGGGTCATAGGTCCCGACGGAACAATACTTGTTGATTTCATGCTTGAGAGGCTCTGCGGCCTGATCGAGGGCCTGCGGATCTATCCCGATAAGCTCGAGAGCAACATCTGGATTACCCGGGGACTTGTTTTTTCCCAGAAGGTTCTCCTTAAGCTTGTAAAAGAGGGCCTTTCAAGGGAGGAGGCCTACTTACTTGTGCAGCGAAACGCCATGAAGTGCTGGGAGGGAAAAAAGGATTTCCGGGATCTGCTGAAAACCGACTTGCAGATAACGGGTATCCTTTCGGATGAAGAGATCGATTCGTGTTTTGAACTTGAAGAAGACCTAAAAAACATAGACCATATCTTCGCCACCGTTTTCGGCGAATCATAACTGGCAAGGAGCTTCCACAATATGAGAAAAGAAGTATTCTCCCGAAAGGCGAGAGAATCTGTTTTTGCGACGGCTGTTTTAGCGATCCTGGCAGCGGTTTTTCTTTCCCCCACGAGTCTATTCGCGCTCGATAACATTGACTCTGGGAAACTTGAGTACCACTTCAAGAACCGCTATGGGGTTTATCTTCCAGCTGGCTTTACGGTAAAGGCGGTTAAGGGGGAAGATTCTGAGATGAAGGGATTCAAGAAGGGCAAATACGAAGTCGGATTTCCTGACGGCAAAAACCGGAGCTTCCCGTTTCTTGTAAGTCGTGACGGGAATTTTTTGATAATGGGCAACGTGCCCATCGTAAGGGTGAATGAGATGAAGGAGACGGGTGTTCCGGGAGTCAGGCAAGGGTTTATTGCCTCGGAAGGCGGACAGGTTCCCATTCTGGTTTCAGGAGACCGCAAAACAATAATGGTCGGCAGGCTTGAAAATCTTGACAAAGACCCAGCAGCCGAGGCAGCCCAGAAGATCTCTCTTGAGAATGTTCCTTCAAAAGGAAATCTCGATGCCCCGATAACCGTGGTTGAGTACTCGGATTTTCAATGTGGCTACTGTGCCAGGGCAGCAAACGAGGTCGCAGACTTTCTCAAGGACTACCAGGGCAAAGTCAGATTGTTTTACAAGCAGTTCCCGCTTTCGTTTCACAAGTGGGCCGAGGATGCCTCAATCGCCTCTCTTTGCGTGTACGACCAGGCAAACGACAAATTCTGGGAGCTCCATGACACCATTTTCGAAAAGCAGGGTGAAATAAAGGTTGCCGACGCCAAAGAGACCTTTGCGGAGATGGCGCGCAAACTCGGTGTCGACATGAAAAAATACAATCAGTGCGTTGAATCCGAGGAAACCAAGCGAAGGGTCGCTTCGGAAATGGATGAGGGCAAATCGATCGGGGTAAGCGGCACTCCGACATTCGTGGTTGACGGCTTCGTGATTTCGGGAGGGGCCAACATGAAAGCGATTAGAAACGCCGTGGATTATCGACTTTCCCTGAAGTCTGAAAGTTCCGGGATGTAGCTTCGGCGGGGTTCCCACCATGAAATGTCCTGAGTGCGGCTACACGAGCTTTGATTATCTTGAGGAGTGCAAGAAATGCGGGGCCGCCCTGTCTCCCGTACCTATTTTCAAGTATCTCTATGAAGACGAGTTGAGCACGGAGGTGGTTATTGACAGGGGCGTGCAGCCCGTTGCCGACGATGTTCTAGCCGGGGTCAAGACAGTTGGGGCGACATTTGAACTCAGCCCTGAGAGCGGTCCTCAAGACGAAGGGTTGCCCGAGGGCGAACTTGAGGATTTTCTTGCCTTTGAAAGAGATGATCTGGGCGAGGAGATCACGGAGCAAGAAGAGCAGCAGGAACAGGAAAAGCAAATAGAAAAAGAGAGTCCACCGCCCCTGCCCCACGGGATGGTTCCCGCGGCCTTCGGGGAGAGACTTTTCGCATTTTCCGTCGATCTTCTGTTTACTCTTTGCGTTGCCGCGGCCGCGCTTTTCTCGGGGGCGAATCTCATCGGAGAAACTTTTTTCCCGGGCTTCGGAGAATTTGTTTCCATATGGGGGTGGATATGTCTTTGTGCTTACGTGCTGGCGACCACGTATTTCATTTTTCTTCCCTCCTGGTGCGGGACGACTCTTGGAAACTCGGTTGCGGGTATCCGCGTGGTGATGCGGGACGGCTCTGCTGCCGGGTTTCGGACGAATTTGCTCAGGTGGGTCGGCTGGATTTTTTCTGTGGCCACTGTTTTCACGGGTTTTGCGCTTTCGGTGTTTGACCCGCAACGTAAAACTCTCAGCGACCGTCTCTGCGGAACTTTCGTCGTGAGGGCCTGATCTGGCGTACGATGCTTATAGAGCAGCTTGAAAGAAATATCGCTGGCAAACGCGGGGAGATTTCCCGCTGGATAGAGTTCCATTGCGAAAAGGTGATGGTACCGCTTTACAGCTCCGTTGACCTGCGTTTCTCCGAGCATAAGATTGCCCCTATAGACACCAATGTTTTTCCCGCGGGCTTTAACAACCTTTCTGCGGGATTTAGGAAAAACGCGGGAAAGCTCTTCAGGGAATATCTTTTTTCCAGGTACCCGCGCTCCGAAAAAATCCTTTTGGTTCCCGAGCTCAACACCAAAAACGCCTATTACTGGGAAAATGTCTGGGTAATAAAGTCCGTTTTGGAGGATGTGGGCTACGAGGTGTGCGTAGGCATTGCGAACGAGGAATTTCGAAGGGAGACTGTCTCGTTCAGTTCGGCAAGCGGAGAGGTAATCGAGGCGAAGCGGGTTTTTCAGGAAAATGGCTCGGCGATGATAGACGGATTCCTGCCCGATATCGTGATGATAAACAACGATTTTTCGGAGAAGTGTCCGAAAACCCTGCACAACTTGCGCCAGCCTGTTTTGCCGCCCGTTGAAATAGGGTGGCACGCGAGAAAAAAGGACGTGCATTTTGAGTTCTATAACCGTCTCTGCGGCGAACTTGCCGAGATACTGGAGGTGGATCCCTGGGTGATGTCGGTTGAAACCGTCTTGGAAAGCGGGGTGGATTTCGATTTTCCCGAGGACAGGGAGCGGGTTTCCCAACAGGCCGGCGAAATTCTTTCAATAGTTAAGGACGAGTATTCGAGAAGAGGCATAGACCACGAGCCCTCGCTTTTCGTCAAAAGCAATTCGGGGACCTACGGCATGGCAGTTGCGAGCATCACCGACCCGAGGAGCATAGCGGAGATGAACTCGCGCGACAGGAAAAGGATGAGGGTTTCGAAGGGAGGAGTGCCGGTTCGGGACGTGGTAATACAGGAGGGTGTGCCGACATCGCTTCGCGTCGGGGACGGTCTTGTCGGCGAGCCCGTCGTTTACCTTGTCGAATCCCAGGTGGCGGGGATGTTCTACAGGGTTAACCCTCTTCGGGGCGAACTTGAGAACCTTAATTCAAAGGGGATGGAGTTTCTTGCGTGTGATGGCTCCTTCGCAAGCGGGATTCCTCCGGCATTTGATCTTGTCTCCAAGGTTGCGACTATCGCCGCGGGCTACGAGATAGAAAAAGTCCTTAGGGACGTGGATTGCTGAGATGTGCGGAAAGAAAGACTTCCCAAACAGCGGGAGTTCTCTGTTTTTTCTCGTTGCGGGCCCTGCTTTGGGTGCGGTCCTTTTCTTTACGCTAAAATTCCTCGGCTGGGAAAGTGACGCCTGCTGGACCGCTGCGGTTTCCGCCGTGTGCGCGGTGTGGTGGGTGTTCGAACCCGTACCGATTCCTGTGACTTCGCTTTTGCCGTTTGCCCTTTTCCCGGTTCTGGGCGTTCTTTCTCCCAGGGAAATAAGCGAATCCTACGGAGCCCCGCTTATATTGCTGCTTCTCGGAGGATTCATTCTGTCAACGGCGATGGCGAGCAGCGGAGCCCACAGGCGCATAGCGCTCACCATGGTTAATTTCTTCGGAGGGTCAAGCAAAAGGCGGCTGGTCTTTGGTTTCATGGCTGCTTCGGCGGTGCTGAGCATGTGGATTTCCAATACCGCCACGACGCTTATGATGCTTCCCGTGGCCTTGGCGGTTTTGGAAAAGTCATCGGATAGATCCCTTGCAGTCCCCCTGTTGCTCGGAATTGCGTACGCGGCGAGCGTGGGCGGCATCGGAACGCCGATAGGAACTCCCCCCAACCTCGTGTTCAGCGAGATTTATTTCCAGAGTACCGGCGTGGAGATTTCGTTTCTTACCTGGATGAGCTGGGCAATTCCGGTCGTCGTGATTTTCGTTCCGATAATCGGTTTTTACCTCACGCGGCGCCTCACCGGCTCGGGCGGTTTCAGTATGCCCGAAGTGGGAAAGTGGAGTTGTCACGAGGCGCGCGTGCTGATAGTGTTTTTGCTAACTGCGGTTGCCTGGATGACGCGTAGCGAACCATTTGGCGGCTGGAAAACCTGGTTCGGTGTCCCGGGAGCCACTGACGCCAGCGTGGCGCTTGCGGCCGTCATAGTAATGTTTCTCGCGCCCAACGGCAGGGGAGGCAGGTTGCTTGACTGGGATACCGCAAGCAGCATACCCTGGGGAATCCTTATTCTGTTCGGCGGCGGTATAGCGATCGCCAAAGCTTTCATGGCGTCCGGGCTGAGCGCCGCGCTCGGGGAAGCGCTCTCCGGTCTTGGCGTTTTGCATATCGTTTTAATAATGGCCGTTATCTGTCTTGCGATTACTTTTCTCACGGAACTCACGAGCAATACCGCAACCACAACTCTGATGATGCCGATTCTGGCTGCTACCGCGATGGCGATGGACATTGAACCGGCCTTGCTGATGGTGCCCGCGGCAATGAGCGCAAGCTGCGCGTTTATGCTTCCAGTTGCCACGGCGCCGAACGTTGTGGTATTCAGTACAGGAGCTTTCCCGGCTAGGGTGATGGTGAGGAAGGGGGTAGTGCTTAATTTTATCGGCGCGTTTATTATTACGGCTGTGTGCGTGGTTATGCTTTAGGCGGGGAAAGTTAAAGTGCTGGGTCCAATATATATTTTTTCAAAGAAATATTAACGGAATTTTTATCCTTCTTCGATAAACATCCTAGTCGTCGAATAACCATCGATTTTTCTAACGTAAAGAGTTTCAAGCGCACTATCGATGGCACCGCTAAGTTGGCGTCGGCATGGTCCTTGAGTTTAATATCGCTTCGCCAGGAACTATGCTTGGCGGTCGTGATCATCGCTAAAATCAATTGATCGTGGTTTTCGTTAAACTCTTCGGATGATATAATCAAAGCGGGCCTGCGTTTTTTAACAGAAGAATCGGTAAAGGGAAAATAAACAACTACGATATCATGAGGTTTAAAGGTCACGCCATGCCTCTTCATCCTCATCCGACAGCCACTCCTCAAGGTTTAAAGAAATGCTGTCCAAATAAGCGTCTTTAGTGGGTTTGAGCTTGGTTACAATAACCCGGTCTCCGTCTAGCTCAAAAACAAGTTTGTCACCTGTTTTAAAGTGTGCGGCCTTACGCAATGCGTGAGGAATAGTGACTTGACCTTTCGAAGTAATTTTAGAAATTTCCATAACAACATATCTCCTTACATGTAAGGATAATAAGAAAGCAAAAATATGCAATACTGTTTGGAAGATAAATTGTCGATAGCAAGATATGGAGACACAGTTGCTGTTGCTTTTGATTGAATTGGCCAATTTACGCTATTTTCCGTAATTGGATTGAATCTATGCCGGCGGTCGTGATAACGTCGGATACGAGCACAACGCGGTCTCCCGGATTTAACACCTGTTTTTGTTTCAGAAGCTTAAAGGCTTCTTCGATCCTCTGTTCGGGATCTTCGGATTCTTCCATAAGATGTGCGGTTACGGCCCTGTTCAAACAGAGCTGCCGTTTTATTCTGCTATCGAAAGTTACCGCATGAATAGGGGTCTTGGCCGGTCTGCAGTTTGTTGTCAGCTGAGCCATCAATCCTTTTTTCGTTATTACGATCAGGCATTTGGCGTCAATTGATTCGGCGAGTTCAACTGCTGAAGCCGCTATATGCTGCTTGAGGTCCTGCTTAACAAGAAGCTTGCCCATCTGCAGACTTGTGAGACTTTCCGCCTTTAAGGCTATCTTGTCGAGATGCTCTATTGACCTTATGGGATGTTTCCCGGTTGTTGTTTCACCCGAGAGCATAAGCGCATCAATTTCCTCGTAGACCGCGTTTGAGACATCCGTTACTTCCGCCCGGGTAGGAATCGGGTTATCGATCATTGATTCAAGAAGATGGGTGGCGACTATTACTCTTTTGCCTTTCTCTTGGCATTTGCCGACTATCACCCTCTGTACGTCCGGCAGCTCCTCAATGCTTATCTCGATACCGAGATCTCCCCTCGCAACCATAACTGCGTCCGATTCCTCGACGATTTCCTCTACGTTTCGCACCCCTTCTTGGTCCTCGATTTTAGAGATGACTTTAATTCCCTCCCCGTTGGGTCCTAGCAGGTTTCTGAGTTCCAAAACATCCTGTGCTTCCCTCACAAAGGAAAGGGCTATGTAATCGACTTCGTTTCTGACTCCAAACTCTATATCCGCCTTGTCCTTGTCCGTTATTGAAGGAAGATTGACTTTTACCCCGGGCAGATTGACGTGGCGTTTGCTCTTCATGGTTCCGCCGTCGACAACTCTGCATTTCATGGTTCCGTGGTCCTTCTCAAGCACTTCAAGGTTTATGAGACCGTTGTCCACGGTTATTTTCTCTCCTATCTGAACTTCGTTGATAATATCTTCGTAATTGATATGAATTGAAGACTCCTCAACGTCATCAGGTCTTACGGACACTGTAATTACGTCTCCCTGGTTTATATGCAGGTCGCTTTGCAGAACCCCGGTTCTGATCTCCGGTCCCTGAGTGTCAAGTATCAGGGCGATTGAGTCTTCAATTTCCCTGTTTATGGATTTCACCGTCTTGATTACTTCAAGGTGGCTTTCGTGAGTGCCATGCGACATATTGAGGCGCACGGCGTCCATACCCGCCTCGTACATTTTCATCAGCATTTCGTACGAACTTGTGGAGGGGCCTACGGTGCAGATTATTTTCGTTTTTCTAAATGGTTTCATAAACGGGGAAATATGTCGGTAAATTCGGAAAATGCAAAGTTCTTTTAACACTAAGCTGATATGTGGGGATCACCTGGGGTGAGAACTTGGAATATTCGTCGTGCGCCGGTTGTATCGTAGCGATCGGATTTCCCGAGATTTTGTAAGAGCAGGCAAATCTTTTTGACAGTGTGCCCGTTTTGTGATAGTAAACTGCTTTTTAATCTGACAGAACCCTCAAATCTCCCCAAGATGAGACAATGGAATACGTACAGCATTTATCAGTAGAAAATTTCATCCTTTATCTCCTGATAATCCTTGTTTTCGCCAAGGCCTTCGGTCGGCTGGCAGAAAAAATCGGACAGCCCTCGGTTCTCGGGGAACTTCTCGCCGGGGTAGTTCTGAGCGCAAGTGTTCTGGCGCTCATTCCTTCTACAGAAGGCATGGTCGGATACGATGTGTTTCACCTGCTGGCTGAAATAGGGGTTATCCTTCTTCTTTTCGAGATAGGTCTTGAGACCAGGATTGCAGATCTGATAAAAGTGGGTCCGGTCTCGGCGCTCGTAGCCATAGTCGGTGTGGTGCTTCCGTTTGTACTGGGATATTTTTGCGTAATTTATTTCCAGAAGTTCGCGATACTCAATCTTGAAGCCGGTATGGTCGGGCTTGTGGCCATAGTAATGGGTGCAACGCTCACCGCCACGAGCGTTGGAATCACGGCCAGGGTTCTAGCGGACCTTGACCAGCTCCAGACAAAAGAGGCCAGAATAGTTCTTACCGCAGCTATAATAGACGATGTCATCGGGCTTATTATTCTCGGGGTCGTAAGCGGCATAGTGAGTTCTTTTCAATCGGGCGGTGGAACAGAGCAACTGACCCTCTCCTCGATCTCATTTATAACAGCTAAGGCTTTCGGTTTTCTCGCCGTTTCAATACTTCTGGGCAGGATTATCGCTCCTAGAATTTTCGAGTTTTTCGCCCGGATCGATAAGAGCAATCTAGTCTGGATCATGGGAATAGCCTTCTGCTTTGTCTATGCGTACTGTTCAAATCTTTTTTCTCTTGCCCCAATAGTCGGGGCGTTTGCGGCCGGTCTGGTTCTTCGAGAAACTGATCAGTTCAAAACGATAGAGGGAGGAGTGAAACCCGTTTCGCACTTTTTTACTCCCATATTTTTTGTGATGGTGGGTGCCGCCGTGGATGTTTCTGTGTTCAACCCCTTTGTATCTGAAAATATTATGGTAATATCAATCGCTTTAATTCTTTTCGTGGTGGCGGTTATAGGTAAGTACGCGAGCGGTTACGTGGTCTATGAAAAAGACGTGAGAAAAAGTATAATTGGCGTCGGAATGATCCCAAGGGGTGAGGTTGGGCTTATTTTCGCGAAGATCGGTCTTGCGTACGGCGTTTTCAAAACCGATCTTTTCTCCGCCGTCACGGCTATGGTAATACTGACAACCTTTATAGTGCCTCCGCTTTTAAAATGGATGTTCGAAAACGAAAGCAAGGAGTATGAGTCGACCGAAAGCACGGTCTAGCAAATAATCTTGAAGCTAGGTTAATCATGAGATTCTACGGTCTTAGGACATTTTTATATGCTGCGATCTTCGCCCTGACGGTTGTTCCTTCGGCAGATGCCGCTGAGAACATGCTGAGTGTCGATGAAACCCTGATAATCCAACTTGTTATTTTTCTGGTAGGGCTTTTTCTGCTGAACAGGCTCGTGTTCCGCCCGCTTATCGGGGTTTGGGACAGAAGAGAGGAACTTACCGCGGGCACGCTTAGAGAAGCCGAGGAGATGACTCGCAAGGCCGAGGGTGCTATTGCCGAGTACAACGAGAAAATCGCTGAGGCGAGGGTACAGGCTACCGAGACAAGAAACGAACTCCGCCAGCAGGGGCAGGGTGAATCTTCAAGGATGCTTCTTTCGGCGAGGGAGGCCGCCCAGGCGGAACTCGAGGGCGCGAGAGGGACTCTTGAGAGCGAGACTGCGAAGATAAGGGCGGATCTGCAGGGCGAGATAGAATCGCTTGCGGCGGAGATAAGCAACCGTGTCTTGAGGAAGGGGGCGCAGGGATGATGCCGGCTGCGGATTTTAATTTTCTGGGGGAATCACTAATTGGATAGCCATTTCAACTGGGCGTTCGTAATAAAACATGCCCTTAACCTAGGTCTTCTTATGGCCCTTATCATATATCTTATCAGAAAGCCTTTTCTGTCTTTTCTGAAAAACAGGAAGGAAAGACTCCGCTCGGAGGTGGACCGTGCTGCTGCTGCCGCCGAGCAGGCCAAAATTACGCTTGAGGAATACTCGGCGAAACTTGACGCGGTCGCCTCGGAGATAGCGGCTCTTCAGGAAAATATAAGAAAACAAGGTGAAAATGAAAGGGATGAGCTTGTCTCCGCGGCGGAGAAAAGCTGCGAGATGATAAAAAAAGAGGTTGAGGACACGATTCGTCTTGAGACTACAAAGGCGGTCTCCGAGATACAGTCCGAAGTGGTCGACTCGGCGCTTGCGCTTGCCGAAAAGATGATAAAGGAGCGGGTGGACACGGATTTTACGACCGATTCGGTCGACGATTTTGTAAAAATGATTGAGGAAGGAAAATGGCAACAGTTGCGACACTAAGAGATCTTGTCTCGGCGCTTGTGGATTCCGCGGCGGATCAAAGCGAACTTTCGGGCGTAAGAGCCAATATGGAGAGTTTCTTTGAGCGGGTCGCCGATTCTAGCGAGCTTCGGGATGTTCTTTTAAGCACGGTGTTTTCGATAGAGGAGAAAAAGGCGGTCTTGGGGGATTTCCTCGAGGCGGTGTCTTCTCTTGAGATTACGAGAAGATTTCTTCTGCTGGTTTTGGAGATGGAGAAGGTCTCGGCGCTTCTCGGCTCAAGGGAAGCCGTGCTCGCGAGGCTTGACGAAGCGGTTGGAAAAGTGACGGCCGAAATTACCTCGGCCAGGGATCTTAGCCAAAACGACGTCGAGAGACTCAGTGCGGCGCTTCGTGCGGCGACCGGAAAAACGGTTGAGGTGTCGCTTAAGGTTGATCCTTCCATGATAGGCGGAATAAAAGCCCAGGTGGGTGACAAGGTTTACGATAACAGCGTCAGGACGCAGCTTGAGAGAATAAGAGGCGTTCTTTCTCCGTCCTGACCCGAATAATTCCAAAGGAGCTAGTAATGCAGGAACTAAGAGCAGAGAGTATAGGCGAGATTCTGAGAAACAGGATAAAGGGCTACGAACGGAAAGTTGATACCGAAGAAGTCGGGACGGTTATTTCCGTCGGCGACGGTATCGCTAGGGTTTACGGTCTTGATCAGGCGGTAGCGGGAGAGCTCGTCGAGTTTGACGGCGGAATCACCGGACTTGTTCTTAACCTTGAAGAGGATAATGTCGGAGTCGCTCTTTTCGGAGAGGATTCCCACCTGAGCGAAGGAGGAATGGTAAAGCGAACGGGACGCATCGCCGAGGTGCCTGTCGGAGACGCTCTCGGCGGAAGGGTGGTCGATGCTCTCGGAAGACCGATTGACGGTCTCGGAGAAATAGCCGCCGCTGAAACAAGGCAGATCGAGGTGAAGGCCCCCGGAGTTATTTACCGCCAGTCGGTAAATGAGCCCCTTCAGACGGGACTTAAGGCCGTTGATTCCATGATACCGATAGGAAGAGGCCAGAGAGAACTTATTCTGGGAGACCGTCAGGTCGGAAAGACCGCTATCGCGATCGATACGATAATAAACCAAAAAGAAGAGAATGTTCACTGCATATACGTTGCCGTAGGACAGAAACAGTCAACCGTGGCTCAGGTAGTCGATAAGCTCAAGGAGCACGACGCCATGAAGTACACGACAATAGTTTCCGCCACGGCCAGCACCCCGGCTCCTTTTCAGTTCCTTGCTCCTTTTTCCGGCTGTGCCATGGGAGAATATTTCAGAGACACCGGCCGACACGCGCTCATAATATACGATGATCTGACGAAACACGCGTGGTCCTACCGCCAGCTTTCGCTTCTTCTAAAGAGACCGCCGGGACGCGAGGCTTACCCCGGAGATGTTTTCTATCTTCACTCGAGGCTCCTTGAGCGTGCCGCCAAAATGAGAGACGAGGACGGAGGCGGCTCCCTTACGGCGCTTCCGATAATCGAAACCCAGGCGGGTGACGTGTCCGCCTACATTCCCACGAACGTGATTTCCATCACCGACGGGCAGATATACCTTGAGAGCGATCTTTTCTACTCGGGTGTGCGACCCGCCATTAACGTCGGTCTTTCGGTTTCAAGGGTGGGAGGAAGCGCTCAGATAAAGGCGATGAAAAACGTCGCCGGAACACTGAGGCTTGAGCTTGCCCAGTACAGGGAAGTCGAGGCATTTGCGCAGTTCGCTTCCGACCTTGACAGGGTAACACAGAACCAGCTTGCCCGCGGAAGCAGGCTTGTCGAGGCCCTCAAACAGGATCAGTACGAACCACAGGCGGTTGAAAAGCAGATCCTGATCATATTTGCAGTTACAAACGGCTATGTTGACGACTATCCGGTATCCGCAGTGAGAAAATACGAGAAGGAGCTTTCTTCTTTCATGGAATCGAAGCATCCTGAGTATCTTGCGGAGATAAAAGAGAAGAAAGTTGTTTCGGACGAACTTGAGGAGAAGCTCGCAGCAGCGCTTGACGAGCTTAAAAACCAGTTGGGCGAGCTTGCCTGATATAGTAGCGGGAAAGGATAATGCCGAGCCTTAAACAGATAACGACAAAAATAAAGAGCGTAAGAAGCACGCGGCGGATAATGGGCGCCATGAAGCTCATAGCCGCTGTGCGTCTGCAGAAGGCCCAGGCCGCTCTTATGGCCTACAGGCCTTATTCTGATGCGTACCGCGATGTGGTTTTAAACGTGGCGGCGCTTTCAGAATCGGAGGATCATCCCCTTCTTCGGGTCCCGGAGGAAAAAACGAACCTGCACGTTCTGTTCTTTACTTCCGACAGGGGACTGTGCGGAAGTTTTAACAGTGCCTTGATAAGGAACATGCAGCGCTATATCGAGGAGCAGAACGAGGTTTTCGGGAACATAAAGCTGAGTTTCGTCGGAAGGCGGGGACGGGATTACTTCTCGAGAAGCGGGGTTGGCACAGGCAAATACTACACAGGAGTCAATGAAAGGAACTCCCGGAAATTTTCGGAGGAACTGGCCGCGGCGCTCACAGAGGAGTTCAGGGTCGGGGAGAGCGACGAAGTAGTGCTTGCGTATAACCACTTTGTTTCCGCTATTTCCCAGAAGATGACTTTTGAGAGACTCCTTCCGCTATCGGCGAAGGAAACCGATGATGGTGGCGGAGAGAGTTCTTCAGATTACATATTCGAACCGGAGAAAGAACGAATAATAGGTTTGATTCTTCCGAAGTATGTTCAGGTCAGGATCGAGCGCGCCATAAACGAGTCACTCACAAGCGAGCACGCGGCACGCATGACCGCAATGGAAAACGCGACCAGCAACGCAGACGAGGTAATAGCGAAACTTACCCTGCTTTTTAACAAGACCAGGCAGGCGATCATTACAACGGAGCTTATGGATATCGTCAACGGTACGGAAGCTCAAAGGAAAGGAGGCAATGAGTAAAGATGAGTATTGAATCAGCGTTTACGGCAGGCGGCCAAGGAGCCGAAGCGACGAATGGAGCCGACCCGGGAATCGGGAAAATAATTCAGGTAACGGGTCCCGTGGTGGATGTTGAATTCTCCGAAGGGGCTCTTCCCACCGTGTTCACGGCTCTTAAGGTAACGAATCCGGCCCTCGGGGAAACCGAGTGGAACCTGGTTCTGGAAGTCGCTCAGCAGCTGGGCGGAGGCCGCGTAAGATGCATCGCCATGGATTCGACCGAGGGACTTAAAAGAGGACAGGATGCCCTTAACACCGGCGATGGAATAACAATTCCAGTCGGCAAGGAAGCTCTCGGGAGACTACTTAACGTGGTCGGAGAGCCGATAGATGAAGCCGGGCCCGTAGAGACAGAGGAGCGCTGGCCTATTCACCGTCCCGCACCCGAGTTCGTCGAACAGAGCACCAAAATGGAACTTTTCGAGACGGGCATAAAGGTTATCGATCTTCTTGCTCCTTTTCTCAAGGGCGGGAAAATCGGTCTTTTCGGCGGTGCCGGAGTAGGTAAGACCGTACTGCTGATGGAGCTCATCCACAACATAGCCAAGGAATACGGCGGTTACTCGGTTTTCGGCGGAGTGGGAGAGAGAACCAGGGAAGGAAACGACCTTTACTGGGAGATGAAGGAATCCGGGGTTCTCGGAAACACCGGACTCATATTCGGACAGATGAACGAGCCTCCGGGAGCGAGGGCAAGGGTTGCCCTTACGGCGCTTACGCTTGCCGAGTATTTCCGCGACACCCAGGGTCAGGACGTGCTTCTTTTCATCGACAATATTTTCCGTTTCACTCAGGCGGGTTCCGAGGTATCGGCTCTTCTCGGAAGAACTCCCTCCGCTGTTGGTTATCAGCCAACTCTCTCGACCGACCTCGGGGAACTCCAGGAAAGAATCACTTCGACTGTGAAAGGCTCGATTACCTCCGTGCAGGCGATTTACGTTCCGGCGGACGACCTTACGGACCCTGCTCCCGCGACTACCTTCGCGCACCTTGACGGAACCATCGTTCTCTCAAGGCAGCTTACGGAGCTTGGAATATATCCTGCTGTTGACCCGCTTGACTCGACCTCGAACATTCTTGATCCAAGAATAGTGGGAGACGAGCACTACGGGGTCGCCAGGGAAGTTCAGGAAGTTCTGCAGCGCTACAAGCAGCTCCAGGAGATAATCGCGATTCTCGGCATGGACGAACTCTCAGAGGAGGACAAGCTCACGGTTGCCCGTGCCAGGAAGGTCCAGAGGTATCTCTCCCAGCCTTTCCACGTGGCGGAGCAGTTCACGGGCACCCCAGGGAAATACGTTCCCATTAAACAGACCATAGAAGCTTTCGGCGAGATTATCTCGGGAAGCATGGATGACATTCCCGAACAGGCTTTTTACATGGTAGGCAATCTTGACGAAGTGCGCGAGAAGGCGGGGGCAATCGCCTCCTGACGGGAGACCTTGAAATTGGCTGAAAAACTGCGACTCAAAATTATAACTCCGGAGAAGCTCGTGTTTGATGGCGAGGTCGAGGAACTGGTCGCCCCCGGCCAGATGGGGGAATTCGGCGTTCTGCCGGGTCACGTGCCTTTTCTTTCAGTACTTTTTCCGGGAAGGCTCAGGTTCAAAACCGTGGAGTCAGGGGAAAACACGCTCATAATCCACGGCGGCCTTGCGGACGTAAAGGATGATACCGTAAGCATTCTTACCGACCAGTCGGAGAATCCCGCCGAGGTTGACGTCGCTGCTGCAAGAAAAGATGCCGAAGCTTTCCAGCGGGAACTTGATGATCTTCAGGACGCGGGAGATTCGGAAAGGGAAGAGCTTGACAGAAAGCTCAGAATAGCCCGGGCCCGTGCGGGAGAGTAGGTTTTTTGTTGCCGTGGTCCACTATGGTACTATGATAGCAGCAATTTCTGTTTGAAACTTCTCCATTTTTCTTCCTTGTATTCTCGTGGGAATAGTCTCACCCGTTGAATCTCAACTTTTCTTTTTGGAAAAAGCCAGGGTCTTCTGAAGGGTTTCCTGACTGAAAAGTTTGCGTACGAAGTTCCCTTTGGAATCAAGAATACGGGCTTCCTGAGTGCGAGTTTTTTCAGATTCGTCAATCCTTCTCATCAATTCTTTTACTGAAATGCCGATACCCATATCAATGAAGTAACTGTGTTATGGAGTTTTTGTCAAATGAGTCAAGGTATCCGCCACTATAAGGAAGCAGTGTATGTCCTTATAGATATCAACTGAGCGGAAGCATTTCATCTTGTTTCTCTTTGCGGATGTCGATGGGTACTACGTGCAGCGTTGTCCCGATTTCTCCAAGCAGGGCAATCTTAACCCGTTCAGTCAGGTTTTTCTGCATGGGGTAAAGCAGAGCAAGGGACGTGACACCGTATCTTGAGGCGTAACTTCCCATCTGATACATGTCTGTTTGTGATATTGCGAGATTTTTCTCTCCTTCGTCAAGAATTTTCCACTTTGCGTCGGCAATCATAACGATCTGATTTTTCCTGTTTATGAAAGAAAAATCAGGTTTCATACCGAAAACTTTCTCATCCGAATTCTCCAGTCGGGCGAAGTATTTAAGGGGACCCTGTTCCCTTGTACGAATACCTTGCACCCTTCCCTCCTTGCGAAGTTGTGAGCCCACATATTCTTCAAACAGCCTGTTCATGTCGAACAGAAGAGTTAGGCAGTCTTTCTTTCCGGTAATGACATTAGGAAAAAGCCCATCGAGAAAGTATCTGCACTGATCGAATACGGGTTTATACCGTTCGTTTAGCCGGTCGAAAATCAACTGATCAAGCATCACTGCATCCGCTGCGCAGTCGCTTATAGCATCGAATCGCCCAAGAAGTTCGGAAACCTGCCGAAGCGTATGGTTCCCCTTAGCTTCTTTCAGCATTATTGCCAGCACGCACTTCAGTATCCGGTTGTAGAGATTATCCGCGCTTAATTCATCATACTGGCAGAACATCCGTTCTTTGTGGACGAGGTTTTGTTTGATATGTTCTCCGATTTCCAGCTTTCCCCGAAGCACCTTCAGATTTTCCTTTCGGGAGACATATTTCCGGATCATTCCGCGTGTCATCTGGGCGCGTAGCAGCTTGCAGAAGTGCAGTATGAATATGTCCAGAAGGAATCGTTTCTGAAGATCAATTTTCGCTGTGCCTGTCTCATGGAGCTTCATGCGTTGTGCTCTGTAGAGCATATGAACAAGCGCTTTTCTGCTGGATCCGGCATCGTCAGCTTCTATGCCGTATATCTTGGGCAGAATCTCTATGGAAATGTCCCCAAGAGAGATTACTCCGCAGTACGACGCAAATTTTACTTCCCTGTGTCCCCAAGAGAATGCTTTTGATGGAATTTCCCCTTCGAGTTTTTCGAGAAGGTCGGCGTGTTTTTCTTCAAGTCCTTTCTGTCCGCCTGCGCGGGAGCGGACGATGGGGACCGATTCGTGCTCAATGACTGTAATTACTTCAGACATCAGGTGTTGTTTTTTCTTCGTATACTTTCCTGATTGCGTCCGGAGTGATTTCTTTTTCAGATGCTACGTTGTATTCAATTAAGTCTTCGAAGTCAGCGTGGTCAAAGCCGAGTATCTCCTCTTCCTTTATCTCCACGTGACGTATGATCTGTGGTTCAAGTCTCTCACCATTTGCTCCCACATCACGGAAAATCAGCTGAATTCTGTGCCAGTCATCATAGAAATACTCTTGGAGAAGCGGGATAACCCGGAAAAGCAGTACATTTTTAAGCTCGGTAAAATCGCGCACTTTAATAAAGTAGGAATGCCCGATAGTCATATCTCTGCCCAGAAGAAATCTGATCCGGCGGTTTATCGTCCTAAGTAGTCTGCGAAGGTTAATGATTCCACCTTCACCGTCTTTTATTAGACCGTCGCCTGATGAGCCTTCGATCACCCTTGTCTCCGGCATCATTTCCCGGAACTGAAATCTGCGGCGAAGCGCTGTGTCAATAAGCGCTATTGAACGGTCGGCTGTATTCATCGTGCCGTAAACGTCCAGATTGGCGGGAACCCCGAATTGTTCCCCTGAATAAGGAAGGGTCAGAGTCATACCTGACTGGGGCGATCCATCTTCATACGCCCCTTGAACTCTTTTATCTGTCTCGAGTAGTGTGATGAGTTCTCCGAAAATGCTGGCGATATTCCCTCTGTTGATTTCATCAATGAAAATTGCGTACCGCTGGTCGGGGTCGGCTTTCGCCCTTCGGCAGATTCGCTTGAATACGCCAGGAACAACCTCGTATTTCACGTTTCCGTCTTTATCTGACTTAGGTCTTATACCTTCGACGAAGTCTTCGTAGCTGTACGCCTGATGAAAGGTCACAAACTCGAATCGCTGATTATGCTTTTTGGGCTCATGATCCTGTTCACCTTCGAACCGTTCGTCGGGCAATTCCCGCTTTGGTCTGGCTTTCCATTTTTTGGCAAGTTCCACATGCCGTCTCCACTTATGATCCTTATCGCATTTCTCTTCCCAATCATTGACAAGATACCATCTCTTGTCGCGGTGCTGCTCAAATACAAAAGGCGGTCGGTCGTACTCGGTTTTTCTAACGAGCTCTGAACTTTTAGCACTATGATCGCTGAGGTATGTAGATATTGAGTTGCGGATGTTCTTATTGTTCGTCATGGGTTGTCTTATACGAACATACTCATGTTTTGATATCTCAGTGAGTGTTGCACCCCTGCCCAAGTCATACAATACCCCGATAATTATGTTTAGCCACTGTGGGTCAGATGACTCAAATTCTTGGCGGAGCCAATCTTCTCTGGTCTGGTCTTGCTTTTTACTCGAAGTTTCTGTCGGCTGACTTTGTTTTTTGCCAGAGTATTTTCCAGTTAGCTTATTGAGCCGATAAGTTTTTCCGGTTCCAGGTGGGCCGTAAAAAATCAGATTGAGGGGTTTTTCACTCATTACTTTGGTTAAGGGGGCTTTGCCTGATTTCTCGTCGGTTTTTTTATCGATTGGCTGAGGTTCTTCTCCGTTTTTTGAATTTTCATTTTGCCATTCATTCAAAGGCGGGTTATAAAAATCAAGTTCGGAAGTTCCGTGCTCTTTTTCTTTCTCGCGTCGTATTTCAAGAAGAAGGTGGTCTATCTCCACAGGCGACAGTTTCTGGTCTGCTCCTCCTTTGAACTTTCTGACGATTTTTTCTCGATGCTCTGCGCTGAATATGCGCTCAAAGCTATCGGGGAAGAGTAAAAACAGAATCATATGACGTGACTGGCGAGTAGCACTTCCAGGAATCTGTTCAATCCACTTGGCAAAACCCCATCCATCGGAGAGAAGCAGTTCCTCTCGCCTCGTTGCCGGAAACTTTTTCAATTCAATCATAAGCAGAATGAAAAATTCCCATTCCCACGCAAGTCTGGAAAAAATGCCTGCGCCAACATTACCTATTCCTGCCAGAACATCGTCTTCAAGCCATTTGGAGTTTTCGGGAAATGACTTGCCCGACCTCTCCCAGATGGTCTTGATGTCTTCGCGTTTTTTTTGGATTTTGTACTTGTCGTGGCACAAAGACATCAGCCACCATATTTCCGCAGCCAGTTGTTTGATTTCGGGTGGTCTTGCTTGAAGAAGATTTTCCAGCTGTTCGGTGAACTTGTCTTTGTTCTTATTGAGTTGCTTTATGAGATGTTGGTTGAGTTCTTCAAAATAGCCGATTTTCCATATCTCTGTATCTTCAAATACCCCCTTGTCTGATATCAGGGATGTGTGTTTCCAGTGCTCGGTAGCCTCTAATATGGGCCCGGCGACATTGTTCTTGCCTACATAACGGCTCATTTGGCGATTGCTTCTTTTCAGTAAAAGGCTCGTATCGCTACTGTTTGTCTTCGGGGCATTGAAACTGTGGAGAAATGCCTTGCTAGTTGCACTTCGAGAATCCGCATTCCCTGCAGGTAAAGCAGCCGGATTCATATGCAAGTGCTCTGCTTCCGCATTCGGGGCACTGCTCAAACATAAGGTCCGTTGAAACCTTCTGGGCAGAACCGTTTACCTCCACGGCGGGATTGGCTTCGTCGCCGGCTTTTTCCTTTGCCACGAAGTGACTTCTCAGCACCTTAGCTATGGCATCGGGGACGGACATTACGACACTTCCCCCTGAAAAAACTGGTGAGGAACCTCCAATGGCTTCCAGCTGTTCCACGACATCCCTGACATCGACCCCGGACCTCAGAGACAGAGATATTAGTCTTCCAGTTGCCTCGGCATCCGCCATTGTGGTAAATCCAGATTTTCCAATCTGGACGAAAACTTCAAACGGCTTGCCTTCATGACTGTTGACAGTCACGTAGAGATTCCCGTACCCAGTTTTTATCGCTTCGGTAAAACCTTCCAAGACACGTGGTCTGGTGACAGGTTTTACCGCTTCTTTTTGAGTGGGATGAGGGGATGGTGTGAGGTTGGAGTGGGTGGTTGACATCCCTTCATCCCGGGGTGGAGAGCTTGTTTTATCTTTCGCTTGTTCTTCCGTTATCAATATTCCTTCCCTGGAGCCTTCCCTGTAGACGGTTACTCCCTTGCAGCCGAGCTTCCAGGAGAGGAAATATATTCTCTCTACCTCCTCAAGGCTTATATCCTTGGGGAGATTAACGGTGCTTGATATGCATGAATCTATGTGCTTTTGAATAGCGGCCTGCATGCGGACCCGCTGTTCCGGCTTTATCTCGTGTGAGGTAACGAAGGTGTCCGGAAGGTCCGCCTCGTCATCCAAACCGAATTTCTCCATGTACTCAGACACCAGAGGGTGATAGACTTTGAATTCCCCTTCCGACAGGGATTCTGAGCGCCTGAGGTAGGACAGGGCGAACATGGGCTCAACCCCGCTTGTGGTTCCAGCGAGAACCGAACCGCTTCCGACGGGCGGAACCGTGAGTATGCACGCATTTCTAAGGCCCTGTTTTTTTATCTTGGTCATCACGTTGTCGCGCATGGTTTTTACGAACGGATTCGCAATATGGGTTTCCAGGTCAAACACGGGGAAAGTTCCCTTCTCCTGGGCAAGGTCTGAACTGGCCTCGTAAACTATGTTCTTTACATGCTCGAAAAGCTCGTCGGTGAACTTTATGCCTTCATCCGTGTCATATTTTATGTTGAGCTTGGCGAGCATATCTCCCAGGCCCGTGAACCCGACCCCTATTCTCCTCGACCTCAAAGACGCTTTTGTCTGAAAGCTTAGGGGATGCTTCTCCATGTTGTAATCCAGTATATCGTCAAGGAACCTGACGCTGTATTGAAAAGCCTTTTCAAGTTCTTCCCATTCTATCGCGGCGTCTTTTTCAAAGGCGTTTTTGACGAACATGGCGAGGTTCACGTTCCCAAGGCAGCAGTTGCCGTAGTCCTCAAGCGCCTGCTCGCTGCAGGGGTTTACGCCGTTTACTTCCATGTTGGCGTATTCGGTCGGAGAGTATCTTTTAACCGTGTCCCAGAATATAAGTCCGGGCTCGGCCGAGGACCATGCTGACTGAACGAGCTTGTCCCATATCTTGCGGGCACGCACGGTTCTTTTTATCTCGGTTTTCTCGTTTGAGAAGCTGAGTTCGTAGTCAGTGTCTTTTTCCACGGCCTCCATGAATTCGTCATCCACCTTCACCGAGATATTGGCGAACTGGACCTTTGATCTTGCCTCGTCGTTCTTTATGTCGAGAAATTCCATTATGTCGGGGTGGTTGACCTTGATGGTTATCATGAGCGCCCCTCTTCTTCCCGCCTGTCCTATGGTTCCGGTGGTTGTGGACAGAAGGTCCATGAACGATACCGCCCCCGTTGAGTATATGGCCGAATTGTTCACCGGCGAGCCTTTCGGCCTCAAGATAGATATATCGGTTCCAACTCCTCCGCCGAAAGAGTAAGTCCTGGCTGCCTCCTTGCACCACTCGAATATTCCCTCTATGGAATCTTCCTTTATCGGCATGTAGTAGCAGTTAAGGAGCGTGGCCCTTCTTTTCTGGCCGGCGCCGAACAGTATTCTCCCGCCGGGGATGAACTTGAAATCGGAGAGGAGCCAGTAGAAGTTTTCCTCCCACTGCTTTCTCAGTTCCTTTTTTTCCTCGGGGGACGCTATTTCCCTGGCCACCCTTCGCCACATCTGCTCCGGAGTTTTCTCCGTTATTTCTCCTTTTTCGTTGCGAAGAGCGTATTTCTCGTAGAAAACGCGTGCCCTGAGTGTGTCTCCGCCGAAGGCGTCGATGGTTTTCGCGGGAATTTCTATGGTGTCGCTTGGAGCTTTAACATGCTCCAGAGAGGGTTCCTGGATCTGGGTTTCTTGTTCATCGACGGCTGTAGTTTTAAGATCGGATGTTCCATTCGCAACGATTTCAGGGTGGTTTTTATCTCCAGGCACGCTTTCCTCCTTTTCTGTTCCTTATAAACACTTCCTTCCGGTCTATGCACAAGATGTATTGCTTATCTTGTGCGTGGATTTTATTTAAACACAATATATTGATACTTGTCAAGGAACTATTTTGTTTTCGTTAAGATAAAATTAAAAGGGTTTTTGCAAAGAGAGATCATCGGACCCTGAAATTCAAGTGAGATCAGGTGCTTGCCTCTTCACCCTGAAAGTTTTTCGGCAGCTATGAAACGATAAAATTTTTCTTCACAAGTGCGGAGGGGAAGATTCAGAGTCGGATAGTACGGCTCTTGTGAGAGCCCTGTTTCCCTGTGTTATACTCTCAGGATATGAGAAAGGAAGAAGTTTTTGCCGCGGGGGGAACCGAAGCAGTCTCCGAGGTGCTGGATTTCTGGTTCGGCGAGCTGCGCGAGGGAGAGCTGCCGGATAAAGAGAAGCAGATGACTTGGTGGGCGAAATCGGAGGAGTTCGACGATCTCGTAAGGCGGGGGTTCGAGAAATATGTCCTGTTTGCCGAAAAAGGGGAACTTTTCCGCTGGCTCGAAACCCCCTTGGGCACAGTGGCGTTTATAGTCGTCGTCGATCAGTTTCCAAGGAACATCTACCGCGACACACCGGGAGCGTTTTCAACGGACTCGCTGGCTCTTCGCGCCTGTCTTCGGGGCATTGAGAAGGGATTTGACAGGGACCTTCACCCGGCGCACAGGACGTTTTTCTACCTGCCGCTTATGCACTCGGAGGACCTTGAGATCCAGAAGATGAGTGTTCTTAAGTACTCCGCTCTTGAAAACGAGTATGCCTCGCACCCCCAAATCAAGGAAACCCTTGCCTGTTCAACGGATTTTGCGGGACGGCACTTTGACATAATAAAGAAATTCGGAAGATATCCCCACAGAAACGCGGCTTTGGGAAGAGAATCCACCCCGGAAGAAACCGAGTTTCTAAAAGAGCCTGGAAGTTCTTTCTGAATTCTTTCCACTGACTTTTTTTATTGTTTAAGGTTATTCAAGCGGGTATTTATATGATGGCCGCAACGCAGGGCGGGCGTATTTTGTATCAGGGAGAACGTTTGATTGAATATCGAGGAAATATTTAGCCGGACTTACTTGGGCAATCCCACCGAATCGTGGCTCTGGGCTCTGGGGGCGGCGATTGTTTTAGCCTTAGTTTTTAACTTCATTCTGAAAAGGTTCGTAAGGGGGTTTGCCAATCTTGCCGAGAAGACCGAGACAGATCTCGACGATCTGGTTTCAGCACTCTTAGGAAAAACCAGCATAGTGCTGATCATAATTTTTTCGGTCTACGTGGCTACCTTCTTCCTTGACCTCACCCAGCAGGTAAGGGAATTCCGGAAAAGCGTGGTGATTATCTGTCTTCTCCTTCAGATCGGTTTATGGGGAGGAGGTTTCATCGACTACTACGTAGCGAAAAAGCTCTCGAAAATCGGCTCCGGTTCCGGCGCTTCCATAACGCACATAAGGAGTCTGGGTTTTTTCGCAAAATCGGTCCTCTGGATAATTCTCGTAATTCTAACGATCGACAACCTAGGTTTTGATCCGACTACGATAATCGCCGGGCTCGGCGTGGGCGGTATAGCAGTGGCGCTTGCTCTCCAGAATGTTCTGGGCGACCTGATAGCTTCGCTTTCCATTATTTTCGACAAGCCTTTTGAAGTCGGGGATTTCATAGTAGTGGACGATATAAGGGGGGATGTCGAGCACATAGGGCTTAAGACCACGCGCCTCAGGAGTCTTTCCGGCGAGCAGCTTGTTTTATCGAATAACGACCTGCTTCAAAGCCGCATAAAAAACTACAAGAGGATGGATTCCCGCAGGATTAATTTTTTTCTGGGCGTGATTTACGAGACGTCCTACGATAACGTTGAGAGAATCCCCGGGCTGATAAAAGATATAATAGAGTCGGAAGAGAAAGCGAGGTTCGTCAGAGCGCATTTCAGCAGTTACGGTGATTTTTCCCTTAACTACGACATAGTCTACTTTGTTCTTAGTCCTTTATTTGATGATTATATGGATATACAGCAGAGGATTAATCTGAAGATATTCAAAAAGTTCTCCGATGAGGGAATAGAGTTTGCCTATCCCACACGCAAGATCTTTCTTGATTCGGTAGAAGCTGCGTCGACCGGCGCAGGGGCGGGAGACTGAATTGGCCAAAAAAGCGTGGGGAGGCCGCTTTGCTTCCCAGACACACAATATCGCCGAGAAGTTCTCAGAATCGGTAAGTTTCGACAGGCGTCTTTACAAAGAAGACATAAGGGGAAGTATCGCCCACGTGAAGATGCTTTGCGAGACCGGGATTATTTCCCGTAAAGACGCATCCCGAATAACCAAGGGTCTTCGGGAGATCGAAAAGGAAATAGACCGCGGGGAGTTTGCCTTCAGCGAGAGCTACGAGGATATCCATCTCAACATAGAAAAAAGGCTTATAGAGAAAACGGGGTCTTCGGGTGCCATGGTACACACCGCAAGGAGCAGGAACGACCAAGTTCTAACCGACACGAGGCTTTACCTGAGGGGGGAGACAGAAGAGATAATTTCACTTGTGTGCGCCTTGGCGGAGCAGTTCGTTGAACTTTCCGCAAAGAACCTGGGGGTGGTCATTCCTCTCTACACCCACATGCAGCGTGCGCAGCCGGTGCTTCTGTCCCACCATCTTCTGGCTTACTACGAAATGCTGAAGCGCGACCGCGAGAGGTTTGTTAACTGCCTTGCAAGGGTGAATGTGAGCCCGCTTGGAAGCTGTGCCGGGGCGGGAACCTCGTTTCCGATAGACAGGAAGATGACCGCCGAAGAGCTGGGTTTCAAGTCAGTTTCCAGAAACAGCATTGACGCTGTAAGCGACCGTGATTTCTGCGCGGAGTTCGTATTCTGCTGCTCGATTCTGATGATGCACCTGAGCAGGCTTTCCGAGGAACTTGTTTTGTGGAGCGCAAAGGAGTTTGACTTCGTTGACCTCGGGGACGGGTTCACCACGGGTTCCAGCATAATGCCCCAGAAAAAGAATCCCGACATGTCGGAACTCACCCGGGGAAAAACCGCCAGGGTCTACGGAAACCTGAGCGCGCTTCTGACCTTGATGAAAGGACTTCCGCTTTCCTACAACAGGGACATGCAGGAGGATAAAGAGCCTCTTTTCGATACCGCTGACACGGTAAAGCTTTGCCTTCGGGTTAATGTCGAGATGCTGAAGACGCTTGAATTCAAGGAAGAGAACATGAAGAAGGCCCTTGAGGGAGGCTTCGTTACCGCGACCGACGTGGCGGACTACCTGGCCCGCAAGGGTGTCCCGTTCCGTTCGGCCCACGAAACCGTGGGGAAGATAGTTTCTTACGCCGAGCGGGGGGGGAAGGAACTTTCAGATCTTAAGCTTTCCGAATTCCGCAGGTTTTCCAGAAAAATCGACGAGGACCTTTTCAAGGTGATAACGTTCTCGGGTTCCGTTGAGAGCAGGAATTCCCTGGGCGGCACTTCAACCTCGAACGTGAGAAAAGAAATAGCAAGTGCCAGAAGGTTCCTCAAAAGATGCATGTAGCCGTTTTTCCGGAAGAGTCGGCAATCGTTTTCATTCTGTTTGCGGTGCGCCATGGGTTTTAAGCTTGGGGGACTTTACGTGATTACCGACGAGGGGCTGATTCCGCGCGGTTCTTTCTGCGAAACAGTTGAGAAATCGTTAGCGGGGGGAGCCGACATAGTTCAGTTAAGGGACAAAACTTCTCCGCGCTCGGAAGTCGTCGCCTTGGGCAGGGAACTTCTCGGCATTACGAAGAGATACGGCGTGCCGCTTATAATAAACGACTCCCCAGAACTCATGATGGAAATAAAAGCCGACGGAGTGCATCTGGGCGAGGACGACCCGAACATAATACCCACGAGAAAGAAACTGGGTAACGGCGCTATCATAGGCGTTTCCTGTTACGGTTCTCTTCCAAGGGGTATACACGCCGAGAGAATGGGTGCCAATTACGTTGTTTTCGGAACTCCCTGGGCCACTCCGACAAAACCCGGCAGAATCCCCACCCCTTTTGAGGCTCTGGTCGAGGCGAAAACCGCTATCACTGGGATTCCGATATTTGCCATAGGGGGAATATTCCCCCATAATGCGGCACAGGTGCTTGCTGCAGGGGTGGACGGTGTAGCTGTCATAACGAGTGTTTTTGGGTCAGATGATCCGGAAGGTGCTTCGAGGGATATTTGCTCCGTTCTTAAGGATCACCCGGCTGTGTGACCATGCGGGGAAACCCTATTCGGGCTTTGAGCATATGACGAGATGATTTGAAGCTCTCCCCTCGTCAACCAGTCCCAGATACGTATCGAAATACTCAATGTGATAGCGGGTGTTTTCTTCGCCCTGCTCTTCGGCAATCACGGCGGAATGCTTTTTGTAAGCGTCTCCCCAGTTTTTGACCTGAACCCGGAAATCCGCCACGTACTCGGTTATTTCCTCGATACGAAATCCGGCCGATTCAAGCTTTTCCCTGTAACTTTCAAGCGAATCGTAATATTGCGGGATAAGATAGCCCCTGGCCATCTTCTCCTTTGTTTCCTCGTCACCGGATATCTCGAAGGTGCCGCTTAGAAACGCCCACGTTCCGGAAGGCTTAAGTACCCTGAGAACTTCCTTGAAAAGTCCCGCCTTGTCAGAAAACACGTTCATCACGTTAAGACTTATTGCCAGGTCAAACGTGTTTTCTGTAAACGGCATTTCCATCGCGTCGCCCAGATGAAATTCCGTTTGTTCCAGAAGCCCGGAGTTTTTCGCGAGTTTTCCTGATATGTCGACTCCCACTTCGTTAATTTCTATTCCGGATACCCTGCACCCGGTCCTGTCGGCTATGTATATCGCGGGACCGCCCGCTCCGCTTCCCACGTCAAGAACATGCGTTGTTTTCTCTATGCCGAGTCTGGGGATAAGTTGGTCAAGATAACGGGGAGTAATGAAGGACTGCTGTCCTATGTCATCCTCTATTCCCCAGATGGATTCTCTTATGAGCCTGTTTGCGGGGCTGTCGAGCTGGTGAAGCTCGGAATAATCTACTCCTATCCGTTTTTCGTTCATCTGCAGTATGGTGCCTCCGATTGAATTTCAGGGAATTTCCGTAATTGAATCTACACTCTGATTGGCTAAACGCAATAAGCGATCCTTGAGCAGAGCGTCATTTGCCGCTGGGTGCGCAATGGAGCTGAATTTCTGAGATGCTACGACGTGTTTCGGTCGGACCGCCATCTCATCATTAAAATGCGAAACACTTATCTGGGCGGATGTTGATTTTTCCGCCAAAACGGCGGAGAACTCTCTTTAGGCGGGCACAGAAAAGAATTTTCGGAATTGACCGACGACGGGGTGAAAAAAAGAGGAGGCACTAAAGAGAACCTTTCGGATTCCCTTCAAGTACCTCCTCAATTAAATTGATCAAAACGCTGAAGACTTTAAAACAGCAAACCGAAGTCCGACAGACTAGAATATCTGAACGTCAAAGTCATAGCGGAAACCGAGGCTTAAAGTATTAACGTCATCACCGTGCTCTTCGTCAAATAATACCCATTCGGCAAAGATGTCTAAGGCGGTATGTACCTCTTTAATCAAAGTAACGTTATAGCCCATCCGTTCGTCTCCGTCGTCCGGGTCGTGCATGAAAAAGCCCGCGAGCAATTTAAGGCTGCCCATAGTGTAGGCACCGGCTACGTCGAGAGTCCAGGGGTTCACATCAGGGCCGACATCGTAATTGTCCGTTATGTACTGGTAAGTAACGGCGAGGTACAGATTCTCGATTACACTCAGACTGCCGCCGACGCCGAAGAAATTCCTCTCCCTGTCCTTCTCGTCCTGATTCTGCCGCAGGTAGGATGCGCCGATGTAGATCGGGCCGGAACTGAAGCCCGCGCCGATCGAAGCCGCGTCAACATTGTCAGCATTGGAGGCGGAATCATCCTTGCCATAGTAGGCATCGTTTCCGACCTCACCGTCTACCTGCATACCCGCGTTTACCTTCAGACCCGAAAAACTGTTTGAGTATGTTACCAGATTGGTACTCCGGAAAGGACCCTGATGGTCATATCCGAAGGGGCTTGCCCGATGATAAAAAATGTCGGTTACTTCGGCTACAGTGTTAAAGTAGGGATCCCACTGCTTACCGATAGCTACCATCCCCAAATCCTCGCTTTTAATACCCACGTAAGCCTGGCGCGCGTCGCCGAAATCGCCGTTTTGCTCAATATCAACATCCCACTCTCCGTGTAACACCGCGGATAGACCTTCGGTTATCTGCGTGGTGGCTTTGATACCGACTCGTGAAAGCGCGTCGGTGATGTCGGTTGAGCTCCCGTCACTGTTTTCCCAGGTAAGCCTCGGCCAGAACCTGCCGTAGATTGAAACATCGGTATCTTTAACCAGTGCTTCCCCAGGCATTGCTTCTTCAGCAACCGGCTCCTCGGCCTCGCCCCCGCCTGCAAATGCTGAAAGCGGTACTGCCAACATCCCGGATGCCAGCAGACAAATCATTAAAACCCTTTTGATAAAGTAATTCATTTTTCTCCTCCTTTTATCATAAGGCGCAATATATTCTGTTAGTTCATGTCCAACTCTTCAAGGCGAACCAAACACAGACGGCTTTGAGAACCATCTGGGGGTAACAGCAATAAATTTAGGTTCGGTACTGCCATAGGCCCATTAGGTCCACCCTGTACATCAACTTTCATTCTATCATAAATAGCAGATATTTTTAAAGAGATTTTTTGAAGACTCTAAAATTTTTCTGGTTAAGGAAGTCGAATCATGACGTCTGACAATCAGTTCAAGTAAAATCCAGAACCGGACTCCGAAAAACTCCTGTATTTATATTCCGCGGGAAATATGGGCTAATCATCGAACTTAAGAAGGGTTCCTTTCCTTTTCAGCCGGGTTTTTTCCGAAAGAGCATGAGAGACGATGGGAAGAGCTATGGTGGCGTCGCAGTAGCACTGAACCAGGCTGCCTTCGGGATTTTCCTTTCCCCAGGAAACAGCCTCTTCGAACGTGCACCCCGAAAGTCCCCCCCACTGGGGAGAATCGGTCGTGATCTGGATTGCGTATTTATGAGGATAGTAGGTTTCCTGCACACCGGTTCCTTTGCGGTTAAGTCCGGCCTCTCTTCCCGGGACCTTCCTGTCTTCGTAAAGAAGGTCGCCCGTGACGGCGAAAAGCTGAATAAAGTCCTTCGGAACCCCGCCGCCTATGTAAACCACTCCCGTGTCAATCACGCTTTCCCCCATCCCCATGAATTCCACGTAGTCCTGTATGGCGTCGATCGTGAGATGATGCCCCCTGCTTTCGGCTATGAGTGCCGCGTCTCCGTAAGGGCTGTCCGCTATGGCGGGGCAGAAGATCGGAACTTCGTTTCTTGCGGCCGTGGCTACTATGCTGTTTATGTTTTTCTTGTCGAGCCACTGTCCGCATCTTTTGAGAAATTCCCTTGAGGAATAGCTTCGGGATTTATCAAGAGTCATTATGAATTCGGCTAAAAGTTCGGTCATCTCAAGGTAGTCGGGCTCAGTTCCGTAAACGTCGTAGTAGCGGTTTATCCCCTCGGAAAAAAGCTTTGTGTCGTCTTCGTTGGGAGTTCCCTGCCAGTACGAAAAACCCATCGCTTCCACTATGTCCTCGGAGATGTTCGCGCCCGTGGGTATCAGAACGTCTATGTATCTGTTTTCGATTAGCCAGTTTATTATTTTCCACTGTCCGGTTGTGGAAAGGGAGCCCGCGTATCCGAAAAAGATGGTGAGATTCTCAGCTTCCACCATCTTGCAGAGAACATCCACTACCCTACCCAGACTTTTACCCTGAAATCCCGTCTGCGCCATCTCCTCGAGCAGTCTTGAGATCGGCTTCTCGGGAGAAACCTCTATCGCTTTTACTTTTTCCCCGAGATAGCCTGATTTTTCCTTCACGTTCTTTTTCTCCTTGCTAAACTCTTATGTCCACGAGTCTTTTTGGTACGTAGACGAAGTTTTTTATCTCTCGCCCCGCTATGTACTCCTTTACCCGGCTGTCGGAAAGGGCGATTTCCCTAACGGTTTCCTCGTCTGCGTCCGCGCTTAAGGAGATCTGGTTTCTCACTCTGGAGTTAACTCTTACGGGTATGGTTATCTCCGCGCTCTCAAAAGCGCTCTCGTCCCACTTTATCCACTCCTTGTCAACCAGGCTTCCGCTTTCTCCCGAAAGTTCCCAGAGTTCCTCCGCGAAATGGGGAGCCATAGGGTAGATAAGCCTCGTTATCGCGAGCAGCGATGTGCGGGCGTGCTCTCTTTCCACGTTTTTTTCTTTCCAGAGTGCGCTGAGTTCATTGAAAAGCTCCATTACGGCCGAAATTGCTGTGTTGAACTTGAAACTCTCTATGTCTTCCGTGACTTTTTTTATCGTCTGGTTGGTCGTGGCGGCGAGGGCAGCCGGTTTTCCCTCTGCCGGCAGTTTCTGGGTCTGTTCCTCGGTTTCCCGCTCGGCGAAAAACCCGGTGGCGAAACGCCAGACCCTGCCAAGGAACCTGAACATTCCGTTTACTCCCTGTTCGCTCCACTCAAGATCTTTTTCCACGGGGGCGGCGAAGAGCATGAACATCCTTACGGTGTCAGCCCCGTAGCGAACTATCATGTCGTCGGGATCCACGGTGTTCCCGAGAGACTTTGACATTTTCGCCCCGTCTTTTACCACCATTCCTTGGGTGAGAAGATTTTCAAAGGGTTCGTCGAGTTGGAAAACGCCGATGTCCCTGAGCACCTTCGTGAAGAACCTCGAGTAAAGCAGGTGAAGTATGGCGTGCTCTATTCCGCCTATGTACTGATCCACGGGAAGCCAGTAAGAAGTTTTTTCGGGCTCGAACATGCCGCCTTTAAAATCGGGAGAGGCGTATCTCAGAAAATACCATGAAGATTCGACAAACGTATCCATTGTGTCGGTCTCCCGCTTCGCAGGTTCCCCGCAGGCGGGGCAGCTTGTCGCGATGAAGCTTTCGATCTTGGAGAGAGCGGGGATTCGCTCTCCGTCAATATCTATCTCAAGCGGGAGTTCCACCGGAAGATCGGAATCCGGAACCGGAACCTCTCCGCACTGCTCGCAGTAAACTATGGGTATCGGTGCTCCCCAGTAGCGCTGCCTTGAGATTCCCCAGTCCCGAAGACGGTAGTTGATCTTGGTTCCGCCCGCGGCGTTTTTCTGGAGAAACTCTGCTATTTCCCCGAAGGCTTCCTGGGATGTGAGACCCGAGAGCCACCCGGAATCCCCGAGAATCCCCTTTTCCGTAAATGCTTCTTTTTCAATGTCAAAGACGCTTCCGTCGTCAGGGAAAATCACCTGTTTTATCTGAAGACCGTATTTTTTCGCGAACTCCCAGTCCCTCTGGTCGTGCGCGGGAACGCTCATTACCGCACCCCTTCCGTAGCTCATGAGGACGAAGTTCGCAGTCCATACGGGTATTCTCTCCCCGCTTATGGGGTGGATGGCCTCTATTCCCAGAGGAACGCCGGTTTTTTCCATGGTTTCAATCTCAGCTTCGGAGACAGGCGCCTTGCGACACCGGGCGAGAAAATCCGCTACCTCGGGGTTTTTCTTGGCCGTTTCGCCTACAAGCGGATGCTCGGGGGCCAGGGCCATGTAGGTCACCCCCATGATAGTGTCCGGGCGCGTGGTGAATATCTTCAAGACGCTCTTTTCCCCGTCCACGCGGAATTCGGCCTCGACTCCCTCGGATCTCCCTATCCAGTTCCTCTGCATGGTTTTAACCGCGTCGGGCCACCCCTTCATCTTTTCAAGTTCATCCAGCAACTCTTCTGAATAATCGCTTACCCTTAGGAACCACTGCGGTATTTCCTTTTTTTCGACAACCGCCCCTGAGCGCCACCCCTTCCCGTCAATCACCTGCTCATTTGCGAGCACTGTCTGGTCAACCGGATCCCAGTTAACAACGGAAGTCTTTCTGTACGCTAGCCCCTCGCGGTGAAGTCTGGTGAAAAGCCACTGCTCCCAGCGGTAGTATTCAACGTCGCACGTTGCGATCTCCCGGGTCCAGTCGTAGCTGAACCCAAGGCGCATGAGCTGCTGTTTCATCTGTGCTATGTTGGCCCGTGTCCAGGTCGAGGGATGTATGGCGTTTTGTATCGCCGCATTTTCGGCGGGCAATCCGAAAGCGTCCCACCCGATGGGGTGGAGCACGTTGAAGCCTCTCGCCCTTTTGAATCTCGAGACAACGTCCCCGATCGTGTAGTTTCTCACGTGTCCCATGTGGATTCTCCCTGACGGGTATGGGAACATTTCAAGAACGTAGTATTTTTCTCCGGAGGTCTCCTCGGAGACTTTGTAGGTGCCTTTTTCCGCCCAGAAATCCTGCCACTTTTTCTCGATTTCCTGCGGTTTGTATTCTCTCTCCATTCCGAGGGGAAAGCGTTTGACGGGTTTAGGTCTTGGGTTTTTGCAAACGCGGTCTTATTCTAATTAAAACCCGCCTTGCTTTCAAACCCCTTCGCTACCTACTGCCGTTTGTGTTAAACTTCCTTTCCGGCGAGCAATGAGTTCCAGTGAATTTTACGAGACGGCGCGGGCGCTTGAGAACTATCTTCGGTTCTGCAAGGAGATCGGGATAGAGGAGTTGCCGGCTGGGTTTGCCGCTGGAGGCACCGAAATAGCGGATACGGAGAGAAACGGAACCGTTCTTTTAAGTGATCGCAGAAAATCGAGGGATTCATCTGCGGTCAAGACGCTTTCCGAGATAAGAGAGGAACTGGGGGACTGCACGAGGTGCCGTCTCTGCGAGACCAGAAAGAGCATAGTGTTCGGTGAGGGGAATCCCAAGGCAAGGCTCGTATTTGTCGGTGAAGGTCCCGGAAGGGACGAAGACATTCAGGGAAGGCCCTTTGTCGGAAGGGCGGGACAGTTGCTTACGAAGATAATCCGGGCGATGAAGCTTGAGAGAAAGGACGTGTACATATGCAACGTTGTGAAGTGCCGTCCTCCGGGGAACAGGAACCCGCAACCGGACGAAGTGGCAAGCTGCGAGCCTTTTCTTATGAAACAGATAGAAAGCATAAACCCCGAGGTAATAGTTTCTCTCGGAAGCGTCGCTACCGGATTGATGCTCAAACTTAAGAACTTCAAGATGGGGCAGTTAAGAGGCACTTTTCACCAGTACGGGGACTCAAAGCTTATGATTACGTACCACCCGGCCGCGCTTCTGCGAAACCCGTCTCTTAAAAAACCCGTCTGGGAAGACATGAAGCTTGTAATGAAGGAACTTGGGATACCTGTCAGCGGGTGATTAGCTCAGTGGATTAGAGCACAGGCCTCCGGAGCCTGGGGTCGGGGGTTCGAATCCCCCATCGCCCGCCACGATGTTAACCCGAACGCAGCCAAACGTACTCCAGAGTTATTTCCTAAGGACGGTGTACATGGTTTTCTCATCGGACCAGTTGATCTTGTCGGGATCTTCGTAGGATTCACGGATGTTTTTCCTGAACTCCGCAAGGGATCTTTCAAACTTCTGGCTCTCATAGAGATAAAAAGTCGAGTAGTGCTTGCTCTGCGCCCTCTCAACCAGTTCCTGCAGGGAATTCTCCCTGGCGAGAATAAATGTTTTCGTCTCAATAAGCTCAAGCCCCTCTGTGCTTTTGATCTCTGCCTCAAGCTTTTCGGTGTTGTAAAAATCCGATTCCTTCTGGTTAAACGACGGGAAGTGTTTTCCCCATATGCTTTTCATGCTCTGGGTCTTGGTTCTTGTGTAGATAAAAAGAAACGATCCCTCTTTGAGCACCCTTGCACTTTCCCTCAGGAATTTCGGGGCGTTGAAAAAATGTATGGCGTTGAAGCAGAATACGGCGTCAAGGGCACTGTCCCCGATTGGAAGTTCCTGGGCCATGGCGATTTTGGTCACGTAGTTTCGGATGTCGTGATCCTCAAGGTACTGCTCGAGGCTCTCAAGCATGAACTCGTTTGTGTCATAGCAGTAAAGAAACAGGTCCTCCTTGCCCAGATGCTCGAAGAAAAGTCTTGCGTATCTTCCTGCTCCGGCCCCCACGTCGGCAGCCTTTATTTTCCCCTTGTCCCCTATTATTCCCTTTATGTAGAGCACGGGTTCTGAGTCTGTGACTCTCAGGGACCTGTAGATGGCCGCTACCCGCGCGTAGTGATTCTGTGTCTTCTTTATAAACTGTTGGCTTTTCATTTGTTCCTCTCCGGTGTGAGTATGAAGTTGCGATTGCTGCTTGGTCGATTAAGGCTTCAGCTCCGGGACTGAGAGCCTAGGATATTTTTCTGAAAACTTTCCGCGACTTCCCGAAACAGGTAAGCGACCGTGTCGGGAAGGTCGTCAACCCCGCACCATTTTCTTTTTCTATCCCTTTCGTAATCCCCCGTATCTTCAATGGCCCTGGCGCGGAAAAAAGTGTAGAGAACATGCCTTTTTCCTCCTTCAATGACCATTATGTCGAGAGGCTGCTCTATTTCCACTTTGTATCCGCTTTCCTCAAGACATTCCCTCTCCGCCGCCTCGGCGGGAGTTTCCCCGTAATCGACTCCTCCGGCGGGAAAGACCCATGAATCATTGAGCTTTCTTGAACTCACTAGAATGACTTCAATCTCCCCGAGGTTGTTTTCCCTGTAAGCTACGACGCCTGCCTTCTGTACGGGTTTACGCATTTAGGTGAGAATGTTAGCCTAAAAATAGAATATGAACAGAAAGAAATTATTATTTTTTCCGAGCGGAGGAAATTTCTCAGACGGGTTCCTCAAGCCTGGAAACATCTTACGTTGCATGGAACTTATTTTTGATCGGACTATATGATTCTCCCATTCCCCGAAGAGGAGGTTTGAGTGTCAAACAGACTTAAAAACGAAAAGAGCCCCTATCTTCTCCAGCACGCGGAGAACCCGGTTGACTGGTATCCGTGGGGAGAGGAGGCGTTCGAGAAAGCCCGGGAACTTGGAAGGCCGATATTTCTTTCCATAGGATACTCGACCTGTCACTGGTGCCACGTTATGGAACGCGAATCCTTTGAGGACGCAGAGGTAGCGGGGCTTATGAACGAGAACTTCGTCTCGATCAAGGTTGACAGGGAGGAACGTCCCGACATTGACAATATCTACATGACTGTCTGTCACGTGATTTCAAGGAAAGGCTGCGGCTGGCCTCTTAACATAGTCATGACGCCTGAGGGGGAACCTTTTTTTGCCGGAACCTATATACCTAGGGAGAACCGTTACGGTAGAGTTGGAATGCAGGAGCTTGTGCCGGCGATAAAGGAACTCTGGGAGAACAAAAGGGAAGAGGTTCTGGAATCGGCCCGCCAGATAACCGACGCCGTCTGCAGTCTTGGAGATTCGTTGCGGAAAGCCGAAGCCTCCCAGCTTAACGAGAAAACCCTCGATCAGGCCTACAGTTACTTTCTTTCGACTTTCGATCCCGATGAAGGCGGCTTCGGGAAAGCTCCGAAATTTCCGACTCCTCACAACTTGATGTTTCTGATGAGGCATTACGGGCGCACCGGGAAAGATGTTTCCTTGAGGATGGTTGAGAGAACGCTCCTCGCTATGGGAAGGGGCGGCATATACGACCATGTGGGCTTCGGTTTTCACAGGTACTCGACCGACTCGCGATGGCTTGTTCCCCATTTTGAGAAGATGCTTTATGATCAGGCGCTTTTGGCAATCACTTACACAGAAGGGTGGCAGATCACGAAAAACCCGTTTTACGAAAAAAAAGCGAGAGAAATACTCGAATACCTGATTCGGGACATGACCTCTCCCGAAGGAGGTATTTACTCGGCTGAAGATGCCGACAGCGAAGGGGAGGAAGGAAAGTTCTATCTTTGGACCGTAGGGGAGTTAGAGGAACTCGTGGGAGCGGAGGACGCACAACTCCTCTCGGACGTCTACAATCTCTCTAGCGACGGAAATTTCACGGACGAGGCAACGGGAGAGCAAAGCGACAGGAATATATTTCACCTGAAAGAACCCCTAGCAGACACTGCGGCGCGGCGCGGTATCCCGGTCGAAACGCTTGAGAGGAAACTTGAGGGTCTGCGGGATAAGCTTTTTGCTTGCAGGGAAAAAAGAGTTCATCCCTATAAAGACGACAAGATCCTCACGGACTGGAACGGAATAGCGATAGCGGCGTTTTCAAAAGCGGCGGCGGCTTTCGCAGAGAAGAGATATTCTGATGCGGCTTGGGGCTCGATAGAATTCATAATGCGGAACCTTTTCCGCGAGGGAAGGCTTCTTCACCGCTACCGCGAGGGTGAAGCGGGCATAATGGCAAGCGTTGATGATTACGCTTTTTTCGTATGGGGACTTCTTGAATACTACGAAAGCGTTTTCGATGAAAAATATCTCGCTTTGGCTATTTCTCTCTGCCGGGATCAGTTCGAACATTTCTGGGATGAGGAGTTCGCGGGTTTTTTCTTCACGGCCGATGACAGCGAAGCCCTGATAACCAGACAGAAGGAAATTTATGACGGAGCGCTTCCGTCCGGAAACTCGGTTTCAATACTTAACATCCTGAAAATTGCGAGACTGACAGCCGACCCCGAACTTGAAGAGAAGGCAGCCCGGATGACAGCGGCTTTTTCTCCCCTGGTTTCAAAACACCCGGCTTCTTTTTCAATGCACATGAACTCTCTTGATTTCATGCTGGGCCCTTCTTTCGAGATAGTGATAGCCGGGGACAGAAATTCCCCAGAGACCCGCCGGTTTCTCGATGCTCTCTCGAGCGAGTTCCTGCCGAACAAAGTTGTCGTGGTGAAGGATGAGGCAAATGAAGCAGAGATTTCGAAGATTGTCTCCTACACGCGGGGCCATACCCCCCTTAACGGAAAAACTGCAGCGTACGTGTGCTCGAATTACGAGTGCCGACTTCCGACGGACGATCCGGCGCGGATGCTTGAGCTTATAAGAGAGGTGCAGAAACGGGAACAGGACGAGGTCCCGTCATGATGGAGGAGGCGCGGCGCGGCTGGGATTCGGACTTCGGCAAGTTCGGAGCGGTTCACCACTCACGAATCCTCGAGAGCATACTGCGGAGCTATCCCGGGTCCTCCGAGGAGGAAAAAGCCTCTTGGAAGCGGAACGTGCCCGCGCTGCAGCGGGAAGTTGGAGAGGTCGTCGAAATTCGCACTGACGCAGGCATGTTCACGGCGATTCTTGAGTATGAACTTCCGATGGAATCGCGCCGCGCCGACGTGGTGCTGCTGCTCCATGACGGAGTGGCGGTAGTCGAACTCAAGGGAAAGAGTGTTCCTTCCGATGCGGACATTGATCAGGCTCACGCCTACGCGCGGGATCTCTCCTGCTACCACAGGGACTGCCACGGCCGTCAAGTGAAAGCGGTGCTGGTGCCAACCCGGATGCGTGGAAAAGGAAGAATAGAGCGCGGCGTCAAGGTCTGCTCGCCGGATGAGCTCGATTCCCTGATCGGCCGTCTAGGGTCGAGAAACCTCCCGGAATCGATAGACGTCAGGAGTTTTCTGAGCGCGGACGCCTACCAGCCGCTTCCGTCGCTTGTGCGAGCAGCCCGGGAACTTTTTCTGAAAAGGCGGCCCCCGCAACTCTGGCGCTCAGTGGCCAATACCGATAGGGCGGTGCACACGGCACGGGAAATCGCCTCCCATGCCTGTGCGACGGGAACGCGTCGGCTGGTCCTGCTGACGGGCGTGCCCGGTGCGGGTAAAACCCTCGTGGGGCTTCGGCTCGCTCACATGCCCGGTCTTGACGATCTGGCGCAGGGAAACCGGGGTGTTCCGGCCGTGTTTCTCTCCGGCAACGGTCCGCTCGTCGAGGTTCTGCAGTATGTTCTCCGTTCCGCCGGGGGGAACGGAAAAACCTTCGTCCGCCCGATCCGGGAGTATGTCAGGCGTTATGCCCGCAAAGGTGCCCTTGTCCCGCCCGAACATGTAATGATCTTCGACGAAGCGCAACGGGCCCACGACCGGGAGCGCGTGGCTGACGTGCATAAGATTGACCTTTCCGGTGCGCGTTCGGAACCGGAACATTTCATCGAGTTTGCGGAGCGGGTTCCAAAGTGGTCAGTCGTAGTTGGTCTGATCGGAAGCGGTCAGGAAATCTATGTGGGAGAAGAAGGAGGCCTCGGCCTCTGGGCGGAAGCGCTGCTCCGAAGCGGCCGCAGAAACGAGTGGACCGTGCACGGGCCGCCTCAGATGCGGCAGTTTTTCGAAGGGTTGCCTTTTCAGGCTTCAGAGGATCTCAGCCTTGACGAGACGATCCGGTCGCACTTCGCGTCTCGACTGCACGAGTTTGTCGGGAAACTGGTGAAGACGCCGCCTGAACCACACGACGAACTGCGGCGGATCGCGGACGTGCTTGAGAAGGAAGGACACGACCTGCGGGTCACGCGCGACCTGGATCACGCGAAGCGCTATCTTCGCGAGCGCTACGGGAATTATCCGGAAGCGCGGTTCGGGCTGATGGCTTCAAGCCGCGACAAGGATCTTGTCCGCTTTGGCGTCCCCAACGACTACCAGTCGACCAAGCAAATCAGATTCGGACCATGGTACAATGACGACGAAGACGCGTCCGGCTCAATGTCATGTCGGCATCTTCGGGACTGCATTACGGAATTCGGAGCCCAGGGCCTTGAACTCGACGCGGTTCTTTTGGCTTGGGGCACGGATTTCGTGCTGGAGAACGGGAGGTGGTCAAGCGCCCGAGCCAAGGGTTTTAAAAAAGGCGGAAAGTCCAGGGTTCACGATCCGCACCAGCTTCGCGCCAACTCCTACCGCGTGCTTCTAACCCGGGGGCGGGACGCGCATGTGGTCTTCGTTCCCGAGTGTTCGTACCTTGAAGAAACCTGGAAGTTTCTTCGCGCGAGCGGTTTCAGAGAGCTTGCCGATCCATTATAGGTACGTATGTGCGGGTGCGGCGGCTTATCGGTCGCGGGCGAGACCATAGACCAGCGTCCGGTCGGTCCACAATTCTACCTGCATGCCGTCTGTTTCGTAGATTCCCGGTTCGACGCCTTTTGCCTTATCCGCCATGGGAAATACATACAGAGTGTGAATGATCCCGCTATCGCGGTGGCTCAGCTTCAACTGGGCTGCCCGGGAACCCTGAATTGTGCAGTACTTGCCGCCTATGAGGACGAAGTCCTGAACCAGCTCCTCGCGGCGGGGCCGGATGGGAAAGTCCAGTTCGCTGAGTGCGTTCTGCACAACGCCGTACTGGTCTGATCTCGCCACCAGTGCGCCGTGTTGGCGGTGATTGTGTCCGATTTCGGCGACCACCTGATGGGTAAGGCTGCTGTCCGTACTAATGTGCAGCCACAACCCAATTCCGATTGTCAGCAATATGACCGCGGCAATTGGGATAAGATAAGAGACACTGTGGCGCGTTCTTCCCACCTCATGGACGGAGGCTTGCATTGCCGTGACCCTGTGCGAATCAAGGCGCTTGCTTCGATAGTAGTTCTTGAGTTCTTGTTCCAAGTTCTTCATGATGCTCAGTCGACCGTATTTAGGGCAGTCAATTTTTTCCTACTTCTATGTATGAGACTCAGGACAGTTCCCCGAGGCCTGCCGGTCAGCGTGGCAATTTCATTGGCCGAGTAACCCTCCACGATATGCAGAAACAGGGCTTCGCGCTCGATATCCCGCAATTTGGAAAGCATCTGATCTATGGCGATCTTGTTGTCTTCCCCAGTGGCGGCGTCGGAAGCCGAGAGACTCTCGTGTTCGCTGGTGAGCGCGATAAACCGGATGCGTTTCCGTCTGCGGTACTGGTCGATGTACAGATTTCGGATAGTTGTGAAAAAAAGAGCCTTCGTTTTCACTTCGCTATACCGCTGATGTAACTTAAGCCAAGCCGTCTGCACCAAGTCCTCAGCATCGTGATGGTGATGAGTGAGTGCGTAGGCATACCGGAATCCACTCTGTAACAGCTCTTCTTCATTGAGTGATGGCGGTGCTGGCATGGCTTCATGCAGGCAGGGCTGTCCCCCACCGCTTGCAAGTTCCTATATTCCTGTGGCCAGTCTAGTTTTCCAAATGATACTTCCGTTTGACGCTCCCGACTTTGTGTACGATACCCTGTAAGGCCTGGAACTTGCCGTCTTTTTCAATCACCAGAAAATCAAGGTCGAAATAGACGCCGTTGCGGTCGTGGAAATCCGCGCAACTGACGTAGTAGTCGGCCTTTTTCACGATTCCGTCATGCAGCTTTGTGAGCTTGAGCTTGAGGAGGTCGTCCGTGACTGCGTCATACAGGACATAATGTCCGTTCACCGTGTTGTGGTCAATATGCTCCTGCATCGCTATCTGGATCCCGCGCCGTTTCTCTCCTTTTATGCTTGGGTCATCGGCGGCAGAGGCGGTCAAGGTGAAAGCCAGAAAAACCAGTATTCCCATTATGCTCTTCATATTGAGTATCTCCTTTAAAGTGTCTACTTACATTAATAAAGACGAACGGGATGCCGTCGTGATTGCATCGAGCCGTCAACGGCAACTATTTTTTTTGTCGAGACTGTTGCATTTGTGAAAACTGCTCCTATAATCTATGTAAAATTTTTTACAGGGGGGACCAAATGGCTAATAGAAGGAATGATAAAAAAGTGAGAGATCTTGTCGAGATGATGCAGGATCCCGAAGGTTCCGGTTACATCGGAAGCGACTGCGACACCATGGAGCTTTACGAGCAGGAGCTTGAGGAGATGGAGGGAGACGACAGCCTTTACGACGGGGAACTTGATTTCAACTGAGCTTCCTGCTCAATCCCCCGCGTTTTCCTGATATGAACAAGCAGTACTGATATAGCGGCGGGAGTTATACCTGAAACCCGACTTGCCTGTCCTACCGATTCGGGTTTGACTCTTGAGAGTTTCTGAACAATTTCGTTTGAAAGTCCCGGGATGTTTTTGTACTCGAAGGTTTCCGGGATTTTCATGTTCTCGAATTTCTGCAATTTCCCGACCTCTTCTCTCTGTCTTTTTATGTAACCCTCGTATTTTACTTCCATCTCTATCTGCGCCCCGAGTTTCGGGGAGATGTCCGGATTCGCTGAGGAGTCTATAAAGCCCAGCATTTCATACGTGAACCTGGGTCTTCTGAGTATCTCTTTTAGGCTTTGGGGCTTTTTGATTCTCTGTGAACCGAGATTTTCAAGAATCCTGTTTGTTTTCTCGTTTGGAACCACCTTCTCGCTCTCAAGCCTTGCGAGTTCATTTTCAAGCGCGGTTTTCTTGGCGCGGAATTCCTCGACCCGCTCGTCGCTGAGAAGTCCTATTGTGTGTCCGAGCTCCCCGAGTCTTAGGTCAGCGTTGTCCTCCCTCAGTATAAGTCTGTACTCCGCCCTTGAGGTAAACATCCTGTAAGGTTCATCGACTCCTTTTGTGACCAGATCATCAATCAGAATTCCTATGTAGGCCTCCGAGCGTCTGAGCACGAAAGGATCCTTCCCCTTTATCCGAAGCGCCGCGTTTATTCCCGCTATTAGTCCTTGGCTTGCCGCCTCCTCGTAGCCCGTGGTTCCGTTTACCTGTCCTGCGAAAAATATGTTTTCGAGAAGTTTTGATTCAAGAGTAGCACCAAGCTGCGTGGGGTCGAGAAAGTCGTATTCGACCGCGTATCCTGGCCTCATTATTTCCACGTTGCGAAGTCCTTCCATGGTTCTTGAGAACTCGTGCTGAACTTCAATGGGAAGGCTGGTTGAAATTCCGTTGGGATAGATTTCGTAAGTATTTCTTCCCTCAGGTTCGAGAAATATCTGGTGGCGGTTCCGATCGGGAAACTTAACCACCTTATCTTCTATTGATGGGCAGTACCTTGGTCCTATTCCCTTTATGAGGCCGGAGTAAAGGGGGGACTTGTCGATGTTTTCGTTTATAACGCGGTGGGTTTCTTCGTTAGTGTAAGTGATGTAGCATGGCATCTGCTCAGTTGTGATTTCTCCCGGGGAAAAGGAAAAAGGCACAGGATTCTGATCCCCGTCCTGCCTCTCAAGCTTGTCCCACTCGATGGTCCTTCCGTCAAAGCGCGGAGGAGTTCCGGTTTTGAGCCTGCCTGTCGTGAAACCCAAATCCGCAAAAGAATTCGATATGGCTCCCGCGGCGGCTTCCCCCGCACGGCCGGACGAAATCCGCGTAAGGCCTATGTGTATGAGTCCACCAGGAAAAGTTCCGGGGGTGACCACGACGGTATCTGAAAAAAATCTTTCCCCAAGGGCGGTTTTAACCCCTGCGACTTTTTTACCGTCAACCAGAAATTCCTCGACCATGGCCTGCTTTATCTCTATGTTGGCTTCGCTCTCAAGAGCCTTTTTCATGTAGGCTCTGTAGCTTTGACGGTCGGCCTGTATTCTGGTTGCCTGCACCGCCGCGCCCTTTCGGGTGTTGAGTCTTCTGAACTGTATGGCCGCGGTGTCTGCGGCTTTTCCCATCTCCCCGCCAAGCGCGTCTATCTCTTTTACCAAGTGACCTTTTCCGACGCCCCCTATGGAGGGGTTACACGACATGAGCCCGATTGTGTCTATATTTGCCGTGAGAACCAGGGTCGTACAGCCCATTCTGGCTGCGGCGAGTGCCGCCTCGCACCCGGCGTGACCACCTCCGATCACTATCACTTCGTATTTTTTTGAGTTTAAAAGAGACATTTTCCTAAATCACTCAAGCGATTTCCAACGCCAATTATAACCGCCAGAGCTTGCCGGTTAAACGGAAGAAGATATCAAGACTTTCCCAGAAGACGTATAATCTGTACTCGGTTCAAACTTCCCGTTGAATTTACCGCGGACGGTATTATTATACTTTTTGTAAGAGGAAGCCATTGTTTTTCTTTTGGCTTGGAAAATATTTCGGAGGCATTTTTAGAAGATGAATACTCTTAAAAGTCTTTTTCTGCTCGCTTTTCTCTCTGCCATTCTGGTTTGGGTAGGGGGCATGATAGGGGGCAAAAATGGTGCCTTAGTGGCACTTGTTCTCGCGGGAGTTATGAATTTCGTGAGCTACTGGTGGAGCGACAAGATCGTTCTCAAGATGTACAAAGCAAGCGAGGTCGGAAGGGACAACGCGCCTGACCTTTACTCCGATGTCGAGGAACTTGCCCAGATAGCGGGACTTCCAATGCCCCGGGTCTACATAATCCCCGAACAGGCCCCGAACGCCTTTGCCACAGGTCGGGATCCCCACCACTCGGCCGTAGCGGTCACTCAGGGAATCATGCGTCTTTTGAACAGAAACGAACTTAAAGGCGTAATCGCTCATGAGCTTGCCCATATAAGAAACAGAGACATCCTGATCGGTTCCGTGGCGGCGACAATCGCCGGCGCTATCACCTACCTTGCCTACATGGCGCAGTTTGCGGCCATTTTCGGAGGAGGGGGAGGCGGTGACAGAAGAGGCGGAGGGATGCTGGGACTTCTGGCTATGGCCATTATAGCCCCGATGGCGGCAATGATCGTGAGAATGGCTATATCAAGAACCAGGGAGTTCGGAGCGGACAAGACCGGGGCCGAGATATGCGGAAATCCGCTCTATCTTGCCGACGCGCTCAGGAAGCTTCAGGCTGGAGCGTCGAGAGTTCCCCTTCAGGTAAGCGAGCAGGCGGCCGAGAGCACGGCGCACATGATGATAGTGAGCCCGATGATCGGGGGAGGTTTCGCGAAGCTTTTCAGCACCCATCCTCCTACGGAAGAGAGAGTCGCAAGGCTTGAAGCCATGGTCGGCGGCGCTTCCCTTTAAACCGGAAGAGAAAACTCTTTGAAAAGGAGCACATGAAGGCACGACCGCTTATCGGCATAACGACTGATCTTGAGGACAAATCAAACCTTATAGAATCCGCCTACTCGAAGGCGGTTGAGTTCTACGGCGGTGCCCCGGTCCTAATTCCCACGGTTGCCGATGCCTCAAGCTCGGATTTTCTGCTCAATATAATCTCCGCAATCAACGGGCTTTTGATACCGGGTTCAAGGGACATGGACCCAAAATTCTACGGCGAATCCCCGCATCCTGCCATAAATCCCATGAGTCCCGAAAGAACGGAAACGGAATTCAGCGTCCTTCGCCTTGCTCTCGAAAAAGACGTGCCGGTTTTGGGGATATGCGGAGGCATGCAGTTTATAAATGTTTTCCACGGGGGCTCGATACATCAGGACATAAGAGCGCTTTTGCCCGACGCGCTTTGTCACGAAGGGGGCGAGGTTCACGATGTCACAGTTCTTCCGGACACGGTCTTCGGCGGTTTCACGGAAAAAAAGGAATTCGAGATAAAAAGCTACCACCACCAGGCAATAAACAGGGTTGGAGATGGTCTTAGGGTAAACGCCTTGGCCCCAGACGGAATAGTGGAGGGGTTTGAGTCGGCCGACGGTCGCGTCATGGGTTTTCAGTGGCATCCCGAACTTGAGCGGACCCCCCTCTCCGAACTGATTTTCACCCGGTTCCTCTCCGAAGCCGCACAGACGGCGGACGGTTCCCCCGGTATCGGGTAATTTTATCTGCGTATTTTTCCTAGGGGAGCCTTCAGGTTGAAGTTCATTAGCATAATCGGTGCGCGGGAGCACAATCTTAAGAACATAGACGTCAAAATACCGAGGCGCAGCTTCACTGTTGTCACGGGAGTGAGTGGTTCGGGGAAATCTTCTCTGGTTTTCGACATACTTTTTGCCGAGGCGCAGAGAAGATTCATGGAGTCGCTTTCCTCCTATGCTAGGCAGTTTGTCGAGAAACTTGACAAGCCGGATGTCGATTTCGTCGAGGGCCTTTCTCCGTCCGTTTCGGTAGATCAGAAGACCTTTCACAGGAACCCCCGCTCGACCGTCGGGACCATAACGGAAATATACGACTACATGCGCGTACTTTTTTCCGTGATCGGAGAGCCGCACTGCTATGAGTGCGGTGACGTTATATCTTCACAGACCCCTTCTAGCATGATTGAGAGAATCCGCGAGGAAGCGGGCAGAAAACCCGTGTCCGTATATTCCCCGGTAGTTCAGGGAAGAAAAGGAATATACAGAAAAGAGCTTGAAGACATGAGAAGGGAAGGTTTTGTCAGGGTTAGAATCGACGGAAAGACCTATGACCTTGAAGACGACATAGAGCTTTCCCGCAACAAAAAGCACACTATTGAACTTCTGGTGGACAATATAGTCTTGCGTGGGGAGAGTTCGGAGAAAAGGCTCTCAGAAGCGGTGTCCCTTGCCCTTAAAAGATCGGGCGGGCTCTTGAAATGCGAGATCGAAGGTGGGAGGACTCTCACTTTCAGTGAACATTTCTCCTGTTCCCGCTGCGCGATAAACTACCCGGAGATATCCCCCAGGCTTTTTTCTTTTAACAGTCCATACGGTGCATGCGTGAACTGCCAGGGGCTTGGATTCGAAACGTTTTTCGATCCCGAACTCATAGTGGAGGATCCTGGGAAGTCCCTTCGCGAAGGAGCGATCAAGCCGTTTGAGGATTCAAAATACGTTACCCGGATACTCGAGGGACTCTCCGAGCATTACGGGTTTTCGCTCGATGTCCCGTTTTCCCGGCTCTCCGCTCTGCACAGACAAAAGATACTTTACGGTTCGGGGGTGGAGAAAATAAGCTTCAGGAAGGCAAGGAGGGGAAGGCAAAAGGAATACACCGCGACTTTCCCCGGAATTATCGGCATGCTCACGGAATGGTACTCGCAGACCAGTTCGGAAGAACTTCGGGAAAAACTCTCGAAATACATGAGAACGGTTCCGTGCAGAGAGTGCGACGGATCCAGGCTCAACAAGATTGCCCTTTCCGTGCTTTTCAGGGGAAAGAACATATCGGATCTTGCCGGCATGGCAGTTTGCGATCTCGCCCCATACTTCGAGTCGCTTGAACTTTCCGAGAGGGAGAGAAAAATCGCCGGGGAGGTAATAAAGGAGATATCCTCCCGGCTCGGTTTTCTCGGGGACATAGGACTTGGCTACGTGAGTCTTGACCGTACGGCGCCGACCCTTTCGGGCGGAGAGGCTCAGAGGGTGAGGCTCGCAACCCAGGTGGGATCGAAACTTACGGGAATAACGTACGTGCTTGACGAGCCTTCCATAGGACTTCACCCGAAGGATAACAAAAAGCTCGTTGAGACGTTAAAGAGCATAAGGGACATGGGCAACACCGTAATCGTTGTCGAGCATGACGAAGAAACCATAAAAAGCGCTGATTTCGTACTTGACGTCGGTCCGGGAGCAGGAGAACTCGGAGGTGAGGTCGTCTGCTCTGGAAGCGTCGGGAGAATCTCCCGGTGCGCCGGTTCGGTTACCGGAAGATACCTCTCGGGCAAAAAGAGGATCCCGGTGCCGGGTTCGAGACGCTCCTCCAAGACCCGGGTCGGGGTTCGAGGGGCTTTAGGGAACAATCTCAGGGAAATTGACGTTGATTTTCCCCTCGGAACATTCATATGCGTCACAGGAGTTTCCGGCTCGGGGAAAAGCACTCTCGTAGTTGACACCCTCTATCATGGCCTGTCAAGAAAACTTAACCGGAGCAAAAATCGCGCGGCTCCGCACGGAGAGATCATCGGTACCGAAAATCTGGACAAGGTCATCAAGGTCGATCAGAGCCCGATAGGCAGAACCCCGAGATCGAACCCCGCAACCTACACCGGCGTGCTCACCGAGATAAGAAAAATCTTCTCAATGCTTCCCGAGTCGAAGGTGATGGGATACGGGCCGGGCAGGTTCAGCTTTAACCTCTCTCAGGGAAGTTGCCCGGGGTGCCGGGGAAACGGAACCGTCAGGATCGAGATGCACTTTCTTCCCGATGTTTATGTTACGTGCGAGGTGTGCGGAGGAAAGAGGTACAATGACGAGACCCTGGCGATCAAGTACAAGGGAAAGAACATGTCTGATGTTCTAGAGATGACCATAGAAGAGGCGGTGGATTTTTTCGAGAACATACCGAAGATTTCAGGGAAGCTCAGGTTGCTGAACGAAGTCGGGCTCGGTTACGTAAGGCTCGGGCAACGGGTAACCACTCTCTCCGGAGGGGAGGCGCAACGCATAAAGCTCGCCAGGGAACTTGGAAAAAAAGCCTCTGGAAAGACCCTCTACATACTTGACGAACCGTCGGTTGGGCTTCATTTCGACGATATACAGAAGCTTGTTTCGGTAATACAAAGGCTCGTGGACCTCGGAAACACCGTGATTGTCATAGAGCATAATCTTGACATCATAAAGTGTGCGGACCACGTGATTGATCTCGGTCCCGGGGGCGGAGAAGACGGTGGAGAGCTTGTTGCCTGCGGCACTCCGGAGGAGATATGCGGGGTAAGCGGTTCGCACACGGCTTTTTATCTCAGAGGCGTTTTAGAAACCGGTGTCACAGGGAGCTAAAAATTGGAGATAGCGCAGTCGATAATACTCGGACTCATACAGGGAATAACCGAATTCTTCCCCGTAAGTAGCACAGCCCACTTGTTTCTGGTTCCGTGGCTTTTTTCCTGGCAGGACCAAGGCCTTCCTTTCACGGTGGCGCTTCACGCAGGGAGCCTCTTTGCGATCCTTTACTGCTTCAGGGGAGAGCTTGCGCTTATCATACGGGATTTTTTCTATGGCTTGAGATCTTTTTCCTTTGAAGGTCGCCAAGATGGAAAAATCGGAGTTTACCTCGTGATCGCTACCCTGCCCGCTGTTGTGGCAGGGTTTTTGTTCGAGGACTACGCCTCAGGGATGCTTCGCGACCCTGTTCTTATAGCCGCATTTCTTCTGGGTTTCGGGATACTTCTCTACATCTCCGACAGGAAAACGACCGCAACCAAGACTCTTCGGGACATGAACCTCGCGGACGCGCTTTTTTTCGGCGTGGCGCAGGCATTTGCGATTCTGCCAGGAGCTTCAAGAGCGGGCGTTACGATTACCGGAGGGCTTTTCAGAAACTACAAAAGAGAAGAAGCTGCGCGTTTCTCATTTCTCCTTGCCATACCTGTAATAGTTGCGGCGGGGATTTTCGAGATAAGGCATATCGGATACACGGAGATGTTCAGATGGTCTTTCGTTCTCGGTGTAGCGACCTCTTTTCTGTCGGCTCTTCTTGCCATCCGATTTCTGCTGGGTTACGTGAGGACAAGATCATTCACTCTTTTTGTAGTCTACAGGGTGATTCTTTCCATCGTTATAATTACGGTGTATTTGTGGGCAGCGATAATTTTTTTAAACAACCCCGATTAAAGCAACTCGGGGTTTTATTCGCGAGAAACTTGGTCTGTTAGCTTATTCCTTTCGGAAACGGTTTTTTTTACCGCCTGCAGGACCGCTTCGTGGATGGCGCCGTTCGTTGCTAAGACTCCTTTGTTTTCGAGAAGTTTTTTGCCGACGGAGAAATCCAGCGGTTTACCTGAGGAGTCGGTGACTGTTCCTCCAGCTTCCTTGACGATTATGTATCCTGCAGCGTGGTCCCATATATTTTCCTTGTAATCTTTTCGCGGCGGCGGGCGAAGATAGATGGAAGTATCTCCTCTGGCTAAGATCGCATATTTACACTGGCTGTCCATTCTTACAGGTCCTGCGCTTATATCGAGAAAGCGGGAGATTTTCCCCGAGAATTCATAGGATGAATCCGGAGCTTCGACCGATTCGCACATGACGGCCTCCGAGGTTCTTGCGATTCCCGATACCGAAATACGCGTCTGTAAACCGTTCGAAAGTGCCGCCTGATAGGAACCCTGCCCCTTCTCGGCGAAAAACACAAATCCCTTCTCCCGACCTGTACCGTTTCTTGCATCCGGTCCCAATTCCGGACACCCCAGGATTCCAAGAACTACCTCTCCGGCCTCAATAAGCGCGAGCGCGATTGCGTACTGGCGTTTCGCGAGAAACCCTCTTGTTCCGTCAATCGGATCAAGCGTCCAAAACCTGCCGTGGTTTCCGCCCCCATAGTTTCCCCTGTTGATCGCACGGAATATTTCGTCCGGACTTTTTCCGGGCAGAAGTTTCTCAAGATTTTTTCTGAGTTTTTCTCCGCAACTGCCCTCGAGACAAAACGAGGTTTCCTCGGCGACTATGGGAGTTTCAGGAAAAGCGGCTGTGAGTTTTTCGTTTATTAACGCCTGCACAAAAAAATCCGCAAGAGTTACTGGGGAACCATCCGTTTTGTAAAGCGCTTCGCGGAACTCAGGTTTCCCGCTCATTCTTGCGCAGACCTTCGCCGCTTTTGTTACTGCTTCCAGCCCTACCTTTTTCTCAAATTCAAAGCCCATTTGTATCGGATTCCGCGTTTTGGGACGGAAACGCGGCGGTTTTTCAGATATCTGCTACGAATGTTGGGCTCTCCGGTGAAATTTCAAAATCGGCTCCCGCATGGGAAAGAGCTATTCCGTTTCCATTTTTAAGCGTGTATCTGGTTTCCGAGTGGTTTATGTCCACCTCTATCAGATTGCCCAAGATTGAGACGGAAAAGCTGAGCCTAAGCATTTCCTGGGGAAGATTGGGGATGAATTCGGGTTTTTGCCCACTGTTGGCGAGCCCGGCGAATCCGAACACAAACATCATCCACGTTCCTCCCATGGAGGCTATGTGACAGCCGTCAACGGTGTTTCGCCCCATATCTCCCAGATCCATGAAAACTGCGTTTTCCGCGTATTCCATCGCCTTGTCCATATGTCCGACCTTGGCGGCAACTATTCCCTGTATGCAGGCAGAAAGTGAAGAGTCTCCCGTGGTGAGAGGGTCGTAGTAATCAAAGTTTCGTCTTTTTTCTTCCTGCGAGAACTCCTTTTCAAGAAGAAACATCGCAAGTACAAGATCCGACTGCTTGACTACCTTGTGGCGGTAAATGACCAGCGGGTGGTAGTGGAGCAGTATGGGGTACTTGTCTTCCGGGACGTTTTCAAAATCCCATTTTTCCTTCTTGAGAAAATAGTTGTCCTGAGGGTGTATTCCGAGTTTTTCGTCATACGGTATGTACATGCGCTCGGCGGCATTTTTCCAGTCCTCTATTTCCGAGATTTGGAGGTTGGTTTTGTGGGCGAGGCTTTTAAAAAGTTCGGGTTCGGTTTCCTCGAGTTTTTCAACCGTGGCTGCGGCGAGTCTTAGGTTCTCGCGGGCCATGAGATTAGTGTAGGTGTTATTATTTACCACGGTGTTGTACTCGTCCGGGCCGGTAACGCCGTGTATTTCGAATTTTTTTTCTCCCGAGTTCGAGTAGAATCCAATATCGCTCCAGAGCCTCGCCGTTTCAATCAGGATCTCCGCCCCGTACTTGGGGACAAAATCATGATCTCCCGTGGCGTTAACGTATTTTTTGAGCGCGTAGACTATGTCGGCGTTTATATGGTATTGTGCGGTTCCCGCAGCGTAGTAAGCTGAAGCCTCCTCCCCGTTTATGGTTCTCCAGGGAAACATCGCTCCTCTCTGGTTAAGCCTTCTTGCGTATCCCCTAGACTTGTCGAGCATGCTGTAGCGAAACTTGAGAAGGTTCTCGGCGATAGTGGGCGAAGTATAGATAAGAAAAGGCATTAAGTATATTTCCATGTCCCAGAAATAATGGCCGTCGTAGCCCGCTCCGGTAAGACCCTTGGATGGCACGCCGGCTCCTTCAACCCTTGCCGACGACTGGTACATTTGGAAAAGGCTGAATCTTACCGCCTGCTGGAAGGACACAGTCCTCTCATCGCTGTCCATCTCCACGCATACGTCGCTTCTTTCCCAGAATTTGTCGAGATACTTGCGCTGTCCTTCAAGCAGATTCGAAAACCCGAACTTCTTGGCTCTTTTAAGGCTCCGCCTAGCCCTTTCTCGAAGTTCCTCGTTTGTGTGCGGCGCGGTTCTCGTGGTGTGATAGGTCATGTACTTTGTAAGACTTATCGGTTCTCCCTTTCGGGCGTCAACCATGAAAACCACTTTTCCGCGGTCGCCTGCCGCTTTGCTCGTATGGGAGTAATCGCAGTTTGTCTCGAGCGTGTGTTCAATTCCCGAGGTGATCGTCATCTTGCTGTTTCGGGTCGAGTGACAGAGAATCACGCTCGTGTCCCGCACGTCGTTCAGGCGGGGTTCGAGGATCCGATGTTCAAGTCTGCTGGCCCTTCGCGGGTCTCCTCCATTGCTGTGGTCCAACTGTTCCTCATTCCCTTCGGTGTAGTTTTCGTGATCAATTATTTCCGAAGATATGATTACGGGAGCCTTGTCGTTGAGAACCGTTACCTCATAAGATATGGCGGCCAAGTGGCGATGTTCCATGGAGACCAGCCTTTTCGACCTTATAGATATCTGTTTTCCCGAGAACATTTCCCATATGAGGTTTCTCTCTACCACGCCGTTTCTCATGTCGAGGAATCGCTCGAAGTGAAGGAGGGTTGCGGTTGGCAGGTAAAAGGGTTCATCGTCTACATAGAGCTTGATTATCTTTGAGTCCGGAACGTTCACTATGGTCTGCCCCATTTTGGTGAACCCGAAGGCTTCCTCTCCGTATATGATGGGCCATGTTTCGTGGAAGCCGTTTACTATGGTGAAGTTCTGGTAGCTCGGTTTTCCCTCTTCGAAGGCGCCCCGCATTCCTATGTAGCCGTTTGAGGTGCAGAAGATAGTTTCCCCAAGTCCGATTAGTTCGGGATAAAACTGCTTCTCTGTTATTCTCCACGGATCCGGAGGATATATGTGCTGTGCAGTGTATATGCCTTTTCTCTCTCTTTTTATCATTCCTGTTTTCCTCGCCTGCTACGCACCGAGCCCGAACTCTCCCAGATCGCTTACGACCATGTCCGCTCCGTTTGAAAAAAGCTCCTCTTCGTTTTGCTTCCTGGCTACTCCGATTACCAGTCCGAACCCCCCACTCGCTCCCGCCGCCACTCCTGCCGCCGCATCCTCGATAACGATACTTTTTGCGGGCTTGGTTCCAAGAGCAGAGGTTGCTTCAATAAACGTATCAGGTCGCGGTTTTCCCCGAAGACCTTTTTCTGCTGCCGTTACCCCGTCCACCGTTACCTCGAAAAGGTTTTCTACTCCGGTGGCCTTCATCACGGCCCGGCAGTTCCTGCTTGAAGATACAACTGCCAAGCGAAACCCGGCTTCCTTAAGATGGCGCGCTAGCGCGACGGATGTCTGGTAGATTCCGGGAGACTCTTTTTCAAGGGTTTCCGTGAACAGATGGTTTTTCCTGTTTCCGAGCCCGAAAACTGATTGTTCGCCCGGAGGGGAGTTTGTATTGCCCTCGGGAAGTTCTATTGCGCGCGCGAGCAGAAAGCCGCGCACGCCCTCATAGCGGGGTTTGCCGTCAACATACTCAAGGTAGTCGTCCGTTTCGCTGAAGGGAACGAAGTCCTCCCCCTTCTTGCTTGCCCAGGCACGAAGGAACTCGTCAAATGTCTTTTTCCAGCAGGCCGAGTGAATTTTTTCAGTCGTGGTAATTACTCCGTCGAGATCGAAAAGAACTGCATCGTAGGTGTTTTTCGAGAAAACACTTTCTCCGTTTAGAAGTTCTGTCTTAAGAGCATGTGCTTTCATATCCGTCTTCCGAAAAGGAGTTTCACCCACGGCATTTTTGCTGCGGATTAATTATACAGCATATTCTCTGCGAAAAACCATACAAAACCCAGCTAGGTCATTCGGTGCTTCTACGGGGCATTTTTGAATTTGAACTCTTTTTATGATAGCTTCATAACTCCTTGTGAGTTTGGCCCCATCGTCTAGGGGTTTAGGACGCAGCCCTCTCAAGGCTGAAACACGGGTTCGAATCCCGTTGGGGCTACCAATCACTTTCTTTCGACGGAGTCTTCCGTACTCTCCGTGTCTTGTCTCAGCGACGGTGAAAAAAGCCATCTGGGAATTGACGCAGCTACCCATCATGTTTTAAACTAACACCTTGAGTTTGCTGGCGCTTGGCGCTTGCATAAATAACCACACCAAGGAGGGGTAAAATGAAACTTGAGGGTAAATCTGCGATAATCACCGGTGGCAGTCTGGGAATAGGACAGGTCACGGCGCTTCTTTTTGCAAATGAGGGCGCGAATGTTCTTATAACCGGCAGAACTGAAAGCACTCTTGTGGAGGCTGCGGAGCTGGCCAAGGATTCTCCCGGCAGCATAGAGTATCTCGTAAGCGACGTGTCGAAGGAAGAGGACTGCAAGGGGGCCGTGGAGCACGCCATAAAGCTTTTCGGCAAAATCGACATACTGTTTAATAACGCAGGGGTGCTTCCTCTCTCAAATACTCACGAGACATCTATTGAGGACTGGGACCAGGTATTTGCCATTAACGTAAGGGGCACCTTCATGATGTCCAAGTTCTCGATTCCACACATGATCGAGCAGGGTGGAGGCACAATAATCAACAATTCCTCCATACTGGGAATTAAAGCCATACCGGGTACCGCTGCATATAATTCCACCAAAGGAGCGGTGTCGCAGCTCACAAGAAGCATGGCCCTTGAGTACGGGGCAAACGGCATCAGGGTAAACGCCATAAATCCCGGCACTACCCTGACTCCGATGGTACAGGCTTTTCTTGACAATTCGCCCCCGGAGCTTGATGCATATCTGAAGGGGCTTCAGCCTATAACCGGGCACTTGGGCCGTTTCGCAACCCCTGAGGAAATGGCACACGCGGTGCTTTTCCTCTGCGACAGCGAAAACGTGGCGTATATGACGGGAGCGGAGCTTTCCGTTGACGGCGGGTGGATAGCTAACTAAGGAAACAGTTTCCGTCCCCGAATTCGTCAGTCGGTATCTGTATCTGTAAGGGTTATATCCGCAAGGGGCCCGTACGCGGCGGAGAGGGTTTTTCTTATAAAGGCTTCGGGATCGCCCGTTTCGGCTTCCACGAGGATTTCTCCGCGGCCCTCAAGAGAGCTCCGAAAATCCCCAACGGGCGGGTTTTCGGTTCCCTCGCATGTTGAGCTGTTCAGGATAAAGAGAACCTCCGGCTTATCCCCGTTTCTCACCTCGCAGTCTATTGACACTATCCCCTCCAGGACCTCTATGTCGGCTACGTACCTTGAGGTTTGTTCCTGCATTTTCGGTAGACTCAGCTTGTTGAGAACTCAAGCGAATGTGGAAAGGGGAATTTCGTGGATTCCTCTTTCAAGCTGAATTCTTCAAAGGTGGTGGCTCCCAAATCCTGTAGCTTTGCCAGCAGTTCTTCGATTATTACCTCGGGAGTTGACGCGCCGGAACTTATACCCACGGTCATGTTCTGCTCAAGCGTTTCCACACCGCCGAGCCCTTCTGTATCTTCAATCAAGTAGGCTTCTCTTACGCCGCATGATTTTGCGACTTCGACCAGTCTGTTTGAGTTCGAGCTCTCGGGTGATCCCACGATGAAAATGACGTCTGAGATCTCGGCGAGTTCTTTTACGGCATCCTGGCGGTTCTGGGTGGCGTAGCAGATATCGAGCTTGGAAGGCTTTGCGATTTCCGGAAAGCGCTTTTCAAGCGCCGCCACTATTTCCTTCGTGTCGTCGACGCTTAGGGTAGTCTGCGTCACGTAGGCTACTTTTTGCGGATCCGGGACATTAACCGAGAGGGCCTCGCTTGCCGATTCCACAACCACGACGCTGTCTGGCGCCTCGCCTTTCGTTCCTATGACTTCTACGTGATCTCTGTGGCCTACGAGTATTATCGTGTATCCCATTTCTGAGTAGTGCCTCACTTCGTTGTGGACCTTGGTTACGAGCGGGCAGACGGCGTCCACTATCTGGAAGCCTCGTTTTTTGGCTTCGTCGATAACTGCGGGGCTTACGCCGTGGGCACTGAAGATGACCCGGGCCTCAGGATCGTTTATTTCGTCGAGTTCCTCAACGAAAACGGCACCTTTTTGTCTTAGAGAATCCACTACCCTTTTATTGTGAACTATGGCGTGGCGGACATAGATAGGGGGACCGTACATCTCAAGGGCCCTTTCGACTATTTCGATTGCCCTTTCGACTCCTGCGCAGAATCCTCTGGGTTTAGCGACTACGACTCGCATGTCACCGTAGATGATAACGCCGTGACAACGCAGGTCAAGCAAAACAGCTTTCCGGCTGACATGGGGGAAATCGGGTTGTAGCCACAAGCACGGCGGGCGTTTGCCGGGTATGCTTTATCCCGGTTATTCTCGCCGGAGCGATATAACGGCGCTGCACACAACACAAAGGGATTTTCAAGTCATGGGACCGGAGAACAATGGAGAGAGAGCGCCGCAGAGTTGCGATAGGCTCATAATAGCGCTTGACTTTGACTCAAGCGAGGAAGCTCTTGCCCTTGTGGAGCTTCTCGGCGAAAGGATCGGTATCTACAAGGTCGGCTACCAGCTTTTTATGCGCGAGGGGATGAGCTTTGTAAAGGAGCTCGTGGGACTTGGAAAGAGAGTTTTTCTTGATCTCAAGATGGGAGACATAGACCGCACGATCGCGGCCGCGCTTCGGGCGGTGCCCGAGGGTGTAGAGTTCGTTACCATAAACGGCGGAAAGGCGACGGTGGCTGCTGCGAAGGAAGGCCGTGGCGAAAGAGACCGGCCTCTTATTCTTTCCCTCACTTTTCTCTCAAGTCTCGATCAGGACGACCTGAGAGCGCTTATGATGAACGAGAATCTGGAGCTTGACGAGTACGTACGGGTCTTTACGCGAAGGTCGATCGAAGCCGGCTGTGACGGAGTTGTGGCTTCGGGGGAGTCGATACGGGAAATAAGGCGGGAATTTGGAAACAGCCTTGTGATAGTCGCTCCCGGAATACGCCCCGAGGGGAAAAACCGAAACGATCACAAAAGGGCGCTCACTCCAAAGATGGCTATTGATTACGGAGCTGATTATCTGGTCGTCGGACGCCCGGTTACCGAGGCGGAAAACAGCCTTGAGATTGCGGAGAATCTTATAGAGGAAGTAAACTGCGCCGTTGCCGGAAAGAGGGATTAGATAAAATGTTGATTTCCTTATGCAACGATTTCCATAAAGTCTTCGGCGACTATTATCTCCGTTTCTCTGTTTCCCGAAAGCGCTTCTATTTCTTTCCGAAGATCTCTTCCGTCCATTGAAGGGTAAAGATGCGAGAGGGCAATTTTTTTGGGATTGCTTTCCCGAAGAATCTCCGCTATGTCTGAAGGGGTCATGTGAACGGCCATCTTCTCTGAATCCGGAAGCGCGCATTCCGTAACGAATATGTCCGCCCCCGAAGCCACCTTGCGAAGTCCGGGGAAATAACCCGTGTCTCCCGTGTAGACGATTTTCTTTCCGCCGCAGCGTACAACATAGCCAATGCTGTTTTCAGTGTGAACGGTTTTGAATGTCTTTATCTCAAGGTCGCCGATTTTCTGTTTCTTTTTTCTTATCTCATGGATTTCCACGAGCTCTGGCCTTACCCACTCCCTGTAGGGAGTTCGCAGCTTTTCGAGAAATTCCGAGAACCCATCCGGCCCCCATATTCCAAGCGTTTTTTCTCTTTTTTTCCCGTAAGGATGCCTAGTAGCGAAAAGAAGAGGGATCAGGTCGGAGGTGTGATCGGGGTGAAAATGCGTTATGAAAACATTGTCGATCCCAAGGTAGTCGACCCCTATTTTCTCAAGCTTCCATACCGTGCCGTTTCCACAGTCAAAGAGGGCAGAACCGGTATCGGTGCCGAGAAGATATCCGGAAGAACCCCTTTTCTCATGGGGCACGCAGGTGCCTGAACCCAAAACGGTAAGTTTTACCATCTGACTTGATATAATCCCGTCTCCGTTCCATAATCTTACTCGCGGAGCGGTCTGGATGAAGAGAATTATAACACTGACAACGGATTTCGGGTCAAGCGATCATTACGTGGGGGCGATGAAGGGGGTTATGCTCTCCGTAAATCAAAATGTCCACCCGGTCGACATAACCCACTGCATTGAGTCTCATGACGTCCGCGCCGCGTCTTTCGTCATAGGCAACTCATACCGCTATTTTCCGAAAAATACCGTGCATCTGGTCGTGGTGGACCCAGGAGTCGGAAGCGGGCGAAGGCCTATAGCGCTTTTCGCCGACGGTCATTTTTTTGTGGGACCCGATAACGGCGTTTTCAGTTCGGTCATTCATTGCTGCGGGGATTTCAGCGCCCGCGAAATAAAAAACCACGACTATTTTTTAAAAGAGATAAGCTCGACTTTTCACGGGAGGGATATATTTTCCCCTGTCGCCGCGCATCTTTCACTTGGAGTTTCGTTCTCGGAGATCGGGCCGCAAATCCGTGACCCCGAAATCCTTCCCCGCGACGGATACTCGGTAAACGGGGCCGAGATCCGCGGAACCGTCGTTTACACTGACAAGTTCGGGAATCTTGTAACCAGCATACCGACGGAGGCTGTCAGTGACGGGGCTCGGGCCGTGGTAACAGTTGGGGAGAAGCAGGTCACGGGAATCTCGGAATCGTATTCTTCCGTGGAACCCGGTGAAATCGTTGTTGTCGGGGGAAGCGGGGGATATATAGAAATATCGGTTAACCAGGGGCGCGCGTGCGATGTTTTCGGCGAAGCCCCGCCGGAAGTCATTATCGTTGAGGAGAGCAGCTGAGAGAAATTCATGGAACCCGCGGAAGAAAAAACCGTAACGGAAATCCCTCGGGAATTTGCCGGGCAAAGAGCCGACGTGTTTCTCTCGGGCTTCCTTAGGGAGCTTAGCCGCTCGAGCATAAAAAAGCACATAGAGCTCGGAAACATACTTATTGACCGCAAAACGTTTAAGCCTTCCAGGATAATAAATGGCGGGGAGAGCCTGAGCGTTAACATTCCTCCTCCTGAGCCCTGCGGCATCAAGGGAGAGGAGATCGATGTCGAGATTGTTTACGAGGACCGTGACGTAATCGTCGTTAACAAACCCGCCGGTATGGTGGTTCACCCGGGGGCGGGAGTGACGAGCGGCACGCTTGTGAACGCTCTTGTTTATATGTGCGAGGACCTTTCGGGAATAGGAGGCGAGATGCGCCCGGGGATAGTGCATCGCCTCGACAAGGAAACCTCCGGGGTCATGGTTGTTGCTAAAACCGATCGGGCGCACAAAAGTCTTTCCGAGCAGTTCAAGACCAGGGAGACGGAAAAGGAATACGTGGCTATTGTTTCCGGGGAAATGAAAAAAAATTCAGGGGTTTTTGCCTCCCCAATAGGAAGAAGTCCCTCGAACAGGATAAAAATGACCTCTTTTTCCAGAGTTGGGAGAGATGCCGAGACCCGCTGGGAGGTAATCGAAAGGCTGGACGGGGCAACTCTTGTGAGTATCTGGCCGAAGACCGGGAGAACTCACCAGATAAGGGTTCATTTTTCTGAAAACGGGTTTCCGGTGTTTGCCGATAAAGTTTACGGAGGCAAAAAAAGCCGCCCGAAAAATTCAAGGATCCTGGGAGCGTTGATAAAGAGGCACGCTCTTCACGCAAAAAGCCTCGGCTTTACCCATCCGGCGACCGGAAAGCGGATTGAGTTTCCGGCGGAAATCCCCGAGGATATGGTTTCAGTGATCGATTTTCTAAGGATGCAGAGCGGATGAGGGTTTTTCGTTCGGCCCTGCTTGAGAAATGTAGCGGCGTTATCCACGGTTTCGTTCATGATCCCGGAGGGCCGGATATTCTCAGAATCGCTTCCGCTTACGGGCTTGAGGATATCATTACCGTGAACCAGGTTCATGGCAGCACTGTCTTTTTCGTCGACAATGCCGCGGGAGAGAAATCTGTTGAAGCCGATTCGATCGTTACGCGGCAAAAAGGCGCGGGTGTCGGGGTCATCACGGCCGACTGCGTTCCCGTTCTTGTCTGCTTTCCCGATTCCGGTTGCGTCTGCGCCGTCCACGCGGGATGGCGCGGAACCTCTCTGCGGGCTGTAAGGGAATGTATTGGGGCCGTTTGCGAACAATACTCTTTGAAACCGCAGGACGCCGTGGCCGTAATAGGTCCGGCCATATGGGGATGCTGCTACGAAGTTCGGGACGACGTGGCGTCACGTTTCGTTTCAAGGTTCAGCGGAGAAGGGGACTGGCTTTTGGAAAAAGGCGACGGGAAGTTTCTTCTTGATCTTGTGGAGATTAACAGAATAGAACTTTGTGACGCGGGGGTTCAGCAAGTCGAGATAATGAATCTGTGCACTTGCTGTCAGGGCCTTCCCTCATACAGAAGAGACGGTTCCGGCACGGACAAAATGATCAGTTTTTTAGGGATATCTTCTTAGGTTGTTTTTTCCTTTCCGGTGCAGTTCAGCAGGTTTTTTTCTCTTTTTCAACACAGCGGCGCTGCTTGACACCGGAACGGAAACGGCGCTTCGGCGGACCCTCAGTTTTTCGTCTCCCGATACAGAGTTTCCGCGCGAAGTTTCAATCCCGCTCCTGCCATCGCCAGACCCGCACCGCAAACAATACAGGAGGTACAGTCGTTACATCACAAACGCCTCATTATTTGCAAAAACTTATCAAAAATGGTTTCTTAATAATTATGCCGGAGCAGGCGTCGAGTTATAGAGGCAATCACCATAGAGAACGCACCTATCCGCCGCCTTTTCCTGACGGTTGGTACAGGATAGCGGCCTCCGGGGAAATCAAGCCCGGAGAGGTAAGGCATGTTCAGTGCTTGGGGGAGCAAATCGCTGTTTTTCGCAGTCAGGAATCTGGCCGGATTGCGGCCCTGGACGCATTCTGCCCACACATGGGTGCAAACCTGGCTTATGGAGAAGTTAAGGGTGACCGGCTGGAATGTCCTTTCCACGGCTGGCAGCTGGATGGAGACGGAAGAATTTGCCAGCCCCGTCTCTCCGAAGACCAGCCTTTCGTTCAAAGGCGCTGGGAAGCGATCGACTACTACGGCATGATTCTGATTTATCACTCCTCACAGGGCAAGCCTGCACCTTATCATCTGCCGCAACAGCAAGCAATCGATGAGGGACAGCTGGTTTATCGAGGCAAGTACGACGCGGGCGAAGTAGAAATGCACATTATCGAGTTTGTCGAGAACAGCGTCGACTTCAGTCATTTTTATCACATACATGGAACCATGCGCTTGCCCTGGACCAGAGTAAGACTGCCCTGGATAAGAATTCGGCACGACCCCAGCTGGTTCCTTGATGACACGCTTGAGCACATCGCCTATTTCAGAAACGAGGCAACGCTTGAGATAAGAGGGCGGGTTTACGAGAGTACGGGAGCCCTGGCACTGATCACTTTTCTCGGTCCCGGTAGTGTTGTAAAGTTCGAATTTGATATTCCGAGAATCGGTAAAATAATGATGTTCCAGACGCATACTCCCGTTGAAGCGATGAAGCAACAGGTGAACTTCCGCTGGTTCGCCTCCCGAGGTGTCCCGGGAATACTTGCTTCCTACGTGGTCGGGAATTGGATCTCGCAATGGAAAGAGGACTTGGATATATGGAAAAGGAAAATTTACCGGAAACGCCCCTTGGATGCTGAGGGTGAAGGTTCCTTGTTGGGCGATATGCGCAAGTGGTATCGGCAGTTCTACCCCGACGACGATTTGCTTGGAGGGAATATCCGTGGCAGCTGACTTCCGTACCCCAATTTCGAAGGCGGTTCGGCCGGAGGACACGACGGAAGTGCTGTCAAAGTACCGCAGAAGCCAAGGGCGCGGCAAGGAAGAGTATGCCAGCATGGTAACGGCGTTTTACGACCTCATCACTGATGCTTACGAGTATGGATGGGGACAGTCGTTTCACTTCGCGCTGATGGAGCCCGGGGTGTCTTTCGGGGAATCCATTGCCAACCATGAGTATTTTCTGGGCGAAGCCATCGGACTGAAGCCGGGAATGAAGGTGCTTGATGTCGGGTGCGGCGTGGGCGGACCCCTGCGTTCTCTCGCAAGAAAGTACGGAGCTTCGATCGTGGGCCTCAACATCAGCGAATATCAGCTCGCAAAGTGCTCCGCGTATAACGGCAAGGCTGGCTTGGACCATCTCTGCAGCGTCCTCCACGGCGATTTCCTGAATATACAGGCAGAAGACGGGAGCTTCGACGCGGCTTACCATATCGAGGCCCTCCCTCATGCTCCGGACAAAGTCGCCGCCTTTGCCGAGATATTTCGTGTATTGCGGCCCGGCGCGGTCTTTGTCGGTTACGATTGGTGCATGACCCCCCTTTACGACGGCGGAAACCCCGGGCACCGAGAACTCAGGGAAGGAATCGAATACGGCAACGCTCTTTCGCAAATCGCTTCATTCACGCAGGTAAACGACGGCCTGCGGGCAGTTGGTTTCGAACTTGTCGAGGCGTTTGATCGCGCTCTGGACGCCGACATCAGGACGCCGTGGTATCAGCCGCTGGAAGGCAGCAGCCTGAATCTGAGGAGATTGCCGAGAACGGCGCTTGGCCGCAAAATCACTTCGGTGGCCCTGCGCGTTCTGGAAGATGTACGCGCCGTACCGAGAGGGTCATCCAAGGTACAGGAAATTCTCAATACCGCGGCTGACAGTCTCGTGGCCGCAGGACGTCTGGGAATTTTTACGCCCATGTACTACCACAAGGCGTGCAAGCCGGGATAATTCATGCAATGTAACAGGCCCCGGTACGGTTGCGGGTACGGTCACAGGGCGGAGCAGGTTATCTGCGGTTTTTCGTCTCCCGATACAGAGCCTCCGCGCGAAGTTTCAATCCCGCTCCCACATCGCCAAATCCGCGACGCATGTAACCGCCGAAAAACAGCGAGACGAACGGTGAAAGCACGCCGCTTAACAGGTCAACATTATGGTAGGTGCAGCTTGTGTCGCTTACAGGTTCCAGATGCTGCTCCCGCACCACAAACAAGAGCCAGGAAGTTCCGAAATTCCTGCTCCAGGCAAGAAGGCGTGGTTTTTCAAATGCGCATAAAGTTTCAGTTATTCTGAATTTTGTAGGCCCCATTCTTACCAATAGACGAACGGGCGACCCGATTTTAAAATCGGTTCTGGCTCGAGGTGTGAACGGATTCCACTCGCCGTAATTCTCGACGTCAGTCAGGACATCCCAAACGAAGTCAATGGGCGCGTCGATCTGAATGCGGTCGGTATGTACTTCTCTATTGATGCTCATTTTCGCTGCTCCCGGCTAGAGTCTTAACCCATGCATCCGAGTTGTCCCATAAAAGTTTCGACACATCCCGGTCTTTCGTATCGCCGGATGATTCCGCTGTTTCGCAACGCACATAATATTTCCCACCTTGGAGCGGGTACTTGCTGGCGCACATCACGGAAGTCTGCGCGCCGAATACCGGGCGCAGCAGGACAACAGACGCGAGCGCGGAACAGATTCTATTTAGAATATACCCGATCCTCCCTTCGTATTCCTGAGTCTGCATAAGGTTAGTCATAACGGACCCGGGGTGCACCGCCGCCGACTGGAGGTTGTACTTTTCGGCAAATCGCCTCTGGATCTCGAAAGTAAAGTGGATTAACGCCAGTTTTGACAGCCCGTAAGCATCCCAGGAGTGATAGTCCCCGTAATCGCCAAACATGCTCTTGTTTTTCACTCTATCGTGCAGGTGGGAAGTCACGTTCACAATTCGCGCGTCTCCGCTTTCAAGACCGTTCTGCTTGAGAAGCGGAATCAGCAGGCTCGTCAGGTGGAAAGTTCCGAGGAAGTTAGTCCGCCAGTGAATTTCGAAACCGTCTTTCGTCATGGGCGGCTTTTTTCTCGGATTAAGGATATTCTTGTGAATCCCCGCGTTATTGACAAGTACGTGCAACCGGTCGTTGTAATTTTTCCGGTACCACATCGTGAAATCATTGACGCTTTTAACATCGCAGAGGTCTAACCTGCGGGCTTTAATCTTTTTCTCATCGGCGCCAATGATTCGCAAGTCTTTCCTTAAAGAGTTTTCCATCAGTTCAACATCGTGAATACTGGTGACAACTACCGTGGCTCCCCAGCTTGCGAGGATCCTGGCCGTTTCGTAGCCGATTGAATTAGGAGCGGCACCTGTCACAATGACGTTCCGACCCGACATATCAGTTTCTTCCGCCATCGGCTTGCTCGTGAACAACCGCATGATATGAGTTACGGATTTTGAGAATGTCTTAGGCATGTGGAAACAGTATTATGTATAAAGCGTGGTCTCACGTACAGCTGATCTTTATATAACACAAAAGCGCGGCCGGCTGCAGGACTCACTCTCGGGAATTGGTGACCAGGGGTTCGCTTGCTTCCCACAGCCTGGTTCCGTTTTTCTCGTCCGCCGCCGCGGGAGACACTGACTTTCGCTGCATTAAATGCAGGTAGATGCCTGTGTCGGTACCGGCCTCTTCCGCGCAGCACAAGTAGATTACCGGTCCGATAGCTTCTTGCGGGGACTGAAAAAAATATCTCAGCAGCGGGTTGACTAGGGGCTTCAGAATGAACGGTGTTTCCCGCGAAATGTTCGTGGCGACGCCTCCCGGACACATTGAGTGAACCGCAACCTCGGTTCTGCCACCCGTGTTCAGACGGCGCGAGAGTTCAGTCGCGAACGTACACATAACAAGCTTGCTGATACCGTAGTACTTGAAGCCTTCTCCGGGCTTGTAATCGGTAAATTCCCCGAGGCGGTCAAAATCGATGGTATGAGAGGATCGATGAGCTTCGGATGAGACGAAGATAATTCGCGGCGTCTCTCCTGCCTGGCCGGACGGACGGATCACGCCGTCTTTTAACCACCGGTCAATCATGACGCGACTTGCGAGGAAATGAACCGTGAACATTGTCTCGTATCCCTGTGGCGTTCTGGTCGCCTTTTGGAGCGCCAGGCCTGCGTTTAGAACCGCGATATCAATTTTGACGTTGCGGCTGCTCAGCTGATCGCAGAGACGGTGCACCGACCGAAGATCCGAGAGGTCCACTTCCATCATTTCCACGTTCTCAGAACCGGACAGTCTCTTTATTTCATCGCATGTCTTCGCATGACCGGGTCGACAGGCCAGAATCATGTTTGCGCCTCGCCTCGCGAGCTCGGCCGCGGCGGCCCTGCCGAGTCCGCTGTTCGCTCCGGTTATCAGACAGGTTTTGCCGTCGATACGTACGTGCTTAGGAACGGGGTTCACTTCCGATACCTTGGGTTGCGCCAGATCTCGAATTGCGATGATTATAGCGTCTATGAAGGAACCGTCGCCCATCTGTTTTGTTTTTCGCTTCATGGCGGGTTTCTCCGTACTGTTTTTCGGCTCTTTGAGGTTGCCTGAATTCGCATAGACTACTCAAAAGGAATTTTATGCTTTTCGCGATAAAAAGAGAAATGATCTTCAATAATTTTCTCGCTCAACCCGAAATCACTTAAATGGTAGACGTGCCTGCCGAAGCGGTTTTGCGGATTTCTCTTCATAAAAGTCTCGGCTTGCCGTGCCGACTCAGCGTCAAAATCAATCCCGGCCTTCAGGTAAATCCGGCGAAGCTCGGCGATCGGATCCTTCATCAGGTCGTAGTACGAAACGTCGACGAATCGATCGGAATCCGTTTTGTCCCGGGACCGGATGGTTAACTCGACCATCCTGCGGGCCTTTCTTGACCAGTGTCTCGCGATTTCCCACGGGTCCACATGGTCGCTGAATATACCGCAGTTGTGAGCAACCATACTGCAGAAAGAGGGCATTGTTTTTTGAGGATCGCGGTGGGTCTGCACGACTGTCGCGGTGGGAAAAACTTTAAGAAATACATCCAGATATTCCATATGATGCGGAGTTTTCAGCACCCAGTTGCTGGCGGGACGCTGCCAGCACAGAATCTTGAGCACCCTGTGGAAATACTCATAGGTCCGCGTATGGTCCTGCTCCTCAAGCCACAGGGAGTAGCTTGGCACATGCATTGTGGCTTCCGGCGCCTGGCTCATAAAGTTAAGATCAAGGAGCATTACATCTTCTTCCGGTTCCTTGTGGTCAATGGGGTGAACCGCCATGAACTGCGGGGACAGATACGAAATCAGTCGCTGCGCGAGGATCGCATGCAAATTCCGAGTGATCGTTTCTTCGGCCTTGTTTCTTGCGGGTAACGGGTTGAGTGCTTCCGCGCCCGACACGCCTCGAATATCAGGATGGGAATTCAGCAGCCTGTGCAGTATTGTTGTTCCACTGCGCTGCAGTCCCGTGATCAGGATAATCTTCCCCAGATCGATCTCGTGTATTTCGGGGCGCTGTTTCAGCAGTTCCTCAATCCGCAAGCGATGAACCAGTGCGCTTGCGAGTCGAATTTTCTGTATCAGCCTGCCGGTCTGGGTAAGCTCGGCTTCTTCATTAATCGAATTTATGAGAACCTCCAAGGCCTCAAAATGCCCGTCGTCCCCAAAATCCCGAAGCCCCGCTTTCCGGATCGCGGTGGCGGTGAGTTTTTCAATATCAAGGGAGCTCGACAATCCGAGGTTTTCAACCAGCTTCCCCGCGGAATTGAAAATCCTGACGGGAAGGGGACGATAGGGGTTCTTATAGTCTGTAGAAGTCTGCAGGTTCTTTCTGGCCATGGCGAATTGTTCAGCTCAGCAGCTGCTTAAGGTCAGTTAACTTTACCAATCTGGTCCGCGGTTTGGGATGTTCCCTGGCGCGCACCCACCTCAAGCACATCGTGCCGGAAGAATGTCCGGCTGTCTGGAGCCAGTTGGGATGGCCGGGATCCTCGTGAGCTACCACCAGGCGTACGGAACCGTCATTTTCGCAGCGAGCAAGATGCTTGTTAGTGTGTATCGTGTGATAGCGGTAGTCGAGCGATTCCATCCAGTAGTTGTTTAACTGGAAGTTCCAGTGCTCGCACTCAGGCGGCGTTACTTCTATCAAAAGCGCTTCGTCTTCCGCCACTTTCCAGTGACTGTGGTAGTAAATGATATTGGGATCACCTCCGGCGGCCAGCGATACTTCCGGCGGGAACATCGGCAGTTCGTTAGTATGCTTTTGAAAATCCCGGGCCCACTTGACGAACAGAAGCGGTGCGCCTGCCACGAGCGTTCCCGCGGTTTTCAGTCCTTCATCAAGCTGTTTCGGCGTCAATGGAGAAGGGCGGCGTTCATCTTCAGAACAATTGATCCGTTCTATCCGCAAGTCTGCCGGAGTTTCTGTTTCGCGATCACAGAAAGTCTGACGCACCAGCAATGTGCCGGTTTCCGGTGTCATGGGGAGCCAATTTTTGCTTTGAGGTTTACAGCTGAGTATCAGTTCGAAGTACCCGTCTTCATCGGTTTCTATCTGGTCAGACTCTATATGCCCTGTTGGAGGCAGTCCTCGTCCTTGCCCGTAGTTACCGGACTGGGTGCCGAAACTTAGGTACGCAATATTGTTGCGCCGCCCCGTGATTTTGTATTCATACTCGCCGCTTAGGGCCGCTGTCTGGTAGAAGTTATCGGGATTGTCCGCACCCAGCTTGGTTGTTTCGTTGACCACGCGATGAAGCACGGGTGCTTTCGGGTCGGCATGCTCGATAAATGCCATCAGTCCGGCCCGGGCGATGCGGCTTAAGTACCGATATCCTTCCGCCTGATTGAATGCGTCTCTGGGCGCCTTCGGGAAATTCAAGGTTGCTCCCGCGGCCTTTAAAGTATCGCAGAACTCATCCCAGGATTTTCCGCTGACTATCCGTTCGGCGGCCAGGTCGGCTTCTGTTTTGCCGCGCAGCTTCCGGATGAAAAGAGATGTCTTTCGAAACAGGGCGAGAAGACGGATCGCGAATTTTTGCATAGCGTACCTCTGGGCAGAACTGATCTTATCGCTTGCGGATGTGTTTTTCGATGTTTTCCGGCACAGGTTCTGTCCGAGAACAAAAGCTCGTTGTACCCTTTAAGCAAATGTATAAGACATACAGAAAATGGCAATTATTTTGTCATAAAGACCGCGGAATATAAAGATCCTCGGGCCGCTGAATATATACGGAATTGGAAGAAAAATGTATGATGAATACGTGAGTTCAGAAGGCTTAGAATTAGTTTTGAAAGGGAGAGTATAGATGTCTCTTGCAGAAATTGACAAACACATTCAGGGTCTCTATGAAGAATGGTCTTCGCTGCAACCTCTCAGCCGTGAGAATGACGAACGGCTTTGGGAGAAAATCCGGCTTGAATGGAACTATAACTCCAACCGTATAGAGGGCAATACTCTGACCTACAGCGAGACGGAACTTCTGCTTATCCACGGGCGCGCCGAGGGTGGTCATCCCCTGCGCGACTACGAGGAGATGAAAGCCCATAATGTGGGAATAAGTAAAGTAAGAGAATTTGCCGAAGACAAGGAGTACTGTCTAACGGAAGCGGACATACGCAGCCTGAATCTGATCATTCTCAAGGAGCCTTTCTGGAAAGAGGCCAAAACCCCTGACGGGCAGCCTACGCGCAAACAAATCCTTCCGGGGCAGTACAAAAACCAACCCAATCACGTAAGAACTGCGACTGGAGAAATCTTCAGATTTTCCCTTCCCGAAGAAACCCCGGCGAAAATGCGGGAACTGATGGAATGGTTCAGGGAAAATATTGAATCTCATCCGGCTTCAATAGCGTCTTTTCTGGCGGAGCTGCATCACCGGTTCATTCTTATTCATCCTTTTGACGACGGCAACGGCCGCATAGTGCGCTTATGGATAAACTATGCTCTTATGCGGTTCGGCTACCCTCCTGTTGTCATCAAAAGCGAAGACAGGGAGGGCTATATTTCCGCCATCCAGAAAGCGGATACAGGGAATATCGAAGCGCTTGCCGTTTATCTTGGCAAAAGCCTGATCTCGTGGCTTGAGATCGGGGTCAAGGCGGCGAAGGGAGAGGATATAAGCGAACCCCGAGATGTTGACAAAGAGATTGATATTTTTATCAAGGTAGAAAAAACCAGAGGGTTAAAGGATGTAAGACCCCTGTCAAGGGGAGACATAGAAGAAATATATGAGCAGTTCTGGATAACCCTTCTTGGAGTATTTGAAAATCAATTCAAGCAGTTTGATGAACTTTTTTACTCAAGCAGGGTTTCCTTTAGACCGAGCGATTATGAAAGGACGCTTCCCGGGTATACGTTGGAGGAAAAGCTCAAAGAATATATAAGAAGGTGGGGAGAAGGAGAAGAAAGCAAACCGTTTGGATTAGAGGTTTTGTATGAAAATTACAAGGCATCTGAAACATTTGGGATGAAAGCAGAGTTGCTGATAAGAAAAAGACCCAGTGATTTTGAATACCGGATGAGAACAAAGGCTGAGCCAAGCGACTTAACAACGTTAAAAGAAAGAAAAGACAGGCATGTGTGGAAAGATTCAGAAATAAGGGAATTTGTGGCGGAAGGAAAAAAGGATTTTCTCGAAATTCTGAAGAAGATGGCGGAAAAGACAGAAGAATGACAGTTCAGACTTAATCCCTACCTTTACCCAAAGACGGGATAATAGTATATAATCTCCTAGAATATCCATGTGAATCCCCGGAGGAAAGAAAAATGAAAATAATGTCCTGGCTCGATTCGGAAGATTACTGGTACATGAACTCCTTAAGCGAGCAGAACAAGGAAATTAACTACTACGGCTACGTGATGGAAGTCGGAGACGAGGAAGATTCGAGCAAGGCAAAAATCATGGTGATTGAACTGCAGAGCGTTAAGCTCGCGGTGGGATACATTGTTTCTCTTAGCATGGATTTGAGCGGGCAGATAGACATAGGTTTTATCTGCCAGGAAAGGCCGGATAAGGACATACCGTTTTCGTGCAAACTCTCCGGGGAGGTTAAAAACCTTACCTACACTGGAGATGATCTTCAGAAAATAGAATACGCGGGGCTTGCGCTTGAAAAGTTCTACCAGAACAAGGGAGCAAAATTTTCTCTTCTGGATCTTCGCCCCAAGTCTGAGCAGAATCTGGACATGCCCTGACCAGGCCTCTGGCGGGCACAGAAACTCCGGAGCGGAAATAAAATGTCAGAAAAGAAAAAGATAGTTCTCGCCTATTCCGGGGGGCTTGACACCTCCGTGATTCTAAAGTGGCTTGTAAACGAGTACGACTCCGATGTCATAGCCTACGTGGCTGACATAGGACAGAAAGAGGACTTGCAGGAGGCGGAGCGGAAAGCCTGGGATACCGGAGCGTGCGCGGTATTCATCGAAGACCTAAGAGACGAGTTCGTAAGGGACTACGTTTTCCCCGCGATAAGCGCAAACGCCGTGTATGAGGGCAGTTATCTTCTGGGCACATCCATAGCGCGTCCCCTTATAGCGAAAAGGCAGATTGAGATAGCAAAGCGCGAGGGGGCCTTCGCGGTTTCCCACGGAGCTACGGGCAAGGGAAACGACCAGGTTCGCTTCGAACTTACCTTCTACGCTCTGCACCCCGACATAAAGATCATAGCCCCTTGGCGCGAGTGGGATTTCAGATCAAGAACCGATCTTGTGAATTACGCAAGGGAAAACGGAATAGACGTCACGGTGACCGAGAAAAAACCCTACAGCTGCGACCGCAATCTTCTTCATACAAGTTATGAGGGAGGAATCCTGGAGGACCCTTGGGCAGAGCCTCCCGAGGATATGTTCGAGATGACGGTTTCTCCCGAAGCGGCTCCCGACCGACCGGTCTATGTGGAAATCGGATTTGAAGGGGGTATTCCCGTTTCGGTTGACGGAGAGGGGCTTTCTCCCTCGGCGCTTCTTGGCTGCCTGAACGATGTCGCCGGAGCAAACGGCGTCGGGAGGGTAGACATTGTTGAAAACAGGTTCGTCGGCATGAAGTCAAGGGGGGTGTACGAGACCCCGGGCGGCACGGTTCTTCACGTAGCGCACAGGGCTCTTGAGTCGATTACCATGGACAGGGAAGTGATGCGTCTTCGGGATTCCCTGATTCCGAAGATATCGGAAATTATCTACTACGGTTTCTGGTTTTCCCCCGAGATGGAAATGCTGAGCGCCGCCATCCAACAGAGCCAGAAGAACGTAAGCGGCACGGTAAGGCTCAAGTTTTACAAGGGGAACGTCACAGTCTGCGGGAGAAAGTCTCCGAATTCGCTTTACAGCGAGAATCTGGCCACTTTCGAGGAGGATTCAGTTTACGACCAGTCAGACGCTACCGGGTTCATAAGGCTGAACTCCCTCCGCCTTTCCGTGAAAAAACTTCTTGAGAGCAAATAGCCCTTTTGCGGATGAAAACGGATCAATTCAACTACGATCTTCCCAGCCGGCTGATCGCCCAGTACCCGCTTTCTGAGCGCAGCTCCTCAAGGCTCCTTGTGGTTGACAGGAAAACGCAGGGTTTTTCCCACGCTAGGTTCTCTGATCTTAGGAATTTGCTCCGCCCCGGCGACCTCATGATTCTTAACAACACGAGGGTTATTCCCGCGAGGCTTACTGGGCACGTGGAACGAAGGGGGGCCGTGGAGTTTCTCCTTACGGAGAAAAAGGATGAGACCCGGTGGAAGGTGCTTTTTAAGAATCCGGCCGAGGGTCTTAGGGTCTCCCTTGACGGAGGAGTGTCTGGCAACCTTGAGAGAGAACCCGATAAAAGCTGGACTATAAGATTCAGCGAACCCGTAGAGCGGGTCATCAGCAGCGCGGGGCGGATGCCGCTTCCACCCTACATAGGAAGAGAACCCGAGCCTTCGGATAAAAAGACCTATCAGACTGTTTACGCGACCGAGGAGGGAGCGGTTGCCGCTCCGACGGCCGGGCTTCATTTCGACCCTGAACTTATCTCGGATCTTTGCGAAAAGGGCGTTCTGATGAAGTATGTCACTCTGCATGTGGGGGATGGAACCTTCAGGCCCGTAAAGGAAGAGCTTATCGATAACCACGCAATGCATTCAGAACGCGTCTCGGTTCCACGGGAGACCGCAGAGGCGGTAAACGAAGCCAAGGCGCAGAAAAGAAGGATTATTTCCGTGGGGACCACGGTTACGAGGGCCCTTGAGTCGGCAGAGGGAGACATCGGGGAGATGCGGCCTTTTTCCGGAAGGACGGATCTTTTTATAAAACCTCCTTACAAATTCCGGTTTGTAGACGTTCTGATAACCAATTTCCATATGCCCCGCTCAACCCTTCTCATGCTTGTCTCCGCGTTCTGCGGCACAAGGGATCTGGCCCTTGCCGCTTATGAGGAGGCGAAATCGCGTGGTTACAGGTTTTTGAGTTACGGCGACTCGATGATGATAGTGTGAGGGGTTTTTAACTTTGTACGTCCTCGGGTTTGTTTTTGTACATTATCAGGCGGAATTGTTATACTCTTGGGAAAAATGTTTTTCTTCAATCAATTTCCCAGGAGGAAAATAGCAGATGGCGACAGTAGTTACGGGAGCGACCGGGTTTATAGGATCGCATATAACCAGAAAGCTGGTTGAGAGAGGAGACCGGGTCAAGGTTCTTGTCAGAAAGACAAGCAATACTAAAAACATAGATTCTCTCGACGTTGAGAAGGTTTACGGAGATGTTGGAGATCCGGATTCTCTTAAGGCCGCTTTCTCCGGATGCGACACGCTTTTCCATACGGCTGGGTTCGTGTCGTTTAAGAAATCGGATCACCAGAAAATGCTGGATATTAACGTGCGCGGTGCTTCGAATGTTCTCTCCGCCGCCATGGATGTGGGCGTATCCAAGGTTGTTTTCACAAGCAGTGTGGCTGCTATCGGGGTCGAGCGGGACGGTTCCCCGGTAACCGAATCCACCCAGTACGATCTCTACTCCGATGGGATAGGGTACATGAACTGCAAGTATCTCGCGGAAAGAGAGGCGAAGAGCTTCAGCGAAAAGGGCCTTCCGGTGGTTATAACGAACCCTTCGGTGGTTCTCGGCGCGGGGGATATCTATCTTTCAAGTTCGGGATCGGTTCTGTGGTTCTGCAAGAAAAGATTCCCTGGTTACATGGACGGCACCTTTAACCTTGTCGACGTTGAAGACGTTGCGAACGGACACCTGCTCGCGGAGAAGAACGGAAAGCCCGGAGAGCGCTACATACTCGCAAACGAGAACGTCAATGTGCGGGGTTATTTCGCCCTTCTAGAAGAGATAACCGGCGTCTCCGCTCCCAAGATCAAGATTCCCTACGTGTTTGCTTACACCACTGCGTTTCTACTTGAGAGGGTTCTGGGACTCGGATTTCCGAATTATTCCACGCTCGACATCGATTCCATAAAGCTTTCAAGGTATAACTGGCATGCTGACAATTCAAAGGCCGTAAGGGAACTCGGATTCACGGTGACTCCGATCGAGCAGACTATACGGAAGACCGTGGAGTGGTTCAGGGAAAACGGCTATCTGAAGTAAGAAAGGGAGCAAAGTGGCGGCAAACAGTTTCGGAAGATTTTTCAGAATTACCACCTGGGGGGAGTCCCACGGCCCCGCTCTGGGAGTTGTAGTTGACGGCTGCCCCGCGGGACTTGAGATCTGCGCCGAGGACATACAGTACGAACTTGACAGGAGGCGTCCGGGGCAGAGCAGGATCACGACCCAGAGAAAGGAAGCCGACGCAATCGAGATACTCTCGGGCGTTTTTGACGGAAAAACCCTCGGAACTCCCATATCCATGATGGTGAGAAACACAGACGCCAAATCGAAATCCTACGAGGACATAAAGGACGTCTACCGTCCCGGCCACGCCGATTTCACCTACGACGAGAAGTACGGGCGCAGGGACCACCGGGGAGGCGGTCGTTCCTCGGCGCGGGAAACGGTCGGAAGGGTGGCCGCAGCCGCGATAGCCAAAAAAATCCTTAATTCCCACGGAGTGACTACCACGGGGTACGTAAAGCAGGTGGGAGACATAGTCGCCGAGGACATTGATTTTGACCGGATCGAGGAAAATCCCGTCCGCTGTCCCGACCCGCAAGCAGCAAAGAGAATGATCGATCTTATAGAATCGGTCAGAAAGGAGGGAGATTCCGTCGGAGGAACCGTTGAGGTAGTGTCCCGGGGGCTTCCTACGGGTCTCGGCGAGCCCGTGTTCAGCAAGCTTGACGCGGACCTCGCGCGCGCTCTTATGAGCATAGGGGGGATAAGGGGCTTCGAGATGGGGATGGGTTTCGGGGTCGTCGAGAGGAAAGGTTCGCAGGTAAACGATCTCATGTATAAAAAGGAAGATGGCACCCTGGGCTTCAGGACGAACAACTCGGGCGGCCTTCTGGGCGGAATAACAAGCGGGGCGGATCTGGTAGTGAGAATTGCCATAAAACCCACTTCTTCCATATCCCAGGTACAGGGCACCGTGGATAAAGAGGGAGAAAAAACCCAGCTGCGGGTAAAGGGGAGGCACGATCCATGTCTTTGCCCCAGGGCTGTTCCAATAGCGGAGGCCATGGTCAATCTTGTTCTGCTCGATCACCTGCTGATCTCAAAGCTGTCGACCATCTGATTTAACTGCCATGTCGGAACTGTTCAGAATTTACGTAGGGGAGGAAGAGATATACTCGGGACATCTGGCGGACATACCGGATTACTACCGCAGCAATCTGGTCGAAGCGATTTCCGAGTGGGGGGAGTGTCTTAGCAAAAGCGGTTTCAGGGAACTTCTTTATTCCTCTTTACATTGGTATAACCTGAAGACATATTACTGCGGAGATTGCGAGAAGGAATCCGACGAAGAGGGCGTATGCGGGGACTGCGGCGGAGAGTTCTCGGAAATTTTCGTTCACAAAAGGGACCCGGGCATAGACAAGATAATGATGTGCATCGGTTTGATAGACCGCGTGGAGATGGAGATTCTTTAGTTTCTCGGGCAGTTATGAAATTTCTCGTTAAAGGACACATATATCCAAAGGCCTGGGAGATCGCGAAAAGCGTTAAGAGGCTAAGGGAAGAGCGGAAAAAAATTAATATCGGCTCCGGAACGATCGGCTACACGGTGTACGAGGTCGATCTTCCTGAGCAGACAGTAAAGACGGGAAACTACCTTACGACCCCCCAGGGAATAAGGCTTTACCACAGCTCGGGCGACTATTACGGGACCGGCTACCTGATCTCGGAGATAGACAACGACCCTCTTGTCTCAAAGCATTTTTCCTGACCTTAGATGGCGGACCAAATGGATATTACAGCAGGTGTCTATGCCGTTCCCAGCATTTCCGATACCTTGGCAACTCCGACTCCGCTTGTAAAGTCGTGTCCCAGAGACCCCAGAGTGGATTCAAGGGCTGAAATAAACGCCACCATGTCATTTCGGTCAACGTCCCCTATGTGAGATACCCTGAAGATTTTCCCCTTGGCGTGGTCCTGTCCGCCCGCGACGGTCATACCGAATTTCGCCTGAAGCTCGGAGATAATCTTCCCCGCCCCTATCTCTTCGGGTGCCACTCCCACGGTAAGGGCCGGGCTTGGCGCGTCGGGGGTGAAAAGATCTATATTGATCGCCCGGAGCGCCTCGCGGGTCGCAAGCGACATCAGCTCGCGTTTTCTGTAGATGTTCTCCATTCCCTCTTCCATGAATCCCCCTATAACCTTGCCGAGGCCGATTATCAAAGTGACGGCGGGAGTCCAGGGCGTCGTGTTTTTCAGGGCGCTTTTCTGGTAGTCGGCAAAATTGAGATAGAACTTCGGGAGGTCCGAGGTCTTGTTGAACTCCCAGGCCTTCTCGCTCATAGTCGCGAATGAGAGTCCCGGGGGAAGCATGAAAGCCTTCTGCGAGCCGCCAACTAGAACATCTATTCCCAGCTCGTCAAACGGTAGGGGAAACACCCCGACGGCCGTTATGCCGTCAACTATGAGCAGCACGTCGTCTCTTTTTGATGTGATCGCCGCGACCTGGTCGGTTGGATGCTTGACTCCGGTTGAGGTCTCGCTTGCCTGCATCAGAACCGCCCTTATCGAGGGATCGCTCTCGAGTTTTTCCTTTATTACTGCCGGGGAAACCGCCTCGCCCCACGTCACCTCTATTTCATCCACTTCCAGTCCGTAGGCTCTCGCTATCTTCCCCCACCTCTCTCCGAACTTTCCGCCGTTTACCGTGATCACCTTGTCTCCCGCGCTAAGGGTGTTTACCACCGCTCCCTCCATGGCGCCGGTTCCCGAAGCCGCAAGTATGAAAACTTCATTTTCTGTCTGAAAAATCTGTTTCAGTCCTTCTCTTGCCTGAGCGAACACGGCTTCAAATTCCTTGGTCCTGTGATGAATGAGCGGTCTCGCCATCTCAACCATTATTTCGCTTGGGACCGCCACGGGGCCGGGGGTCAGCAGCAATCTTTTCATTTGGTGTTTCTCCTCGTGTTATTAGGGGATTGAATCAAAGCGGGTAAAATACCCACAAATGTAAGCCGTTTCAATTGAGAGTTAACGGTATTGGTGCCAAGAGGGTCTTCGTACTTGATAACAGGTGTTATCTCAAGGCTTGCACATGAAGTTTTACGCCCTCGCTTTCCTTTAAGGATGCTAGAAGGGAAGAGATGTTTTTAAGACTTGGATTTCCTTTCGGGCCGAGCATGCGCATTAGACTTTTCGGATCTTTTTTCGTAAGGGTTCCAAGTTCCTGAAAACCGATAGTCGCGTTAAGGTAGTCTCGCAACAACTCCTTGGCTACGTTAATTTCATCATTGATAACACACTCAATTGCTTCGGTCAGAAGACCGATGCGGAATTCCGGATCTTTCCTAGCCCGTTCCATTACGGTATCTCTAAAGTCGCGTGTTAATGCCACTATGTTCCTCCTGTCTTTTATATTATTCCATGCGAATTTTTTCTGTCTTTGTAGTCTTTCCAATATTTCTTCGCCTCGTTAATGTCACTTTGCTGACGTTTCTTCGTCCCACCGCCCAGGAGAATGATCAGATTGCCACCGTCTTTTGAAAAATTCCCATTTTTCATTCGAGCTACAGCAGTTCTGATTTTCAGCCAATAACGGAGCTAAGAGAATCGAACCATTGCTTAAACGGTTTAGTTCCATCTTCGCGTTCGTATTCTAATGTTTTTATTTGGGAATCGTCCGTGTTTTTGAATTCACAGGTTATTTGCGTACTATCTTCTAACGCGTTCTAAGGAGGAATCTTGGATGAAAGAGGAACTCACTGCCCTGATGGAAAGCCTCGGAGAAAGAATTCAGAAAATGGGAGACTATCTTTGACCTGCCTTCCAAGACTGAAAGATTAAAAGAGTTTGAAAAAATTACAGCGGCTCCGGATTTCTGGGATAATTCCGAGCTAGCCCGCAAAACGCTTCAGGAACAGTCCGAAATCAAAGACTCCGTTTCGGGATTCGAGAAGCTCCGTTCCGACATGGAGGACGCGGCGTGTCTTCTCGAACTCGCGGTCGGTGAAGACGATCAGGATTCGATTGAAGAGGCGGGTGCCATGCTTGCGTCCTTAGAAGCCAGAGTCAACGAACTTGAGTTCACCCGGATTCTCGGCGGCCCTGACGACGCTCGAAACGCCATAGTATCGGTAAACGCCGGGGCGGGGGGAACCGAAGCCCAGGACTGGGCCGCGATGCTTCTTCGCATGTACCTTCGGTACGCGGAGAGGAAGGGATTTTCAGCGAAACTGCTTGAGACTCAGGACGGAGAGGAAGCCGGCATAAAAAGCGCCACAATTCTTGCTCATGGGAAGTTCGCCTTCGGTTACCTGAAGGCGGAGACAGGGGTTCACAGGCTGGTGAGGATATCCCCGTTTGACTCGAACAAAAGGAGGCACACTTCTTTCGCATCGGTTTTCGTTTCTCCCGAGATAGATGATTCAATAGAGGTGAACATAGAGGAAAAGGATCTGCGGGTCGATACTTACCGCGCGAGCGGAGCGGGCGGACAGCATGTTAACAAGACGGATTCCGCGGTCCGCATCACGCATCTTCCCACCGGGGTTGCGGTCAGCTGCCAGAACGAGAGGTCGCAGCGCCAGAACAGGGAGAGCGCCATGAAGATACTCAAGGCGAGGCTCTACGAACTGCGCAGGATGGAGGAAAAACAAAAAGAAGAGGAACTCAATTCCTCGAAAAAGGAAATCGGCTGGGGAAGTCAGATAAGATCCTACGTTCTGCATCCCTACCGCATGGTAAAGGATCACCGCACCAGTTTTGAGTCCTCGGGAATTGACGCGGTACTTGACGGGGAGATAGATGGTTTTATAGAATCGTATCTTCTGCATGACTCAACTGGAGACTCAAGGGAGGAAGCGACTTGAAGTTCGGCATAACGGCCAAGAAGGACAGCGCGCAAGTCTATGAGATTGCCAGGGGGCTGTGCGGGTGGCTTCGTGAAAGAGACATAGAGTTCTTCGTTGAGGAGAACCTTGGACGCAACATAGACGCTGAGAATGTGCTTGCGGAGCGTGACCTGGCTGCGGCCGTCGACATAATAGTTGTGTTCGGGGGTGACGGTTCCTTTATCTGGGTTTCACGAATGGTGCAGGGACATGACGTCTCAATACTGGGCTGCAATCTCGGTGGACTCGGGTTTCTCACTGAGTTCACGGTGGATGAGTTTTTTCCGATGATGGAGAGAATACTCGCCGGAGACTACGAGATAGAAAAGAGGGACATGATATCGTGCTGCGTAGACAGAAAGGACGGAGAGCGGGAAGAATTCACGGTACTAAACGACGTAGTTATAAACAACGGTCCAATTTCCAAGGTTGTGGATCTCTCCATATATATAAACGAAAAATACGTTACGACCTTTAAGGCTGACGGAATTATCTTTGCGACCCCTACCGGCTCAACCGCCTACTCTCTTTCTGCGGGCGGGCCGATAATTTATCCGACGCTGCCCGTGATAACCGTCACTCCAATATGTCCGCATATCCTTACCAACAGGCCTATCGTGGTTCCCTACACGAAAAAGATAAGGACGAGGGTGCTTACCGACATACAGAACACCTATCTTACACTTGATGGCCAGGTGGGAGTACCTCTTTATCTCGGCGACGAAGTTGTTCTTGAAGGTTCGGAGAGTTACGTGAATATCATAAAATCTCCTTTTAGGGATTATTTCAACATTTTGAAGACAAAGCTTATGTGGAGCGGGAGATATGAAAATTCCGAGTGAGGAGAAGTTGATTCATGACTGGGTAATAAGGCAGGTGGAGCAGAAATACTCTTCGCTTTATAATGAGATACGTACCAACCCCGGCGAAGAGCGACTCTGTGAGTTTGAGGGTCTTTTTCCCGATGTAATTCTCGGTTCATACGGGCAGGTCGTGCAGATTATTGAGGTTGAGACCGAAGCCACTATCGACGAAAAAAGAAGCGAGTACTGGAAAACCCTCTCGGAGCTTTCGGTCCAGCTCATTCTGCTTGTTCCCGCAAAGTCAAAGACTCACGCTACAGATCTTTGCTGGAAATGTGGGCTTGCCGGTAAGGTGAAAATAGGAACTTTCGAGGTCTCAATCAGGATATAGGGAGTCCCCGGGCGTTCATATCATGAACTGTCCTTCCCGAAGATCTTTTTTGCCCCGCTTGAATTCAGGGGCGTCCATTTTTCTTGCGCCTTCGATCTGAAGAGAGAGTATCTGCAGGATCCCATTACCCGTTGCGACGTCCAGGCTTTCTCCCCTGAGAGATACTATTTCTCCGGGTCTTCCTTCCCCCGGGCCCGAAAGCGCCCTTAATATCTTGAGGTTTTTCCCCCCGAGCGTGGTGTGGGCGGACGGCCACGGGGTCATCGCCCTTACCAGGTTTTTTATCTTCTCTGCGTCCCGGTTCCAGTCCACCCGGCCGTCTTTTCTCGAGAGAAGAGGTGCGTAGGTGGCCGCAGCCGGGTCCTGCTTTACGGGAGATATTTCATTTTTTGCGATGCGGTCGATTGTTTGCAAAAGAAGCTGTGCTCCTTCAAGCGAGAGTCTTTCTGAAAGTTCCTCGGCGGTTTCCTCATCCCCTATTTGTACCTCCCTTTGAGCGAGAATGTCTCCCGTATCCAGTTCCTCGTCAATATGCATGATCGTAACTCCCGTTTTTTTCTCTCCTTTTGCTATGGCCCAGTTAATTGGGGCTGCTCCCCTGTAGCTGGGAAGTAGCGATGCGTGAACGTTTACGCAGCCGAAAGGAGGTACGTCAAGGACGGTGGCGGGAAGTATTTTTCCGTAGGCTGCGACCGCTATGAGATCGGGTGAAAGGGCCTTCAGTGTCTCTTGGAACTCGGGTGTCTTTAAGTCTTGGGGCTGAAAAACGGGCACTCCGCGCTCCGCGGCAACTTTTTTTGTTTCCGGCCATACGGGTTTTCGGCTCCTCCCCCTTGGCCTGTCCGGCCTTGAGAGGAGCGCGATTACCTCGTGGGGAGAATCGCAAAGCGCCTCGAGCGATGGTACGGCGAAGTCTGGTGTTCCGGCGAAAAGGATTCTCATTTTTCTGTGTTTTTAAAGGAAGCGATTGCTTCGGTCTCCATTTTTTGCGCCTGCACGCGATTTTTGTTCTAAACGGTTTTTTTTCGGTGCACACTGTGCACATTTTTTAGGCATGGTTTGCAGGCTCTAAGTCTACTTGAAAATCCCGAGCCGTTGGGGATTTATTTTTTTCTAATTATTTCAAAGAGTTAGAACGAACACTTCCTGTCCTCTGTTTTTATGGCCCCTTAATTGCAAAAGGTATTGAGAAGAAAATTGTCCAAACATGGAGGAGTTGGTTATGAATATCGCAGATTTTTTAAGAAAACCCTTCGGATGCAGCCGCGTGCTGTTTCTTTCGGTTTTTGCTTTTGTTGTTCTGGGGGGCTATTCAGCTTTTGCGTCAGAAGGTGCGGCCCATTCTGTTTTCGTGGCGAACAACGTGTGGATGCTGCTTGCGACTTTTCTTGTCTTTATAATGCATCTCGGATTTGCCAGTCTCGAGACCGGACTTACCAGATCGAAGAACACGGTAAACATACTGTTTAAAAACACGTTTATCATCTCGGCGGGCATTCTCACTTACGCCCTTATGGGCTTTAACCTTATGTACCCGGGGGATTTCATAGGTGGTGGCATCTTCGGGTTTGCGGGTTTCGGTATTTCATCGCCGGCGGGCGCAGAGGGGCTCATAGAATATGCCGATGGTGGCTACACCTACTACACCGATTTCATATTCCAGGCAATGTTTGCCGCAACAGCGGCCACGATTGTCTCCGGAGCTGTTGCCGAACGTATAAAGCTCTCAAGCTTTCTTATTTTCGCAACCATATTCGTCGCCATAGTGTATCCCATAGCTGGATCTTGGAAGTGGGGCGGCGGATGGCTTGATCAGATGGGTTTTTACGATTTCGCCGGCTCTACGCTCGTTCACAGCGTAGGAGGATGGGGAGGACTTGTCGGAGCCTACCTTCTTGGCCCGCGCATAGGGAAATATCTTGCCTCGGGAGCAATGAGGCCGATTCCGGGTCACTCTCTTCCGCTTCTTGCAATCGGTGTGTTTTTGCTCTGGATGGGATGGTTCGGTTTTAACGGCGGTTCGGTGCTGAGCGCGGATCCGGAACTGATTTCACTGGTCATAGTCACGACTTCGCTTGCGGCGGCTGCGGGCGCTTTAGGAGCGGCCTTCACGTCGTGGGGAACTTTTAAGTATCCTGACCTCTCCATGGCTCTAAACGGTGTGCTTGCGGGTCTTGTGGGAATCACGGCCGGGGCCGACGTGGTCTCTCCGGGAGAGGCGGTCATCATAGGGCTTGTGGCCGGAATAATAGTGGTTTTCGCGGTCAGTTTCTTCGACAAGATAAGGATAGACGATCCGGTGGGAGCGATTTCCGTTCACTTGGTCTGCGGTATATGGGGAACGCTTGCCGTGGGAATTTTCGGAGGACCCGATTTCAGTTTTATGGTTCAGCTTATCGGGGTTCTGGCATACGGTGTCTTCACGGTCGTCTGCGCCTTCATCATCTTCTACGCCATAAAGATGGCTATTGGCATAAGAGTGAGCGAGGAAGAGGAGAGAAGAGGACTGGATATAACCGAGCACGGAATGGAGTCCTATCCGGATTTTCAGGCCACAACGCAGGTTTAATGGCACGAGAACAGGGAAAAAAGAAAATAATAACTCTTATAGGAGGAGAAAAATGAGAAGTATAGCTTCTAAACTTTCATTGATGATGATTGCGGCGGCTTTGCTGCTCGGGACCCAGTTCGGGGCCCCGAGAGCAAACGCCCTCGATCTCGGAAATCTTGAATCGATTGGACTCGGCTTTTCGCTTGACACGACTTACCAGTATGTTTCAAACGGGGAAGTCGGGGAGGGTATCGCTGAGAGGGGTCTTTATCCCGAACACAACGATTTTTCGATAGACGCCTTCACTCTTTCGCTTGAAAAGGTTCCGACCGTCGGCGATGGAGCAATGGACTTGGTGGGTTTCAGGGCAGATGTTCTTTTCGGCGAACAGGCTGAACGTCTCGGCTTCGGTTTTAACACCGATGGCGACGGCGCGGTAAGTCCTTATCAGGCTTACATAAACGTGCTTGTTCCATCGGGCGGCGGTGGTCTTAACATCTACGCCGGTCAGTTCACCACGCTTGCGGGCTGGGAACTTATAGAGGCCAAGGACAACACCAACATAACGAGATCCCTGCTTTTTTACAGGATTCCGTTTGCGCACAGCGGCGTACGGGCCACCTTCAGTGCCGGATCACTTGATTTCGCTCTCGGTTTAAGCAACGACTGGGACGCGGTTGATGATGTGGATGACGGCAAGACATTTGAATCGCAGATTGCGCTTAATTTCGCGAACGACGGCTGGCTCGGTGTTACCGGGTACTTCGGCGATACTGATGGCGATACCAGGACCCTTGTCACGGTTGTTGGGACCGTGACCCTCATGGAGAAGGTCACCTTGATAGCCGATTTCGAGTACACGTCGCATGATGCGGAGGGAGACCGTTGGGGTTTTGCGGGTTATGCGATAGTAAGTCTTGCGGACTCCATGTCACTCGCTCTCAGGGGTGAGTACGTTGATGAGTCGGAAAGAGTCGATACACCGGGCCTTGAGCTTTCCGAGTTCACCTCGACTCTCATATTGACTCCTTTCGAGTCCGTGGGGAATTTCGAGACGAGGCTTGAGTACAGGTATGACATGGCGGACGGCGACGACGCTTATTTTGCCGGCGAAGATAATCAGCACGGATTTGCCGTACAGCTTCTTTACTGGCTTGACGTATAGATAGGGAGAACCAAACACAACGCAGAAGAAAAAAAACCATCTCTCCATACCTCTTTTCTCTGTGTTCAGGGAGGCCTCGGTTCTTTAGAAAAGGGCCGGGGCTCCTTTGTTTATGAACGAAGAAGTTTCGTTCCTTGAAACAAAATATTTTCTTCGGGTAGAATTAAAGCCCGTTTATTTCTGCCCGGATAGCTCAGTTGGTAGAGCAGAGGACTGAAAATCCTCGTGTCGGTGGTTCGATTCCGCCTCCGGGCACACAATTTTTGCAGTGTTCTCGCGGGGAGAACGGAATTTTTGCATCTCTCCGCTTAAGCGAGAGAGTTTATGCTGAAGACCCTTAATCAAACAGTTGGTGCACTAGTCACTGTCGTGGCTCTTGCCGCTTGTGCTTTTATCCTTTCATGTTCTTCCGAGGCACAGACAAACCCGTGTCCGGGCGGTACCGAGTCTTATACCGAATATAGACTTTTTTTCGGGCGGGGGAATGCGGATAATCGTCAAGTCGTGAGTGATCAGCAATGGGATGAGTTCCTCGAGGACACCATAACTGTTGAGTTTCCTGACGGCCTTACCATTCTGGATGCCTATGGGCAGTACACGGATGCCGCTGGAAATCTGATAAAAGAGGATACCAAGGTGCTTATAATCCTTGTCCCGCCAAATGCCGATTCTGCTCCCGGAATAGACAGGATTATTGAAGGATACAAAAGCAGATTTGCTCAGCAGGGCGTCCTGCGCGAAATCAATCCCACCTGTGCATCGTTCTGACCTTTTTGCCTTGTTCCGGCCTTACCCCTTACCTTCTTTCCTTATGTTTTAACTTCTGTATCTAAGGTTGGTCTGACTGGATTGTTTTGTTATGTACATTAGGTTAAAATTAGTACACATAGGACTATTTTATTCTCGGAGGGATTTTGAATGAAGTTTGGAGACTATCTAAAGAGGATAAGGAAGAGAAGAAAGATTACCCAGGAGAACCTTGCTCGATCTCTTGAGGTTTCGAGCGTGTACATACATCAGCTTGAAACCGGAAAGGTCGATGCACCTTCTTTTGACCGCTGCCAGCAAATATCTTCAATCTTGGGGGTCAAGGTTGAGGAAATCTGGAGCGTCTCAAGGACGGAAAGACTCAAAAGATTCATCGAAAAAGAGGCCATATCAGAACAGGAGCTCGAGGTTCTCACAAACGAGGAGAAGATGCTCCTTAAGCTTTACAGAAGTCTTGACGGAGAAATAAAAAAGGATTTTGCCGGAATGGTATTCATGCTTCTCCGACATTCACAGGACAAAAATCTACGCAAGATACTTGAAGAGTTTGTAAAATGCGCCTGAACCAGAAATTTGGACTGCTGTTCAAAATATCAATGGTTGAGCTGGGCATCATAGCCCTTATAGGTGTGGTGTTCTATTTTCAGTTTGATAACGCAAAAAAAGACTTTGTCACCAGAACCAAAGCCATAGCCGAGACTATAGGAGACCAGGCGACCAGTTTCTATCAGGATCACGGAGAGGGGTCTACAAGTGACGAGTTCTATCATTTTCTTGACCAGAGGCTGGGCAGGGAGAAGCTGTTTAACACTTTCGGGGTCTCTCCCAAATTTTTCAGCGTTACTTTTATGAAACAGCCGGAAGACAAAATGGCTTCCGGACACTTTCTGGAAAACACTTATCCGCCCGAGGGATACTCGGTTGAAAAATACGCAGGAAAGATTTCCGTTTCCGTTCCGTTTCTCTCCCCGCAGGTCGATGGGCCGCTCGGCATAGTTAAGATCGATTCCGACACGAAAACATTGATGAAAAAGGTTTTCGCCGACAACTTTCTGCTTTACGTAGCTATTTTAGTGGTGCTAAACAATCAGGCCTTTATTCTTCATCTGTTCTTAAGAAGGAGAAAGGAAGAGATTCCCTTCAGCGAGGGTTATCTCAAGGAACACTCCATAAGCGCACTTAAGCTGATGCACAAGGTGCTTGGAGACATAATAGAAGATCACGCTTCTGAAGATAAAAAGACCGCGGAAAAGAAAACTGCGGATCCAGCGAACGTAATTTCGATTTCAAACGTGGGCACTAAACCGGAAAAATGAAAAAAACCTTCCTGATTACGTCATTATTTGTCCTCGCGGCCTTTGTTCTTACGGCCTGCACCGCGGAGGAATCCGCCGTTGAACTCGACGGGCCGGTTCTCCAGACCGAGAACTTTGACGGAAGCGTGGATTTTAACGGCGCTGTAGCGAACACGGCGAATTTCCCGGTACAGTCAGTTTACGTCGTTATATTCGCAAAGGATTCGGATGGAAACGCCCTTGCCGCGACCTCCGCGCTTGTTGAGGAAGGGGAAAGACTTGATCCGACGGAAAGCTTTTTCTTCACAGCCAGTTTCGACAGCCTTCCCCCGGAAGCCCATTCCAAGGAAGTGCAAATATATTACGATCTTGTGGAAGAGTAGTTTCCAATCCCCGGTTCGTTGATTTCTCCTTTTAAAAAGTTGGCTTTCGGTAGACTTCGTCGCCCAGATTCCCCCCTCGGGGGGAAAGATGCCATTGTTGGGATAGATATAGGTTCAAGTTCCGTCAAGATTGTGGAACTTTCCTACGGGGGTGGGAACTATCGGCTTGAGAATATGGGAGAGGCTATGCTTCCTAGAGATGCAATAGTCCGCAAGTCAATTTCAAGGGGCGACATAGTTTCGGGGGTTGTATCAAGTCTAGTTTCTAGACTCGGCGTGAGAACGAAAAAGGCGGTTATAGGAGTTTCCGGCGAAGCCGTTGCTTTAAAAGTCGTAAATGTTCCCAGAATTTTTCTCAGAGAGGACATGGAAAAACTTGTTCCGGACCTTGTGAGAACCAGTCTTCGCAAAGACGTTAACGGGGTTAATTACAGCTACACTCCGCTTTTCCGCCGCAACGGGAAATCCGAAGAGACCCAGGTGCTGGTTGCGGCAGTTTCGAAAAAAACGGCGCAGGAGTATAAAAGTTCGCTTTTCTCGGCGGGACTCCGTGCCCAGGTAATCGATGTTGACGCCATGGCCCTTTCAAACTGCTATACAGTTTTTTGCCGAGGTCGCGGTCAAAAGGTGGCGCTTGTGAATATCGGAGCGTCAGGGACTAACTTGAGCGTTTTGGATGGTACAGTGCCTTTTGTACTGAAGGATATTTCGCTTGGGGGGCAATGGATTACGCTTCGTTTGATGGAAGAATTCAAAATTACCTACGAGGAGGCGGAGAGAATAAAGTTCAGCCTTAAAGGTTATGGCAGATATGACGAGATAGAAAGTGTTTTCACTGATTTCGTTGCTCGTGCCACTGATGAGATAAAGACGGTTCTTGATGAAGCAGGAGACGTAATCGACCGAATAATTCTTTCCGGGGGATCTTCAAGAATAGCAACTCTCGCCGATGCACTTGGAGAGGCCACTGGGGTTCAGGTCGAGATTTCGAATCCTTTTCGGAATATTACCATTTCGGATTCGCGTTTTGATCCTGAATACATTGAACATCTGGCCCCGAAGATGGCGGTTGCGGTGGGACTTGCGCTGAGGGGTTTGTGAATAGAAGAAAAAACTGGTAAGAAATTCCGCGTACCGGATTAGTTTCTTGAAGGTATAAGGTGGACTATCAGAGAAACCGCAACCGCAACCGCGCCGACTACCGAGAGAACCTTAAAGTAAAAAGACCAGTCGAGTGAGAATTTGAGGGAAATTCCGAAACCTACGATAAAAAGGACAAGCGCAGTTATGAGAATCCCTCCGAGAATGTTTGTTCTAAGCATAAAAAACTCCAGAAAGCAGAATTAATAAAAACGGCACTATTGTATACAAGACCTCGTAAATTTCAATTCTTAAAACAGGGAAGTTCCTGCGGCTGAAAAGCCGGGTTTATATCATGTCAAGTAAAATGGAATTGCAGATTCTAAAACTGCTCAGCGAAAACAAGGGGAAAAGTCTCTCCGAGGGCAATATTCTCAGGGGGCTTGATATGCCCGAGAAAAAGAGAGAGAAGCTCCGGGCTACGCTGAAGAGTATGGCCCTTGAGGGGAAGATTAAAAGAACCTCCAAGGGCCGCTACCGTTTTCGAAAACGTTGGAAAAAGGATGCTGCGAAAAACGGTCGCTACCTGGATTCCCCTGTATCTCTTCTTAATGGGAACCGCAAGAAAATCGTTCCAGCCAGCCTCTCAAACGGTAACTCCCTGAGGGTTCTGGCCGACTTGAGAAAAACCCCGAGGGGTTTTGTTGCCTGTCCCAGAAAAGCGGAACTCTTCGAGTATGAGGTTGAAACCGGAGGGTGGAAAAAGAGTTTTTCCGACGGGGAACTCGTAGTCATAGAGATTAAGCCGGGGAAACAGTCAGCAACAGTGACCGAGCGCCTAGGGGTATCTGGAGAAATTGAAACTGAAAAAAAGGGGATTATCTCCGAGTATGGCCTTGCAAAGGGTTTTTCGCGCAATGTGACAAAAGAAGTCGCGGGTCTAAACGCGGAATTATCAAACGGCAACCTTTCTTCGAGAGTGAATCTTGAAAAAGAGACTATTTTCACCATAGACGGGGATGACGCAAAGGATTTTGACGATGCGGTAGGCGTAACAAAAATCCGCAGGGGATACAGACTCCGGGTAAGTATCGCGGACGTTTCTCATTACGTGGTTTGCGGAAGCGCATGTGACGAAGAGGCTGCCCGCAGAGCCACCAGCACCTATCTTTCAGACAGGGTGATTCCCATGCTTCCCAAGAGGCTTTCAAACGATCTTTGCAGCCTGCGTCCCAGAAGAAGACGGCTTACCAAGACGGTCGAGATGGATTTCGATTCCTCGGGGAGGCTCAGGGATTCTAGGATATACAACAGCGTGATAAAAAGCTGCGCGAGGCTTACATACTCCGAAGCCGCGGCCATTTTGGAAGGGAACGGCACTGCTTCATCCTCCCGTGGCAAAAACATCGTTACTTCCCTGCTTTTGATGAAAGAGCTTTACTGCAAGCTCAGGGAGCTTAGGATGGGCAAAGGAGGCCTTGACTTTGATTTTCCCGAGGCCGTGCTGCTTCGCGATTCCAAGGGAGAGGTAAGCGATGTCGACAGGCTTAAGCGGAATGTTGCCCATGAGATAATAGAGGAATTCATGATCATGGCCAACTCCGTCGTCGCGGAGTTTATTTTCAGAAACGGTTTCGAATCGATTTACAGGATTCACGAATCCCCGGACCCGGATTCCATAGAGCAACTGCGTGAAAGCCTTCTCAAAATAGGCATCAAGGCAAACTTCGGAGGACAGATCAAGCAGCAGGACATCCAGGCGGTGATAAAAGCTGCTTCGGGAAGAAAGGATCGGGAGCAGATAAACTTTATGATTCTACGCGCACTCAAAAAAGCCGTTTACTCAACAAAGCATGTTCCCCACTTCGGTCTTGCTATAGACGATTACACCCACTTCACTTCCCCCATAAGAAGGTATCCTGACCTTGTCGTTCACAGGATTATCGATGAAATACTGCAGAAAAGAACACCTTCCTACGATTCCGCCCGTCTCAAGCGGATAGCCGAACGCTGCTCGATTCTGGAGAGAACGGCCGAGGATGCGGAGCGCCAGTTTATGAACCTTGAGACGGCAAATTTCATGAAAAGCCGCGTGGGTGACGTATTCCACGGGAAAATACTGAGCATACACCCCTTCGGGGTTTTCATAGAAATAGAAGAACACTTCGTCGAGGGACTCATCCCCGAGCATTTTTACAAGATCAGGGGCAGGAAAAGAAAGTGGTTCAACCTCGGAGAGGCAGTTCGCGTGAAGCTTGTATCAGCGGATATGGAGAGGAGAAGGCTTACTTTCAATCTGGCATCCTGACCGTCTTTTTCAGTTAATGGTATCCGGCAAGCGGTAGCTTGTGCTTCGTCCGCCGCCAGGGTTCTGAATAAAAATGCCGCGTGATTTTAAGTGCTGAATGTCCCGTAATGCTGTATCTGTGGAACACTTGGCCAGTTTTGCATATTTTGAGGTGTTCATATGCCCTCTAAAATCATGCTCCAGCATACGATTAATAATCAGACGCTGACGTTCATTGACAGGTTGCCGATTAATCTTTTCCCACAGCTGTGCTTTAAATAACACGGTGCTCAGTGTGTCTTCGGCACTGGCAATTGCGCGACCAAGGCAATCCAGAAACCATTCAAGCCAACCCGTTACCTCCGGCGTGCCGCGTTGCTGTTTTTCCAACTGGTCATAATAATCTTTGCGCTCAGATTCAAATTGCGATGAAAGGCTGTAAAAGCGGTCTCCCATGCCGTCAGCACGCGCCAAGGCCATATCGGCAATCGCTCTTCCAATACGTCCATTACCGTCTTCAAATGGATGAATTGTCACAAACCACAGATGGGCAATACCGGCTCTGAGCATGGGGTCAGTATCATCTTTGCTCTCAAACCATACCAGAAACCCAGTCATCTCATGTTCAAGGTGCTCTGCGTTTGGAGCCTCGAAATGAATTTTTTCACGTCCTATAGAACCTGAAACCACTTGCATGGGACCGGATTCGACGGAGCGCCAGCCGCCAACTGTGATGCGACGCATGCCGCTGCGACCTGTTGGAAATAGTGCCGCATGCCAGTCAAACAATCTGTCTTTTGTTAAAGGTTTAGTAGATTGCTGGGTCGCATCCAGCATCATTTCAACAATACCCTCAACATCTTGGTTCACTGACGTAGTGTCGGCGATATCAAGGCCTAGTCGGCGAGCGATTGATGAGCGAACCTCTTGCGGGTTCAGATTTTCTCCCTCGATGGCTGATGATTTAACGACATCGCTTGTCAGTGTTCCGAGACTTGCTTCTTGCTTGAGTTCGAAACCTAATCCTTCCATTCTGCCTAGTAGACGACCCTGACGGTGTCGAATATTGACAAGCTTGGAAGCGAGTTTTTTGAGATCCCAAGTGAAGTCCGGCCAGTTATGATGCTCATGTATCCACATATCATTCACCCCGTTGTTTGCAGTGATTGTAACTTTTATTTATCGCATAGGCAAGAAAATCGCCGTAAAATATGCGGTGAATAAGGTTGCTATTCACCACCAAAAGGCAAGAGAGGGAAAGGACAGGACCGTAGGGGAAGAGACAGGAATTGAAGCTACTTTGTATAATAGAGTTATGGAGGTGTTAGCATGAATGAGAGAAAAGCTAGAAAGCACTTAGAGAAATTCGGGCCGGAGATGGAAAAGGAGTATCAAGAAGCAAGGGCAAATCTTCTGGATTCTTTCAGTGAACGGGCAAAAAAAGGTGAATGAAAACAAGGCTTGGCAAAGAAAAGCATTTTAAGACGTGTTTATAGGAGGGAATTGATTATGGGTTATTACTATAGGATTACTGACAAAAAAGGGAATGTGATGGTAAGAGATATAACCGGAAGTGAGTTGCTTGGAGGAACCACAAACCTTTCAACTGTAGTGAGGGCTGTTGCGGACAGATGGAGTGAAGATGAAGAGTATTCCTTCTTTCAAAGCGTTACGGCCGAGGGTATGGAGATGGTAGAAAGAATCAGGAAGAGAAAGGACAAATAACCCTTTATTTCGATACTCGGGAAAAGGAGCTTCAAAGATGGTGCTTGAAGTGAAGGGCGGGCGGAATGTCGCTATTGCCGATCTAAGGGCATTACACAGCGTTATGGAAAGAGACGAGGCAGAAATGGCAGGACTAATCATTATGGAACCTTTGAGTGAACGGAAGGCGAGGAATTTTCATAAGATGATGGGAGAGGCGGGAGACCTTGAGATATTCGGAGCGAAGTTTCCGAGAATGCAAATGCTCACAGTCCAAGAGATATTAGATGGGAAAAGATTTGTTACTCCCTTCCCCCAGGGGAAAAGAGACCGGCAAATGCCTTTGCTCCCGTGATTGAACCCATGATAGATTTAATTCTAGGTTGGTTTGAGTTTTGGGGGATAGTAAGAGCCACCGTATGGAGTTTATTTCCTTACCTTGTACTTGCAGGTGTTGTAATTTGGGTTGTTTTCGAGGTAATAATCAAGTTGCTTCAGTATATTACGGATTGGCAAGAAAAGAGAAGGAAATAGAACAAGCCCCTAACTACTTATTGCGAAAATCTTTATTTGCAGGCACATACCAAAAGAATGTGGCGGAGGGAGTGGGATTCGAACCCACGAGGGCCATAAAGACCCCACTGGTTTTCGAGACCAGCGCCTTAAACCGCTCGGCCATCCCTCCCCCGACACGCAAAACAGGCTACCGAAGCCCGAAGGGCAAGGCAACATCTGTCGGGAAGTTTAGTTATTAGAGCCTCTGTGTAAACTTAAGCGGATATGATTGAAAGCTACTTTACTCCCGAAGCTGTAGAGTTTATCAGGGAGGCAATAACAGAGGCCTATGGAAACGAGGTTTTTTTCGTCGGCAAGGTAAATGAAAACTCTCTGGTTTGTGATCTAAAAGTCCTTGCACGCGGCAACCGCCAGGCGGTTCCGGCCATCCTTGACGCGGCGAAAACGGGGAACGTCGTCGTGCATAATCATCCCTCGGGCAACCTCGAACCTTCACCTCAGGACGTGGCAGTCGCTTCGGCTTTCGGAAACAAGGGCGTCGGTTTCTACATAGTGGACAGCGAGGTCGAGAAGGTGTACGTAGTTGTTGAGCCTTTTGTTCCGGGGGAAACGGTACGTGTTGACAATGAATCCGCGAGGGAATATCTTCTGCCTGCAGGTCCCGTGGCCCGCGTCTTGGGAGAGAAATACGAGCACAGGGATGAGCAACTAGAAGTCCTCTCAAACGTAACTGACGCATTCAATGACGAACACCTCTCAATGATAGAGGCCGGTACGGGCACCGGAAAAACTCTTTCCTACCTCATACCTTCCATTCTCTGGTCAATTAGCAACAGTGAGAGGGTTCTGGTCTCAACAAACACCATCAATCTTCAGGAACAGCTGATAAACAAAGATCTTCCTCTTCTTCGGGATCTTTTCCCGAAGAAATTTGATTACGCTCTCGTTAAGGGAATGAGAAACTACTTCTGTCTTCTCCGCGGCGAAGCCGTTGGGCAGGATCTTTTCGATTTTATAGACGACGGGGAAAGAGGTTCCATGAAGGATGTGCTTGAGTGGGCCAAGACCACCTCGGACGGCTCACTTTCCGATCTTGTGTTTACACCCCCTGACGATGTGTGGGACAGGGTGTCTGCAGAAAGCGAAAGCTGCCCGGGGACCAAGTGCCCCCATTATTCGAGCTGCTTTTTCTTTAAGTCGCGGAGGGAGCTCTCGAGGGCCTCGGTGCTTGTTGCCAACCACCACATGCTTTTCTCCGATATTGCGATAAAAGGGACTGCGGGACCCGATTCGGATTTCGGGATAATTCCCCGCTACGCGAAGGTCGTTTTTGATGAGGCGCACAATATCGCCGAGGCGGCCACTTCGCATTTTAGTCTGAAACTTAGCAAGCACGGGATTGCGAAGACGCTTTCAAAGCTTCGTTCCCGGAAAAACAGGGACAAGGGGCTTGTATCCTACATCTCGCACCTTGCGCAGAAAGAAAAAGATTCCACCCTCAGGGAGGTTTTCGAGCGCTCGGGCGGCGGGCTTGCGAGGGCCGTGGAGCGTATAGAGGTCGTAAGCGAAGAGGTCTTTAATTCGCTTTACGGTTTTGGGGTGGAGCTCTCGGGTGAGACAGCGATAAGCCTGAGGCTTACAGAAGAGGTTGTGCGGCACGAGAAATGGCCTGCCGTTGAGGAGCGCTTCGGGGGGCTTGAAAAATCCCTCTTTTCGCTTGAAAACGAGATTGCCCACCTGCTGGGAGTAGTCGAGGGCTCACCGCACGCGAATTCCCACATAAAACTCACCGCTGAACTTGGAGGCATCGCTAAGAGATCCCTTGCTTTCCGCGAAGCCATAGGAAGGTTCTTTGGCGAGCAGGACGAGAGCTATATAAGGTGGTTTGAGGGGAACCGCAGAAGGGCGGCGATTTTCTGCTCCATCAACCTCTCCCCGCTCGATGTATCCAAGGAGCTTGATGAAAAGCTCTACTCGAAGACCAAAACCGTCGTTATGACTTCTGCGTCGCTTGCCGTGGATAAGAATTTCGATTTCCAGAGGAAAAACATCGGACTTTCGGATAATGAAAGATTCAGGGGGCTTATTGTTGATTCACCGTTTGATTTCCGAACGCAGTCCCTGCTGCTGGTCCCGTCGGATATGCCCGAGCCCGGGCGCGAGGACTACGAAGATTCCCTTGCGCAGATACTCTCAGACTCGATCTCTGTAACGAACGGAAACGCCCTGGTACTTTTCACCTCTTATTCCTCGCTTAACAGGGTTTATGAAAAGACGGGGAAAATTCTTGAGAGCATCGGGGCCGTTCCGGTCAGTCTTTTCAAGCAGGGAGAAATGCCTAGGGGCCTGCTGCTTGAAAAATTCAAAACGCTTGGGAACTCGGTGCTTTTCGCGACCGACAGCTTCTGGGAAGGAGTAGACATTCCCGGGGATTCTCTAAAGATGGTCGTTATATGCAGACTTCCCTTCAAGGTTCCCACGGACCCGGTTACGGAGGCGAAAATCGAGTACATGGAAAAACAGGATATAGATTCGTTTCGCGAATACATACTTCCCCATGCGGTACTCAGGTTCAAACAGGGCTTCGGGAGACTCATACGCACCAAGACGGACCGTGGTGTTGTTATGGTTCTTGACAGGCGCATCGTGTCGAAATACTACGGGAAATTCTTTATCAACTCCGTTGCGGGGAGCGGCTTTTTCTGCGCGAAGACGGAACAGATACTCGGACGGATGCGGGATTTTTTCTCTGAGGAGCGAGAGCACTGAATTTCTTACATGTATAGAGCGGAAAACGGCGAAAAGGAACGGCTGGAGAATGTTTTCAGAAGGCTAAGCAGGTCCCGGTTCCGTTCTGGGGTCAGGCTGAATGCCAAGGAGACGTCTTATCTCAGGCAAAAAGGGCTCCCCGAAGTGCTTTTGCACGGAAGGGATTTTCTTGAAAAAAGGCTTGCCCCCGCTTTGCCCCCTAACGACGGGAAGCAGACTCCATGGGGCGGACATCCCGTGTTTCGCGCCCAGCATGCCACAGCCACATGTTGTCGGAGCTGCCTACTAAAGTGGCACGGCATCCCTAAGAAAAGGAAGCTTACGGAACAGGAAATTGATTATATTCTCCTGGTAATTGAGATGTGGCTTTCGGTTCAGAGCGCCCCGCAGGAGTGATTTCCAAAAAAAATTGTTTTATGTTAGAATATCGGGAGATATAAAAGGTTTTATGTTACGGAGCTAGAAACCATGGATGAAGAAACGCAAACTCTGCCCAAACTTGTAGCGGATGAGATCGACGAATTCGAACAGCAGATCTCCGACTACATGAACGGGAAGATAAGCGAGGTGAAATTCCAGAAGATAAGACTCCAGCTGGGGGTGTACGCACAGCGCCAGGAAGGAGTCCAGATGCAGAGGATAAAGATTCCCTACGGGAAACTGAGTTCCGCTCAACTGAGAAAACTTGCAGACGTTTCGGACAAGTACGCAAGTGGCTTTTTTCACCTTACGACCCGCCAAGATACTCAGCTTTACTACGTCAACCTTGAAACGGTTCCCGACATGATGAGGGATCTTGCAAGTGCGGGGATCACAACTCGTGAGGCCTGCGGCAACACAATAAGGAACGTCACGGCTTCCCCGATAACCGGGGCTTCGCCTACGGAAACCTTTGACGTGACTCCTTACGCCGAGGCGTTTAAGCAGTTTATGCTCCGAAACCCCATATGCCAGAACATGGGAAGGAAATTCAAGGTCTGCTTTGAGAGCAATCCGGATGTCGACAACGCGGGAATCCGCATCCATGATCTGGGCTTTCGCGCCAGGGTGAGGGAAGAGGATGGAAAGCACGGCTTTCAGGTCTACGTCGGCGGGGGGCTCGGCGCTTCGCCTTCGCTCGGACATCTCTGGACGGAGTTCATGCCGGTTGAGGAGATGATACCTTTTTCGGCTTCGGTAGTCAGGATCTTTGACAGGTACGGCGAGAGAAAGGTTAGGATGAAGGCCAGAATGAAGTTTCTTGTGAGGAAACTTGGCTTTGAGAAGTTCAGAGAGGTAGTTGAGCAGGAAAGAGCTTCGCTTGAGGTCGATCCTTCGTGGAACGACTATCTTGAGGCAATCGACTGGGAGCACGAAACTCCCAAGCCGAACGGGCACAACCTTCCGGACGCTCCTGGCTGGGTGGAGGATGACTCGGATTTTGCGGAGTGGCGGCGAAAAAACGTTTCCCCGGCGGGGGTCGAGGGATATTCAATCGTTAACGTGAGAGTGCTTCTGGGAGACGTTCCGGTCGATACCGCAAGAGCGCTTGCGGACATGATAGACACCCATGCAGACGGTTCCATACGGATAACTATTCAGCAGAATTTCGTGGTTAGATGGGTTCCCGATCAGTCCATCCCCTCGCTTTACGCCGACCTTAAAGAGGCGGGTATTTCTGATTCGGGCGCGGACACTTTCGAAGATGTAACCGCCTGCCCGGGTGCCGATACCTGCCGTCTGGGTATCACTTCGGCCAAGGGCCTTGCGACGAAGCTTACCAGCATGATGGATAACGGTCTTGGAAAATACAAGGAGACTCTTGGGGATCTCAGGATCAAGATATCCGGCTGCCCCAACGCTTGCGCTCAGCATGTTTCGGCCAGCATAGGGTTCCAGGGGGCGTCCATAACCAGAGAAGGTAGAAGCGTTCCTGCCGAGATGCTTTTCCTCGGCGGAGGATTATACGGAGACGACTCGCGCCTTGCTATGCCAGTCACCAAGATTCCGACCAGAAACGCTCCCAAGGTTGTCCAGAGACTGCTTGAGATATACGAGAGGGAAAAAGAGGATGGCGAGCATTTTGACCTCACGATGAAAAGGCTCGGCGCCAAGTACATCAAGGAAGCGGTCTCCGAGTTCAACGAGATTCCCTCGTACGAGGATGATCCCGATTTTTACACCGACTGGGGACACGAAGAGAAGAAATTCGCCGTTCAGCAGGGAGTGAGAGGAGAGTGCGCGGGGGTTACCGTCGAGGAGAAGATCCCGGTTTTCTCAGACGCAGAAAGGCGTCTTGAGCGGGCCCAGGCCCTTTTCCTGCACGGCGACTACGAGGCATGCATAAACGAGCTTTACCTTGCGTGTTCCGAGAGTGCCCATGTACCTCTCTACACCAAGCTTGTCGACCCGTTCACTCCGGAGCAGACGATCTGGGAGTTTGAGAACCTTATCGTGAGAACCGGGGAAACCGATGAGAAATGGTTTGACGTCTCGAGCAGGCTGGGCGAATATAGGAATGGAGAGGCGTCAGCGTCAAAAGCCATAGAGTTCCTTGAAATTGCCAAGAGTTTTCACTCCGACTGCGAGAGGGTTCAGGAGCAACTGATTGCGTAGGGGCCGGAAAAGACTCAATAACCTCCGGTTATATATTTCTTGAGTGCCTCGATCTCGAATTTCTGACGGGAGATAATGTGGTTTATGATGTCGCCGCTTGTCACCATCCCGCAAAGCTTGCCGTCCTCTATTACCGGAAGGTGTCTTATCTTGTTCGCCGTCATAACGGCCATGCTTTCCTGAATCGGGTCGTCGGGCGAACCGTAGATCACATCTCTGATCATGAGTTCGCTTATTTTCGTGTTCGCAGAAGATCTTCCCTGAAGAATAACCTTCCTCGCGTAGTCTCGCTCGGAGAATATTCCGACGACCTTTTCCCCCTCAAGCACGAGCAGAGCGCCTATCTCCTTTTCCGCCATCATCTGGAGAGCGCTGTACACCGTCTCGTCCGGCCCTATCGACCACACGCTTGAGCCCTTGTGTTTAAGTATGTGTCTTAGATTCTCCATGATGCACTCTGTCTCTTACGTTTCGCGACCCCTGTTATCAAGTATATAAGTTTTTCGCGGCAAAACAAACGGCATATGTCCCGAAGGTGGGGGCGGCGAAGCGGGCTCAGGATATCGGGAACTGGCACTTGCTTTCCGCGGCTGCCTTCAGGATATTTCATCTCTTTGGGAATTGCTCGTATAGTATTATATCTGTGTTAATTGTCCGGGTATGCGGAATGACTTTACTGATTCTTTTTCGAAATGGACAAGACCGAAGAACTTAAAAAAGCCGCGGGCGTAAAAGCCGTTGACTTCGTGCGTGCGGGCATGCTTGTCGGACTCGGCACCGGGTCGACTGCGGAGTTTGCCATCAAAGAGCTCTCAAGGCGTGCAAGAGACGGCCGGCTTTCGGGCATATCCTGCGTTCCAAGTTCCGAAAGAACAAGGAGTTTCGCAGAGTCTCTGGGTCTTGATCTTGTTGAACTCGATATGGGGAAGATGATTGACGTGACCATTGACGGAGCGGATGAAATCGACTCCGATTTCAACCTTATAAAGGGGGGAGGAGGAGCGCTTCTCAGGGAGAAGGTGCTTGCCCAAAACAGCAGGAGAAACATAGTCGTCGCAGACGAATCAAAGCTCTCTCAGCGTCTTGGCACCCATTTCCCCGTTCCCGTAGAAGTGCTTCAATTTGCCCTTGAAGCTGAAAAAAACTACCTTGAGACACTCGGCGGAGAAACGGAACTGCGACTTGCACAAGACGGTTCTCCTTTCCTGACTGACCAGCGCAACTTTATAGTTGACTGGAGTTGCGGAGAGATTGAAGACCCGTCCTGTTTTGCGAACCGGCTGTCGGAGAGAGCGGGAATAATTGAGCATGGCATTTTTGTAGGAACCGCAACTGATGTAGTAATAGGGTTTTCGCGAGGGGTGAAACATTTTATCCCGGGCGAATAAACTGGATTAAATACTTCTCGGCTTTGAAAATGCAGACCGCAGTTATGTACAAAATTTCAGGTAAAGACTAACGTTCCCGAGAGTCGGATACAGCCTGTTTTCCCATTGGGCGTCTTTTCCACAAAG
>JAPPFE010000051.1 GCA_028823955.1 Candidatus Dadabacteria bacterium
CCCCGTACTGCTCGCAGGAGACATCGAGTGGCTCATGGTCTACTCGCCGCCCGTAGAAACCCGCATTGCCGCAGACATCGAGCTTTGGACCTATCACTTGGTGAAGAAGTACCCGGGCAGGAAGAGCGAAAGCGGGAATTTCGATCTGGCCATGGGAATGAAGCTTTGTCAGGGAAAGCTCTGCGAGATTATCTTTCCCGAGCGCTTCACCAAGTATATAACCAAGGAAGTTCTCGGGAAGGTGATGGGCTCGGTGGGCGCCGCCGAGGTGAAAAAGCTTGATAAGACAAGCACCGCGGCCGTGAGGTCCCTTGAATCCAAGGAAATCCCTAATTCCTCAGAAGTGATAGAGATTCTCGGCCGCCCGTACGCGAATCTAAACGAGGAAGGCGGCAGGGTTATCGTCTACAAGTACAGGCTTCGGGAGAGGACCCCTGAGGGGAAATACATCGTGTTCAGGCTTATTCTCAGCTTCGATGAAAAAACTGACAAGCTAAAAAAACTGGTGCTTCCGCTCAGAAGCGTGAGGCTTACGATGAATTTCGAGCCGGACGTGGCGCGAAAATGAGTTCTGTCAAGCTTCTTTCCCCCGCCAAGGTGAACCTGTTTCTCAGAGTTCTTGGAAAACGCCCCGACGGCTACCATGAACTTCAGTCCATAGCGCAGCCCGTAAGTCTCTTTGACGAGATAAGCCTTTCGGTGGAGCCGGGCGAGGGGTCAAGTCTTTCGTGCTCGGGAAGGGAAATGCCATCCGGAAACGACAATCTTGCCGTGGCCGCCTGTCATCTTTATCTCGGGGAAGCCGGAGTTCGGAAAAAGGTTTCCATAGGAATAAAAAAGAATATCCCCATCGGCGCCGGCCTCGGCGGAGGAAGCTCAAACGCCGCTACGGTCCTTGTGGGTCTCAACAGGGTTCTCGGGAAATTCACCGACCGGGACCTGCTCCGGATGGCCGCGTCCCTCGGGGCCGATGTACCGTTCTTTGTAAGATCCACCTCTTCGTTTATCGAGGGAGTGGGGGAGAGGGTGGAAATGCTTTCTGATTTCCCCCTTTTTCACTATGTTATCCTTTTTCCCAGAAAAAGCCTCTCAACCCGGGAAGTCTACGAAAACTGGGAGCGCCCAGAGCCCCCACCCGAGAAAGTCGACCCCGTTTCTCTTGCAGAGCGGTTCCGCGGAGTGGATTTTCCCCTAGAGAACGGCCTTGAGGCCGCGGTGTTTGCGGTATTCCCCGAGATTCTCTCCCTAAAGGAGATTTTTCGATCGCTTGGGGCGCGCTTCGTGCTTGTCTCGGGAAGCGGGTCATCGGTTTTTTCCGTTTTCCCCCGCCGGCAGGAAGCGGAGGAAATCCACGAGTACCTGGGAACATCTTCTGAGTTTGACGTTTTTCTGGCGGGCGGGATAAGCGGCTGGCATTTTCTTGCGGACTGAACCGGACAAGCCCGCCCGCGGAGATGAGCGGACTGGCCTCTGTTTCCAGTTCTCCGCGAGGCGTTCTGTTTCGCTTGACAGAGACATCGGATTGACGCAAACGCGTTTTCCTATCAGTGGATAAGGACTGATTTTTTCTGGTTTTACGATACGGAGATTCCGGGCGCGACCGCGCCAACCTATACCTTGCAGGAAGCTGATGATGAAAAATGGATCAAGGTCAGAATCAGCTTCACCGATAACGCCGGCAACTCAGAAGTGGTTGAGAGCTTTGAAGTGGGGCCGGTCTATACAAACAAGTCTGACGGAGGCCTTCGGCTAGTTTCTCTCACCGACACCAGCGCCGGCGATGAGGGTTTGCTCCAGATATTTGATGATACGTCCAAGCGATGGAGGGGCGTATGCGATGACAGTTGGGACAGAAAAGACGCCAATGTCGCGTGTCGCCAACTGGGTTACGCAGGAAGCGCGGAGGCGCTTACCGGGATAATATGGTTCGGGTATCCCCCGCTTCTTTTTATGCTTGACGAGGTGAATTGCGGCGGCACTGAAAACACGCTGCTTGAGTGTGAACACGCGGGACGGGGAGTGCACGACTGTACCTCATGGGAGTACGCGGGCGTCAAATGCGCCACCAGCGGCAACTGAATCCCCGCCGTTGGGAAACCGGACAATTCCGTTTGCCAAAAAGCGGTCAGCTTATTTGCTGTCTGCGCGGGCATTGTTTTGCTTGACAGAGACGCCGGGTCGAAACTAGAATATAATAACGATATCTCAGAAACAGGTGTATATACGGAGATTCAACGGAGGTTCAAGTGAAACGGTTCGGAACACTGAAAAGCAGCTTTTGGAAAAAACCGGAGGCGGTTGGCGGAAAAAGAGATGCCGGAACCATGAATCTGCAACGCGTATCGATTATGGTTGCCGGGTTCGCGCTGGGGCTTTTGCTCATGGGCGGTCCCACGGATGTAAGAACGCAGGAAACATATGCCGACGGGGATCTGAGGCTCGTGGATACGGATACGGGATCCGTGGTGGATCTCAGTACGGCTACCGCGCCTACGGGCAGGCTTGAAATATTCGATGCCGGAGCCAGGGACGGTGAAGAATGGAAGGGCATATGCGATGACGGACTCGGGACTCTGGGGTCTGGAGACAGTTACCGTGTGATCGGCAGACAGGAGGCCGAAGTCGCCTGTCGCCAGCTGGGTTTCTCCGGAGGTGAGCCGAGAGTAGGTCTTGCGTTGCCGAAAAAAGAAGGAGGAGACTTGGACCCGCAGGAGTACTATCTGCTTGACGAGCTTGAATGCTCGGGTTCTGAGGACAGGATTCTCGGTGAAGACAGGTGCAAGCATTGGCCGCGCGGGCATAACAACTGTTCCTACGGGGAGGCTTTCGGCGTTACCTGCGAGGCAGCAACCGCGAACAATGATGCCGTAGGCCAGATAGCGGTCAGGGGCACCGAGCCCAAGACCGGAGTGCTTCTGACTGCGGACCATTCAAAAATCACTGACGCGGACGGGAAGCCTACGGACGCAAGCGCGTTTTCCTATCAGTGGATAAGGTCTGACATTGTCTGGAATGAAACGGAAATTTCGGGCGCGACAGCCTCCACCTATACCTTGCAGGAAGCTGATGAGGAAAACTGGATCAAGGTTAGAATCAGCTTCACCGATAATGCAGGCAACTCAGAAGTGGTGGAAAGCTTCGAAGTGGGACCGATCTATACGAACAAGCCTGACGGAAGTCTTCGGTTGATACCTTTTTCTACCCTAAATGACGATGGTACGCTATCTCCATCCGGTGAGGGGGAGGGTCTGTTGCAGATATTTAGCGGGGTGGACAAGCGATGGAAGGGTGTATGCGATGATTCCTGGGACAAAACAGACGCCGATGTCGCGTGCCGCCAGCTGGGTTACGCAGGGAGCGATGAGGCGATTGACCAAATGATATGGCTTGGGTATCCCCCGCTTCTTTTCCTGCTTGACGAGGTGGATTGCGCGGGCACTGAAAGCACGCTGCTTGAGTGTGGTCACGCGGGGCGGGGACGGCACGACTGCTCATCCTGGGAGTACGCGGGCGTCAAGTGCACCGTAAGCGGCGGCACCAACTGATCCCCAAAAGTTTCTTTTTTGCCGCGTCTGAAACTTCGCGGCCTTTTAGAGGAGTTGCGATGAAGAACATAGGATTTCTGATTTTTTTGTGCTGCGTTCTGGGGTTTCTGGGCGCCCTCCGCACGCTTCCGGCCGCCGCCCATGAAGGCGTACCGCACGTATTGAACGGTAAACAAACCGAACTGACTAATACGGTTTCCGATGTGGATAGAGAGAGGAAGGTGACCCTTGAGGAGTTCGTGATGCACGCGGTCGCTCACCTGCAGGAGGCCGAAACCTTTTCCGAGACTCTTGAGATACTGAATGAATTCAGGAATAAGGAGGGAGACTGGAATGACGGCAGCATGTACCTGATCCTTCTTACGGGCAAGGGAGTTGAAGGCAGCGGAGTTACAAGCGGAAGAGATGGGGGAAGCGGAACAGCCGCAAGCGGAGGAGGCGTCTACGTTCACGCTAAAAACAGAGAACTTGAGGATCAGGACTGGTCACAGCTCAAAGATCGTAAGGGGATTAATGTAGGACAGATGTTTCTCAGCGTCGGGAAAGATGGGGCAAGTATAGATTATATTGGAGATAATGCAGATGATCCCCCCCCCCAAGCCTTTGCCTTTCCTTTTACCGCTCCCGCTATTCCGTTCAGCAATTCCCTCTCACCCGAGCAACAGGGTTTTGTTCTTGTCGGAGGTTTCGCTTACGAACCTGATGTCGTCGATCAGAAAAAATCCTACGAGGAGCTGGCCGGCTCCCTTCCCAACAGCGTTCACCCCACTAAAGAGGCCAGGGAGATAGGGGGCGAAGAGAGTGATGAGGAGAACGAGCGGGAGCTCAGGGAGTTTGTTGAAGAGGCCATCGTCTTTTTTACCGCGGCTCTTGCCAGCCCCGAAATTGACGCCGTGAGGCTTCGCACGCTTTTCAGGCTTGACGGTGGACCTTGGAGGCACGTTTCCACCTACATCTACATAATGGATGAAAACGGCAACGTGATCTTCAACGGGGCGAACAGAAACATTGAGCAGACAAACCTCTGGGATGATCCAGATGTCGGAGAGAATATCCGCGAACTCATTGCCGCGGCCAGGACGCCTGAAGTTGACTTCGTCCGGTACAACTGGGAGAATCCCGCCGTTGTGGGCGACGGAGAGCAAAGCGGCGGCCCTGGAGGCAGTTCCCCTAAGCTTGGCTACACAAAAGTTGTTTCGCCCGACAAGGATGACCCTTCCGCCCCGCTCTATATTTTCGGTTCGGGACTTTATCTCGGGGAATCCGAAGAAGACGACGGCGGCTGCGCTCTTTCCGGTACCGCGAATACGGCTCAAGGCGCTCTGTTGGGGTTGCTTCTGGCAAGCACCGCCGTTTTTTTCCTTGTCTTTCTCCGGCACGGATGCCGGGCAGCCGAGTGAACTGACCGGTCCGCGGCCCGATTGCGCCCGCCCCGTAAACCGCGCCCCCGCGCCTGACCCGCGTTGCGTTTTTCTGGCCGATATTGCGCGTTTCCCGTTTCTCCGGCGGTTATTCTTTAACAGTCCTTCGGATATGGTAATATAGAAGTCTTTTTCAACTGGGGCGTCGTCTAACGGCAGGACACCGGGTTTTGGTCCCGGTAGTGGGGGTTCAAGTCCTCCCGCCCCAGCCAGAAATTTCGATTCACGTTACCATGTCAGGCAATTCCCTCAAAGGACTTAACCCCTCCCAGCTTGAGGCCGTAACCCACGGAGAGGGCCCGCTGCTTGTGCTTGCGGGCCCGGGATCGGGAAAAACCAGGGTAATAGCCCACCGGATCGCCTACCTGATAAACGACCTTTCCGTTCCTCCGGGAAACATTCTGGCCGTGACCTTCACCAACAAGGCGGCGGCGGAGATGAAAAAAAGAGCGAGGGATTTGGCGGGCGAGCTGGCAAGCGGCATATGGATAGATACCTTCCACTCGATCTGCCTTCGGATTCTTAAAATAGAGGCGGATTTTCTTGAGGGCCACACGAAGGATTTCGTTGTCTACGACCAGGACGATCAGCTTGGCCTCTTAAAGAGCTGCCTGAAAGAGCTTGACTACGGGGAGAGCCTTTTTTCGCCTAAGGGAGTGCTCTCCGAATTTGACGCCGCTGAGAACAGGGAGGGGGCGTCCTTCAGGGACGATTTTTATGGTCGCAGGCTTAGTGAGCTTTATGATTTCTACAAAAAAGAGCTCGTGAAGCGAAATGCTATGACGTTTAACGACCTGCTTCTTCTTGCAAACAGGCTTCTTTCTGAAAACCAGGGGGTTTGCGTCCGTTACCAGGACAGATTCTCTCAAGTGCTAGTAGACGAGTATCAGGACACAAACGTTTCCCAGTACCGCTTCGCAAAGACCCTCTCGCAGCGCCATCGCAACCTCTTCGTCGTGGGCGATGACAGTCAGTCGATTTATGGGTGGAGGGGGGCCGACATAAATAACATTCTGAACTTCGAGAAGGACTTTCCGGGAGCAAGGGTCGTTAAGCTTGAGCGCAACTATCGTTCGACACTTAACATACTCGGCATTGCGAACTCGGTTATAAGGAAAAACCTGGGCAGAAAGGAAAAAACCCTCTGGACCGATAATCCCGAGGGAGAAAGGGCGCTGGTGTTCAAGGCCCTCGACAATGCTGACGAGGCACGGTTTGTCGCGGAGCGGATTTCGGGTCTGGTCAAATCTAGAGATTTTAAGTGGAGCGACGTGGCGGTTTTCTACAGGGCCAACTTTCAGTCGAGGGTAATCGAGGAGGGACTTAGGGCCGCAAGAATTCCCTACAGGATAGTGTCGGGAGTCGGATTTTACCAGAGAGCGGAGATAAAGGATGTGATTGCCTACTTGCGGCTGGTTCAGAACCCGAGGGACGACGTCAGCTTCCTTAGAATAGTGAATGTCCCGCCGAGAAAAATAGGAGCAGTCACGCTTCGGAAGCTTCGTGAAGCATCCCAAGCCGGAGGATTCGCTCTTTTTGAAGCGGCCGAATACTGCCAGGAACATGATCTCCTGCCTGCGCAGGCTCTAGGTGCCCTATCACGTTTTCTTGAAATCATAAAGGGACTTGGTTCGGCGGCGGAGAGTCGGCCGGTAGCACAGGTGATCAAGAATCTTCTTCAAAGTACGGCCTATCTGGATTACCTGGGGGATGATCATCAGAGGGCGGAGAACGTAAGGGAGCTTTTAAACGCGGCCGAGGAATGGGGCGACATCACTCTTTCTGATTTCCTTGACCTCGTCCTGCTCGCGACCGATGAGGACAGGGGAGATTCCGGAGAGGAAAAGGTCTCCCTCATGACGATTCACGCGGCCAAGGGGCTTGAGTTTCCGGCGGTGTTCGTGGTCGGGGTAAACGAGGACCTTCTTCCGCACAGAAGATCTGCGGAGACCCTTGGGGGTCTGGAGGAGGAGAGAAGGCTTTTCTATGTCGCGGTTACCCGCGCCAAGCGGCTGCTCTACCTGAGTTACGCTTCCTTGAGAACTGCTTCGGGCGGGACATACCACACCCGAAGGTCTGCTTTCCTGGATGATCTCTCGCCCGAGCATGTCGTCTGCGAATCCCGCAAGAAAAAACTCTCTGGCCGAGATTCCGATTTGCCTTCGGAAGAAAAGACATACGAACTAGAAGATGTCGGCCTGAACTTAAGACCCGGACAGAGGGTCACCCATCACGTTTTCGGTCCCGGGGTCGTTAAACGGATTGACGGAAAAGGAGATAGGGCGGTGGCTACGGTCGATTTTTTCGGTTCCGGCGTGAAAAAAATTCTCGCAAGCTTTTTTGCCGACTAGGAAAAACAGCTCACGACAAGGCTCTTGGCCCACTCGGGAGAGGCCCCCGCGTAGCTTTCATGCTCCGGCTGCTCCGAGAAGGGATTCTCGAATATTTTTCTCACTTTTTCTATTTCCGAGTAGTCCTCCCGCTCAAGAGCCTCCTTTATTGCGGTCTCCATTATGTGGTTTCTCAAAACGTACCTAGGGTTGGCGGAATCCATGAGCTTCTTTCTTTCGCGGTCGGGAAGCGAATTCTCCCTAAGCTCCCCGGCGTACTCTGAGATCCACTGCCGCCATTGTCCCGAAGCCGCGCAGAGTTCCGCAAGCCAAGGATTTCCTTCAAAAGAGCCGTCGCGGCTTACGTCGGAGAGGCTTCTGAGAAAGATATGATAGTCCGTCCCGGATTCGGCCAGCATCCCGAGGGTTTTTTCAACAAACCGAAGGGATTCTCTTTTTTCCTTTTCAAAGCCGAACTTGCGCAGCATGAGTTGTCTGTAAGTCTCAGAAAAGGTCTTGTTGTAAACCTCAATTGCGCGGACGGCCTGTTTTTTGTCCACTAGGCTTTCCAGGCATCTTGCGAATTTCCCGAGGTTCCAACGCGCGATTGCGGACTGGTTTCCGTAGCTGTACCTGCCGAAGTGATCCGAGTGATTAGAGACGTAATCCCTGTCGAACGTCTCCAGAAATCCGTACGGTCCGTAATCGAGAGTGAGACCCGTTACGGACATGTTGTCGGTATTCATTACTCCGTGGGTAAATCCGAAAGCCTGCCACTTGGCGACGGTGAATGCCGTTTTTTCTGCCGTCGCGAGCAGAAAAAGCCCGTAGCCCTCCTTTGCCCCGCTCGGAATCTCGGGGTAGTGGCAGGCGATTACGTAATCGGCAAGCGTCTGGATACTTTCCTCTTCACCTCGGTAGTAAAAACCTTCGAACGAACCGAAGCGCACGTGGGTCTCCGCGACCCGGAGCATCATGGCGGCGGGTTCCCGGGTTTCCCTCTCGATTTTCTCCATGCCTCCCACTATGCAGAGAGCCCTCGTGGATGGAATTCCCAGATGGTGGAGAGCCTCGCTTCCGAGATACTCCCTTATGGAGGACTTGAGCGTAGCCCTTCCGTCAAAGCCTCTTGAGAATCTGGTGGTCCCGCATCCCTTGAGGTGAAGATCCCATCTGCGGTTCCGCTCGTCGATTATCTGCCCGAGCAGAAGTGCTCTCCCGTCTCCAAGGTGCGGATTGTAGACCCCGAACTGCCAGCCGGCGTAGTACATAGCCAAGGGGTCTGCGCCCGCAAGAGGCCTTTTCCCGCAGAGGTACTCGGCAAGAAGGGGGTTTTGTTTCTCGCCCGGGTCTATGCCGAGTTCCGCCGCCAGGGTTTCGTTAAACGCCACCATATGGGGGCTCTTGAACGGAACAGGATCTTTTTTCTGGTAGAACTCGTGTGGCAGCTCCGCGTAGGAATTCTCAAAACGAAGGTCTGTTATTTTTCCCATCTCACGACGCCCCCTGCGCTTCGTTGCGGATTATGCCGACGGAGGACCGGGCAGCCCGAGAAATCCCCGCGCCCGGATACGTACTAACCCTTGGTCCTATAAAGAAGTATAATATTCCCCCGGGAAATCATGAAATATAGAAAAAACAAGATAAAAACCGAACATTCGATAATAAAGGGACTACGGCGTTTTCTCGAGAACAACATCTCGGACCTTGACCACGTAACGGGAATCATTCCCGGGGAGATAAAGGTCGGCCGCGCCACCGGGGAGAATCTGGCTGTGAGCTACAAATACAGCACCCGAAGCGGGGCCAAGCTCATAGCGAGAAGCGGCACTTCGGTGCAGGAGGTGTTTGTCATCACGAAGGACCCCGAGGAGCTAAAAGCGCTTATAGAGCGTCTAGGCAAATGAGCTTTCCCTGAGGGTCACCGCGCCTTCCCCGAGCAGTCCCTCGATGTTTTCTATGAGATCGTCCCCGAAGTCGACCTTGCAGTTTCCGACCCTTAAGACGGCCTCTGAGTGGTCGGTCTTCATGTCGATTATAACGGTCGAGTCTCCCGGGAACTTCTCGAGGATTTCCCTCAGGCTGAGTATGTTCTGCTCGTTTGCCGATTTGCGGGCTATGCTTATGCAGACAGCGGAATTCGTCCTGGTCTCCCTGAGCGAGGAGATGTCGCTTGCGAGAAGACGCACCTTGTCATCCGAGACCTCGACCTTGCCTTTTACTATTACGGGCTCGATTTTCTGCTCCAGAAGAGAACTGGATGTGCGAAGGGTGTCGTTGAACACTATACCCTCTACGAAGCCGTTCAGATCCTCCAGGGTGAAGTAGCCGATGAGTCCGGTTCCCCTGCGGGTGTTTTTGGTTTCGAACGATCTCACCACTCCCGCGATTCTCACTTCGGAGCCGTCTCTTGCCCGTTTTATGGATTCGGTGTCGTGAAGGCGGCTGTATTTTTCAAGCTCGGAGGAGTACTTTCGAAGCGGATGGGAAGATATGAAAAACCCGAGCACGTCAAGCTCGTTCTCGAGCCTGATGCGGTCATCCCAGGGTTCGGTTTCGGCAAGAATCGGGGCGGCCACGGAATCTGGAAGGTCAAACAGCATTCCCTGCCCGTTCGCCGGCGTGTGCTGTTTCATGGAGTTGTACCCGAGCAGGGACTCGCAGGAAGCGAACAGCCGCGCCCTGCTTGGTTCCAGGGAATCGAAAACGCCTCCCTTTACCAGGCTTTCAAGTGCCTTTTTGTTTAGTTTTCTCGAATCCACCCTGGCGCAGAAGTCGAAGACGGATTCGAATACCCCGTCTTTTTCCCTGCTTCTGACTATTTCCTCGGTCAGGCCATCCCCGACGTATTTGATTGCGGTGAATCCGAACAGCACCTTTCCTTCCGACACCGTGAACCCGGAGTAGCTTCGGTTTATGTCGGGCTGCAGAACGTCGATTCCGAGCTTCCTGCACTCGGTTATGCCGGAGATCACCTTGTCCACGTTGTGGGCTTCTACGGACATGAAGGCTGCCATGAATTCAGCCGGGTAATGCGACTTGAGGTAGGCCGTCTGGTAGGTGATCATGGCATAGGCGGCGCTGTGGCTCTTGTTAAAGGAATACTCAGCGAATTTTTCCAGCGTGTCGAAAAGCTCCGCGGCCAGCTTGCTCTCGAGGCCCTTTTTCTCCGCTCCCGTAAGGAACCTTTTGCGCTGTGCCCTCATTTCGCTTGATTTCTTCTTGCCCATTGCCCTTCGCAGGAGGTCCGCCTCCCCCATGGTGAAGCCCGCAAGCTCGCTCGCGGTCTGCATTATCTGCTCCTGGTAAACGAAAAGGCCGTAAGTTCCTCCCAGTATCTCCCGAAGCGCGGGATGCGGAAAATCAACCGTGCCACCGTTTTTTCTCCGGGTGAACTCCTCCGCCATGCCGCTGTCAAGAGGGCCTGGGCGGTAAAGCGCCAGGGCGGCCGTTATGTCCTCGAACTCCGCGGGCCGCAGTTTCGCCAGAAGATCTTTCATTCCCTGGGATTCAACCTGGAATATCCCCATGGTCGCGCCTTCGCAAAGCAGGGCGTAGACCTTCGGGTCGTCAAGGGGGACTCTGTCAAGGTCGAATTCTTTTTCGTCTTTTCCCTGGTTTTCCCTGACGTACTTAACAGCCTTGTCCAGTATTGTAAGGGTCTTTAGGCCAAGGAAATCGAATTTCACGTAGCCGAGCTTCTCTATGGAGTTCATGTCGAACTGGGTCACTATTTCGTTCTTGCTTCCCCTGTAAAGCGGTATGTAGTCGGCAAGCGGCTCATTCGATATCACCACCCCTGCCGCGTGGGTGGAGGAATGGCGCACCATGTTCTCAAGCGACCTCGCAAGCTCCACCGCTTCGGCAAGCTCCTTGTTCTCAGAAAGCCGCTCCTTTATTTCCTTTACCTTGCCTACGGCTTCCTTTATGCTGAACACCTTTCCCCGGAAAGAGGGGATCATCTTCGAGAGCCGGTCGACTTCCGCGTAGGGAAGCCCGAGCACCCTTCCCACGTCCTTTATCACGGCTTTCGAGGACATGGTTCCGAAGGTGCCGATCTGGGCAACCTTGTCCGTCCCGTACTTCTCCGTGACGTATCTTATTACCTCGTCGCGGTGCTCACCGCAGAAATCGACGTCTATGTCGGGCATGCTCACCCTCTCGGGGTTAAGAAACCTCTCGAAAATAAGGTTGTGCCTTATGGGGTCGATGGCCGTTATGCCGAGGGCGTAGGCGACCAGGCTCCCGGCGGCGCTTCCCCGCCCCGGCCCAACCGGGATATCGTTTTTCCTGGCGTGGAATATGAAGTCGGAGACCACGAGGAAGTACGCGGAAAATCCCATCTTGCAGATGGTGTCAAGCTCCGAGCGAAGCCGCTCGCGGTAGGTTTCGTGGAACTCTTCGGGTATTTCGTTTTCCCGGAGCATTCTCTCGAGATTCCTGCCCGAGATCTCGCGCATGAATTCGTCAAGCGACTTTCCCTCTGGAGGGACGTATTCGGGGAACCTGTATCCCTCGTTTTTGAACTCGAAGTCGCAGCGCTCAGAGATTTTCACAGACTCCTCAATGGCGTCCTCGAAACCCTCAAGTTCCTGCGTCATTTCCTCCCTTGTCTTGACGTAGAAATCATCGCTCTGGAACCTCATTCTCTTGCGGTCGGCCACCATGCTCCCAGTCTGGATGCACAAAAGTGCGTCGTGCGACTTGTAGTCCTCTTTGGTGAGAAAATGGCAGTCGTTGGTCGCCGCGAGCTTTATGCCCATGCTACTGGCGATTTTGCGAAGCTGACTGTTGATCCTGCGCTGCTCGGGAAGGCCGATTGCCTGCACTTCAAGATAATAGCGGTCCCCGAATATCTCCTTGTATACAGAAGCGATTCTTATCTGCTCCTTCTGATCTTTTTTGAAAATGGCCTGGGAAAGTTCGCTGCTCATGCACCCGGAGAGGACTATGAGTCCCTCGTTGTGCTCAGACAGCATCTCGTGATCAACGCGCGGACGGCGGTAGAACCCCTCGAAGTATCCTTTTGTAACAAGTCTCGAGAGGTTCCTGTATCCCTGCTCGTTCATGCAGAGCACGGTGAGATGATAGTTCTTTCCGTCCGAAGGTTTTTCAAGCTTGAGGGTCGGGGTGACGTAGAGTTCGCAGCCTATTATGGGTTTTACGCCGCGGGCCTTTGCCTTTTCGAAAAACTCGTACGCGCCGAAGAGGTTTCCGTGGTCGGTCACGGCTACGGCGGGCATGGCCTGGCTCTTGGCTCTCTCGATCAGTTCGTCGAACTTTATCGAGCCGTCAAGAAGCGAGTACTGCGAGTGTAGATGTAGGTGAACGAAGGAATCTGCCATTGCGGGTTATGAAGTTAAATTATACACCTTCCCTCGGTTTCATCCAGTAGCAGAAGGAAATGACAACCGGGCCTTAATCGAGTAAATTAAATAGTCTGGTTTCCGACAAACCGGGTGGTTGAATCTTTACGTTATGTACGAGGAAACGGAATTCAAGCTGTCCCTTTCGCCCGCCGTGGCGAATCGGATTCTGCGCTACAAGGGACTTAAGCCCCTTCGCAGGGGCCGTCGCACAAAGCGCCATCTCGTAAGCACCTACTTCGATACCCCGCGCCATGCGCTTAGAAAATCCGACATAGTCCTTCGGGTGCGCGATAATGGCAACGGCAAGCAGCAGACTATAAAGGCGCCGTTCCGAGGCCCCGCGGGACTTCAGAATTTCCGGGAATGGACCGTTTCGGTAAATGGCGATTCCCCGAATCTTCGCGTCGTGGACGACCCGGCGCTCGCTCGCGCGCTCTCCCGTCGGCACTACGAAAAGCGCCTCGGCCCCGTGTTCATCACGGACTTCGAGCGCGAGGCGGTTCGTATCAGGACCAAGGGTGCCGAATTCGAGCTGGCAGTGGATCAGGGAGTGATTCACGCCGAAACATCCTGGGGACGCATTGAAGAGCCTATCTGCGAAGCGGAATTCGAACTGCTCTCGGGGGACCCGGCGCGGATGTTCGATGTGGCCCTTGAACTCTGCGAGGCTTACGACGTACGCCTTGCCCACCTTACTAAGGCGCAGAGGGGCTACGCGCTCGTAAGGCCGGCCCTTCGGCCAAGACCGCTTAAGGCCCCGAAGGTCACGCTCACAGAGGATATGAGCGTGGGAGAGGCGTTTAATTTCATCATTGCTGGCGCGCTTGAGCACATGTTCGCAAACGAGATTCCGACCCTAGAGGGAAGGGCGGAGGGAGTTCATCAGACAAGGGTGGCTATGAGGCGCGTGCGCGCGGCACTTCGGGCCTTCAAAAGAATACTTCCATATGACAAGCGAAAGGCCTTTAACGGGGAGTTCCGCTGGTTCCAGCAGCGCCTGGCCCCGGCCCGAGACTGGCAGGTGTTTTTAAGCGAGACGCTTCCCAGAATAGCCTCCGCCGCGCCAGGTCAGGAGGAAGCGATAGAGCGCCTTCGGCGCATTGCCCGTGCAGAGCGCCGTCGCGCCGTCGGGGACGCGGCCGCCTATCTTGAGAGCCGCCGCTACGCCCGTCTTCTACTCCAGTTCGAGCGATGGGTCGCGTCTGTGGAGAAAGAGGTCGGCTCAAAGACTTTCAGCCAGCCCGTGAAGCCGTTTGCAAAAAGCGTGCTCAGGAGAACATGGCGCTATTTTCTCGAAGATACGAGGCCTCTTTCGCGTCTTCCTGACGAGGATCTTCACGAAATAAGAAAGCGTGGGAAAAAGGCCCGCTACGCAACGCAGTTTTTCAACTCGCTCTGGAGCGGTCCCGAGGTTCCGCCCTTCATGAAGCTCATGGGACGCTTCCAGGACAGCCTCGGAAAAACAAACGACGCGATAGTCGCGCGGCACATCCTTGCGGCGGTCAAGCCCGGAAGACTTGATCCCTCGATGGTCCGTCTTGCGCAGGAATGGTCGCAGGCTAGGGTTAGAAAGTGCCTTCGCACGGCGCAGCCGCAGTGGAGGCGCCTCGTGAGGATCACCCCGTTCTGGGAGACGGGGCAGTGAGTATGGCTTTTCACGCAGCAGGTAATTATGTAAACTCACGGGTTGTGGGTGTTAGGACGCAGAATGTTATCGCCCAAGGAGACTGCAGGTGGCTTCTTCGGTAACGGACATCTCGAGCAAAAGGCTCCCGCTTCGCCCTTCTGAGCGGTATATTAACAGGGAGCTTTCCTGGCTTGATTTTAACCTGAGGGTTTTGGAGACGGCGGCCAGCAAGAATGTTCCACTTCTTGAGAGGGTGCGTTTTCTCTCCATCTCCGCTAGCAACCTCGATGAGTTCTACATGGTCAGGGTGGCGGGTCTCGCGGGACAGGTTATGGAGGGAGTTACCGACCGCAGCAAAGACGGCCTTACACCGTCCCAGCAGCTAGAAGCCATAAGGGAGAAGGTCCGTTCCCTGCTTGACAGCCAGTACGAGTGCGAAAAGGAACTGTTTTCCCTCTGCAAGAAGGCGGGGATCAAGATCGTAACTCCCGAGAAACTTGACCGCTCGGGCGCGAAGTGGCTTTCCGAGTGGTTCTCGAATAAGCTTTTCCCGGTTCTTACCCCGCTTGCCATAGACCCGGCGCATCCGTTCCCCTTCATACAGAGTGAGAGCCTTGTGTGCGCCGTGCAGCTAAGCCGCGCCGAGGACGGAAAGCGCATGAAGGGTCTTATACTGCTGCCTTCTCAGGTGGAGCGCTTCATAAAAGTTCCGGGAAGAAAAAAAGTACAGTTTGTTCCGATCGAGAAGGTTATCGAGCACAACATGAAATTCCTTTTCCCGGGTTTTGAGGTTGAGGACAATGGAATCTTCCAGATCACCCGCGACAGCCTTCTTGAGATAGACGAGGACGCGGAAGATCTGGTAGAGACGTTTGAGACGGCGCTTAAGCAGCAGCGCAGGGGAGGCTCCGTGATCAGGGTTGACGTCAATGCGGATATGCCGGATGCGATAGTTGACTTCATAATGGAGAAGCTTGAGGCCCACGACGCGCATTTTTTCAGGATCAAGGGGATGCTCGGGCTTGAAAGCGTGAAACAGATAATACTCGATGAGCGAAGCGACCTTCTTTACAAGCGCATGAATATCCGCTACCCCGAGAGGGTAAGGGAATTCGGGGGCGACGTGATAGCCGCCATACAGCAGAAGGATTTCGTCGTTCACCACCCCTACGAGAGTTTTGACGTCGTCGTTGAGTTCCTGAAGCAGGCCGCCGAGGACCCTGCGGTCGTTGCGATCAAACAGACGCTTTACCGCACCTCGGAAGACTCTCCGATAGTGAAAAGGCTCATAGAGGCCGCCGAGGCCGGAAAATCCGTAACCGCCATGGTGGAACTCAAGGCCCGTTTCGACGAGGAGGCCAACATCCGCTGGGCTCATGACCTCGAGGACGCGGGGGTTCAGGTCGTGTACGGATTCATCGATCTTAAGACCCACGCCAAGGTGTCTCTTGTGGTGAGAAGGGAGGGTTCTGACATCCGCACCTACACCCACTATGGCACCGGCAACTATCACCCCGTAAACGCCAAGATATATACTGACCTCAGCTACTTCACGGCCGACGAGGCGCTGGGTCGCGACGCCGCCAAGCTTTTTAACTACATGACCGGCTACGCTACTCCTAAGAAGATGGAGAGGATATTCTTCTCTCCCGTAACGATGCGCCCGAAGGTGCTTGAATTGATAAGGGACGAGATAGACCACGCGAAGGCCGGCCGCCCCGCGGTGATATGGGCCAAGATGAACTCCCTTGTGGACAGCAAGATAATAGATGCGCTTTATGCGGCAAGCCGCGCCGGGGTGCGGGTTGAGCTTTTCGTTCGGGGAATATGCTGTCTGCGGCCCGGGGTGCCTGGCCTCTCCGAGAACATAAGGGTGAAGAGCATCGTGGGACGTTTCCTCGAGCACAGCAGGGTCATCTGCTTCGGCGCGGGGGAAGGACTTCCCTCTAATGCCTGCAAGGTCTTTATCTCGTCCGCAGACTGGATGCCCCGCAATCTTGACCGCAGGGTGGAGTCGCTTGTTCCGATCGAAAACGCCACCGTGAAAAAGCAGCTTGTCGAGCAGGTGATGGTCGCTAACTTAAACGATGTAGCTAACAGCTGGGAAATGCTTCCCGACGGTTCTTTCCGCAAGCTTAAAAGCGATGCGGACAGCTTTTCGGCTCACAAATACTTTATGACTAACCCCAGTCTTTCGGGACGAGGCAAGGCGCTTGCCGAATCCAGGCCGGTAATGCCGGCTGAGTTTGTGCAGGAATAATTCATGGCAGAAATCTCTCCTCCCGCCGCGCCGTTCGGCAAGGCCGGAACCGTGGCGGTAATCGACGTGGGATCGAATTCCATACGTCTTGTGATCTACAAGGGACCTAGGCGCGCCCCGCTTCCGATACTTGATGAGAAGGTTCCCTGCGGCTTGGGGCGCGGGATGGATTCTCAGGGCAGAATGTCTCCGCAGAGCATGGATCTCGCCCTGCGAACCGTAAGCCGCTTTGTCGATATCGCGCGGTCGATGAGGGTTTCCGGAATAAAGGCGGTTGCCACCGCTGCGGTGAGAAATGCCGCAAATGGCCCCGATTTCAAAAAGGCCGTTGAGCAGCAATGCGGGATTTCGCTTCGGGTCCTCTCTGGCATGGACGAGGCGAAGCTTTCTGCTCTCGGCACTCTCTGCGCTATCCCTGACGCTGACGGCGTAATGGGGGACATAGGCGGCGGAAGTCTTGAATTGGTGGAGATCTGCGAGGGGGAAATAGGAAACCACGCTACATTGCCGCTTGGCACGATCCCGCTTCTTGAAAGCGGTCTGAGTCCCGTGAAAGCCCGCAAGAAACTGATTGCTCCCCTCCTTGACGAGCTTCCCTGGCTTGAGAACGCGAAAAAGAAAACCTTCTACGCCGTCGGGGGTTCGTGGCGAGCTCTAGCTAAAAAACACATGGAGTCTGAGTATTACCCGCTTCGAATAGTTCACGGCTACAGTCTTTCCAGATCAAGGGCGGTTGAGATGGCCCGGGAGATAGCCGAGATGTCTTCGGGTTCGCTTCAGGACCTCTGGATTCTGGGGCGAAACAGGGTGGAGTCTGCTCCTTACGCCGCCACGCTTATGAAGAGTCTTCTGAAAAAAACGGGCGTTAACAACCTTACGTTCTGCACGTACGGGCTTCGGGAGGGATGCATATACGACGATCTTTCCCCGGAGCAGCGTTCTCTGGATCCTCTAGTTGTTATGTGCGAGGAGATCGCCCTTAAGATGGAAAGATCCGTTGAGGAAGGCAAGGCTTTCTGCAAGTGGATAGAGAGGGCGATTCCGGATGAATACTCTAGGGATCCGAAGCTGAGACTCGCTGCATGTCATCTCTCGGACATAGGAATTTCCGAGCATCCGGAGTACCGGGCGGAGCAGGTGTTTTTGAGGATACTGCGGATGCCGTTTGTGGGAATTACTCATCCGGAGAGGGTGATGGTGGCTCTGTCGGTGGCCTCAAGGCACGCGGCGATTGGAAACCTGCTTCGTCGCTGGGAAGTCTCGGATTTTCTTTCTGGAGGCGATATTGAAGAAGCTAGGGTTACGGGGCTTGCGCTTCGCTTGGCCTACACGGTCTCGGGAGGGGTAGCGCGGATCCTTAAGAGTACCAGGCTTGAGAGGGCCGGAGAAAAGCTTACTTTGCATATGCCTGACCAGATTCCTCACCCGGAGACCGTCGGTCGCCGTTTAGGGGCCCTTGCCAAGGCTGTCGGATGCGACTACGAGACGATAGCGCGGGAGCAAGATAATGAAACCGCTGGGTGGGGAACTTAAATCCTCGTAGAACCCAATTACCTTTTTAACTTGTAGCCGGCTTCCACCATGTCCCAGGTGTCTTTAGTCACTCCCTGCTCGCGTAGCTTGTTCTTCTGAGTTCTCTGCGTGCCGGTCTTCGGGAAGGAATCTACAGACCTTATGAATCTTGGAATCATGAAATAGGGCATTCTGGGCTGCAGGTAGTCCATCAGTTCCGGGGGGTCTATCTCTTTTCCTTCCTTCGGAATCACGAGTATCATGAGTTCATCTTCTGCGTATTTTCCGGCTTCTGACTTTATGCCTATCGCTGCCGATTCCTCGACATCAGGGTGGGAGTTGACGATTTTCTCCACCTCAAAGGAGCTTATGTTCTCGCCCCTTCTTCTTATGTAGTCCTTGACCCTGTCGACAAAATATATGTAGCCGTCTTTGTCCATTCTTCCTGCGTCGCCCGTGTGGAACCAGAAGTTTCTGAAGTCCTCGACGGTCTTCTCGGGCATCTTGTGATAGTAGTGAAGCATCACGTTCGGGATTCTTGGGCGCACTATGATCTCCCCTATGCTTCCCCTCGGCACCTCCTCGTCTGTCTCCGGGTCGGCGACCTTTATCTCGTAGTTTGGGGCTTCCTTTCCGCAGGATCCCACCCTGAAAGGCTCTCCGGGCCTCATCCAGGTGCACTGGCCTATTTCCGTCAGGCCGTAACCTTCCATGAATTTTATCCCGAAGCGCTCCATGAACTCTTCTATCATGTCGTGGGGGGCGGGTGAGCCGAGAACGAGCTTTATTTTATGTTGCCCCTCCTCCGGCACGGGAGGGGTGTTCCAGAGGAAATACGACATGGTTCCCACGGTGTTGAACTTTGTCACCCCGTAGTCGACCATCCATTTCCAGAAGCGGCTTGAGCTGTATTTCTCCTCCACTACGGTTTTCGCTCCCTTTATCAGCGCCGGGTAGACGGTCATCACCATGGCGTTTGAATGGAAAAGCGGAAGACACGTAAAACACACGTCATGAGGGCCGACGTCCATTATCTCGGCATAGTTCCTTGCGCTGCTGTAATCGGCGGCGCAAGGTCTCATGACTCCCTTCGAGCGGCCCGTTGTGCCGGAGGTGTACATGAGCCTCGCGTAATCCATGAAGGTAACCTCGACGTCCGGCTCCTTGCCCGAACCCGAGTTTATGAATTCTGCGTAGGAGATCATCTTGCGGAACCTGTATCCGTGTCTTTTAAACTTCTTGTCCCCGCTTCTTGTCCAGACTATGACATGGCGAAGCTTGGAGAGATTTTTCGCTATTGGGGGCATCCGGTCCAGGTACTCTTCCGCTATGAAAAGCACCTCGGCATCCGAACTGTCGATTATGTATTCAAGAAAATCCATCTTGTAGGCCGTGTTTATGGGTACCATCACGGCTCCCATCTTGAGGATTCCGAACCACGTTATTACGTAGTCGTCGGAGTTCGGCATGTAGACGGCGACTTTCTTCGCCTTTTCCACCCCGAGGGCGCAAAGGGCATTTGCCACGCGGTTAGCGAGACGGTTTGTCTGGTAGAAGCTAAGCGGCTTTCTGTATCCGAACTGAAGAAAGGGCTTTTTGCCCAGTTTTTTCGCCTGTTCGCGAAGCACCTTCGGAAGCACCCAGTTCGACCTGTCTTCCTTGAGGTACCAGTTGACGTCGAATTTCCCGTTCTCCCGCTTGTAGGTGACGGGATGCATGAGGTCCTTAGGTTTTTTTCTTGTCATTTTTCTCTCCTTTTCCGCGTTGCGGCGAGGATTCCCGGTCAAGGGTCAGGTCTTTTCACTTAACCGAATTCCTCTCCGGCCGGTTCTGTCTCAGGTTTTTTCTTTGCGAATATTTTTGCGATAATTATTCCAAGCTCGTAGAAGATGAAAAGAGGAATGAGCATGAACATCATCGATACGGCGTCTGTAGTAGGTGTTATGAAAGCAGCGAGAATGGCGTTTATCAAAAACGCGTATTTTCTGTTCCTCGCGAGAAATCCCGCTGTTACAAGCCCGAGCCTTGAGAGGATGAAGACTATAAGCGGAAACTCAAACACGAGTCCGAAACCTATCATAAGCGCTGTAAGAAACGATAGGGCCTCCTTTATGCTGGGAAACGCCTTTACGTACTCTGTAGTGTATTCGCCGAGCAGAAACCGAAGTCCCTGGGGAGCGGCGATGAAGTAGCAGAAAAGCGCGCCGATGATGAAAAACAGCGTTCCGAACGTGACAAGCGGAATAACGACCCTTTTTTCCCTCTTGTAGAGCGCGGGGGAAACGAAATGCCAGACGTTATAGAGAATGAACGGAACAGAAAGGAAGAAGGAGAAAAACAGCGATACCTTGAGATAGGTAAGAAACCCCTCGGCCGGGCGTGTGAATATGAGGGAGCTTCCCTCGGGCAGGTTCCTTATTATGGGTCCCATGAGCAGAGAGAAGAGCTCTTTTGAGAAAATGTAGCAGGGGACGAAGAAGACGAGTATCGGAATCAGGGAATATATGATTCTTTTTCTGAGTTCTTCTGCGTGCTCAAGAAAATTCATGCCGGTTTCTTCTTTCATTACGGCAGGTTAGGGTAACCCAAATCGGGGTTTTTAACAATTTCGCGCTTCCCTGTCGGTTCTTTTTGCCCGCTTCGAAAACACGCCCCGGCTGATTGACATTGTCTTTCGTTTAACTATTATCTTAGTGGTTTTTATCCCGCCATCCCGGAGGAATTTCTTGAAAATACTGATAACCGACGGACTTGCTAAGCAGGGCCTTGAACTTCTTAAGGCCGCCGAGGGGGTAGAGGTTGACGAGAGAAAAGGCGTCTCTCCCGATGAGCTTGTCGATATAATAAAGGACTATGAAGGCCTCGTGGTAAGAAGCGCTACGAAGGTTACAAAGGAAGTCATAGAGGCTTCGGGTGGCAGGCTTCGGATCATAGGACGCGCCGGAATAGGGATAGACAACATAGACCTTGACGCCGCGACCAGAAACGGGGTGGCCGTTATGAACACCCCCGAGTCAAACTCGATAACCACTGCGGAGCACACCATCACCTTGCTGCTTTCCCTTGCCAGAAGGATTCCCCAGGCCCACTCCTCGATAAAATCGGGCAAATGGGAGAGGAACAAGTACAAGGGAGTTGAGGTCTATGGAAAGACGATAGGTCTTGTGGGCCTCGGGAACATAGGAAAGCTGGTGGCAGAGCGTGCTATGGGTCTTAAGATGAAGGCGGTCGCGTACGATCCTTACCTAAGCAAGGAAGCCGCGAAGAAGCTCAGCATCGAGCTTGTCTCTCTGGATGAGCTTTTCCGCCGCTCGGACGTTATAACGGTGCACACGCCTCTTACGGACGAGACGAGGGATCTAGTGAACTCTGAGTCTTTTGAGAAGATGAAAGAATGTGTGATAGTGATTAACTGCGCCAGAGGGGGGATAGTTAACGAGGCGGACATGGCCGAGGCCCTTCGCGAAGGCAGGGTGGGAGGGGCGGCGTTTGACGTTTACACAAAAGAACCCATAGACCCCGAAAACCCCGTTCTCTCGGTCGATGAAAACATAGTGCTCACCCCGCATCTAGGTGCTTCAACGGAGGAGGCGCAGATAAAGGTCGGGACCACCATGGCGGAGCAGCTTATAGATTTCGCGCAGAAAGGGGTAGTCAAAAACGCGGTTAATATGCCGTCGCTTACAACGGAGCAGCTTGCCGTCATGAGACCGTACATGTCAATCTGCGAGAAGATAGGCAGTCTTCACGGGCAGATCTGCAAGGGCGCGGTTCGCACTGTAGAGGTGACTTATGAGGGCGAGGCGGCCGAAATGGACTGCGGGTACCTGACGGTTTCCGTGCTGAAAGGCTTTCTCTCGCACATAATGGATATCTCGGTGACCTACGTTAACGCCCCGTCAATAGCCGAGGAAAGAAAAATAAAGGTAGTGGAGTCAAAATCCGCGGCCATGAGCCAGTACACAAGTCTCATTACCGTGACCGTTGCGACCCGCGAGGCGACCAACGAGATTTCGGGAAGCGTTTTCAGCGGGAACCACGGGAGGATAGTCAAGGTGAACGGGGTCGAGATCGACGTCGTTCCCGAGGGATTCCTGCTCGTGAGCCACAACTATGACCGCCCGGGCTTCATAGGTTCCATGTGTACTGTTCTCGGGAAAAACGGCGTAAACATCGGTCGGATGCACCTTGGAAGAAAATCCGCTGGCGGGGAAGCCATAGTTTTTACGAACGTCGATACCGAGGTTAGTGAAGAGGTTATCCAGGAGATTTTGACCGTAGAGAATATTATTTCGGTAACACAAGTCAGTTTTTCAGATGAATAGATTTTTGACACTGCCCCAGGGAGTGAAGGATTTCGGTCCCGTCAAGGCAGAGGACCTCAAGCGGATAGAGAGTGTGCTCCTTGAGGAGTTTTCCTACTGGGGGTACAGGAGGGTTATAACCCCTCTTTTCGAGTACCTTGACACCATGTCCGCGGGCATCGGGGAAGACTTCCAGCACAGGCTGATGAAGTTTGTCGATCCGCACACGGGTGAAATCGTGGTGCTGCGCCCCGACATTACTCCGCAGATCGGACGCATGGTCGCTACGCAACTGAGCGATTATCGCTACCCCCTCAGGCTTTGCTATTCGGGAAGAGTGGTGAGGTACGAGGAGAAGGGTAGCGGCAAGGAAAGGGAAGTTTTTCAGCTCGGCTGCGAGCTTCTGGGGCTTAGTTCGACTGAAGGGGATTCCGAGATAATCGCGCTGGCTCTGAAATCGCTTAACCGTCTCGGCCTTAAAAAAATAACCCTGAACCTCGGGCATACGGGCATTCTTGATGCGGTTCTTCGCGACGCCGGGGAGATAAGGAACGAGCTTGTGCAAGCTCTTGTGAAAAAGGATCAGGAGTGGATAAGAAGGATAGTGGAACCTTCCGGGATTCCCACGGACGTAAAGGATGTTCTTCTCTCCCTTTCTGATTACTACGGTGATGCCGATATCCTTCGCAGGGCCGCCCGGAACGAGAGATTCAAGCTCTGCGTCGAGGAAATCGTCTCTGTGATCTCCGTGCTTGAGGAATACAATATCGAATGCGACATATCGGTTGATCTTGTGGAGGTCAAGGGTTTTGAGTACTACACCGGAGTTACTTTCGAGGTAATATCGTCTGTCGCTCCCGCTTCCCTGGTTACGGGTGGCAGGTACGATGGCCTAGTCAGCCGGTACGGGCGCAGCGTCCCCGCCGCGGGATTCGCGATAGACGCCGAGGCGCTCATGCAGAATACCAAGAGCAGCGACGGCGAGAACCAGGTCCATTTCATAATAGTGCCCAAAAGCCAGGAACTCAGAAGTGACGCCATAAGGCTTGCCGAGTGGCTGCGTTCAAGCAGCTTCAAGGTCATACTTGACTTAACTGGAAGCTACGCGGACATGATCGATTCCAATAATTTCTTCGACGGGGACGGCTCGTTCGCTACATACGGGATCATAAAGCTTGAATCTCCTTCCGAGATGAAGCTGGTCGAATCCCGGACCGGGTCGATCAGGGAATTCTCCAATCTCGAGGAACTTCTTACTGGAGGAGGGCTCTAGGCTTGCCAAGCATAGTGGTCCTGGGTACGCAGTGGGGGGATGAGGGCAAGGGAAGGATAGTGGATCTCATAGCCTCAAGGACCGACCTGGTGGTGAGATACCAGGGCGGAAACAATGCGGGCCACACCATTGTTACGGACGGAAATAAGATCATACTCCACCACGTGCCCTCGGGCATACTCAGGGAAAACAGCCTGTCTCTTATCGGAAACGGGGTGGTCGTTGATCCCAAGGTGCTGGTCGCGGAAATAGACGCACTCAGAAGTGCCGGATATCCGGTGAGCCCCTCTAATTTTCTCGTAAGCGATAGGGCCCACGTGATAATGCCCTATCACAGGGAAATAGACCTGCTTAGGGAGAAGCGGCGCGCAAGCGGAAGGAAAATAGGCACTACCGGCAGGGGAATAGGTCCGGTCTACGAAGACAAGTACGCAAGGCGGGGCATAAGGATGCTTGATCTTACCGAACCCGAAGCCTTTCGCCATAGACTCGTTTCCGTCATGACCGAGAGAAACGCGTATATAGAGAAGGTTCTCGGGGCGGAACCCCTCGATCCCGAGAGCGTGTATGAAGAGTACGTTGGGTACGGCGAGGTTCTCGGACCCTTCATTGCGGATGTCTCCGCGATTATCCGCAGAAGCGGCGATGAGGGCAAGAGGATCCTTTTTGAAGGGGCTCAGGGATCACTTCTTGATATCGATTTTGGCACTTATCCCTACGTCACGTCGTCAAACGCGGGTCTTGGGGGTGTGTTTTCCGGGACCGGAGCGGTGCCGGCACTCGTAAGCTCCATAGTGGGAGTTGCTAAGGCGTATACCACCAGGGTCGGGGAAGGTCCCTTTCCAACGGAGGAATCGGGCGAGATACAGGATGCCCTCAGGAGGGAAGGAGAGGAATACGGGGCTACCACGGGGAGAAGCAGAAGGTGCGGATGGCTTGACGCAGTCGCGCTTAACTATGCGCTGAGGACAAACGGCGTAACCGCCATTGCCCTTACGAAGCTTGACGTGCTTTCGGGCTTTGAAAAAGTAAAGATATGCACGAGCTACGGATATAACGGATCGAGCATGAAGGAATTTCCCGCAAGCCTCTCCGTTCTTGAGAACTGCGAGCCCTCATACGAGGAGATGGACGGGTGGGATGAGGATCTGGCCGGGATAAAGAGCGCCGAACAGCTGCCCCCAAACGCCCTGAGTTTCATAAAGAGGGTTGAGGAACTGACCGGAGTTCCGGTCTGGATCGTTTCGGTGGGACCGCAGCGCGACATGTACTTGGAGCTAAGCGACTGCGTATTTTCCCGGTAGTTAGTTCTCTTTGAGAACCTTGATCGACTGCGCCGTAAGCTTGGGGTCGAACCTGTTCTCAGATGAGATGAAGTTGCTGTCGAAAAGGCCTGCAACTTCTACTATGTCCCCCTCGGCAAAAGAGAGTTCTTTTTCCCAGACGACAGTTATGTAGTTTCCGTCGCTGTCGGCGAGCTTAAAAGTCACCGATTTTGCCGGTTCCCCCATCGTTTCCATCTCCCACACCTTTCCTTTGACGCGCACTTCCTGCATCGTGTATACCGAGGGATTAAGCACGAGAACCACTACGGATTTGTCAGCCGAGATCATTGAAGTTGCCGGATTCTCCCATCTTTTGCACGAGGGAGCAAGAAGCATGGCTGCGAGAAGAAAGGCGGCGAGTGTTTTCATCTGTTTTCTCCTGTTACGGGGTACGTCCGCTCACATTATCCTTAATTTTTTCGTACGCGTCTATTATTTTCATTACGAGAGGATGCCTTATGACGTCAGTTTTCGAGAAGTTGACGAACTCTATTCCCTTTATTCCGGAGAGGATGTTCATGGCCTCGATCAGCCCGGAGTTCTGGTCCCTGGCAAGGTCTATCTGGGTAATGTCTCCCGTTATGACCGTTTTTGAGCCGAATCCGAGCCTTGTAAGAAACATCTTCATCTGTATCGCTGTCGTGTTCTGCGCTTCATCGAGAATTATGAATGCGTCATTTAGCGTTCTTCCCCTCATGTAGGCTATCGGGACGATTTCAATCATGTTTTTCTCAATCAGCCTGTTTGCCTTCTCAAAATCCATCATGTCGTAAAGAGCGTCGAAAAGGGGCCGCAGGTACGGATTCACCTTTTCCTGGAGATCGCCGGGGAGAAATCCCAGTTTTTCTCCCGCCTCCACGGCGGGCCGAGCGAGCACTATTCTGTTTACTTTCTTGTTCGTAAACGCCGAGACAGCCATCGCCATCGCCAGATAGGTTTTCCCCGTTCCCGCTGGTCCTATGCCGAACACCATGTCGTTTCTTCTTATGGCGTCGATGTAGAGTTTCTGGTTTATTGTCTTGGGGCTTATTATTTTTTTCCGTACGGATATGCAGACCGTGTCGAGGAATATCTCTTCGAGGGAGGCGTCTTTCTGGCTTAGAAGTCTCTTCGCTATCTTTATGTCCGAAGGCTGGAGAACGTACCCCTTCTCTATAAGAGAGTACATCTGCCCCATGAGCATGCCCGCCTCAGCGGTACTCTCCTCATTTCCCTTGAGAGTGACCTTGTTGCCCCGCGTGTGGATGCTTATGTCGAATTCGTTCTCTATTTCCTTGAGATTCGAGTTAAGTTCCCCGTAGAGGACCTTTACCGCTTCTATGTTCTCAAGTTCCAGTTCCCTGATTCCGTCCATAGGCACCTAGGCTGCCGCGCGGGAGAATTACGCTTCGTGTTTAGAAATTTTATGGCATCCACCCGAAAACAATACTGTACAACTTGGCGTCTCACTTCTGTTTATTTTCCCTTTTTTTAAGGTTTTTCTCAACAGTTCTCAAATCCCGTCGATTGCCGCGGAATCTGTCCATTCTTTCAGGGTATGCCAAGCGGATCCGGGTAAATGAGCCTGTACCCGAGTGTTCTCTTCAGTTTTTCGTTTGAGACTATCTTGTACTGCGGGGGATTTTCTGTTTCGAAAAGCGGCGGCGGGATTCCGTATTTTTGGGCTTCGCGCGAGTAGTACTCCCTTCTTGTTGGATGCTCGTCGCAGGTGGCGTTAAGCACAGTGTTTCTCACGTCAAGATCTATTATGCTTCGGACGATTGCTATGCAGTCGTCGCGGTGTATGAGGTTAAGGGGGCAGTCGGGGTTAAGCACCAGTTTTTTTCTTCTGATCGATTTTATTGGAGCCCTGTCGTAGCCTATGAGTCCCGAAAAACGTATCACGGTCGTATCGAATTCAGGATTATCCATTAAAAGCCTCTCCGCGTGCAAAAGAGCCTTTCCCGACAGCTTGTCGGGATGGAGGGAATCCTCTTCCCTCACGACTCCGTTTGTGTTCGGGTAGACCGAGGTTGAACTGGCGAAGATGACCATTTTCCCCCGGGGGCTCGGTATCGCTTCGATGAGATTTTCGATCTGTTTTTTATGGTAGGTCTCGATGTCGTCTCTTCGCTCGGGGGGAAAGTTTATGAAAAGAACATCGGAAGAGAAAAATTCATCCGACCTCTCTGCGTTTACCTCGGGGGCTATATCTATAAGGTAGGGTTCTATCCCCTTTTCCAAAAGGGCGGGGATTGCTTCGGGTTTTCTAACCGATCCCCTTACAGAAAAACCCGCTTCCTTAAGAGAGAGAGCGAGCGGCTCTCCGAGCCAGCCGCAGCCAAGGATGCTGACGGTCTTCACTAGTTCTGCTCCGCTTCCCGCTGCGTTATTTCACGCATGACTTCCGCTCTCTGCTCGTCTGAATAATCCTCCCAGCCTGCTATCTCGTCGCTTGTGCGAAGACATCCGACGCAGAGCCCCGTGTCCTCGTCCATTATGCATATGCCGTTGCATGGAGAATTCGTCTTTCCCAAAACCCTATCCTCCGCAGAAAAGCCTGAGCATCTCAAGATACTTTTCGCTTGTTTTCCTCACTATGTCGGGTGGGAGCTCGGGAGCCGGGGGATTTTTATCCCAGCCCGTTTGCTTGAGGTAATCCCTTACGAACTGCTTGTCAAAACTTGTCTGCGGTCCGCCGGGAGCGTAGTCCGCCAGGGGCCAGAATCTTGAGGAATCCGGCGTCAGGGCTTCGTCTATCAGGATGAGCTCTTCAGCGTCGCGGTCTATACCGAACTCGAATTTTGTATCGGCTATTATAATTCCCTTCTCCTCGGCTATTCTGGCGGCGGCAGTGTAGACCTCGATGCTTGTGTCCCGTACCCTGCCTGCGAGTTCCCCACCTATCATATCGCTCACTCTCCCGAACGTTATGTTCTCGTCATGGGTTCCCTGCTCGGCCTTGGTTGACGGGGTGAAAATGGGTTCCGGAAGCTTCTGCGACTCAACGAGATCTTCCCCGAGGGGTATTGCGCAGACGGAACCGGTTTTTTTGTACTCCTCCCACCCCGAACCGCTTATATAGCCTCTCACTACGCATTCCACGGGAAGCGGGTCGGTCTTTTTCACGAGCATTGAACGGCCCGAAAGTACCTTGGCATGGTCCCCGAATGGATTGGGGAAATCCTCGGGGTCCGTTGAGATCATGTGGTTCGGGATTATATGCTCTGTTTCCCGGAACCAGAACTCGGAGATTCGGTTCAGCACCTCACCTTTTGAGGGTATTCCGTTTGGGAGTATCACGTCAAAGGCGGAGATGCGGTCGGTGGCTATCATCAGGATGCGCTCGCCGAGATCGTAGATGTCTCTTACCTTGCCTCTGGTGGGTTCTGCGAATCCGATGAAGTCCGTGCTGAGTATCGTTTTGCGAATGGTTCCGCCACTTGATTCCCGATTTTTGCGGGACGCTTTGACTGAATGGTGAAACTACCCGAAACCGTCGCTATTCTCAAGCGTCCCCGCAGTTATTGACAATATGCGATAATTAAAGACAATATCAGGTTTTTGAGCACGTAGCTCAGTGGCAGAGCACTTGCTTGACGTGCAAGGGGTCGCAGGTTCAAATCCTGCCGTGCTCACCATGGAGTCCAGGGGACGAATCGGTTGGATATACAGGTAAATATCGACGGAAAGCAGGGCACTTTTTCTTCGGGAATCACCGTTGGGGAATTGCTAGAGGAGCTTGACGCGGACAAGCGCACTGTAGGTGCCGTCGTAGATGGCCAGGTTGTTGATTTCTGGCACCGCCTTGAGAGTGACTGCGATCTTCTGCCCGTAAGAAGCAATACCGAAGCATCTTTGGGGCTCCTTAGGCACACCACGGCCCACGTTCTAGCCGAAGCCGTCCAGTCTCTTTTTCCCGAAGCCCGTGTCACCATAGGTCCCGTGATAGAGAACGGCTTTTACTACGATTTTGATTTCGAAAGAGGCTTCACTCCCGAGGATCTTGAGAATATCGAAGCGAAGATGCTTGAGGTAATAAAGAAGAACCGTCCTCTTGTAAGAAAATCGGTCACCAGAGAGGAGGCCGTCGCCACTTTCTCCGGGATAAAGGAGAACTACAAGGTGGAGATAATAAACGATCTTCCCGAAGGGGAGGAGATAACAATATACGATCAGACTGACTGGTATGATCTCTGCAGGGGACCGCATCTTCCCTCGACGGGGCTCATAAAGGCCTTTAAGCTCACGAGTTCCGCAGGGGCTTACTGGAGGGGCAACGAGAACAACCCGATGCTCCAGAGAATTTACGGAACGGCCTTCTGGGACAAAAAGGATCTGCGCAAGTATCTGCGCGACCTTGAGGAGGCCAAAAAAAGGGATCACCGCAAGCTTGGAAGGGAGCTTGATCTTTTCAGCGTGAACGATGAGATAGGTCCCGGTCTTATTCTCTGGCATCCGAGGGGGGCCAAGGTAAGGAGCGTTATAGAGGATTTCTGGAAGCGCGAGCATGTCTCCAGGGGTTACGAGGTGCTCTACACCCCGCACATGGCCAAGCTTGATCTCTGGCGTACGAGCGGTCACGTGGACTTCTACTCGCAGAACATGTTCTCGTGCATGGAAGTTGAAAACTCCGATTACCAGGTAAAGCCCATGAACTGCCCCTTTCACATACTGATCTACAAGTCGAAGACAAGAAGTTACAGGGACCTGCCGATCAGGTGGGCAGAGATAGGAACCGTGTACAGATACGAGCGCTCGGGGGTTCTTCACGGTCTTCTGAGGGTGAGGGGGTTTTCCCAAGACGACGCCCACATATTCTGCCGACCCGACCAGATACGCGAGGAGGTCTCCGAGGTACTTCACCTCACTCTGGATTTTCTGAAAACTTTTGGGTTTGATAATTACGAGATTTTCCTTTCGACGCGCCCGGAGAAGTTCGTCGGAAGCGAGGAGAACTGGGAGAGGTCGATAGAGGCCATCGAGCAGGCCCTCTCGGATGTTGGTCTTCCCTACGGAGTGGACAGCGGCGGGGGAGCCTTTTACGGCCCCAAAATAGATCTTAAAATAAAGGACGTGATAGGCAGGGCTTGGCAGTGCTCAACTATTCAAGTAGATTTCAACCTGCCCGAGCGGTTTGAAATGGAGTTTGTGGGTGAGGATAACGCTAGACATACCCCGATAATGATACACAGGGCCATATTCGGCTCGATCGAGCGGTTCTTCGGAATCCTGATAGAACATTACGGGGGAGCGTTTCCGCTCTGGCTCAGCCCCGAGCAGGTAAGGGTGGCATCCGTGGGACAAAGCCAGGCCGAGTACTGCGAGGAAGTCTGTGCCGAGCTTCGCCGCCGGGGAATCAGGGTCGGCAGCGATTTGCGAAACGAGAAGCTAGGATATAAGGTTAGGGAAGCGCAGGTAATGAAAATTCCCTATCTGCTGGTTGTAGGAGACAAGGAGGTCGAAACGGGAACGGTTACTCCCAGAAAATACGGCGGGGACGCCATGGAGGCGTTGCCTGTAGATGATTTTATCGAAATCGTCGCCGGGGAGAACGATCCCTACAGCTGGATGGAGGTAACGGTATAGCTAGGAGGAGAAGCAATTATTCTAGGCCGCGTGTTCCTGAGACTCGCGTTAACAGGCGAATCAACGCAAAGGAAGTAAGGCTCATAGATGTTGAAGGTGAGCAGCTCGGAATCGTAAGTATTGAAGACGCTTTGCGGATCTCGGAGGAAAAGGGAGTCGATGTGGTTGAGGTCGCATCAAACGCTACCCCGCCCGTATGCAGGCTCATGGACTACGGGAAGTTCAAGTACGAACTTAGAAAACAACGGAGCGCGAAAAAACAGAAAGATCAGACAGTAAAGGAGATAAAATTTCGACCCAACATAGGGGAACACGACCTTGAAGTCAAGGTAAACCGGATGAGGGGTTTTCTCGAAGCGGGTCATAAAACCAGGATGAGGATATTTTTCAGGGGCAGGGAAATAGTTCATCCGGAACTCGGCCGCGAGCTTGCCAATGATGTTCGCGAGAAACTGTCCGATGTGGCCTCGGTGGACATGGAGCCCAAGATAGAGGGCAAGAACCTGATAATGATTCTTGTGCCGGTAAAAAAACAGTGAGGGATTTACGAGATGCCTAAGATGAAAACAAACCGTAGCGCGGCCAAGAGATTTTCCGTTACGGGAAGCGGGAAGATAAGAAGAAACAAGGGTGGCAAAAGCCATATAAACGTAAAGAAAAGCTCAAAGAGGATGCGGAGACTGCTGGAGCCGGATTTCCTTGAAGGTTCCGCCGCCAAGAAGATCAAGACCTATGTTCCTTACCTGTGAGCTGATACAGACGGAGAATACCGATGCGCATAAAAAGAGGAGTCATTTCCAGAAGACGTAAAAAAAGAGTTCTTAAGCTTGCCAAGGGGTACTGGGGCAGAAGAAAGAACAATTTCAGAAGGGCTAAGGAAACCATACTCAGGGCGCTTGCCTATTCCTACAGGGACCGGCGCCGCAGAAAAAGGGATTTCAGGGCGCTTTGGATCATGAGGATAAACGCCGGCGTAAGACCCTTCGGTCTTTCATACAGCAGGTTCATCGACGCGCTCAAGAAATCGGGGGTCGAGCTTGACCGCAAAAGCCTCTCTGAGCTTGCCGTAAGAAACCCCGAGAGCTTCAAGGCCGTAGTAGAGTTTGCGACCTCGAAAAAAGGCTGATTTCCGCCCCGACCGGGGCTTTGTTCTTATTTCCTGCTAAAACAAGTCTATTCCGGGATCGTGCGGGTCGTGCTCAAGCGGGCAGCCTTCGCAGCGGGGTGTCTTCCGGCAGTGGAGTTTTCCCGTTTTCACTATGAGTGCGTGGTACTCTCCGAAAACTTCCACATCGACAGAAAGGCTTCGTACAAAAAGTTTCTGCATTTCCGAGTAGCTTGCTCCCTCGGGGATCAGGCGGTGGCGGCGGAGAATTCTCCGGGAGTAGTTATCGACTACGAACACGGGTTTGCCGAGCGCATAGAGCAATATTGAGTCAGCCGTCTCTTCGCCGATGCCGTTTACTGAGAGCAGCTTTTCCCTGAGTCTGTCGGTGTCCTCAGCCAGCATGTTCTCCATCACTCCTCCGTAACCGGCAAACAGGAAGTCGATGAAGTTCTTAAGCCTCTTGGCTTTTAAGTTGTGATATCCGCAGGGGCGGATAAGAGCGGCGAGGCGCTCGTGCGATGCCGCTTTTATTTTCTCCGCGGAAAGCATGGAGTTTTCCTTGAGCGCCTTTATGGCTTTTTCCACGTTCTTCCAGGAGGTGTTCTGAGTGAGTATGGCTCCCGTCGCGCACTCAAGCCTCGTCCGGGCGGGCCACCAGTTCTGCGGGCCGTATCTTCCGTAAAGAGCTGAGTAGAAATCCCGTATTCTTCGGGAGTCGCCTCTATCGGTCAACCTGCTGCGCCTCCGCCGCTTTTGCGGTTAACGTGGGAAACAATCATGAAAAAGGCGGCCGAAAGAGCGTATCCGACTGCCCACTTGGCTCCCGTTCCGAAACCGAGAGAATAAAGATTTCCCTCAACCGATAGTTCTCCCGCGTGTATGAAGCCGAAAAACGCCATCACGGCTCCCGCTCCCATCCACGCTGCCGCCTGGTTGAGCCTGCGTTCAACGAGACAGACGGCTGTTGCGGCCCAGACCACCGACGAAAGCATGAATCCCTGGGAAAGTGCTACGAGCCCAGGCAGTTGAAGGCCCGAAAAGACAAACGCATCGAGGTTCTCAAACGCACGGGTGGCCACAGAACCGTCCGATATAGCGGTTCCCACTGCCGAGACGGTCTGGGAAACCACCACGGTTCCCCACGCCGCAAGTGCTGGTATCAGTCCCAAGGCCACGGCGGGGGCATGGGAGCGGGGAGTGGTCTGAAATGCCTGGGATGTCATCACGAGTCCTATCCATATAAGTATTACTCCCGCGGCCTCAATCGGCACCAGGGCCGAGACCAGGGAACCCAAGCCGACAAGCGATACCACGGCGAAGAAAATTCCGTTTATTACAGAGTATCCTCCTTTTGCTCCCATCTCCTTCCATCCCGGATGTCCTATATATATGGTCGTTGGGAAGCACGACCCGAAAAGTGAGGCAGCTATCGATCCCGCACCGTTAACCGCAAGGCACGATCCGGTGGGGTAGGGGTCTCCCGCGGCCTCGGCGGACTCTATGTTCTGAAGGGACCCGAGGATATTGTAAAGACCCATAGGAAGCACGACCGGAATCAGCACCGAGCGCACGAGGGGATCAGAAAGCCCTGCTACAAGATCCCCCAGGATCGGAACGGGCAGATAGAATCCCACGTCGCCAAGAGCTTGGCTCACGGCAGGTCCCGACACCGTTGTTTCCGCTCCGAATCCCGCCGCAAAGAGAAGCCACGCGGTGAATATTCCCAGGACAAGCGCCAGGCCGACTCCCGGAATTCCAAGCGGAAGCCTCGTTCTTGAGAGCAGGGCGAACAGCAGCACTCCCAGAGAGAGCAAGGCGACCAGGGGATGGGCGAAGCATCTTGCGGCGAAATCCATGCAGAGAAACGCCACGGCTATTCCGGCAAGGGAAGTGAGCAGCGCGGCGCGCGGAGTTGCCTTTCTGACTCTCTCGGCTACAAGGGATCCTGCGAGTTCAATGATTCCAGAGAGAAAGCAAGCCGCGACCCCGACGCGCCAGGCCACAAGCGCGGCTTCCTGAGGTGGGACTCCTCGGCTTTCGGCCGCCAGTTTCGCCGGGATCATTACTAGGAAGATGAAGGCGAACAGGGAAATCGTGTTTACCCCGTAGGGAAGCGCCGTCACGTCTTTTCTTCCGGTGGCTGCCGAGAGTCGTTGTGCGAGCCAGGCATAGTAGAGGTTGCCGATAATAAGCGATATCGCTATGGCCGGGAGGACCGAGGCGACGACAAACTCTCTTTGCAGACCCACGAGACCGGTGAGGAGTATCATGATCAGAACATACTGGACGAGATTGTCCACCATGAGGCCGAAAAAGCCTTCTGCGTCGGAGAACGAAAAAAGAGGCTGTACCCCTGCGGGGAAAAAGAGGTTTCTCATGTTTTATTCCGGGGTTGTGTGGAACCGCAGAACCGAACGGCGAACCTGCGATCAACTATCGATTATAATGAAAAAGACACCGCAGGCAAAGACAGACCTCTGCGTCTGATTCCCGCGGATGTGTCCGTAGCCGAAGATCTTCCTGGTGTGCCTGACAATGGGTATCAGCTATAAGTTCACCCTTATCATTGCCTGAACAACTGATTCTTTGACCTCTGAGATCCCAAACTTGTTGTGCCAATACCACCACTCAATACCGACATATATCTGCCCCTGCCGGTTCACCAGACGACCCACATCCAGCAGGAGCCGGGGCTGCATAAGAAAGTTTTGTTTTTCATGGGCGGATGTTTCAGCCTCACCCTCTGAGCCGGCCCAGTCGAAATAGCCATCAAACATCCAGTGCGCCGGCCCCGTTTCGAAGGTCGCATTCCAAACCACTGTCACCTGCCAGGTTGTTCCGGCAAGGTCCGGATTCTCCCTTAAGTAGCCGTTTGTCTGGACGAAGTTAAACCCGGGCACATCAAGGTCCACCGCGGCGCCAATGAGATAATTGGTAAAGCCTTCTCCCTTTTCCAAAGTGCCGGACAGAAGCACATCTTCCACCGGCCCTGCGGAAAAAGCTTTACCGCTTATTTTGGAGAAGCTCAGACGGGGTGACCACTCCCCATAGAATGAACTGTTCCCTCTCAATGGTCGGATATCCACAAAGGCAAAGTTATCGCCGTAAGCCCACTCATTAATCCATTCCAGAGTGAGGGTTTCCGCTTTCTCGCGTTCCAGTTTGAAGTCCGCACCATAGAGCAACTGGGCATTGAACGCATTCCAGGTCTGCGCTACTGCCGGCGTTGACGATAACAAGACAATCAAACAGAGGCATACGGCGTAGACAGTTGTTTTGGGGTAATTCATCTTGCGTTTAGCTTCTGGCTTCCGTCCGCCCGGAACACGGCCTGCCAAAGCGGCATTGACGATGATCTGTCCTAAATTTGGTATTCCGACTCCATTTAACCATGACATAATTTAGTACGGAGTTTATCATAAAGACAATTTCCATGTCATATATCCAGTTGTCCATTACCCGCAACGCTACGGAAGGGGAATTTAGGGCGGTTCCTCGAGGTTATTTTGACAGTCCACTTTTTTGGATGTTTAATCTAGTATATGACTTACACCCCTTTATACGAAACACACAAGAGTTTCGGGGCGAAGATGATCGATTTTGCCGGGTGGAAGCTTCCTCTTCAGTTTGAAGGTATAAAACGGGAACACATGGCGGTCAGGACTGCCTGCGGCCTTTTCGACGTAAGCCACATGGGAGAAATAGAGATCACGGGGACCCAGGCTGAAGCCTTCTGCCAGAAGCTTAACACCAACGACATGGCGGGGCTTCGCGACGGCCGGGCCCGCTACGGTCTTTTCTGCTACCCTGACGGTGGGGCGATTGACGACCTTATAACCTACAGGTTTTCGGCTGAGCATTTCCTTGTGTGCGTAAACGCGTCCAACACCGAGAAGGTCTACCGCTGGGTCGGTGATAACTGCGAGGGATTTGATGTTGAGATAATCGATGCGAGTTCGGCCTACGCGCAGATCGCCGTTCAGGGACCCCGTTCCGTATCAGTAATGGAAAGGGCGCTTGGCGAAGGGAGCGTGCGGGATTTCCCGAGGTTCTCTTTCAGGATACTTGAGGGTGATGCGGTAGGGGTTATAGCGGCCAGGACGGGCTACACGGGTGAAGACGGCTTTGAACTGTTCGTGCCCGCGGGAGACGCGGTCGGGATATGGGAGAAGCTTTTTGAAAGCGGAAGCGAATTCGGGATTGCTCTTTGCGGTCTGGGAGCGCGCGACACGCTTAGGATGGAAGCCGGATATCCTCTTTACGGAAACGAACTGGATGAGAAGACGACTCCGGTCGAGGCTGGCCTTAATAGATACGTGAAGATGGACAAAGGCGATTTTATAGGCAGAGACGTGCTCTTGGAGCAGGTGGAGAGCGGAGCGGCCAGGGAAAGCATCGGTTTTAAGATGCTTGATAGGGGGGTTCCCAGACACGGCTATGGGGTAGTGAAGAACGGAAAAAAGATAGGGGAGGTTACAAGCGGCACCATGTCACCGGTTCTTGGTATTGGCGTGGGTATTGCTTCGGTTGCCTCGGGTGAAGTTAAGTGCGGAGATGAGATAGGGGTTGAGATCCGGGGAGATGTGAGAAAGGCGGTTTCTTCTGAATTTCCGCTTCATAAAGACGGTATGTCTTAATCAAAGAACATAAAGGAGCATTTAGGTTATGAGTGTACCGAAAGACTTGAAATACACTGAGGAGCATGAGTGGGTGAGATTTGAAGAGGACAGGGCCGTGATCGGAATAACGGATTACGCCCAGGAAGCCTTGGGAGAGATAGTTTTTGTTGAACTGCCGGTTGAAGGAGAAGAACTCGTTCAGGGAGACTCCTTCGGGGCGGCGGAGTCGACAAAGGCGGTTTCTGAGCTTTTCGCTCCGGTCTCGGGGGAAATTGCCGAGGTGAACGATCTTCTCGTGGATTCCCCGGAACTTGTAAACGCCGACCCTTACGGTGACGGATGGATCGTAAAGATTCATACCGACGAACTTGACAAAAGCGAAGTCGAAAGTCTTCTTGATCCTTCAGGTTACGAAGAGCTGATAGAAGATGAGGAAGATGCCTGATATGTCCCGGTGGCATGGATGGGGCGATTATTGGGGAGAATTGTGATTGCGAAACGAAAACGGCATTTATGAACAAGAGGATTTTTTCTCGGCGAGGCATATAGGTCCCACGCCCGAGGAAACACACGAGATGCTTTTGTGCACTGGGGCGGAGAGCCTTGAGGAACTGGTGCGGGAAACCATACCGGCTGAACTGCTTTCGGAGATTGAGATGGCCGTTCCTGCTGCCATGACCGAGAGCTCCTATCTTGACCATATAAGGACTATTGCACGCGAGAACACTATATTCAGGTCGTACATAGGCCTGGGTTACTATGACTGCGTGGTCCCGGCAGTCATATCAAGGAACATTCTCGAGAATCCGAGCTGGTACACCCAGTACACTCCTTACCAGGCCGAAATATCGCAGGGACGACTTGAAGCCCTCCTTAACTTCCAGACGGTGATTTCGGAACTCACGGAGATGGAGCTTTCAAACGCCTCGCTGCTCGATGAAGCAACGGCGGCTGCCGAGGCCATGGCCATGTTTCACAGGCTGAGCGGCGCAAAACGGGAGAAGGCGGACGCCGACAGGTTTTTCGTTTCCCGAAAATGTTTTCCCCAGACCATCGATCTCCTGAAGACCCGGGCCGAGCCCTTGGGAATAAGCATTGTGGAGGGAGAAGAGGAGAAGGTTTCGCTTGACGGAGGTTTTTTTGGTGCGCTACTGCAGTATCCGGACGCATTCGGAGAAGTTAGGGATTACTCGGAATTTATAAAAAGCGCTCACGCTCACGGCATCATGGTCGCGGTCGCGGCCGATCTGATGAGCCTCGTGCTGCTTACCCCGCCCGGGCGCTTCGGAGCCGACGCCGTCGTGGGAACTTCGCAGAGGTTCGGGGTCCCGGTCGGCTACGGCGGTCCTCACGCCGGGTATTTCGCCACGAGAGACGAGTTCAGAAGGCAGGTCCCAGGGAGAATAATTGGGGTGTCTTTAGACAGGGACAAAAATCCCGCCTACAGAATGGCCCTTCAGACCAGAGAACAGCACATAAGGAGAGAGAGGGCCACTTCCAATATATGCACCGCGCAGTCCCTGCTCGCTATAATGTCCTCGATGTATGCGGTTTACCACGGTCCGGCCGGGCTACGGCGTATTTCCGGGAGGATAAACACGCTTGCGAAGATGCTTGATCTGGGCTTTAGGGAGATGGGTCTTGCCCAGCTAAATGGGGCGTTTTTCGACACCCTTCTCGTAGATCTTTCCCCCTGCGGGGAGGAATCTCTTGAAACGCTTCGCGCGGAGGCTCTCAAAAGAAAAATCAACTTCAGATATCTTCCGGACGGCAAGATCTGCATATCGCTTGACGAAACGGTAACCGAGAAAGATGTAACTGATATACTTTCGCTTTTTTCGGATTCCCTTGAACTTGGCAAAGAGGGGCCCGTCACCGTGGATCGCGCGCGCGCCATTGAGTCAGTGCCCGAGGACCTTCTTAGGGAGGGTGATTTTCTTGCCCAGCCCGTGTTTAACCGCTACCACTCGGAAACTCTGATGCTCAGGTATATAAAAAGCCTTGAGGGCCGGGATCTTTCCCTGGCTCATTCCATGATTCCTCTCGGTTCCTGCACCATGAAGCTAAACGGTACGACCGAGATGGTGCCCATAAGCTGGGAGGAATTTTCGAGAATCCATCCTTTCGCGCCCCGGGATCAGGCGGCGGGATACGCACGGGTGATCGATGAACTTGAAAAGTATCTCTGCGAAATAACCGGGCTTCACGCCTGCTCGCTTCAGCCCAACTCGGGAGCCCAGGGAGAGTACGCGGGTCTTATGGTCATACGTAAGTACTTTGAGGAGAGAGGAGAAACCGAAAGGCGCGTGGTACTGATTCCCTCTTCCGCGCACGGGACCAATCCCGCAAGCGCCCGCATGGCGGGTATGGACGTCGTGGTGGTAAAATGCCGGAAAAACGGGGATGTGGACATAGACGACCTTCAAAAGTGCTGCCGGAAAAACGAGGGAAAAGTTGCTTGCCTGATGATTACATATCCTTCGACTCACGGGGTGTTCGAGTCCGGAATAAGTGAGATATGCGACATAATTCACTCAAATGGCGCGCAGGTGTACATGGACGGGGCGAATCTTAACGCGCAGGTAGGACTCTGTTTTCCCTCCGTATTTGGCGTTGACGTATGCCACATAAACCTGCACAAGACTTTCAGCATCCCCCACGGAGGAGGGGGCCCGGGAATGGGTCCCATATGCGTTGCACCCCACCTTGCCCCGCATCTCCCCGGACACGCTGTTGTGGAGGGGGTAGGGGGCGAAAAGCCATGCGGAGCGATCTCCGCGGCTCCTTGGGGAAGCGCAAGCATATTGCTTATATCCTACGGATACATAAGGCTTCTCGGAAGGGACGGAATGAGCGAGGCATCGCGGTACGCGATACTGAACGCCAATTACCTTAAGACCCGGCTCGGGCAGCACTACGATACTCTCTACGAGGGAGAAAACCGAAGGGTCGCCCATGAATTCATACTTGACCTGCGCGAGCTTGGGAAAAGCGCGGGAATAACCGTGGAAGACGTGGCCAAAAGGCTCATGGATTACGGGTTCCATGCGCCGACTATGTCATGGCCGGTTACGGGAACCTTGATGGTGGAGCCTACGGAGAGCGAATCCATGGAGGAAATGGACAGATTCTGCGACGCAATGATAAAAATACGCAGGGAAATCCAGGATATCATCGACGGCGGGGCGGATCCTTCTGATAACGTACTCACAAATTCTCCCCACACGGTGCTGGATCTTGTGTCTTCCGACTGGGAACATCCCTATTCCCGCCAGCAGGCGTTCTTCCCGCTTCCGTATCTGAGGGCCAACAAGTTCTGGCCCCCGGTATCAAGAATAGACAACGCCTACGGGGACAGGAATCTGGTGTGCACATGCCTCCCCCCCGAAGCTTACGCGGTGGAAGAGTAAGTACGGGGAACTTCAGATCTTTATCTCTATGTAGGAGTTTTTCTTAATGTCCTCAAGCCAGGAGGTTATGAACCGCTCAACTTTCTCCATGTAGAGCTGATGCTTTATGCGGTCTCTGTACCGAGAGACCGAGGATTCTCCTTCCTCGGTTCTTTCCAAAACCTTTACTATGTGGTAGCCGCGGGAGCTCTCTACCGGTCCCGCGATGCCGTTCACTCCGGTCTTCTCCACGGCGTCTTCAATCTCGGGGACCAGGTCTCCCTTGACGAAATATCCCAGCAGTCCGCCGCTTTGCGCCGATGATTCATCCATCGAGTACTTTCTGGCCAGTTCCCCAAAGGGCTCACCAGATTTTGCAAGTTCCAGCACTTCTTCCGCTTTGGAGAGGGCGTTTTCCGTTTCCTTACTGATCAGGATGTGAGCGATCTTAGTCTGCCTTCCGTAAGTGCTGCTGCCTCCTTCTTCGTAGTGTTCTCTGTGGTATTCCTCTATCTCTTCATCCGTTACCGCTATGCTTCCCTGCGTGACTAAGTCAAGAAGCCTTCTTGAGAGTATCTGGTATTTCCACTGGCGGTAGAAAAGTTCCTCAGTCATATTCTGTTTTTTAAGCTCCTCGGCTATGGCTCCTTCATCGAGGTTAAGTGCTTCCTGCTGGCTCTCTACTATCGCTCTTACCTCTTCGTCGCTTACTGATATCTTCCTCGCAGCCGCTTGCTGATCGAGCAGTATGCGATCTATCATGGCGTCGAGTACTTCGCGAACGTTTACTTCCGCCTCAGGATTTACGACTACTTCCTCCAGCTCCTGATTAAGTTCGCTGAGCGTTACTATCCTGTTATTCACCACGGCCACCACTTTTTCCACGACCGCCGCCTGGGCGGGTATCGCCGTAAAAACCGCAAAAAGCGCTACAACCGCGAACCACCATGGTTTTTTCATATGAAGTCTCCTTGCAAACCGTTTTTTCTCTACTGAATCAACCCCGAAACTATACTATACATGGGCTTGGGCCGGTTTTTCCACCCTTTCCACCGCGCTTATCAGCGCCTCGTATCTATCCTCGGAGGGAAGGGGGATGCTGAGTTTCTTCTCTCGCCCGCGGGTTTTCCCGTCTGCGAGACTCAAGGTCGCCGTGTTCTCCCCTATTTCAACTTTTTTTATCAGTTTCTCCCCGAGCGCGATTCTCAATTCCGCGATGAGAATGAGACGTTTCAGCGGATTGGGCATCGCGCCGAACCTGTCTTCGATTTCCCCTGCAATTTCTCTTGCTTCCCCACGTTTTCCTGCCGATGATATTTTTTTGTAGTAAAAAAGTCTCTCTGAACCGCTTTGAATATAATGCTCAGGGATGAACGCGTCGTCCCGCGTTTTTATTTCCGGTCTGATTTCACGGACGTGGTCTTCGCCCCTTCTTTTGCCTTCAATCGTATCTCTCAGTAGCTCGAGATAGAACTCAAGTCCTATATCCGCTATATGTCCTGACTGCTTTTCTCCGAAAAGGGTGCCGGCCCCCCTTATCTGGAGATCGGCCGTGGCGAGCTTGAATCCGCTTCCAAGGTCGGTGAGTCGAGAGAGCACCTCGAGCCTTTTTCTGGCATCTTCAGTGAGGGAGTTTATGGATGGTACGAGAAAATATGCATATGCTTTTCTGTCTGATCTTCCGACACGGCCCTTAAGCTGATAGAGATCCGCTAGGCCCATAGTATGGGCGTTGTTCACTATTATAGTGTTGGCTTTTGGTATATCGAGTCCGGATTCCACTATCGCGGTGGTTACGAGCAGGTCTATTTTTCCGTCGGTGAACTGTTCTATGGTTCTTGAGAGCCGCGTTTCGTTCATTCGGCCGTGCGTTATCCCTATTGACAGTTTCGGCATGAGTTTTTGGAGAAGGTCCGCCTTCTCGAATATGTCCTCTATCCTGTTGTGTATGAAAAAAACCGTGCCGTCTCTTGCGATCTCTTTTTCCGCGGCCTCCTTTATCGTTGCGGTGTTGAACTGCTGAATGTACACCTCTACGGGCTGCCGTCCCTCGGGAGGGGTGTTTATCACGCTTATGTCTCTTACATCGGCGAGGGAAAGCTGCAGGGTTCTGGGGATGGGAGTCGCCGAGAGCGTCAATACGTCGACGGCGTTTTTCATCGACCTTATGGATTTTTTGTGATTCACTCCGAATTTCTGTTCCTCGTCTATCACGGCGAGTCCAAGGTTTTTCAGCTTTATTCTTTTTCCAAGAAGCTTGTGCGTTCCGATTATGACGTCTAGGGAACCGTCTTCGAGTCTATTTAGAATCTCCTTTTCTCTCTTGCCTGTCGTGAATCGTGAAAGCATTCCGATGCTCACGGGATAGCTTTTGAACCTTGAAAGTGCGGTTCGGTAGTGCTGGCTTGCGAGAAGCGTGGTGGGTGCGATCACCATGACCTGTTTTCCATCAAGACATGCCTTGAAAGCGGCCCGCAGGGCCACTTCGGTTTTTCCGAACCCGACGTCTCCGCAGATAAGCCTGTCCATGGCCTTTTCGGATTCCATGTCTGACATTACGTCCTCTATGGCTGCCGACTGATCCGGGGTCTCGCTCCAGGGAAATCCTATCTCGAATTCATTGAACATCTGATCCCTCGGGGAGAACCGAAATCCTTTTCCGATCTTTCTTTCCGCGCAGAGTTCCACGAGCTCGGTCGCGACTTCCTCCACGGCTCTTTTAACCCTGCCGACGGTTTTTCTCCAGTTTGCGCTTCCCAGCTTTTCAATCTTCGGTTCCCTTCCAGCTCCCATGTACTTCTGAACCAGCGCCAATTTCTCCACTGGGACGAATATCTTGTCCCCGTCTTTGTATTCGCACTCGAGAAAATCGCCTTGGCTGTTCTCAAAGGAGAGCCTTCTTAGCCCCCTGAAGACACCTATTCCGAATTCCTTGTGAACTATGTAGTCCCCGGGTTTGAGCTGGCTGAACGAAGTGAGAAAAGCGGAGGGCATATCGCTTCCCCCGAAGGCTGCGCCTCGGCTTTTGGTTTTCTCGACAAGGGTTTTCTCCGTAAGAAGGGCGATTTTGAAATCGTGAAGAACTGTGCTTTCGAAAAGCTCTCCGATTACATGCACCATTCTCTTGTTTGGATGGTTCTCCGCAAGCTTGAGGAATTTTTCTCTTTCTGCCTGTGAAGTGAAAAATACGAACACCTCGTAACCGTCTTCGATGAGTTCTTCCGCCTTGTCAGTAAAGACTTTGAGCGAAGGTTTCGAAAACGATATCTCTTCTGTGCTGAACTTAAGGCTGTTTTTTCCTTCGGTTCCTATGCCCATCGTCTCCAGGTATACGAGCCTTGATTCCCGGAGTTTTTCCGCAAGCTCTTTTCTTTCAAGGTATAGCATTTCAAACTGGGGAAGCGACTTTTCAAGTTTTCCCAGAGATTTTCTTCTTGCTTCGAATTTTTCCTCTAGTCTCAATAGCAGTGCTTCCTCGTCAAACCCGATTGGGAGGCTCACTATTAGATCCTCTTGCGGGTAATCGAGCACGCATTGGCGCGAGTTCCAGAAAAACGGTGTGAACCATTCAATTCCCCTGAAATGCGAACCGCTCTCAAACGCCTCCAAAAGAGGTTCCACCTCGCTTGAGGTAAGTCCCTTCTTGTCCGCTCCGGCGAGAACCTGTCCGACCAGATCGTCCTTGCTTATTTGGCGGTAAACGGCGAATGAGGCCGGATTGATCACGGCTTTCTGTGTTTTTCCGACGGATTTCTGAGTTGAGGGAGAAAACTCCCGGAGTGAATTCACCTGGTCTGCGAAAAGTTCCACCCTTAGGGGATTCCGTGATCCGGGGGAGAAGAGGTCCACTATAGAGCCCCGGACGCTGATGTCGCCTCTTTTTTCCGTGAAATCCACTTCGCTGTAGCCGATTTCAAGGAGCCTTTGCACAAGTTCCTCCCGATCGATCCGTGCTCCCTCCTCTATGGTGAAGCTCTCGGCCTCGAGGGTGCGGGGCGGAGCCAACACCTCGGCAAGTGCTGCCGCGTCCGCGCAGAGCACCCCGGTTTGCTTCCATCTGAAAATAGAGTGAAGCCTTTCGGGTTCCGTGATTTCCGTTTTTTCGAAAAGGGAGCGGGTTTTCTCCATTCCTCTTGAGAGAAGAACAGGGATTTCCATTCTTTTTAAAGAAGAGATGGTTCGCGCCGCATGGACGCACTGCTCTCTTTGCTCGCAGACATGAAGCACCCTTTTGCCGGGCGCCTCGGAGATAAGCGCCAGAAGAAAATAGGTCGAGTTTCCGTAAAGACCCGTAAGATCAGTCGGTTCTCCGGGCGGGCACCCAAGAAACTTCTCCACCAAGGGGTTTTCAAGGTGGGATGAAAGTTCAAGCGTGGAGCTGTTACCGTTCACTTCCTGGGACCTGAATCATTTTTTCTCACAGTTCGCCGAGTATGAGAGATCCCATTTCCTCTGTTCCTACCCTTGTTTTCCCTTCCTCGTATATGTCGGATGTGCGGTAGCCATCGTCAAGGACCTTCCTTACGGCTTCTTCAACCTGCGTGGCGGCCCCGTCCATGTCAAAGGAGTAACGCAGCATCATGGCCATCGAGAGAATCGAGGCTATGGGATTTGCTATGCCTTGGCCGGCGATGTCGGGGGCGCTTCCGTGAACCGGTTCGTATATGGCCCCTTCGTTACCGACACTTGCCGAGGGCAGCATGCCTAGGGAGCCGGTGAGCTGAGCCGCCTCGTCGCTTATTATATCGCCGAACATGTTCCCCGCCAGCATTACGTCGAAATCGGCGGGCCTTCTTATAAGCTGCATCGCCGCGTTGTCCACGTACAGATGCTCAAGCGTAACATCGGAGAAATGACGTTCGTGAAGCTCGGTTACGGTGTCTCTCCAGAGCACCATTGATTCGAGAACATTGGATTTGTCTATGGAAGTGACTTTGTTTCTTCTTTTCCTGGCAATCTCAAAAGCCATTTTCGCCACCCGTTCTATCTCGGAAGTTGTGTAGCTAAGGGTGTTAAACGCCTTGTTCTCTTTTTCGCCGAGCTGTTCTGCTCCTCTCGGCTGTCCGAAATATATTCCGCTTGTAAGTTCCCTAACGACCATTATGTCGACCCCTTCAACGACTTCCCTTTTAAGCGTGGACGCGTCGGCAAGGGCCGCGTAGACGATCGCGGGTCTCAGGTTCGCGAAGGTGTCAAGCTGCTTTCTCAGCTCAAGGAGTCCTCTTTCGGGTTTTAGGTGGTGCTCAAGGTTTTCCCATTTCGGGCCTCCCACGGCTCCAAGAAGCACCGCGTCACTGTGCTTGGCTTTTTCTATTGTCTCCTCGGTTACTGGGACACCGTGGGCGTCTATGGCACATCCGCCGAGAAGATCGCTTTCAAGTGTGAACTCAATGCCGTTTCTCTCGCCGACGGCCTTGAGTATTGACACGCTGACTTCGGTTACTTCGATTCCTATCCCGTCTCCGGGGACTACTAGTATTTTAGGCAGTTTGTGTTCTCCTTTGCGGCGGCAATTCCATAAGCGGGATTAATCTACCCGAACAGTTTCGGTTTTGAAGGCACGAAGTTTTCCGTCACATAGAAAAACAGCGCGGCGCCGGGGTGTTTTTCCCGCAACGGCACTTACGGGCTACAGTAAAAATCGCTTTGCTCAATGAATTTTTTCATTGTTTCAGAGTTCGGCCCGCTTGCCCCATCCTGTCCCCAATAAACCGGAAGGCGTGTGTGGATATAGAGCGGTTCCGGCTTCTCCCACTCATCGCTTGGATCAGCGAATCCGAATGAGGTGATGGACACCACGTTGCCGTCTCCGTCCACTACGGGGCCGCCGCTCATGCCCCCTGATGAGGACCGCGAGAGAAATCGGGAGAAATTTCCTTGTGCGGAACATCTGATAAACTTCCGGCTGCAGTTTCATGCTTTTCTACTCCCGCGAGAAAGACGCTGTAGCCCTTCTTCGTTCCTTTTTGCAAGATAGCACTTTATTAAGGAATTATTCTTTTAGTTTGAGAGATTGCCGACGTCAACCGAACATCGCAGACTGTGAAAGCTCAATACAATCTGTAAGTAATTTTATTCTGCTTCTTAACTGGCTGTCAAGATAAACATTAAGTTATTTGAGGGTGATACAAAACATTTGGTCCTAACAAACCACCCCTTACCTCGCTCGGGTGATAAGTAAAGGGAACTAGGTGAAAACTGCATTGTTCCGGTGCTGTTTCGCGGCGCTGGTCATGATTGCATCAAGGGGCCGGATGCCGTCGGTTCCGGCCAAGATCTTCGCCGGGATGAAGGTACGGGCGTCTCTAAAGGGTGATGCGGTTTTTAAGCCTTCCGATCCCTTCGATTTCCACTTCCACCACATCTTCGGGGCTCATGGGACTTACGCCTGAAGGAGTCCCCGTAGCTATTACGTCTCCCGGAAGAAGGGTCATCACTTTCGATATGAAGCTTACAAGCTCGGGGACGCTGAATATCAGGTTTTTCGTGCTTGAGTTCTGTTTCAGTTCACCATTTAGAAAGGTTTTTATGCGAAGGTTGGCGGGATCGACTTCCGTCTCTATGAAAGGTCCGAACGGGGCGAACGTATCAAACCCCTTGCCCCTTGTGAACTGTATGTCCTTTGCCTGAAGGTCCCTTGCGGTCACGTCGTTTATGCAGGTATATCCAAAGACATGTTCAAGAGCCTGCTCCCTCTCCACCATGTGGGCTCTTTTCCCTATCACGACCCCGAGCTCTCCTTCGTAATCTACCCTGCTCGACATGTGCGCCGGGTATTTTATCTCTTCTTGGTGTGCGATGACTGTCGTTGAGGGTTTCATAAACAGCATAGGATCTTCGGGAGGAGTTCTGTTCATCTCCTTTGCGTGATCCTCGTAGTTTAGCCCGACGGCTATGATTTTGGTCGGGATGCAGGGAGCGAGCGGTGTTATATCCGCGTAATCGTATTTCGTGTCCGTTACGGAATATTCCCCGAAGATGTTTCCTTCTATCTCAAAAACTGATCCGTCTAGGTATTTTCCGAATACCGGTTTTTCTTCGATGTTATTGAACCTGAGGAATTTCATGGCGACTTCGTTTAAATGCCTCTAATTATATACGGGAATTTCGTATAAGAGTATCGGTCTTTTTTGGGGTTCAGGATTCAGTAGATGACTTTTTTGAGAAATAGCCCACTAGGGGGAGCGGTGAAAACATTTTTCGTCTTTTGCCCTTCTGCGAGTATTTGACCGAATCCCTCCGGGGAGAGTTTCCCCCTTCCCGTTTCCACAAGGGTGCCGGTTATCATTCTCACCATTCTTTTCAGAAACCCGTCCGCTTCTATTTCAACCAGGATTATTCTTTCGCGGGTTTTTCTGACGTGAACCCGTTTTACTGTGCGTACGGTGGTTTTCACCGTTATGTCGGCCGTGGCGAAAACGGAGAAATCATGCGTTCCCTCAAGATACGTGGCGGCTTCTCTCATTTTTTTTGTATCAAGCTTCTCTTGGATGTGCCACACTCTGTTTCTCTGAAGTGCAGGGGGATGCGGCCTGTTGAGAATTCTGTATTCGTATACCTTGCTCCGGGAGCTGAACTGTGCGTGAAAGCTGTCTGGGACCTCTTGGGTCTTGATGATTGATATGTCCCGGGGGAGTGTGGAATTAAGCGCTTTTTGTAGGGTCTCGGGATCCATCTGCGTTTCGATGGAGAAATTTGCTACTTGGCCAATGGCGTGCACTCCCGCATCCGTTCTTCCCGAACCCGTTATCTTAACATTTTCTCTGGTGATCTTCCGGATTGCGTCCTCTATAGTCTCCTGTACAGTGGGAAGATTCGCTTGGCATTGCCAGCCGTGGTAGTCCGTGCCGTCATATTCGATAATTATCTTTACGTTCTTCATTCTCGTCTGTCTTTGCCCGCTGTCAGGCGATCGGTTCCTGCTTTCTAAGCTCTATTCTCGGATCAAGTATGGCATAGAGAAGGTCGACAATAAGGTTTGCTATTACGAGCAGAAGTGCGTAGACGATCGTTATTCCGAGTACAACGGAGTAGTCCCTGTTTGCCACGGCAAAAACGAAAAACCTTCCCATTCCCGGTATCGCGAATATATGCTCGACGACAAAGGACCCCGTCACTAGGTAGGCGGTCAGAGGACCTAGCACCGTTACGACCGGTATAAGCGCGTTTCTCAGTATATGCTTTGTGAATATCTTCGTTCTTCCAAGTCCCTTTGCCCTGGCGGTTCTTACGAAAAACTGGCCCGACACGTCAAGCATGTTGGAACGTACAAGCCTTGAGATATAGGCGAACGGAGCCAGGCTCAGGGTCACTGCCGGAAGGACGATGTGCTTTGGCTCTCCCCAGAGGGCGGCCGGCAGAATCCCCCATCTAACGGAGAAAAAATATATGAGTGCCGCCCCAACGACGAAGCTCGGGACCGATACCAGTGACGTGGAGATCAGCACGGAGACAATGTCGTGGATGCTTCTTGGAAACAGTGAGGAAATCATTCCGACCACTGTTCCCATGAAAAACGCCAGCACCAGGGACACCAATCCGAGCCCCATTGAGACTGGCAAGGTTTCCTTTATTATGTCGGTAACCGGTCTGTCGTCGTATTTGTAGGAAGGTCCGAAGTCGCCGCGGGCCAGGTTCCCCATGTAGATGAAGTATTGTTTGTGCAGCGGCTTATCCATGTGATATTTCTTTTCAATGTTCTCGAGTATGTTCGGGGGAATACTTTTCTCGGAGTCGAAAGGACCCCCGGGAAGTACTCTGAGCAGAAAGAAGGTTATGCTCGCGACCACGAGGATTACGACTGCTCCGGTCAGTATTCGAAAAGAGAGAAACTTAAGCATTACTCCACCCCCTGGACTTCATCCGCAGTCTTCGGTGCGCGCGCGATAAATATCCTAAATTCAGGAAAGATCTTTTCTTATGGCCAGGGTTTTTTTGGATATCATACCCTTTTCGTCCTTGGCCACTATGGTGAAAAGATTCATTCCTTCCTCGAGAGTTAAGGGAAAAAGCAGGGGAACGTTGTTTTTCCCCGGTGTAAAAAGCTTTACCTTGTCGTCTTTTTTCCAAACCGAGACGCTCTCTATGCGGTCAGTGTCCCTGACCGATCCTTCCACTGTTATCTTGGAAGCCTCCGTGGACATGGGGAAATCCGAAATCATGATGAAAGGAGGTTCTTCAAAGGTTTCTTCAAGAACTGAAATCCCCTGCCCGGCGCCGTCGATTCCGTTCTCATCCGACGCTTCACCGGACGGACCATCATAGCTTGCCCGAGCAACCCTGATGGCTTTTTCTTCAACCCAGCCTGCTAGAGAATTTTTCCCCTCAACCCGTATCCATCGCCCTGAAGTACCGAGAATTTTTACCATGGAATTTTTCTGTGCCACAGCCACTTCGGGGGCAGCAGGGAAAGTTCCCCCAAGTATGGAACTTGAGTCCTTGAACAGGGCAGTTTTCTTTGCGGAAGTGGCGAAAAACGGTCTTTCCTGCTCGGAGACAGGCAGGATTATTTTCTGTGTTTTTATTTCCCGGAAGTCCTCATCCATTACGAGAAGCTCAAATTCCGTTTCACCACCTTTCCCGCTCTGCCTGAAACGAAAAGGCGCAAGTCTGGTTTCCCCTGGACGGAACTTTTCAAGCTCAACTCTTCCTTTCTCAAGAAACACGTCGTCCCCCGAAAGATTCTTAAGAGTCGTTACCGTCTTTTCAGATGTTCCGTCTCCGGTGTTTTTCAATTTTATGTTGAGTACTATGGTTTCCTCAAGTTCCGCATGGCCGTTCCCGTTGCCTTTGCTTCCGAATCTCCCGTCGTCCACTACTTCGTGGTTATGGGAGTAGACGGGACGCTTGTCCGCCACGGTTTTTACGAGCAGGTTCTCTTCCGTAAAGGTTTTGTTCCCGGAACTCGTGAAAATGAGCTTGATACTGTCCTCTCTGGTGGTGACCCATTTGGGAACGGAAAATTTGACTCTTGAGATTTTGCTCTGCCCGGGGAGCAGTTTCCCGAACAGAAGCTCTCCATCGCTGTAAATGCGGTTCTCACAGTCGGTAACAGCGCTGAGCCTGTATATCGGGTCAGGGCCGGAATTTGTCACCTTTATCTTAAGAAAACTTTCTTCCCCGGCCCGGAAAGCTGTTTTCGAGGGAACCGTTTGGACCGATACGGAAGGCTTTTTTGTTTCCCCGGCAGACCAGTCGATTCCTGTATTTTCAATCCGTCTTCTGATTTCTTCAAGCTGGGCGTTGGAAAAATCCGTAGCTGTTGCATACATCTGTTCCCTGGTCTCTGCCAGGAGCATCCTTCTTGAAAGTTTTACGTAAAAATCATTCTTCAGTCTCTCAAGTTTCTGTGCTTTCGTAAGCGATTCGTCCGGCTGAATCTCATCCTCGTCCTCTTCTTGGGGCGCCAGGCTCTCGTCGATGTACTTGACCGTGAATTCGGGGATTGGCATATATGCCTCCTCTTCCCCGTTTTCTCTTTTTTCGGGCAAAGGGTTATAGACGACTTTATCTTCGGTTATCACTGATCCCTGAAGAAGAATGTCGGGGGTTATGCCACTATCCTGGATGGAGATGTTGCCCGGGGTAAGATACTTTGCTATTGTGAGTTTCAAAGCGGCGCCGTCTTCGAACTCGAAAACCTTCTGGACCGATCCCTTGCCGAAGGATCTTTTTCCTATCACAAGTGCTCTTTTGTTGTTTTTAAGCGCCCCGGCTACTATTTCTGACGCACTTGCGCTTCCTTGGTCCACAAGCACTATCACTTTCCCCTTGTACTCAGGCTGCTTTGTCGTCGCTCTGTAGGTTTTAGCATAGTCCCTTGCTTTAGTTGTCATTATCGTTCCCGAGGAGAGAAAGAGGTCGGCTACTTTCTCTGCCTCGGAAAGAAGACCTCCGGGGTTTCCTCTGAGATCGAGGATTATTCCGTTAATTGGGTAAGAGCGGCTGCTCACCTCTTTTTTTAGATCCGAGGACGTGTTTTTCTGGAAATTTCTTATTCTCAGGTAAAGAATATCGTTTTCAAGGTCAAACCCTTCGACGCTTTCTATCTTTATCGTGTCTCTTACTATCGAAAACTTCTTGGGCTTGGAAAATTTTTTTCTCGAGATAAGAAGGTTTACTCTGGTCCCCTTCTTACCTCTTAGTTTCCCTACGGCTTCGAGAAGAGGCATGTTTATGGTCGATTCGTTTTCTATCTGCACGATCCGATCTTTGGTTTTTATCCCTGACCTGTAAGCCGGCGTGCCTTCTATCGGAGATATGACGGTCAACTGGCCATCTCTTATACCGACCACTATTCCGAGTCCTCCGAAACTCCCTTCGGTGTCTATGAGAAACTCCTTGTAGATATCCGGCGGGATCATTGCGGAGTGGGGGTCAAGAACCTTCAGCATGCTGTCCGATATGGAATATTCTATGTTTTTGACGGTGCGGTCTTCGGTTCCTGTGTTAGAAAGGACAAAAGACACGACTTGGCCCAGAGTGCTCGTGACGTCGTTTGGGGATGGTGACTCTTTTTCCTTGAATTTCTTTGTCTTTTCCTTTACGTGAACGGCGAAGACATTGCCCTGGTCTTGTGGAAATTCCACCAGCACGTCGTCAAGGAAGGTTTCAAGGCTGGAAACCCCTTTTTCAAGCATTTTCGCATAGTCGATCTTGTTTTTGTCCAGATAAAACTTGTTTACGTGCTTAAGGGTGTCTTCGGCAATTTTTATGCTCTGACTGTTGTATTTGCGGTCAAGACTGACTGGTTCGGCGACAAGAAAAAAAGATAGGACGATGATGGTTCCCAAGGCAAGCGCCAAGTACCCGTTTTTGAGAAACCTAGGGATTTTTTCAGACAATTCAGATCACCGTCCCGGAAACTCTATTATCAATCATAAAGCGGATTATATCAAACCGCTTTGTTTAAGGGACTGGCGTAGGAAGGAAGGGAAAGACAAAAAATAACGGGCAGAGAAAATTCTTATGATTCCCTCTACCCGTTATTGGTAAATCAGCTAAAAATATAAACCTTAGCCTGGTACTCCACCGAGAGGATTCCACTTCTCTGTAAGCAGAAGCA
>JAPPFE010000017.1 GCA_028823955.1 Candidatus Dadabacteria bacterium
ATAAGGACTCAAACCCTGATTTTAGGGGTGGTGCACTTCAATGTTCAAGGGGCGCGAAATAAAATTCAGAACGACTATTATAATACAGAAATCCGTATTGTTAATTGTTCCTGCTGTTTTCCGGGTTGACTGCGCCACTCGGCTCAGGAACCATTAGGAGGCGTCGCTTTTCCGCGCCCGTAGCCCAACTGGACAGAGCGCTTGACTACGGATCAAGAGGTTGGGGGTTCGAATCCCTCCGGGCGCGCCATTCTTCAATATTAGACGCATTTACGAACCTATCAAACAGTTTTTTCAAGGGGCGAGGTATAACGAAGGGTTAATCCCTTTAGCTCTAGATTCGAAAATACAAAGTTCACCAACCGGCGTCTTTGTTCAAGAGTTCCGGGCTTAGAGGCGTCGTATGCGCCAGAAGCCACTTCTGTTGACACTGGCCTCCTGCCTCCACCGTCACGTGCTTTGGCTTATGACATAATTTTTATTAGTAAGATAGTTCATGATATTAGATACGGTCCATGCGGATGCAGCTGACAATTGCAGGCAATCACCCAGTTCAAATGATCCGTAGGCAATAACGGAAGCGAACCAAGACAAGCTGGCAATCAATTGGCATAACCATTGTATGTTTATATTGCCCTTAACTCTTTTCTGAACTAATTCTTCTTGCATCAGCAAACACACTCCTCTCCGCAGCAGCTCAAATCATCTAAGTAGAGACCTTCATTACGATATGGCTCAAGCAGCGTTGTATCCATACCCAATCGTTTTCCAATTGCATTAGCTACAACACCAAATCTCTGCCGATACTTATAAATAAAACAAAAAATAAGATCATCATGACGAACTTGTGGACCAACGAGAAACAATCCAGGAGTTTCGGTTGATTCATCCTGCTCATTCAGCAAACAATAAGCTTTATTTTTTTCCCAACTAAACAAGTCTTTAATGACGACCAAACTACTTTTAAATCCTGTTGCCAAAATGGGTGGTGTGGCACATTGATAAGGTGATGATTTGCCTCTGACATAAATCAAATACTTGTCCTGCTCCAACCTTATCTCCCTAACCATGGATTTACCAACAAGCTCAATCCTGTTATAAATTATTTCTTGCTTCAACCTCTCCAACGTAAAAGGCGATAAGTTTTCACTTGGGTCGGTTGTTTTTCTACTCCAACGCGCACCGCGGTCTAATACACGAACCTTTTTGCCCAATCGACTTAAATGGATGGCTGCATCAATGCCACTCTCATAACCGCCGATAATATAAATTTCATCGCCTTTAACGTGTTCCCAGCTTTTCACTCGGCTGTTATGCAAACACAATTCAGCACCTGGAATAGAATTTGTATTCGGGTATTGAAATTCTCCGGCCGCCCAAATCAAAAAGCGAGACTCTATCGGTTCTCCTTCAGTGATGTGAACCTTAAAAGAGCCTTCAGAATAAAGTACTTCCTCTACATTTATATGTTCCTTAACAGGCAGATCAAAATATTCTGATACAGTTCTTAAATACAGCGCATACTCTTTGCCGGTAGGGTGTTCCTTTTGGAGCATATATGCTGGGGAGGTTCCGGATATAACCGCATTAAGGTCAAGATGACCATAAAAATTAGTTGTAAATGAGGGGGTTAAAAGTTGCATTTCCTTCGGCCATTTGTCGAAGGTTGCGCCGACTTCTTCTCTCTCAAGAACAATCATTCGCTTTATACCCAAGTCCTTAAGCATGGCAGCAATCCCTATCCCTGCCGGACCGGCTCCAACAACAACAACATCAAATTGTCTCATCTCTCTAACCTCTCTAACATTTCATATCGAAAGGATTTACTTAACGACAACTGTTTCATTGAAACATTCCTGATATAGAGCATTGATCGATACGCAACTTTACTAGCATGTGCATAATAAACTCTTCTTAAGTTTTCTGATCCCGGTTTGCTATCCTAACCCCTCGTATAATCAGGGCCGTTGCGGTATATGACAGGATGATGATCGGTCCGGCGGGCATATCAAACGCTACGGCGAAGGCAATACCGGACAGAACCGCCGCCACTCCGCAGAACCATGCAGTAAGGTATGGCCGTTCGACTTGTACCGCGGCCAAAGCCGGGAGTATAAGGCTTGCGAAGACTACGTAAACGCCGACCAGTTGAACCGATGAAGTGATGGCGAGAGCGAAGATCAGATAAAATCCCATGTTGTTTCGCACCTCTGGCTTGGAGAACCAGGCCAGCAGTATCAACGCGTAAATGGGCGCGTGTTTCGCTACTTCTGTCCATGTCACAAACAGCATCTGTCCCGAAAGCAGATGCTTTACCTCCTCTCCGCCGTGGGGATGATCGGCCAGCAGCAGAAGCGCCAGCGATGCGGCAAGCACGAAAGTGCACCCTATGATCGCCTCCTGTCGCTCTGGCATTGCAGTTTCCACCTTGCGGAAAAACAGCCCTGCTGCGACCGCGCAGCCAAGCGCTATGAACTGGATCAGCCATGGAGACGGATCATGGATAAACATGTTGCCGACCACAAGCCCGAGGCCCGCAATCTGCGCCACTGCAAGATCAATAAAGATGATGCCGCGGCGGAGCACTTCAATTCCCAGGGGAGCGTGGGTGAGTGCAATCATGAGGCCGGCAACCATTGCCGGCCCGATGATTTCCAGAAGTTCACCGATTAACACGATATGTCTCTTTCAACAAAGCTATAGTCCTGTCAAACAGCGCGAACAGATCGCCGCTCTGCTCGTCGCCACCAACGGTGTAAGGAAGCACGACTGCCCTTGTCCCGGTTTTTTCCGACAACCATTCACTCGCGTCATCCGGATCGTAAGGAGTACGGATAATCACGTCCGCCGGGCTGCTTCTTAACTTTCGCAGCAGATTCTTCAGGTGAGAAGTTGTCGGCGGAATGCCGGGTTTTGGTTCAAGTGTTCCCACTCGTTTCATTCCAAGCCAGTCAATCAGATAAACAAACGTTTGGTGATGAACCACAACCGGTTTTCCTTTAAGCGTGGCAGCCTCGGATTCCCATCGGGAAATCGCAGCGCGAAAACGCGACGAAAAATCCCGGTAATTATCCTTATAAAAAGAGGCGTTTTCAGGATCTATTCCCGAAAGCCGGTCAGCGAGAGTCTTACCCACCGTCATCAGGTTGTGCGGATTCAGGTGTACGTGGGGATTGCCTTCCGGATGTATATCTCCCATGCTGCGGTCGACCACAACCGGGACTTCAAGCATGGTGACCAGATGCGCTGCTATAAGGTGACCGATGGAACCGGGTTGGAGGTCGGAGCTTGCCTTCTGAAGCAGAATCGGAAGCCAGCCTATCTCAAGACTTGCGCCCGAGCAGAGCAGCAAATCGGCATTGCGGACTTTGGATATCAGGCTTGGGCGCGCCCTTATATAGTGTGGATTCTGCACGGCCGAGGTAGCCGAAAACGCTTCCACCTTGTCACCGCCGATTTCTTGGGCCAGCGCCGCCCATTCCGGTTCGCAGGCAAATACTTTTACCTTCTCTTGGTCAGAAGCGGCGAAAGCGGGGATGTGAGAAAACGGCAAAACAGCAAAAAACGCGGTTATGACCGCGAAACGTAATATATTCATTTTTCCTCCTTAAGTTTGAAAAGAAAACTCCGCTGCCCGCACGTATGCGCGGGGAATAAAAAGTTTGTTTACAGCTTAGGAGGAAAGGGGAGGTCCGCGAGTAATTCCCGCTTCGCAAGTGTCCCGAACGACGATAACGTCACCGAGTGGCTGCGGGACGTGCTGTGCACGGTGAAGAACACGGACTTCACTTGTGGCGCCGGGATCTGTATAGTCCTGATACTTGGCGTTCAGGCATATCTCGCATTCAGTTCCCTCATGCTTGTGTTCCTTGGAACCGCACTCGGCTGCATGGGCAAAGGAGAGCATCTGCGCTCCCAGAAAGGCGATTGTAAGCAATAAGGAAAATGTTCTGCTCATCTGCATGGTTAAATGAGAAATATTATCATTTAGAGCCTGCCATGTCAATATGTTGCGCTTGGGACCGTTAGTTCCTTCGGTTTCTTGGGCCAGTGCCGCCCATTTCGGCTTGCAGGCAAATACTTTTACCTTTGCGAAGGAATATGCCGGGGCCACGAAAAGCAGCCCCGGCAGGAGAATAAGGAGAGTCAGTTAACGCTTCATCTTACGGTTGCTCTTAGTATTTATGCGCGGCGTGGGCACCTATGCTCATTATGTACTGGAGCAGGAACTGGTTGTCGCTTAGATCCTCTCCTAGTTTTTCGTAGTTGTACTGAAGGCGTATGCGGGAGAACTCGCTGTTTGACCAGTCTCCCATGACCGCTACCGCGTAGGGATCGTGATCTATCCCTGAATCCTCGGGAGAGTATAGCTGGGAATAGCGAGTGCCGATTCTCCATTTCGGCGAGAACTTGAAAACCCCTTGCGCGTACCAGCCGTGGCTTCCCCCGTCGAGATGTTCTTCGTGGACCTCGTCTCCTTCCGCAAGAGTGTAGACGCCTTCTTCGTCGCGCCAGAAATACTCACCTTGGAGAAGCACCTCTTTCTGGCGAGAATTTCCGGTGGGAGCCCAAGTGTAGCGAAAATCAATCGCGTAAAGCCTCGTGTTGCCCGTGAACATGCTGGCGGCGAAGAACTCCTCGAGATTCTCCTCATGTCCATGTTCGTCTTCATGTGCATGTTCATCTTCGTGTGCATGCTCGTCTTCGTGCGCATGCTCGTCTTCGTGCGCATGTCCGTGTCCGCCGCCGCGACCGCTTGCCTCTCCGTCAAGCAGATAGCCCCCGATTCTCCAGGATGAATTCCCTCCTATATCACCGCCTACCCGCAGAAAGGCGCTGAACGAGTTTATGTCGCTACCCTCAGCCCCTGCAAACGGAAAATCGTCTCCGCGGAAAATACCGCCTCCCGCCTCGACATAGAAGTCGGTCGGAAGCACGTATGAAATCTGCGCTCCGGTATCATTGAAGGCCTTGTCGAGAAACACCCTGTAAGGCAAGGGGCGATCGGCGAAATCGTCAGCGTGGGCGTGATGCTCGTTCATGTATCCCAGAGTCCAGAACGCGCGGCCCATTCTTATGGTCGCGCCCGTTGGAAGCCCGAAACCTGGAAGGGTCTCCACGTATGCTTCCTCAAGCTCGATCTCGACCCCGTCTCCATGGTCTGCAAGAGCCGTGGTTATGTGGCCGTAGAATTTATGGTCAACGCTTGTCGAAAGATTAAGTTCGGTTTCCCCAAGAGATATTCCTTCCGCCCCACGTTCCCCCTCGTGCCCCAGGACGAACCCGGGAATTTCGCCCTCATCCGAAGAAAAGGCGGCGAATCGTCCGCCCAGTATCGCTCCGATTGAAGGGTTGAGGTTCCTGTTGTAAATGGCTCTGCTTGGGTAGACGCTATCCTTGCTCTTTGAGTAAGTCGTTTTGGCCTGAGATGCTTCGGTTTCCATCTCGGCGAGTTTTTCTTCCATCTTTAAAATCCGGTTCTCATATTCCGATTTCATCTCTTGTATCTCCTTCTTTAAGGCTTCTACATCCTGGTCGGAAGCGGCGAAAGCGGGGATATGAGAAAACGGCAAAACGGCAAAAAACGCGGTTATGACCGCGAAACGTAATATATTCATTTTTCCTCCTTAAGTTTGAAAAAACCACTGGTTCCTGCTTGCATGCGCAGGGAATAAGAAAATTTCTTTACTTCTTTTAGGAGGAGAGTGGAGGTCCGCGTGTAATTCCCGCCTCGTAAGCGTTGCGAACTACGATAACGCCAATGGGTGACTGCGGGACATACTCCGCGTAGTGAAGAAGGCAGGCTTCACTCGCGGCGCCGGGGCTTGAGAAGCCCTGATACTTGGCGCTTAGGCAGACCTCGCAGGCAGTTCCATCATGCTCGTGTTCCAAGGAACCGTACTCGGCCGCATGGGCAAAGGAGAGCATTTGTGCTCCCAGAAAAACGATTGTCAATAGTAGGAAAAGTGCCTTGCTCATCCGCATTGTTAAATGAGAAAAATTTCATTTAGTCTATCATATGAGAAAGCACGGTGTCAATGAAGCCTGCTTGCAAT
>JAPPFE010000009.1 GCA_028823955.1 Candidatus Dadabacteria bacterium
CGATGACATTACCGATGAGGTTACTCTGCCCAAATTCAAACCAGCTGGTTAAAAAAGCGGGGACGATCAGTCATCGAGTTTTATAAGTATGTCGTCCCCGTCAATCTTTACCGGGTAAGTCTCCAGGGGTTCGACCGCCGGAAGGCAAAGCACCTCTCCGGTTCTGACGTTGAACTCGGCCCCATGATAACAGCAGGTGATGCGTTCTCCGTCAAGGTCGCCGTCTGAAAGAGTAAAACACTGGTGGGTGCATTCATCCCGAAAAGCGTAGAAATTCCCCTCTACGTTGCATACGGCAATCGCATCTCCATCGATGAAGAAAGATTCCACTTCTCCTTCAGGTATGTCTGAGACCTTTGCTACTTTCTTATAGTCGGACACGAACCTACCTCCCTTTGCCGTTTTCGAGCCTTTGTTCAAACCATTTCATGACCACACTCTCAAGAGCTTCTCTCACGGAGTCAATTGACATATGCTCTAGGGTCTCGCCAGTAAAGGCCTGGAGCATTATGATTTTTGCCTGCCTTACCGAGATCCCTCTTGAACGCAGGTAAAAAAGGGCTTCTTCATCCATCTGCCCGATCGTAGCGCCATGGGTGCACTTTACGTCGTCGTTGTATATTTCAAGCTGAGGCTTCGTGTCTATCTGGGCCGTGTCGGAGAGAAGAAGGTTCCTGTTGGTCTGCTTCGCGTCTGTCTTCTCGGCGCCTTCGTGAACCAGAATCCTTCCGTGAAAAACTCCCTTTGAGCGACCATCAAGTACGCCGTTATAGAACTGGCGGCTGTCGCAATGAGGACTCGCGTGCTCAACCCGCATGAAGTTATCCATGTGCTGGCGTCCCTCGGATATGAAAAGGCCGTAAATGTCGGAGTTGCATCCTTCTCCGGCCAAAACGGGATGGACATTGTTCCTCACTATGGCCCCTCCGCAGAGAACCGAGTGAGAAGCGATGTTGCTGTTTTTCTGCTGATTTACCCTAAGTGTGGAGAAATTAAACGCCTTCTGGCTTTCAAACTCAAGCCTGTAGTGCTCAAGGTTCGCGTTTTCTCCGCAGACAACTTCCGTGACCACGTTTGAGAAATAGACGCTCTGGGATGCCGACACGTAATGTTCTATTACCTTGGCGACCGAACTTTGCCCGACTATGATGAGATTTCTTGGATTTATGAATAAAGGACGGCCTTCATCTGTCGATACGTGAAGAACATGTACGGGTTGTTCGAAGACGGTCCCGTCGGGAACGTAAACAAACACTCCGTCTTCAAAATAGGATGTGTTAAGGGAAATAAACGCGTCTTTTTCATAATCTGCGTATCTCGCCAAGTGGTCCTTCACAAGATCGCCTTGCTCAGAGATCGCCTCCGACAGGCTTTTTACCAGTATTCCTTTCCCGGCATCTACAGTGTCTGAAAGGGAAGGAGCGAAACGACCGTTTACAAATACAAGTCTCGGGCAATCAAGCCCGGGAAACCCGTAGGAATCCACGGATTTTTTAGAAACCCCGGAGATTCCATTCTCGGCAATTGAAAAAGAACCTCTCCGAAGTGCCTCAAGATTGGTGAATCTCCACTCTTCGTCAGAAAGCGTCGGAAACCCAAGTTCAGCGAATCCTGAAATCGCCTCACGGCGAAGGGTGGTTATCCACTCGGGGGCATTTTTTTGCTCGCTATCGAGAAACTCAGAGAGTCTCTCGACGTAACTTTCGCGCGTACCGTCAAAAACAATAGCCATAGTATTATGCTCCTTGCAGGCTGCCCGAGGCCTTAAAACCCGGCGTAACCTTTTTCCTCAAGTTCGTGGGCAAGTTCCTTTCCTCCCGATCTTACGATTTTTCCATCAACCATCACGTGGACAAAATCGGGAACTATATAGTTAAGAAGCCGCTGGTAATGGGTTATCACTATAAAGGAACGTCCAGAGTCCCTCATCGAATTCACCCCGTTTGCCACTATCTTGAGCGCATCTATGTCAAGACCGGAATCCGTCTCGTCAAGCACCGCCAGCGTCGGTTCGAGTATCTGCATCTGGAATATCTCGTTCCTTTTCTTCTCTCCGCCCGAGAACCCGGTGTTCACGGACCTTTTAAGAAGATCCTCGTCAATACCGAGCGCTTTCATTTTCTCTCTGGCAAGCTTGCCGAACTCAACGTGCTTAAGCGGTTTTTCATCCCGGTACTCCCTTTTTGCATTAAGAGCCTCGCGAAGAAGATAGGTGTTCGCAACCCCAGGAATCTCGACGGGGTACTGGAAAGCCAGAAATATCCCCTCGCACGCCCTTTCCTCGGGCTCAAGATCGAGAAGATCCTTGCCCTGAAAAGTTACTTCCCCCTCGGTAACTTCGTAAGCTTCCTTACCTGCGAGAACCTGGGCAAGGGTGCTCTTTCCCGAACCGTTCGGGCCCATTATGGAGTGGACCTCCCCGGGCGCCACAGTAATGTTCATTCCTTTCAGTATTTCCTTGTCATCTACCTGCACATGCAGGTTTTTCACCTCGAGCATGTTTCGCTCCTCCTAAAAATCTTTTTTTCAGAATTACGGCGGAACCCTTATTAACCCACGCTTCCCTCAAGACTTACGCTCAACAGTTTTTCAGCTTCAACCGCGAACTCAAACGGCAACTCCTTGAAAACTTCCTTGCAGAAACCGTTTACTATGAGCGAAACCGCGTCTTCGGCGGAAAGCCCTCTCTGGCGACAGTAAAACATCTGGTCCTCACCTATTTTAGAGGTAGAAGCCTCGTGCTCCATGTGGGCCGTGGAGTTTCTGACCTCTATATATGGAAAAGTGTGTGCTCCGCAGCGGTCCCCTATAAGCATCGAGTCGCACTGCGTGTAATTTCTTGCCTTCTCGGCATTTTTACCAATTTCAACAAGCCCCCTGTACACGTTCTGTCCCTCGCCCGCGGAAATACCCTTGGAAATAATCGTGCTGCTGGTGTTTTTTCCCACGTGAACCATCTTGGTTCCGGTGTCGGCCTGCTGGCACCTGTTTGTAAGGGCAACGGAGTAAAACTCCCCGACCGAATTATCCCCTTCAAGAACGCAGCTCGGGTACTTCCAGGTAATAGCGGAACCGGTTTCAACCTGCGTCCAGGAAATCCTTGAACTCCTGCCGACGCATCTTCCCCGCTTGGTTACAAAATTGTATATTCCGCCCTTGCCCTGCTTGTCTCCCGGGTACCAGTTCTGTATTGTCGAATACTTTATGGTGGCGTCATTATGGGCTATGAGTTCAACCACCGCGGCATGGAGCTGGTTTTGGTCTCTCTGCGGGGCTGTGCAACCCTCAAGATAGCTTACGTAGCTGCCCTCCTCGGCGATTATAAGAGTTCTTTCGAACTGTCCGGTGTTCTCGGCGTTTATACGGAAATAAGTAGAAAGCTCCATTGGGCACCTTACTCCCTTGGGAATATAGACGAAGGAACCATCTGTAAAGACTGCGGAATTCAAAGCCGCATAGAAATTATCCCCGCGCGGCACGACCGAACCCAGATACTTGCGCACAAAATCGGGATATTCCTCCACCGCCTCGGATATGGAGCAAAAAATAACCCCTTCCTCCGCAAGTTTTTCCTTGAAAGTGGTAAAGACGGAAACGCTGTCGAAAACCGCGTCGACGGCGACGCCTGCCAGCATTTTCTGCTCCTCAAGCGGAATACCGAGCTTGTCGTAGGTCTCCTTTATCTCCGGGTCTATCTCGTCAAGGCTCTTCGGCCTGGGGTTGCTTTTCGGCGCGGCGTAATAACTTATGTCGTTAAAATCTATTTCCGGATACCTTAGAAAAGCCCATCTGGGCTCTTTCATCTTCTTCCAGCGCTCATAAGCTCCGAGGCGCCATTCGAGAAGCCACTCAGGTTCATTCTTCTTGGAGGAGATCATTCTGATTATATCTTCGTTAAGCCCCTTGGGGGCAATCTCCTGCTCTACATCAGTTACGAATCCGTACTTGTATTCCTCCTGCGCGAGTTTTTCAAGGTCAACGCTCATTAAGAAATTATCCTCCTGTTAGTGACTTCTGCCGCCCCGAACTTCCTCCACCATATCCCCGATAGTGGTATCTTCAAGAATCCTTATCATCGAAACCTTGAGCTTATCCCAGAGAGGGAGCTGCCCGCAGTTCTCATAAAGGGCACAGGGACCGTCTTCGTCCATGCAGTCGACTATCCTTATCTCTCCCTCTATGGCTTCGTATACCTCTCTCAGGCTGAGTTCATGCGGGGACTTACGGAGCATGTATCCGCCTTCGGGCCCCACCTTCGACCTGAGTATCCCGCGATTAACAAGCCTTCTCATTACTTTAGCTAAGTAATTTTGTGGAATGTGCTGGGTCTCGGATATCTGCCTCATGCTGAACTTAAACCCCGGATTGTCTCCCATGTGGATAAGGCATCTGACGGCGTAATCAAGTGTTCTGCTTACCTGCATAACTTTATTCTATACTTTATATATCCATAAAACAGCTATCTAGATGGTAATCTTTACCATTATTTAGACAAAGTCAACCGGGGCGGGAAAGAAACTCTTTCCGGATGATTTCAAGTCTCCTCAATATATCCCTACTGTTGCGGTCAAGGGGCAAAAACAGTCAGCAGAAGGAGGTCGCCCGCTCAAGCTGCCGCCGTTAGCGGTGCGTATCCAAATACTTATCCCTGAGCTTTCTATATTCCGCTTCGGATAAACTTCTCGACCTGTCAAGAAATATGGCGACCGCCCAGATCGTCTCGTCTTCGTGCGTGGGTCCGTAAGCGGGCATTCCCGTCATCTTAACCCCGTTCTTGGTGACCCAGAAAATATCCTTAAGAGAATATTCATTGAGTTCTTCGCTAGGAAATTTGGGAGGTTCGGGAAAAAGACCTTTGCCGATCGGTAAAGGCTCGACTCCGGGCGCTCCATGGCACTGAACGCACATATGCTCATATTCCCTAAAACCCTTCACATAAATGTTCTCGTCATTGATGTCGTAGGGAATCTTTAGATTCGCAGAGTTTCTTTGTATCGATCTTTCGGTAACGCTGTGGAAGGCCATGCTTACAATGGCCGGATGCGGCTTTGTAGCCGAGACGTCGTAACGTCCGAGAACAAAATAAAGTCCGGCGCCTATTATCAAAACCGCTATCAGTAATTTTTTTCTTCTAAATACTTTTTCAATCATCGCTTACGCCTCTATAGGCAGATCCGCCCGAATTCGCCTGCTCCGGTTCGCAACTACCCGGATGAACAATCATGCTTTATGAAAGCAGGACCATCCATAAATGAGCAAAACAGGCAGCTTGTTAAAGGTAAGACAGGCAGAATTTACCCGGATATTCTGGATAATCAATATCTATATTAGGAGTCGTTTGTCAAGCGGGCCAGAAAAAATATTTTGCCCCAAACA
>JAPPFE010000045.1 GCA_028823955.1 Candidatus Dadabacteria bacterium
CGGATTTTCACCGCGAGCATGAAAGAGTTTACGGATACAGGAAGGAATCTTCCGTCGTCGAGATCGTGACCCTGAGACTCAGGGCCTATATTCCGGAGCGAAAAATAGATATTCTTCCCGTTTCTGCTGTGGAGGCGGAGCCCCGGTTCTTTACAAAGGATGTGATTTTTGAGGGCAAGAGCATTAAGGCCGGATGCTGCGAAAGGGAAAGACTACGGCCGGGTTTTCAACTTGCAGGTCCCTGCGTTCTTTACGAGAGAACCGCCACTGCTTTTATCCCTCCCGATACCGCCTGTGAAGTGGACGATTACGGAAGCGTTATAGTGACCCTCGATCCGTAGTTTCTTCGGGAATTGCCAACTTAAGCGGTCGAGACGCAAGATGCTGTCTTCAAGGAAACGGTGGAGTCCCTTTATTATCGAATGCTCGGTTTTTTCTGTATTTCCTAGACTCTCCGGATAACCGGCGTGAGAAGATATCGATTCACGGAGCGTTACGCTCCGCCCTCTCAAGAAAAATCCGCGGATTCTCATGCCACTGCGCAAAGCCTATGCTGCCGCCGTCCGTAAGGCAGTTTATCAGCTTGTCCATTATCCCGCGCAAACTGTCGCCTTCCGGCGTATGGGGATAGCTGAAAGCAATGTCCTCGGAATTGTCCCGCTCAACGGCCGTAACCCGCAATTCTCCGTTGGAATTGTCGGCCGCGTGCTGGTTGCCGACCTCGCCCCGGGCGACGGCGTCCACCGCGCCGTCGGTTACCGCCTCAATCTGCTCGTTCTCGGAGGAGAAGTATTGAATCTCGGGGATGTCGTCGCCGGGCCCTACCAAGCGCTTGCGGGTTTCAATGCCCGGCGTTGTCGTTGACTCGGAAGCTGTAATCCTGTGGCTCTGTTCCTCCGTCGTCAGTGTTGTGTCGTCCTCAAGCGTGATGATCGTACCTGGCCGCAGGTAGCCTTGGGCATCGGCGATTTCGGCAAGCTGCAGCAGGCGGCTCTCTCCGGTCGTGCCCTTCAGCAGGCCGACGGTGTGGGAGCTGACGAGGTCGTCGTGGCTGTTAATGCTGGATTCGTTGCGCACCAGCAATGATTGAAATATCTTCACGTGGCCATCGCCGAAAGTAATCAGGGGTTTTTCCCTCTCGCGGTCGCCCTGAGCATAGCGTCGGTCCGGCAAGACTGTAATCCCGCCTCCAACCATGTCGAAAGGGTTGTGGGGGTCGGCGGCGCTTAGCAGCCAGATGCCGGAGAACTCTTCACCGATACCGATGGGCCTGAACTGAAGCCATTCCCCGCTTAATTCGTTGACCGCTTCAATTAAGGAAGGCTCGTAGCCAAGCGGACGATGAAACGCCGGGTCGCTGCGGTCCTGGGTATCCGCATAGCTCATCGGCTCAAAATCGGTATAAAAGCCATAAACGACATTTCTCGGGTCGGACGCCAGATCATTGATCACGCTGCCCACATCCGCGCAAGCGGCGTCAACCGGCTTGGGGTCACTGTTGTTACCGCCACAGCCCGCTACAAGCAGGACCAGGCCGCAAAAGACGACAAGCGGCAGATGATTGCGAGTGGTCTCCAGTATTGAACAGATCATTCTTACGTCTCTCGCACTTCGGGGTTTCGGCCTCCGGAAAGATAAAACGCCTGAAGGTAGCTTAGCGAAAAAAATGGAATATTCAATCTGTCAATGGCTATGTCGCGCGAATCGGAGGTCCAAACTTCAGATTGTCCGGGTGAACAGAGATTCGATCGGGAAGGCCTGTTTTCGCTGAATTGATAATTCCCTGTTTTTTTTTCATCCAAACCTGGGCCCCTTTTTATGGAGATGTCGTTTTCATTCAGGCGAGGGATAGCGTACCCTAAGGTGGGGAAAGGGTGAAGCTTAGCGGTTGATAGTTCTCTTTTCTTGATGGACGTGATGAACATTCGAGAAGAAATAAGAAAGGTCTTGGATCCTCCGGGGACCCTCCTTGATCCAGGTGGGGAATTCTTGGCATCTGCCGTGCTGGTTATGCTCTGCGAGCGGGGCGGAGATTATGGAATATGGTTTATAAGAAGAACCGAATACAGGGATGATGCTTTTTCAGGTCACGTGGCCTTTCCTGGGGGAAAGAAAAAGCAGAGTGACGCGACTCTTCTTGATACGGCTTTTAGGGAAGTTGGAGAGGAGCTTGGTTTTGACGCCGGGAAGGAAGTAGAGATTCTCGGGGAAATGGATTTTGTACGTCCCTACACTCCTTCCGTTAGACAGTATGCTGTAAAGCCTTTTGTAGCGATGATAAATGACGGAGTAGAGTTTGTTCCCAATTACGAAGTGTCGGAATTTTTCTGCGTACCGGTTTCCCACTTGGTTAACCCGAAAAACAGGGACGTAAGGGAAAGAAGACGTGATGGGAAGATAATAGATGACTACGTGTTCGCTTACCGCAATCACATAATATGGGGACTTACGGGGAGAATACTTAATGAATTCTTCAAGAAAACTTCGGCGTGTCTCACGATGTGAGATAATATCGGGAGTTTTTCATGCATCTTGATTCCTACTTCAAACTTTCATTTGTGTCCGTTGTTTGAATCTAACTAACATAAAATTCCATTTATGTCAGTTGTTCTCTTGTAAATTCCATCTGTGTTAGTTATTTTGATTTAACTAACATAAATCATGAATTACGTTAGTTGAGAGTTTTTCATGGAGAAGAAAAAGCGCATTGGCACATATCTCAGAAGTTCAGTTGTAGCGGGAGAGCATTATGATTCCTATATTCCCAAGCCTCTGCCACCTGAACCGCCTCTTGACATGAGAGAACTCTACCCTTTGCTTGATCAGGCAAATGCGGCGCTGGGACGGCTTGACGGAATGAGTGCGGTTTTGCCTGACACGTCACTTCTTCTCTATATGTATATTCGTAAGGAGGCCGTGCTTTCTTCGCAGATTGAAGGGACGCAGTCTTCTCTATCTGATTTGCTGTTGTTTGAGACCGCAAAGGCTCCTGGTGTTCCCATGGGAGAAGATGTCGCCTCGGTCTCACGTTATGTCTCCGCCATGAAATACGGTATTGACCGCATGGAGGGACTTCCGCTCTCCTTGCGCCTTATTCGTGAAATTCATGCCAAGCTTATGGATAGCGCGTGGGATGGCCATGTGCGTCCCGGCGAGTTTCGCACTTCGCAGAACTGGATAGGGGGTTCAAGGCCTGGAAACGCGCGTTTTGTTCCGCCTCCTCCCGAGAAATTGATGGAGTGCCTCGGAAGCCTTGAGAATTTTCTTCATGACGACACGGTGAGATTACCCGTGCTCGTCAAGGCGGCGTTGGTCCATGTGCAGTTTGAGACTATCCATCCGTTTCTTGACGGAAACGGACGTGTTGGTCGATTGCTCATAACTCTCATTCTCTGCGCTCATGGAATTCTCAAGGAACCTCTTCTTTATCTGAGTCTCTATTTCAAAGTCAACCGTCGGGCTTACTACGATCACCTGCAATCCGTGAGAGAAACGGGAGATTGGGAGGCATGGATTGAGTTTTTTCTGGAAGGTGTGGTTGAGACAGCTGGTCAGGCAATGGAAACGGCGAAGGCTGTTAAGGACCTGTTCGAAAGGGATAAGACTCGCATTGAGGTGTCCGGCAGGTCGACTCCCGGGGTCTTAAAGATACATGATTGTCTCAAGCGCTTCCCCGTCAGTAATACGACCGGGGTCAAAGAGTTTTGCGGAGTTTCGCTGCCCACTGTGCTTCGCTGCCTGCTGAGTCTTGAATTCCTGGGGATTGTAAAAGAGATTACGGGCAAGGACCGCCGTAAAATCTTTGTTTACGAAGAGTATCTTGATATTCTGAACCGGGGTACCGGACCGATTTTTTAGCCTGTTGCCCATGTGGAATCTTTTTCCTGATTTTATAATCTGGGTGTGACCCTTTTCCCGAAGTTGTATTTAAATCCGACGGATATTCATGTAGAATTCCACGGAATCCAAAAACGGCGGTGACCAAGACTCATGGCAGCGGTTAACAAGGCTATAATACTCGGCAATCTGGGAAGGGACCCCGAAGTAAGATATACGCCTGACGGAATGGCGATTACTACTTTTTCGGTTGCCACAACGGAAAAACGCAAGGACAGGGACGGAAATTCCCAGGAACAGACCGAATGGCACAGGGTAGTGACGTTCGGCAGGACGGCGGAGGTATGCGGCGAGTACCTTTCCAAGGGAAGCTCGGTTTACGTGGAAGGTTCAATCAGGACCCGATCGTGGGATGACAGGGAAGGCAACAAAAGATACACGACCGAAATTGTCGGGAGGACGGTTCAGTTTCTCTCCCCCAGAGGGGAAGGCGGAAGGCAGAGCCGCTCCGAGGCGCCTCCGCCCGAGGATGATTTCGCCTACGAAGAGGGCACTGGTATGACGGACGACGATGTCCCGTTCTGATTTTTCGGTTTTTACTGACACGTTAAGTCTATGTCTCTGGCCGTTATAATCCTGGCGGCGGGCAAGGGAGTCCGCATGAATTCGCAACTCCCCAAGGTGCTGCACC
>JAPPFE010000007.1 GCA_028823955.1 Candidatus Dadabacteria bacterium
TCTATATTAGGAGTCGTTTGTCAAGCGGGCCAGAAAAAATATTTTGCCCCAAACAATATCCTTATTTCGGGAAAAGAAATTCCTGAATTGGAATCGAAGCGGAAAAAAGTTCGTCCGTCAGGAAGCTGTGGAACCGTAGATGAAAAGAAGCACTATTATTACGGCGACCCCGCCTACCATGGCCGCCACGTAATACCTGAGCAGGCCTGTCTGCAGCGCACTCAGGCGTCCTGATAAGTTCCTCACAAAATCGCTCAGCCCGTCAAGCGAGCTGTCTATAAAGGAGAGGTCAAAGTCAGAGCAAAGTCCCGAAATATAGTTAAACGGAGAGACAAAAACCGCCTCGTAGATCTCATCGACGTACCACTTGTTAAAGGACCCGCTTTTAAGCGCGGCAGCCGTTTTGCCCCCCGCCACAGCAGTTTCTCCACGCCTGCGGTAGTAGATCAAAACACCGGCCGCTATTCCCACAAACGCTGCCAGTACCGAAAACCCTACAAGGGTCCAGTGACCAAAATAGTGGGAGTAGGCATGTTCCGCTCCATAGTGTACTACCACTGAAGAAGAGAGGAACTTCTTAATAAGATCCGTGTAATGAAAACCCACGACCTCGCCCATGAATTCCGGCACGCCAAGAAGACCTCCAAAAACGGAGAGAACCGCGAGAATCACGAGAGGTACGGTCATTACGGCCGGGGATTCGTGGACGCGGCTTTTCGTCTTGTAGTCCATCCTTGCTGTCCCCTCGAAGGTAAGCACGTAGAGTCTCGTCATATAGAAAGCGGTAAGTACGGCCGTAAGGAGCCCCGCGGCCCAGAAAAACGTATGGCCGCCGTTATAAAGCGAAGCCAAGATTTCATCCTTGCTGAAAAACCCAGAGAGAAGAGGAAAACCAGAAATGGCAAGCGTCGCCACCAGAAAAGTGACAGCCGTTACGGGAATCATCCCGCGAAGCCCCCCCATCTTCCTTATGTCCTGCTCTCCGGCCATGGCATGTATAACGCTTCCCGCCCCGAGGAATAGAAGCGCCTTGAAAAAGGCGTGGGTAACCAGATGAAATATCGAAAACACATAGGCCCCCGCCCCCGCAGCCATCAGCATGTAGCCCAGCTGACTTACGGTGGAGTATGCAAGCACCTTCTTTATGTCGTTCTGGGTGATAGCTATCGTGGCGGCGAAAAACGCGGTGAACGTAGCCACGATCAAAACGACGTTCAAAGCCACTGGACTCAGGTCAAAAAGCGGCGAGCAACGGCTTAACATGTAAACCCCGGCGGTAACCATTGTTGCGGCATGAATAAGGGCGCTCACTGCGGTCGGACCCGCCATCGCGTCCGGAAGCCACACGTGAAGCGGGAACTGGGCCGATTTCCCGACAGCACCGACAAACAGAAGAAGCGCCATCGCGGTTATAAGCGACTGCGAAAGCCCGGAAACAAAAACCGGGTCGGCAAGCTGGGAGAAAACATCCTGATAGTTAAGAGATCCGAAAACGGTAAAAATGAGGAAGATGCCGAGGATAAACCCGAAATCCCCTATCCTGTTCACCACAAAAGCCTTTCTTCCCGCATAAACCCTAAACGAGTCTTCATACCAGAACCCTATAAGCAGATAGGATGCAAGGCCCACTCCCTCCCATCCGATAAACATCATGGGGAAGTTGTTTCCCAGAACCAGAACGAGCATGAAGAAAACGAAAATGTTCAGGTAAGTGAAATAGCGCGCGTAGCAGCGGTCGTGGTGCATGTAGCCAATCGAATAGACATGTATAAGAAATCCCACCCACGTTACTACAAGGGCCATTACGGCGGAGAGGGAATCAAAGAGAAACTCGAAACTGACGTTAAGGGTGCCCGAGAGCATCCAGGTGAAAAGTTCGGTTGTAATCGGCTCGGCTCCCGCAGGGCTCTGCGAGAGAAGATCGAGGAAAAGACGCGTGGACAAAAGAGCGGAGACCAAGACAGCCGCACACGCCACTGTCCCGACAACCCTGTCACTTGTGTGTCTTCCAGTCCCGGTGAGCTTTGCGCAGAGTCCAGTGGCGAAGAAAAGCCCGTTGAAGATCGCCCCCGCAAGCGGCGCAAGAACTATGAGAGCAAGCACTCAGGTAAACCTCCGAGAATAAATTAACCCTTAAGCAGTTTCAGCAGATCGATATCAAGACTCTCTTTCTGCCTGTAAATCGAAACGACAAACGCAAGGCCGACCGCAACCTCGGCCGCCGCCACCGTTACTGACATCAGAACGAACACATGTCCCGTGGCGCCCTCGTAGAGCCTTGAGAAAACGACGAAAAGCAGGTTGCAGGAGTTAAGCATGAGCTCAAGGCACATAAGCACGATCAGTATGTTTTTTCTGGTAATTATCCCGTAAACCCCGATCGCGAAAAGCACGCAGGCCAAGACTACGTAGTGAGTGACCGCAATTTCCATCTTACGATTCCCTCCCCTTGGCTATGACCAGAACGCCCACCATGGCTATCACCACAAGAACCGAGGTAAGCTCAAACGCGAGCAGATAATCACTGAAAAGGGATCTTCCCACTTCGGCCACGGTGCCGAAATTCTCAGGGTCCCCAAGCTTCGGAAAAGCAACCGGAGAAGACGAGAAAAGCTTCGAGGCAAAAAATCCGACAACAACGATAAAGAGAAAAAGAAACGTCATCCTCTTCGGTATGTTCATACTGTCAAACCTGAGCTCGCTGTCCCTTATATTGAGGAACATGACGGTAAAAAGAAAAAGGACCATTATCGCCCCTGCGTAAATCAGTATTTGTATCGCCGCGATGAAATGGGCATGGAGTAGAACGAAAAGCACCGCGGTGGAAAAAAGAGTAAGAACAAGCGAAACAGCGCTTGAAACGGGATTTTTATGGCTCACGACCATAACGGCCCCGAGTACCGCAAGCGTAGAAAAAATATAAAAAAGGACAGTATGAGACAACGGGTTTTCCGGAAAAAGATTTGGCAATCAATTATAGTTATAATGCGGGCAGAGTCAAACCGGTCGAGGGGTTCTACCTGCTTCTGGAAACTCCCCTCTTCGGACAGTAACCACTCACGGGACAACGGCTGCAAAGAGGAGATAAGGGTCTGCAGATCTGCTGCCCGAGAGCGACCAGAAGAGAGTTATACTCTATCCAGTATTTGCGGGGCAGTCTTTCCTGAAGAGCCATTTCGGTTTCATAAGGATTTTTGGTATCCACGTAACCCCACCTGTTTGAAATCCTGTGCACGTGAATATCAACGCAGATAGCGGGTTTTCCGTACCCAAGAGAAAGAACCAGATTGGCAGTTTTTCTCCCGACCCCACGGAATTCTAAAAGCTCGTCAATACTGTCCGGAACCCGACCGTCATATTCGTCTATCAGCTTTTCACATATCCCGATGATGTTCTGTGCTTTTACCCTGTAGAAACCGACGGGATATATAAGGTCTCTTACCCTTTTTTCCCCGAGCTCCAGTATCGTATGCGGAGTTGAAGCTTCGCGGAAAAGCCTCGCGGAGGCCTCGGCCGTGGTTTCGTCCTTGGTTCTCAGGCTGAGTACGGTGGAAATAAGAACCCTGAAAGGACTTTTTGAGGAAACGGCCGTAAGCGTAACCACGGGAACGTTCCATCCGGCGGCCTCCTTTCTAAGCACTCCCAGTACCCTTCCGATGTTCTTACTCTCGAGTTTTACGGTCATATCAGTCGGAAGCGAGGCTTTACTGGATTCGGGAGTCTTCGGTGCCGCCGGCACACTTACCTGCTATATCCTCCCATTTCTGGAAAAACACCTTAAGTGCTAGTTCGGCCTCGCCGAAGTTCGACAGTGATATAAGTTCCAAGATTCTTGCAACTTCCGGTACGCTGTTTTCATTTTTCAGCGTGTAGGGATGTATGTAATTGCAGATATCGCCGTAATTAAGCACCAGATAGCTTTGGGAATCGAACTGGACAAGCCATTTTCTAAGGTCTTCCAGACTTCGGTCAAGATTGCGCAGAAAAAGCTTAAGAGGATTAGCAGAGTCTTCGGACATTGTCTTTTCGATCTTTTCCCGCGAGGAGGCCAGTCTCCTTTTTGACTGCTCAAGGGTTGAGTTGTAATGAATTGAGTTAAAGCCCCAGTGGGTATAAAAATTTTTTCTCCCCTCCTCGGAAAAAAGAAGAAACCACTCAAACGGAACAACGTTTTCAGACGCAAAACAATTAAGGGAATCAGAAGTGGGCGCAACAAAGTAGTTGGCAGCTTCATCCTTCATGAAAAGACAGTCGGGCAGGTCTTCGTGGGGCAGATCAAGATGGTCTGAAAGCGCCTGGCGAAACGCGCTGTACTCATTGCCGAACCATATTCCGAAAGGAGAGGTAGGACCACCCCAGTAACGCTCATAAAACTTAAGATACTTGCTCCAGTACTCAGATTTTTCTCTGAAAGAATCCAGAGGCTCATATACTATAAGGGTACTGGAAGGCATCGCTTATATTAGAAAACATGTTCAAGCAAAAATCAATTCAGGCAAAAAAAAGAGGAGGG
>JAPPFE010000008.1 GCA_028823955.1 Candidatus Dadabacteria bacterium
GGTGGAAGAACTGTTGGGGCAGGCGTAGTAACAGAAATCATTGAGTGATGAGTAAGGCTTCGAAAATAAGAATAAAGCTTAAGTCTTTTGACTACAGGCTTCTTGATAATTCAACGGAAGAGATTGTCGATACCGCCAAGAGAACGGGTGCGAGAATAGCCGGCCCGGTTCCGCTTCCTACCAGTATAAACAGGTACTGTGTGCTGCGCGGTCCTCACGTGAACAAGAATTCAAGAGAGCATTTCGAAATAAGAACGCATAAAAGACTTGTAGACATACTTGAGCCTACGCAGCAGACAATAGATGAACTTATGAAACTAAACCTTGCTTCGGGTGTGGAAGTAGAGATAAAACTAACGGGTTCGTAAAAAATGATTCAGGGAATTATAGGAACAAAAAAGGGAATGACCGAGTTTTTCAACGATGACATGGTCAAGGTCATCACTACGGTAGTTGAAGCGGGCCCGTGCTTCGTGGTTTCGAAGAAAACCAAGGATTCAGACGGCTACGACGCTGTTCAGCTCGGTTTTGGAGAAGTAAAACCCCAGCGGCTCACGCGTCCCATGAAGGGACATTTCACAAAAGCCGGAGTGGACCCTGCTGCGAAGCTTAAAGAATTTTCCGCCACGGTTGACGATTACGAGGTGGGGGACGTGGTAAAAGTTGACATTTTCAAGGTTGGAGATGTTCTAGACGTCACAGCTAAAAGCAAGGGAAAGGGATTCGCCGGGACCATAAAACGTTACAATTTCTCAAGGCAGCCCATGTCCCACGGCGGCATGGCCCACAGAAGACCCGGCTCCATAGGACAGGCATCATCTCCGGCCAAGGTGTGGAAAGGGTTGAAAATGCCGGGGCGAATGGGTGGAAAGAATGTAACGGTTCAGGGCATCAGGGTGGTCGATATAGATGTTGAGAGAAATCTTCTTTTCGTAAAGGGGTCGGTTCCGGGTCCGGTGGGAGGGACGCTTTTTCTCCGGCACACGTCAAAGGGGGCGAAAGATGCTTCAAGTTGACGTATATGACATCGCCAGGAAAAAGGTGGGAACAATGGAACTTCGCTCCGAAATATTTGAAGCTCCGGTAAAAAAGCACTTGCTCCACGAAGTAGTCAACTGGCAGCTTGCCAAAAAAAGGGCCGGAACCTCGTCCACCAAGACAAGAGCTGAAGTCCGAGGCGGCGGAGCAAAGCCATGGAAACAGAAACACACAGGACGTGCAAGGGCGGGGTCCAGACGTTCCCCGATCTGGCGCAAGGGTGGAGTAACTTTTGGACCGAAACCGAAAGACTGGTCTTACTCGATTCCGAAAAAGGTGAGAAAAGGGGCACTTGTTTCTGCTCTCTCAAGCCGTTTCGGCGAAGGTGCCATAGTTGTGCTCGACAGTTTTGAGCTTCCGGAGATAAAGACTAGGCAGGTGGCGAAATTCATGAAGGATTTTGAATTCTCCCAAGCTCTTGTGATTGTCAGTTCGGATAACGAGAATCTCCACAAGTCGGCAAGGAACATACCTGACGTAAAGGTGCTCAGGGATGACGGGCTTAACGTATACGATCTTCTCAGACACAAAAACATAGTCATGGTGCGGGGTTCGGTTGAAAAAATCCAGGAGAGACTATCATGAAAGATCCCCGTTCGATCATAAAACTTCCTGTGATTACCGAGAAAAGCACAGAAGCCAGAGAAGACGGCTGGTACGTTTTTTCCGTAGACAGAAGATGCAACAAAAAGGAGATACAGGATTCCGTCGAGAAGATTTTCGGGGTCAAGGTGGAGAAGGTGAGAACCCTTGTGCTTCCTGGAAAAAGAGTGAAAAGATTCGGCAGAGTTGTAGGAAAGAGGTCAGCGGTTAAAAAGGCTTACGTTAAGCTCAGAGAGGGAGAAATCAACCTGTTTGAGGGAGTTTGATCATGGGAGTAAAAAAATATAACCCCACATCTCCGGGAAGAAGGTTCATGTCCGGGTTTGACTTTGAGGAGATAACCTCAAAAAAGCCCCACAAGTCCCTTACGGTTTCTCTTAAGAAGAACTCAGGACGCAACTCGAATGGAAGGATTACCAACTTCAGAAAAGGCGGCGGTCACAAGAAACGCTACAGAATAATAGATTTCAAAAGAGACAAGCACGGCATACCCGCCAGAGTTGTCTCGCTGGAATATGATCCGTATCGCTCGGCTAGAATCGCTCTTCTGTCCTATGCTGACGGTGAAAAGAGATATATTATAGCCCCTGCCGGCCTTAAAGTGGGTGATGAACTAAATTCCGGACCCGGGGTGGAAGTTTCAAGTGGAAATGCTCTTCCCATAGAGAATATTCCCGTGGGTACGGTTATTCACAACATAGAAATGAGGCCCGGAGGCGGGGGAAAGCTGGTTCGTTCCGCAGGTTCGGCAGCGCAGATTGTCGCAAAAGATGGTAACTACGCCCAGATAAAACTCGCTTCTGGCGAAATAAGGCTGATTCATCTTCGGTGCATGGCTACTGTGGGAAGGATCGGAAACGCCGAGAACGAACTTATAGTCTGGGGGAAGGCGGGGAGGTCCCGTCACAAGGGCATAAGACCCACGGTTCGCGGGGTGGCGATGAATCCAGTTGATCATCCCCATGGCGGAGGAGAAGGCAAGGCGACCAAGGGAAACCCTCATCCTGTTTCTCCTTGGGGATGGATTACGATAGGAAAGAAGACGAGAAACAACAAGAGAATGGACAAATATATAGTTAAGCCGAGAAGGGTTGGCTACGGAATGGATTAATCGCGGGAGCTTCAGATGGCAAGATCAAGTAAAAAGGGACTGTATGTGCACGAAAAGCTTATGAAGAAAGTTGAGCAGGCACAGAGTTCCGGGAGTCAGAGAATTATCAGGACCTGGTCAAGAGCTTCAATGATAATACCCGAGATGATAGGAATGACTTTCGCGGTTCACAACGGAACGAGGTTTATTCCCGTATTTGTGTCCGAACAGATGGTAGGACATAAACTGGGCGAGTTTTCTCCCACGAGGACTTACCATGGTCATGCGGGTGATAGAAAAGCTAGGAAAAGATAGCAACAACAGAGAGATAGCAGATGGTTTCTAAAGCAGTACATAAGTATGCCAGGGTGTCGCCGAAGAAGGCTAGGGTGGTTCTTGACCTCATAAGGGGAAAAAGCGTGGAGGAAGCTTCCTCGATTCTGCTTTCCGCCCGCAGGAGGGTCTCACCACTGCTCTCTAAGCTGCTTAAATCGGCTGTGGCCAACGCCTCTGAGAAAGGATACAGCGACATCGACTCCCTTTACGTAAAGGAAGTCTACGCAACGCAGGGTCCGACACTTAAGCGTTTTAGGGCCAGGGCGATGGGAAGGGCTTTTGCCCGTAAAACCAGGATGAGTCATATAACGATAGTACTTGAACAGAGGGGATTCTGAATTGGGACAGAAAATTAATCCTATAGGACTTCGTATTGGAATAACCAGGTCATGGGATTCCAAGTGGTTTGCCGAGAAACAGATGTACAGGACTCTGCTCAAAGAGGATATAGACATCCGCAACTACGTAAAGAAGACCTTTTATCAGGCAGCCATCTCGAACATTGAGATTGAAAGGGCCGCGGCGGACAAGGTGAGAATTCTAGTGTATGCGGCAAGGCCCGGGATCATCATAGGAAGAAAGGGTCAGGAGATAGAGCAACTGAAGAAAAAGCTCCAGCAGATGACCGGAAAAGGCATATTTCTTGACATAAGAGAAGTAAAGAGACCCGAAACCGATGCCCAGCTTGTTGCTGAGAACCTTGCCCTTCAGCTTGAAAGAAGGGTTGCATACAGAAGGGCCATGAAAAGGGTGCTTTCATCCTCCATCCGAGCCGGGGTTCTAGGAATAAAAGTCATGGTTGCCGGGCGTCTCGGCGGAGCCGAAATAGCGAGAAGGGAGTGGTACAGGGAGGGAAGAGTGCCCCTCGGTACGCTCCGTGCGGATCTTGACTACGGGGTTACCGAAGCGTCAACCACCTACGGAGTGATAGGCGTAAAGGTCTGGATATTCAAAGGCGAGATAATACAGAAAAAGACTAAAGAGAGAGCAGGTGAAATTCCTGAGAGTGTAGATACCGATGCTTCAGCCTAAGAAGACAAAGTACAGAAAGCAGTTCAAGGGAAGAAACCGAGGAGCGGCGACCCGGGGAACGACGTTTGCCTTCGGCGACCTTGCGCTTCAGACGTTGGAAAACGGGACGATTACTTCAAGGCAGATAGAGGCCGCCCGTATTGCGATCACAAGGCACGTGAGAAGGGGAGCAAATCTCTGGATAAGGATATTTCCCTATAAACCCGTTACCAAGAAGCCTGCAGAGACTAGGATGGGAAAGGGAAAGGGGGATGTGGACAAGTATGTGGCGCCGGTAAAAAGAGGACAATTTCTTTACGAAATATCAGGAGTAAGCGAAGAACTTGCACGCTCAGCCTTAAGGCTTGCTTCCTATAAGCTTCCTCTTAGAACCAGGATAGTGTCCAGAAGCGAGGAGGAGTTTGTCTGATGGCAACGAACGCGGAAGAACTAAGAAATCTAACGCCCGAAGAACTGAACAAGCGCCATCGTGATGCGAATGAAGAGCTTTTCAATGTCAGAATACAGGTCGCCACTGGACAGAACCCCAACAATGCGAGGGTAAAGCAGTTGAGAAGAGAGATTGCTAGGATACTTACCATAAAAAAACAGCGGGATACGGCTTCGGGGAGTTAATTCTATGGAAAGAGGAAAGTTAAAGACCAGAACGGGAATTGTGGTAGGTAACAAGATGGACAAGACCGCGGTCGTGGAAGTACAGCGGATCAAAAGTCACGGTCGGTATAAAAAGCAGATAAGAACCAGCAAGAGATTTAAGGTCCATGATGAGCGCAACGAGTGCAACATAGGAGATAAGGTCACAATAATAGAGTCAAGGCCCCACAGCAAAACCAAGAGGTGGAGGCTGGGCAAAGTGGTCAGTCAGGCCGCAGGTGCGTAGGACGTGGTTTTTGATTCTTCGGACTACGGGAGAAAAAAATGATTCAGTCAAGCACATATCTGGACTCGGCGGATAACACAGGGGCCAAAAGGCTTTTCTGCATAAAAGTCCTGGGAGGTTCCGGAAGAAAGTACGCGCGGCTTGGAGATGTTGTTGTGGTTTCGGTCAAGCAGGCCATTCCGAAGTCCAAAGTGGAGAAAGGTTCTGTTTACAAAGCCGTGATAGTCAGGGTGAGGAAGGAACAGAGAAGACCGGATGGTACGTATGTGCGCTTTGATAACAATGCCGCCGTCATAATAGACAAGGAAAACGAGCCGATAGGTACGAGGGTTTTCGGACCGATCGCGCGTGAACTGAGGCTTAAGGGTTTTATGAAAATTATCTCGCTTGCTCCGGAGGTCGTCTGAACATGTCAGCTGGAAAGAGAAAGTTTCACATAAGGGCCGGGGATACGGTCTACGTGGTTGCGGGCAAGGAGAAAGGGAAGACCGGCAAGGTGCTGAGAATTGACAGAAACGTCGAAAAGGCCTTTGTGGAGAAGCTCAATATCATAAAGAGACACAACCGCCCGACGCAGAAAAACCCCGCTGGCGGAATCATCGAGAAAGAGGCCGGAATCCATGTCTCGAATCTGATGCTGTACGATTCCGAGAGCAGTCAGCCGGTAAAAGTTGGGTATAGAACCGGCGAGGACGGTAAAAAAATAAGGTACAACAGAAGGACTGGAAAGGAAATCTGAGAAAATGGTTCCGAGAATAAAGACCCTATATAAGAGCGAGGTCGTACCCGCACTGATTGAAAAATTTTCCTACGGAAACACTATGCAGGTTCCAAGGCTTGAGAAAATAGTAGTGAACATGGGACTTGGAAGACTTAGTGAAGCCGGGAGACAGACAAAGGTAATAGACGAAGCCGTCTCGGAACTTGCGGGGATAACAGGACAAAGGCCGGTGGTTACCAAGGCGCGGAAGTCAGTTGCGGGTTTCAAGCTCAGGGAAGGCCAGCCGATAGGCTGCATGGTTACGCTCCGGGGAGAGAGAATGTATGAGTTTTTCGACCGTTTGGTGAATCTCGCCCTTCCAAGAGTCAGGGATTTTAAGGGACTGCCGCCGCGGGCTTTTGACGGTTCCGGCAACTATACTCTGGGAATAAAGGAGCACCTGGTTTTTCCTGAAATAGATTACAGCAAGGTTCAGTACAACAAGGGAATGAATATTAGTCTGATTACTACTTCAAAAACCGATGCCGAGGCCATGGAACTTCTTTCCGGTCTCGGAGTGCCGTTTGCGAATAATTAGAAGAGAGGAATTATGGCCAGAAAAGCATTACTTGAGAAATCGAAGAGGAAGCCGAAGTTTCGCGTGCGTGCGGTTAACCGTTGCGTACTCTGCGGGAGGCCGAGAGGTTTTATGAGAAAATTCGGCATCTGCAGGGTCTGTTTCAGGGATCTTGCCAGCAAGGGACATCTTCCGGGCGTGAGAAAAGCGAGTTTTTAAGAAATATGTTGGAGAGAAAATGACGGATCCGATTGCAGATATGTTAACCAGAATAAGGAACGCCTTTATGGTGGGTCACAACCATGTCGAGATTCCCGGTTCGGTTATAAAAGGCGAGATTGCCAGGGTTCTTACTGAGGAAGGCTATGTGGAGAGTTATAAAATTACTGAAGAAGGGGTAAAGAAAACCATAAGCATCAAGCTGAAGTACGGTCCTGACGGCAAGGCGGCAATAGATGAGATAAAGAGGATAAGCAAGCCATCAAGAAGGGTTTACGTTGGCAAAGATGATATTCCGAGGGTCAGGGGCGGAATGGGAATTTCAATACTTTCTACTTCAAGCGGAATAATGACGGGGGTTGCTGCAAGGAGCAAAAGGATAGGCGGGGAGATTCTCTGCACGGTGATCTGAGGACAGACGAATGTCAAGAATAGGAACAAAACCAGTGGTTATTCCCGACGGGGTAACGGCGACGCCCAGACAGGGGGCTATCGAAATCAAGGGGCCAAAGGGAAGCCTTGAGGTTACGGTGCCCGAGGGAATAAAAGCCGTACTTGAGAACGGAACCGTGGTTGTTTCCAGGCAAAGCGAGGAGAAAAGAATAAAGTCTTTTCACGGTCTTACGCGAAGCCTTATTAACAATTCAGTAATAGGGGTGAGTGAAGGATTTACCAAGGTACTTCGCATAACCGGTACGGGTTACAAGGCGGATCTCTTGGGGAAAGCAGGACTCAGGTTTTCACTCGGTTACTCACACCCGGTTGATTTTTCACTTCCCCAGGGCGTAGAAGCGACCGTGGAGGAACGGGGCACCTTGCTCTCGCTTCATGGAATTGACAAGCAGCTCGTGGGAGAGACCGCGGCACGCATAAGGAAGATAAGACCACCCGATTCCTATAAGGGCAAGGGTGTTCGTTACGAAGGTGAGAAGTTGAAGCTTAAACCCGGAAAAGCTGGAGCGGCTACTAAGTAATGATAAAAAAGAAAAGCAGAAATCTGGCGCGTAAAAGAAGACACCTTGCTGTGAGGAAAAAGATAAACGGCACCGCGGAGATTCCTAGGGTTTCCGTTTTCCGCTCGGCAAGGCATATATACGCCCAACTAATAGATGATACCGCAGAAGTCACCCTTCTTCAGGCATCAACGATGTTTTCTGAGACGAAAAAGAGGTTGTCTGCCGAGAACATGAAGAAAACCGAGGTTGCCAAAGAGGTTGGAAAGCATCTCGGGGAGATGGCTGTTCAGAAGGGCATAACCAGGGTGCGTTTCGACAGAGGGGGTTACGCTTACCACGGAAGGATAAAGTCGCTTGCCGACGGGATCCGCGAGGCGGGAGTGGAGTTTTAGGAGAAAAATTAAAGGAGGCTTTGGTTTTGGCAGAGGAGAGAATAAATCCGGCAGAACTTGAATTGCAAGAAAAAGTGGTTCACATAAGGAGGGTCGCTAAGGTGACCAAGGGTGGGAAAAGATTCCACTTTACTGTTCTTGCCGTGGTCGGAAACTCCGACGGAATTGTGGGAGCCGGACTGGGAAAATCGAATGAGGTTCCTGATGCCGTAAGAAAGGCGGTTGAAAAAGCAAAGAAAACTCTAATAAGGGTGCCGCGCAACGGCGCCACCATACCGCACGGAATTCACACGGAATATGTGTCAAGCAAGGTTATGCTCCTGCCTGCTGCCCCGGGTACGGGCGTTATAGCGGGTGGTGCAGTGCGAGCGGTGGTCGAACTTGCCGGCATACACGATGTTCTCTCGAAAGTTGTCGGATCAAGGAACCCGCTTAATGTTGTTATGGCGGTTGTAAAGGGACTCTCGGAACTGCAGGTTCCCGAAGAAATCGCGAAGACGAGGAACAAGGAGATAAAGGATCTCGATCTTCCCAATTACTATGATGCGGCGCAGTAAAACGCGCGCTTAACAGTGGAGTGCAAAAGGAAATGTTAAACGAACTTTCACCGGTTAAGGGATCTAAAACAAAAAGAAAAAGGGTAGGAAGAGGTGCGGGTTCCCAAGGGAAAACCAGCGGAAGAGGGCACAAGGGCCAAGGATCCCGTTCGGGGAAAGGGGTATCCAGATGGTTTGAAGGCGGTCAGACTCCACTCAAAATGAGAAGCCCGAAAAGGGGCTTTACAAACATATTCAAAAAACAGTACGACATAGTTAACTTGAAGGATCTTGAGCGTTTTGCGGATGCGGAGTCGGTTACGATCCAGACGCTTGCCGAGGCAGGAATAGTAAGCGGCAAAAAACCCGTAAAACTCTTGGCTACCGGCGAGATTGCCTCGGCGCTCTCCATAACGGTTAATGCCTGCAGTGAGGCGGCCGCGCGCAAGATAAACGACGCGGGAGGAAAAGTGGAGATAGTATGAGCAGTAATGTCGCGTCACTTCCCAGGATTCCGGAGCTTAACAGGAAGCTGCTTTTTACAGCCGCAATGCTCATTGTTTACAGGGCAGGGGTTTTCGTTCCGATTCCGGGAATCGATCCGGACCAGATTGCCAAGATGTTCGAGCAGACCCGCGGCACGATATTCGACATACTTAACATGTTTTCCGGGGGAGCACTTGAGCAGGCGTCAATTTTTGCCTTGGGGGTTATGCCCTACATTACCGCCTCAATCATCATGTCGCTTCTGGTAAAGGCCTTTCCTTCACTTGAAGCAATGCAGAAAGAAGGCGACGCCGGAAGGAGAAGAATAAATCAGTACACAAGGTACGGCACCGTTCTTATATGTCTCGTTCAGGGCTTTATGCTTGCGGTTACCCTTGAGCGCGGCGGGGTAGGAGCGGCCACTGTCGGAAGTGCCGTTACGGACCCCGGTCTGATGTTCAAGGTTACGGCAGTTCTCACGCTCACCGCGGGCGGACTTTTTGTTATGTGGCTTGGAGAGCAGATAACAGAGAATGGAATCGGAAACGGGGTATCTCTTCTTATCGCCGCATCGATAATCGCCAGTATTCCCGGGGCGTTCTGGAACCTCTCAAGGCTCGTTGGCACGGGCGAGATTACCGTTTTGGGGGTTTTGCTTATTTTTATTTTCCTAGGGTTTCTTATGGGCCTTATAGTTTACTTTGAGCGTTCCTACCGGAAAATACCGGTTCAGTACCCCAGAAGGGTCGTAGGGAGGAAGGTAATGGGAGGGCAGAGTTCCCATCTGCCTCTTAAAACCAATCCTTCGGGGGTCATTCCTCCGATCTTCGCTTCTTCGATCCTTATTTTCCCCGCTACGATTGTTACGTTTGCCGATGTTCCGGCTATTCGCACCTTCTCTGACCTTGTGTTTCAAAACGTGTTCGTATACAACCTGATCTTTGCAATACTCATAATATTCTTTGCCTTCTTCTATACTTCAATAATCTACGACCCGGACGATCTCTCGGATAACCTGAGGAAAAACGGCGGAAACATACCGGGAATAAGGCCGGGCAGAAAGACATCGGAGTACATAGGCAATGTGCTCGGGAAAATTACTTTTATAGGGGCTATATACGTGGCGGCGGTCTGCGTGTTGCCGGCGTTTCTTGAGAGAGAACCTTTTAATTTGCCGTTTTACTTCGGAGGCGTGTCACTTCTTATCGTAATAGGGGTAACACTTGATTTCATGCAGCAGATCGAATCTTTTCTGATAACTCACAGTTATGAAGGATTTATAAAGAAGAGGGGAATGAAGGAACCCCAGAGGTACAGATTCTGACGCAAGGGAGAATACCAAAGACTATGAGATTGATACTGTTTGGGCCGCCTGGGGCTGGAAAGGGAACGCAGGCTGATTTCATCAGGGAAAAATACGAGGTTGAACATATATCGACTGGTGATGTGCTGCGTGAAGCCATGAAAAACGAGACTGAAGTTGGGCTTTACGCTAAGTCGTTCATGGACAAGGGAGAGCTTGTACCTGATGAAGTCGTGACGGAAATAATAAGACAGAAAATATCTGCGATCGGCGAGAGAGGTTTTATGCTTGACGGTTTTCCTAGAACTCTGGAGCAGGCAAGATCTCTTAACGGTATCCTCACTGATGCTGGAATCGGCATTGACGCAGTTATTTCTCTTGAGGTTCCCGACGAGGAAGTTGTGCAGCGAATAACCAAACGCCAGAAAATAGAGGGCAGGCGGGACGACACGGAGGATGTGATAAGGAACAGACTTAGAGTTTACAAGGATCAGACATCCCCTCTTAAGGATTTTTACGAAAAAACCGGCGTTCTGCGTGCAGTTGAGGGAATAGGACAGATATCGGATATCGCCGAGAGAATAGACGGTGTGCTGAAGCGGTTGCAATAATGATTCGCTTGAAGAACAGAGAAGAGCTTAAACGCATGAGGGCTGCTGGCAGGGTGGTTTCCGAAGTGCTTATGAGGCTTGAGGAAGAGGCAAAGGAAGGAGTGACCACCTGGGAGCTTAATGAGATTGCGGAAAGAATGTGCGCAACAGGAGGCTTTAAGCCTGCTTTTAAAGGTTACGCAAATTATCCAGCGTCGGTGTGCTTTGCCCTTAACGAAGAGATAGTGCACGGTATTCCCTCGAAGAAAAAGGTGCTTAAGGACGGGGACATAGTAGGAATAGATTTCGGAGTACTGCTGGACGGTTATTACGCCGACTCGGCAATAACGGTTGCGGTCGGTGAAATCCGTCCTGTTGCCGAAAAACTGCTTCGGGTTACTAGGGATTCCCTCTATAGGGGCATAGACATGGTGAAAAGTTCAAACAGAGTTCTGGATATATCAAAAGAGATACAGACTTATGTTGAAAATGAGGGTTTTTCGATAGTCAGAGATTTTGTCGGTCACGGAATAGGCAGGGAACTTCACGAGGAGCCGCAAGTGCCAAATTTTATTCCTCCGAATGGTAAGGGAGGAGGAATAAGACTTCGTTCTGGAATGGTCATGGCCATAGAACCTATGGTAAATGAGGGGTCGGAGAAAACGAAGATACTCGAAGACGGGTGGACGGCGGTTACTTATGATGGTAAACTTTCCGCTCATTTTGAGCATACTGTGGCTCTTACGGATAACGGTCCTGAAATTCTTACCGAAAGGATTCACTAGGAACGGGTGATGGAGAAAGAAGAGAAAATAGAGTTTGAAGGAACTATAACCAAAGCTTTGCCCAATGCGATGTTCATGGTCGAGATAGAGAACAATCACGAGGTGCTGGCTTATGTGTCCGGTAAAATGAGAACCAGATTCATAAGGATACTTCCCGGAGACAGGGTAAAGCTTGAGATATCTCCCTACGATCTTACGAAGGGAAGAATTACCTACAGACTCAAGAAGTGAAGACAGGGGCGAGAGCAAAGTGAAAACGAGGGCATCGGTAAAAAAAATATGCGACAAGTGCAAGATCATCAAGCGCAAGGGGGTCGTGCGGGTGATCTGTGTCAACAAAAGGCACAAGCAGAGACAAGGATAGCACTCAGGAGGATATGCCTTAATGCCTAGGATAGCAGGTGTTGATATACCGCTTAACAAAAGAGTAGAGGTAGGTCTTACGTATATCTACGGTATAGGTAGGGCGACTTCAAACGTTATACTCGATAAGGCCGGTATAGATGTAAACAAAAAATCAGGGGATCTTGACGATCAGGAAGTAACAAAACTGCGGACGATAATTGAAGGCGAGTACACCGTTGAGGGAGATCTGAGAAAGGAGGTCCAGCTCAACATAAAGCGCCTAGTGGAGATAGGTTGCTACAGGGGTATTAGGCACAGGACAGGACTTCCGGTAAGGGGACAGAAAACCAAGTCGAACGCAAGAACCAGAAAGGGTCGCAGGGGTACAGCGATAGCGAAGAAGAAGAAAGCCGGCAAATAAGGGTTTTTCCAAATGAGCAGAAAATTCACAAAGAAGAAAACAAAGAAATTCGTTGAACATGGAGTGGTCAACATACAGGCTACTTTTAACAACACTATAGTCACGGTCAGCGATATGAATGGAAACGTCATAGCTTGGTCAAGCGGCGGCAACAGGGGGTTTAAGGGCACTAGGAAGGGGACACCGTTTGCGGCCCAAGTGGCGGCGGATGACGCATCGAAAAAGGCAAAGGCCTTTGGACTGAAGTCAGCTAATGTTTACGTTAGCGGTCCCGGTCCCGGAAGGGAGCCGGCGATAAGAGCCGTTCAGGCTGCCGGGGTGAAAGTGACGATGATAAAGGATGTCACCCCGATCCCCCATAATGGTTGCAGACCACCTGGAAGAAGAAGGGTGTAGGCATTGTGGGAGAGATCATGTTCACGTTGTTTGCGAGGAGGAAAAAGGTAATTGGCTAGGTATAGAGGACCATCTTGTAAGCTTTGCAGGAGAGAGGGCGAACAGCTTTTTCTTAAGGGCGCTAGGTGTTATACGTCAAAATGTGCCATACAGAAAAGGCCTAACCGCGGACCTGGAGTTCACGGGGCCGCGATTGGCCGTTCCAAGTTCTCCGACTACGGAATAAGATTGAGGGAAAAACAAAAGGTTAAGCGTATATACGGGTTGACCGAAAAGCAGTTCAGCCGTTATTTTGCCGAGGCTGCGAGGAGAAGCGGAGTGACTGGCGCAATGCTCATACTGCTTCTTGAGAGAAGGCTTGACAATGTGGTCTACCGTCTCGGGTTTGCGAGTTCTCGCAACGAGGCCAGACACTTAGTCTGGCTTGGACATGTTCTCGTGGACGGCAAGAGAGTCAACATTCCCTCTTTCAGTGTTGAGCAGGGAAACAAAATAGAAATCAAGACAAAAACCAGAAGTAACCCGCACGTTAACCAGTCTCTTGAAGGTCTTGAGAGAAGGGGTTTCCCCCAGTGGCTCGAGCTTGACAGGGAGAATTACAGCGGAGTTGTGACCAAACTTCCCGAGAGAGAGGACGTGACGGTTCCCATAGATGAACAGTTGATCGTTGAGTTTTACTCAAGAGTCTAGAAAAGCCTGGCACACACGGAGGTGTGAAACTTGGAGAATTTTCAGAAAAACTGGAGAGATTTGCAATACCCCAAAGCGCTTGAAAAAGACGAGCAGGTATCAACTCCTTTCTACAGCAAATTTATCTGCGAGCCTCTTGAACCGGGCTACGGTATTACTCTTGGTAATGCGCTTAGAAGGGTCCTCCTGTCCTCGATACAGGGTCCTGCTATTACCGCTGTCAAGATAGACAAAGTACGGCACGAGTTTTCTACCATACCGGGAGTTATGGAAGATGTTACTGAGATCATACTGAACCTTAAGAACGTGGATCTCAAAATGCATACTTACGATCCGCAGACAGTAATTCTGAAAGCGGAGGGCCCGGCAGAAGTCAAGGCGTCCGACATAGAAACGACCCACATGGTGGAAGTGGTTAACGGCGAACAGCACATAGCGACCTTGGGAGATGACGCGAAGCTTGAAATGGAACTGACAGTGAAGATGGGAAGCGGTTACGAGCCAGTATCGAGAAGAGAGACTGAGAAGTCAATAGGCCTGATACATGTTGATGCGTTCTTCTCGCCCGTCAAAAAAGTTAATTACTCAGTTACCAACGCCAGGGTAGGGCAGAGGACCGATTATCAGAAACTGACCGTTGAAATATGGACAAACGGTACGATTCTTCCCGAAGAGGCGCTTGCTTACAGTGCAAAAATTATTAAGCAGCAGCTAAACGTCTTCATTGATTTTGATGAGGAACTCGTGGACAAGGTGGAAGAGGAAGAGTCCATGGGTATAAGTGGGACCGACGACAAGCTTTTTATCCCTATAGAGGACGTGGAACTTTCGGTGAGATCTATAAACTGTCTTAAAAAGGCGGAAATAAAATACATTGGAGAAGTAGTTCAGAGGACAGACCAACAACTTCTTGATCTTGAGAATTTCGGAAAAACTTCCCTTGAAGAGGTGAACGCTAGACTTAAGGAAATGGGTCTGAGTCTTGGGATGGTTATAGACACCGAAGTCTTTGAAGACGAAAAGCAAAGGCGGAGTTCTGAGAATTCCGGAGAGTGATCGGGATTCGGGTCCGTATACGGTGGAAAGATGAGACACAGAAAATCGGGAAGAAAACTGGGAGTTACTACAAAACACAGAAAGGCCATGTTCCGCAACATGGCTACGGACCTTTTGCGTAACGGCAGGATAAATACAACTGACACAAGGGCCAAGGAAATAAGAAGGGTTGTGGAGAAGCTCGTAACTTTGGGTAAAAACGGCAGTCTTCACGCGAGAAGAAAGGCTCTGGGATATATAAGGGATCGTGCAGTTGTGGAAAAACTTTTCTCCGAACTTGCCCAGAGGTATATGGAGCGTCCCGGTGGCTATACGAGGATTGTGAAACTTGGTTACAGAAGGGGAGATAATGCCCCCATTTCTCTTGTTGAACTCGTGACCGAGGAGTACAAGGCCAAGAAAAAAAGACGGAAGGCAAAACCCAAGGCCGAAACCAAGAGCGCGCCGAAGAAAAGTTCGAAGAAGAAATCCGCAGAAGAACTTGGTCTGGTTGAGCAACAAGAAACCGCCGAGGGGCAGGTGGACGAACAGGGTGAAGCCGAGATGACAGAAGCGGAATCCCAAGAACCCAAAGAGCAAGCCGGTTCTTCCGAAAAGACTGAGGATTAGTTCCTTCTTTTTTCCCCGCACATACTTGGCGGGTTTTTTCCGTCTTCCCTATTATTTATAATAGACCTGATGAAAAGAGTCGGGTTTATACTTGATGCAAGATCAATTGAAGAACTCAAGGATCTAGCTGTTGCTGCGGAGAAAGTGAATTTCCACTCCGTCTGGGCTACGGAACTTTACAGGACCCCTTTTCAACAGCTCTCTGCAATTGCTCCAGTCACCTCTGAAATAAAGCTCGGCACCGCAGTTGCTCTTGCCTTTGTGAGAAGCCCGCTGGTTACTTCCATTACTTCTCTTGATCTTGACGAAATTAGTTCGGGGAGGTTGATACTGGGTCTGGGTACCGGGGCAAAGAGAACGAACGAGAATTTCCACGGTGTTTTCTATGGAGACAGGCCGGTTGCGAGGATAAGGGAATGCGTTGGGCTAATAAGGGAAATTCTATCCGAGGCTCATACAGACAATGATATTGTTTTCGAAGGGCAGTTCTACAGAGTAAACACAAGGGGTTACAAGAGGGCTTTTGAACCTATCAGACAAAATATACCTATATTTGTGGCCGGTATAGGGAGCAACATGGTTGGTGCTGCTGCCGAAATCGCGGACGGTTACATGGGACATGTAGTCTGTTCGCTCGAATATATAAAAAGGGTAGTTTCACCTTCGCTTGAAGAAGGACTTGGGAAAAGTGGAAAAAACGGAGATTTTACGAAATGCTCGATTATTACCTGTGCCGTTTCCCATGACTGGGAGAGGGCGAGAGAAGCCGCTCGGGCGACCATAGCCTTTTACGCTACGGTAAAAGCCTATGATCCTCCTTTCAGGCTTCACGGTTTTACGGATGAGGTCAAAGGGATAAGGGATGCTTTTCGTAGAAAAGATATCCGTGCGATGATAAAAGGTGTCAGTGATGAAATGGTTGAAGCGTTTGCCGTTGTGGGGGATGCGGAACATTGCAGGGAGAGAGTGGAGGAGTACAGGAAATATGTAGACCTTCCTGTACTCAGTGCCCCTCATTATTTTCTTGATTTCAGGGAGGTAAGGGAGTACCAGGAGCGATTGATCGAGGCCTTTGCCTCGTGAGACCCGGGTTTTTTAGCTAGGAAAATGAAAATACTTGTTTCAGGATCGACCGGAACCGTGGGAACCCATCTTCTTAATTCCATTCCCTCGGATTCCTATGAGGTATGGCGTCTTGTAAGGTCGCAGGTGGAAGGAGAGAATCTGATTTTCTGGAATCCAAAGGAGGGCTCTGTCGAAGATCCATCTCTGCTTGAGGGTTTTGACGCTGTTGTTCATCTCTCAGGAGAGAATATAGTGTGCAGATGGACTGAAGAGAAAAAGAATTCGATACGGCAGAGCAGGGTGCACAGTACCCGGTACTTGGTGAGTCTTTTCTCTGCACTTCAACATCCTCCCAAAACCCTTATCTGTGCTTCGGCAATCGGTTACTATGGGGACAGGGGGGAAGAAAGACTTACTGAGCGTTCCGTGGCTGGCTCTGGGTTTCTTCCTGATGTTTGCTGCGAATGGGAGAATGAGGCTCAAAGGGCCTCTGACCTTGGCGTAAGGGTCATAAACCTGCGCTTAGGCGTCGTACTAAGTCCCGAAGGAGGCATATTGAGTTCTTTGCTGCCTCTTTTTAAAATGGGTCTTGGGGGAGTTATTGGAAGTGGCGATCAATACCTAAGCTGGATATCGATAGAAGACCTTTCGCGGATAATTATTTATCTGCTGGAGCGGGGAGAAGTAAACGGTCCCGTTAATGCGGTATCTCCAAATCCGGTGACTAACAGGCAGTTTACCGCCACGCTTGCGTCAGTTCTACGAAGACCCGCATGGTTTTCAACTCCCGCATTTGCCGTAAGGCTTTTGTTCGGAGAGATGGGCCGCTCCACGATGCTTGCCGGCTGCAAGGTTTTTCCTGAGAAACTTCTTTCCTCCGGTTACGAGTTCTTGCACGAAGATCTGGGTTGCGCACTTGAGGATGTTGTTCTGAGATAAAATGTCGAAGAAAAATAAGTTCCATTCACGCCAGTACCTGAAATTGAAACTTGAAAGAAAAGATCTTGACGAAAACCCGTTTGTTCAGTTTGATCTCTGGTATGGCGAGGTTCTTAAAGCGGAAATCGATTTTCCGAACGCTTTTATTCTTTCTACGGTAGGAGCGGATGGCGTTCCGTCCTCAAGAGTGGTGCTTCTCAAGGGTTATGACGAAAGGGGTTTTTCCTTCTATTCAAATTCTCTTAGTCGTAAGGGACGAGATGTAGCTGAGAATCCGGTCGCTTCGCTTTGCTTCTGGTGGTCTGAATTTGAAAGGCAGGTGAAGATAGACGGCGAAGTCTCACTTCTGCCAGAACGGGAAGCCGATGAATATTTTACGTCTAGGCCTCGCCAAAGCCGGATAGGAGCATGTGTTTCGAAGCAGAGCGAGGTTGTTGCAAGCAGGCAACTGCTTGAGGAGCAATACGACCAGTTCCGGTCTGAACGGAAAGGAAAAAGTATAGCGCGGCCTGAATTCTGGAAAGGATACGTAGTGAGTCCAGTGCGCTTTGAGTTCTGGCAGGGAAGAAAGAACAGGCTTCACGATCGTTTCAGATATACTCCTTCCCCAGATGGTGGCTGGAGTATAGATAGGCTTTACCCATAGCCCGCGGAAAGAAGAATCGATAGCCCCTCTGATTATCTGGTTGCGCGATAGAGCGCTACTACTCCCATAGTGAGTTCTGAGTATTGGCAATCCCGAAACCCCGCGTTTTCAAGATGGCTTATGAAATTCTTTCTTTGAGGAAACGCGGCGGCGGATTCAGCAAGATATCTGTATTCCTTGCCCCTGCCGTAGATGCTTCCGACAAGAGGCATCAAGACTCTGAAGTAAAACATGTATATGGGTTTGAAAACAGGGTTTTTCGGAATCGCAAATTCAAGTATGAAGAGTTTTCCGTTTTCCCTTAGGACCCTTCTCATCTCTCTCAGGGAAAGTTCGTAATCTACTGTGTTTCTTATACCGAATGCTATGGTGACGGAGTTAAACTGCTTCTCCGCAAAGGGGAGATTTTCAGCCACGGCCGATACAAGTGCTATTTTGCCTCTTAAATCAAGGTCCTTAATTTTCTTTTTTGCTATCCGTAGCATGTTCATGCTGGGATCAATCCCGACCGTTTTGGTTGCGGGGTATTTTTTTGCGATTTCAATCGCAACTTCTGCCGTTCCGGTTGCTATGTCCAGGTTGTACTCGACGTCGTGCAACTCTTCTGCGAGCTTCTTTCTCCAGAGTTTGTGAATTCCAAGGCTGAACAGAGTATTTAGCCAGTCGTAGTGACTCGCCACTTCATCGAAAATTTTCCTTGTTTCAGGCATCAAACGGATTCCAGAATCCTTTCTATGTGGGAGGTTCTGTTGAGAACATAGAAATGAATTCCAGGTACTTTTTCGGCGATAAGTTCCCTTACCTGGTCTCTGCACTGTGCGATTCCCACTTCCACCGCCTTGCGGTTATCGTCTCCCGCATCTTCCAGTTTCTTTCTCAGGGCTTCAGGTATCTCCGTTCCGCAAAGAGACGATATTCTTATCACCTGTTTCGATGAGAGCACGGGCATGAGGCCGGGGATTACGGGAAGGTCTATTCCTGCTGCCCTTACTCTGTCGACATAATCAAAATAGTAACGGTTATCGAAAAAGAGCTGAGTAATTATGATATCGGCTCCGGCATCCACCTTTTTTTTGAGATTGGATATGTCCTCCTCAAAACTTGGGGATTCGATATGTTTTTCTGGATAACCGGCGACTGCTACGGAAAACCGCTGCGGTTTTTCTTTTTCGTATTTTCTTATGTGTTCCACGAGCTGATTTGCGTGCTGGAAAGCCCCCTCGGACAGCAGTTTCTCGCCATTTTCCTTCGGAATATCTCCCCTGAGGGCCACTATGTTGCGTATTTTCTCCTGTTCAATCTGCTCGAGCATCAGATCTATTTCCTTTTCGGAATATCCTATGCAGGTCAGGTGACAGGCGCTCTCCATCCCTATAACGTTTTTTATGTAGGAAGCAACTTCAGCCGTTCTTTTCCGCCCCTTTCCCATGGCACCATGTGTTACCGTTATTATGGCGGGTGAAAGTTCGGCGAGTCTCGCAAGAGTATCTTTGAGTTTTTCGAATTCAGGATCGTCTTTCGGAGGAAAGACCTCAAAAGATATAAGAGGAGCATCTTTTTTTTTGTTTTTGTATTCAGAAAAATTCACGGTTTTTCCTCGAGAACCAGAGTTTGCAAGGTGGTCTTTCTTTCAATTTCCAACGGGTTTTCGAAGTCCAAAAGTGCTGTAATCAAAATAGCCGGGTCAAGCCCACGGACATAATCTACCTCGTGGAATTCCGTGTCCTCTTACATGTAAATCTAGCTTGCTCAATATACCTTGCGTTATATTACACATCAAGCTGATACTGTAGCGGGGAAAGTTTAAGCTATTCCTCTCGATTTCCAAACAATTTTCTAAAGCACGCGCTCCTGTAATTGAATATGGAATCCAGTTTCCTGCTTACCAAAAGCGAATTTGCCAATCTTCCGATCGGGTCAAACGGTAGGGAGTAGTGAATGAGGTCCCGGACCTGCGTCTGCTCCCCGGCCTGTGCAAAAAAATGCTTGTGGTGCCAGAACTTGTAGGGTCCGAATCGCTGTTCGTCAACGAAATAGTGCGGTGGGTCGACCTGAGTTATTTCCGTTGTCCAGGTGCTTGTGAAAAAAGGGAAGGGCGTCACGGTGTAAGTGATTACCATGCCGGGATATATTTTTTCTTCTGCCTCAGACGTTATCCGCAGGTTGAGTCCCGGGGGAGTTATCTTGGGAAGATTGTTCGGGTTGGAGAAAAAATCCCAAGCTGTTTCAATCAAAACCGGCAGGGATTCTGTTCTCTCGAGCGTATATATCTTCATTCTTCTTCTGCTTGTTCCAGCGGTGGTCCGGGAAGCCCGACAAAGTTCCACATTATCAAGAACAAAAGTCCGAATATCAGGGGTAAAGACTGGTGTGTCTCATAGAGTATGCCGGCGGACATTCCCCCCACGCAGGCTCCCATGAAGTTTGCCAGATTGAAAAAACCGGAGAGCACACCCCTGTTCTCCGAGGAGACTCTTTGCGTAACAAACGCAGGTAGTATGGACTGAAATATGGAGTATCCAAGAAAAAACACCGCGCCCGCGAGGTAGAGTGTGATACTGTCAGATGCTCGGAGCAGATAAATTAAAAAGGCGGCTACTAAAAAGAAAAGTCCGAACCTAGTTGCCTGTTTCAATTTTTTTCTCGTTTCTGAAATCCTGATGTAGGCGTTAGCCAGAAGCGCACTGGGAGCGAGTATTACCAGGTAGACGAACCACAGATCTTGGGGGCCGGTACCGATATTTTTCCAGTCCAGAGGATAGATGAACAAAATAAGGTTAAGGCAGATGGATGTTATGAAGGTTGAGGAAAGAATTCTTCCCACTTCCGGTTCCCTGAGTTTGAGAAGAATTTCTTTCCTGTCCCTTGTTTTTTTCTTTGGAAGTTCCGGGAACATGAAAAGAGTAACGAGCACCGCAATTAGTCCCAGGGCTGCTAGGATGAAGAAAAGGCTTTCAAAACCGAATTTCCCTGCGAGTACTGGACCGACTATGAGCGAAATTATAAACGCCGTTCCGATTATTATTCCAGTCAGCATAAAAGACTGGGCCCTTACCTCGTTTCTTGTGCAGTCCCCGAGAATAGCTATGGCAACTGCGCCTATAGCACCGCTTCCCTGAATCGCTCTGGTTATTATTAGCTCCCAGATGCTGTCTGCAAAAGCGCAGAGAACGCTTCCAACGCAAAAGATCAGAAGTCCTAACACTATTACCGGCTTTCTTCCGAATCTGTCGCTTGCCATGCCGAAAGGTATCTGTAGCAGGCTCTGGGTAAGGGCGTATATTCCAAATGCGACTCCGGCGGACGAGAGAGTTGCTCCCTCGTAGTTTACGGCGTATATGCTGAAAACGGGAATTATCAGGAATATTCCTAGAAGCCTAAGTGCAATTATTGTTCCTATTACTAGAACGGAGCGAAGTTCGTATCTGTTCAGTTTCATGACGTTTTCCCGGGATTTTCCGTTCCGGTTTTGTTTTTAGCAAGGAAGTTTAAAAACCGGTTCAATGAAAGATAGGGTATTTATCACGTTTGACAATGGCAGAACCCTTTAAAATATAAAAAACCCCGGAACTTAAAAAAAGTTTATTAGGGAGGAACATCTGATGAAACTGCCGTTTCGGTCTAAGGTGACCGATAACCACCTAGAAGTGCGGGCCCTCGGATATCCACTGCGTACTATAAAGAACAGCGGTCAAGTCCTCTGGCAATTCTCTGGCACGAGTACGGTCTTTTTGGCTTTTTGTGTGAGATAGGACTGAAACTTGATTCAGGGGCTGGTATAATTTCCATTCTAGCTGACCGGGGAAAATACGGAACCGGCAAACAGGTAGTTCGAATGAACTTCCTCCCTCAGCTTTTGGAGAAATTTCCAGGCGATGAGACCTACTTGGGCTGAAATCAGTCTCGATTCTTTTAAATCAAATCTTGGCGAAGTAAGAAGAATTGTGGGGGAGAATGTCCGTATTATGGCAATTGTCAAAGCCAATGCTTACGGGCACGGTGCGGTAAGGTTAAGCGGTGTTGCCCTTAGTAATGGAGCGGATATGTTAGGGGTAGCCACCGTACCGGAGGCGATGGAACTCAGGGAAGCTGGAATAAAAAACAGAATATTTCTTCTGGGAGGGATTGATCCCAGCGAAGCCGGTGTAGTGGCGGAGAACACGCTTACTCCGGCGTGCTATTCCATAGATGTGCTCGAAGCTATTTCTCGAGCCGCTGTTGGGTGTGGAAAAACAGTCGGTTATCACCTGAAAGTCGATACGGGGATGACCAGGCTCGGAGTGGGAGTAGGCGACATAGAATCTTTTTTCGCCTCAGCCGCCAAACTTCCCGGAGTAATTCTTGAGGGTGTTTTCACGCATCTTGCTTCCTCTGAGATTCATCAAAGCGACTATACGGATTATCAACTCGGGGTTTTCCGCGAGTGCCTTTTTTTTCTTGACGAACTGGGAATTAAATACCGCTACGCCCATTCCGCAAACAGCGCCTCCATTCAGAGATTTCCGGATTCTCACATGGATATCGTAAGACCCGGGATAATGCTTTACGGTTCAGGCGACATGGGGGAGGTTGGCCTAAGCCCCGTTATGAAGCTCAAAACAAGGATAGTGCAACTCAGGGAAGTTCCCCCGGGCACTCCGGTCAGCTACGGAGGAACTTTCGTTACCAGCAGAGAAACACTGGTCGCAACCCTTCCGATTGGGTATGCGGATGGCTATCCCAGAGCCCTTTCAAACAAGGCGAAAGTTTCTCTCGGCGGAAGACTCGCTCCGCTTATAGGGTCCGTCTGCATGGATTTCATCATGGTCGATGTAACGGACATTCCAGGTATCTGTGTTGGAGACGAAGCGGTGCTTTTCGGAGATGGTCTCGTAAGTGTTGAGGATGTCTCTTCCTGGGCCCAAACCATACCCTACGAACTCTTATCACGGATTTCGCCGAGGGTTCCGAGGCGTTACGTATGATTCGTCTCTATTAGTTGGTCTGAAGAAAATCTGCAATGAGAACCGTTATACAGAGGGTAACCAAAGCATCAGTTAGCGTTGACGGAAATGTAGTCAGCAGCATCGGCCCGGGAATGGTAGTTCTTATCGGAGTTAAGAAAGATGACTCGGAAAAAGACATTGCTTATGTTGCGGAGAAGATATCTGGTCTAAGAATATTTGAGGATTCCTCGGGCAAAATGAATCTGAGTATTAAGGATACGGGAGGAGAAATCCTGGCTATCTCCCAGTTTACCCTCTACGGTGATTGCAGAAAGGGCAGAAGACCTTCTTACACGCGGGCCGCTGGTGGAGATTTTGCAAGGCGGTGCTACGAACTTTTCATTGCTGAGGTCACGGGGCGCGGAATTCTGGTTAGAACCGGCGTTTTCGGGGCAACAATGGATGTTCATATAGTGAACAACGGTCCAGTCACGCTTCTTATTGACAGTTCCAAGGATTTCTGAGTTCATACTGGTTATTTTGTTGCGGCGGATTATTATTAGGGTAGATGAAGACCGTATGCAATCACCCTACCGCTCACAGGGATTATATATTTGAGGAGAAGTACGAAGCGGGTCTGATACTCAAGGGCTCCGAGGTTAAATCCCTTAGAAACGGAAACGCCAGCGTCAAGGAGAGCTTTGCTCTCATAAGGGAGGGCGAAGCCAGGCTTGTTAACTGCTACATAGCTCCTTATGATGCCGCCAGCGGGCTTAACCATGAACCGACGAGGGAGAGAAAGCTTCTGCTGAACTCCCACGAGATAAGAAAGCTGATTGGAAAAACCAGCATTAGAGGTTACACTTTAATTCCTCTAAGGATTTATTTTAAAAACGGTATTGCAAAACTCGAACTGGCCCTTGCCAAAGGCAAGAAGACGAGAGATAAAAGAGAGGATATCAAACGTCGCGAGGCCCAAAGGGATATGCAGAAAGCCGTTAGACGATCTTTGAAACGTTCATAACTTAGACACGGGGGCGATTCGGCTTCGACGGGAAACAGGGAAGCTTGTGCCGCATGCCGAGCTTGGTTAACTCGTAAAACTGATCAAGCACGATAAGTGCCGAACCAATTAACGCACTCGCAGCCTAAAAGAACTGCGACGTCTCAGAACGTCATGCCCGCTGGGCTTTCTGAGGCGTAATTCAAGCGGGATGGCTGGTACGTGATTCCCGGGGCGCTTGCCAGCGAGATTTTACTCGGGACTACGGTAAAAAACCTGCCTGCCGGTGATTTTGCCGTCTGATTCAAAAGACAGGATAAGCATGTAGAAGCCTGGTGAAACTTTTTCCGGACCCGGGTTCGATTCCCGGCGCCTCCACCATCTTATTTCTATAACTACCTCAAAATAAAGAAATCCTTAGGAAATAAATAAAGATTAAGCCCCTTTATATCCCACACGCAGACAGGGTATATGCCTCTAAACTCCGAGGATTTAGCGACTGCTTCTTCGTAATGCGTCGCTTTAATCTGCTATTGTAGCTATAGCATCAGAACGAGATTCGAACACCTCTATGATTTTGTCAAAACCTGCGATCTTGAAGACCTCTTTTACGGAATCAGACAAGGAGCACAATGCGAATCTCGTATTTTTACCTTGGAGTGCTTTTGCAACAATCAGAATCGAACGCAATCCCGCACTATTGATGTAGGACAGCTTTTCAAGATCCAGAACTACAAAATTGCCAGGGGCAATAATTTCATTGTACAGGTTATCGTGGAATTGCCGCGCGTTCATGCCGTGAACTTGACCGGCTGCACTTATTACCAAGACCCCTTTGATATGATCGGCCTGCAACCTGACTTGATTGTTTTGAATGACCATTCTTCCCTAACAGCAATCTATCTGACTATAGCACTGCAAGCAAGATGGAAAATCATATGTTTAGTTATCCAAAAGTTGAGGATTACTAATTACTACAGAGAGTTACGCAACAGTCTTCCCGGATGTTAAAAACAGGTGCTTTCTGGGGAAGACTCTTGGAATCTCTGAGGAGTGGACTGCTAATCTACCCCAATTTGTGCGTCGGATCGTGGAATGTCTGGATGACCTTTTATGTGGTTCCCAGTTTTAAAAATTGTCGTCATACTTATCTGTAAGTATTATGTCTACCTTTTTAGATATGGTTTCTGTAAATTTGTGAAACAATGAAGAGCAAAACTATCGTAATTGCCACAAGAAACAAGGGAAAGCTTGGGGAATTCAGATCAATTCTTGCTGACGGCTACGACGAGATCCTTTCTCTGGCGGATTTTGAAGAGGTTCCCGAGATAAAGGAAACGGGTCTTTCTTTCAGGGAAAACGCTTTTATCAAGGCGAAAACGACCTCTGATTTTCTTGGGATGGACGCTATTGGGGATGACTCAGGTTTGGTTGTAGACGCTCTTGGGGGAGCTCCGGGGATTTATTCGGCAAGGTACGCCGGGGAGGGGTCTTCGGATAATGAAAACAACGAGAAACTGCTCTATGAACTTAAAGGAGAGAAAAACAGAAATGCAAGATTCGTCTGCTGTATTGCTTTAGTTCTTGCGGGTGGTACACAGGAATTTTTTGAAGGTGAGTGCCACGGAGAGATTATTCAGGAGAAAAGAGGCCAGAGTGGTTTTGGTTATGACCCGGTTTTCTATGTTTCTCAATACGGAAAGACCATGGCTGAACTTGGCCCCGACATAAAAAACAGAATAAGTCACAGGGCTATTGCCTCAGAAAAGCTTCTGTCATATTTTTCGAATTTTAAATAGGTGCTTTAACAACCTGCCTTTGTTTCTTCGTATCTGTCTTTACTTTCTGAAGACTTAGATGGTCTATGGAGTATAAGAATTTTTCCAATTTTGTCTTGCCAGATTATGTGAAATTTTTGTTTTTAATTGTAAGCTGCTTCCCAATTGAATATATTTAGATTCCGACCTTTGTTTATTGCGACTGCTTTAACTTGATAAAGGGGTTTCTGCGTGAAAAGCGCAAAGTTTATTTTTGTTACCGGCGGAGTTATGTCTTCCCTGGGAAAGGGTATCTCCGCTTCCTCGATAGGATTCCTTCTTGAATGTTGTGGTCTTCGAGTCACCCTTCAGAAGCTTGATCCCTACATAAATGTCGATCCGGGCACGATGAACCCTTTTGAGCATGGGGAGGTTTTTGTTACCGATGACGGAGCGGAAACAGATCTTGATCTCGGCCATTACGAAAGATTTACCAAAGCTCAGCTTGGCAAGAAAAACAATCTCACAAGCGGCAAGGTCTACGATTCCGTTATTTCCAAGGAAAGAGAGGGAAAATTCCTCGGCAAGACAGTCCAGGTAATCCCTCATATAACTGATGAGATAAAATCCCGCGTGCTTGCCCTTGAGGATGACAACGACGTCATCATAGTCGAGATCGGCGGTACCGTGGGAGACATAGAGAGTCTTCCTTTTCTTGAGGCGGTGAGGCAGTTGAGGTCTGATCTCGGCAAGAAGAACACGCTTTTCATACATCTTACATACGTTCCCTATGTTGCCGCGGCCGGAGAATTGAAAACAAAGCCTACGCAGCACAGCGTAAAGGAACTTCTCCAGATAGGGATTCAGCCCGACATACTCCTGTGTCGCACCGAGGATAAGTTCCTTCCCGAAGAGGTTAAAAGAAAAATAGCCCTTTTCTGTAACCTCGAGCAAAAAGCCGTGATTACGGCCAAGGATGTTGAGCACATATATGAAGTTCCGCTTATGTACAAGAAAGAAGGATTAGCCGAGATAATCATTGAATATCTTGGCATGTGGACCAAGAAACCAGACATGGGGGAGTGGGAGGAACTCATTCAAAGGGTAAAGAACATGAAAGAAACGGTGCGCATAGCCGTTGTCGGAAAATATGTTTCACACGGAGACGCTTACAAGAGCCTCCACGAGGCCCTTTACCACGGTGGTTTAGCCAACGACTCAACCGTTGAAATAAAATACGTGAATTCAGAAAAAATGGATGGCGTGTCTCCGGACAACTATTTCTCCGATGTTCACGGAATACTTGTCCCTGGAGGATTCGGGGAGAGGGGGATTGACGGCAAAGTAGACGCCACAAAATATGCAAGGGAAAATCAGATTCCCTTTTTCGGAATTTGCTACGGCATGCAACTTGCCGTTATTGAATTTTCAAGGAACGTGTGTGGCATAGATGACGCGGATACGACTGAGAACAACGGCGATACTCAGAACCCGGTTATAGACATAATGGAATCGCAAAAGAACATAAGTGAAATGGGCGGGACAATGAGACTTGGGGCTTACCCCTGCGTCATAAAGCCCGAGACCTTGGCTAGCAGCATCTACGGGACCTCAGAGATTTCCGAAAGACACCGCCACCGGTTTGAAGTGAACAACGGTTACAGAGAAATTCTTGAGTCAAATGGAATGGTTCTTTGCGGCCTCTCGCCGGATGGAAATCTGGTTGAAATCATGGAACTTAAGGATCATCCTTGGTTTGTCGGCTGTCAGTTCCACCCTGAATTCAAGTCAAAGCCCCTCAGTGCCCACCCGCTTTTCAAAGATTTCATAAGAGGGGCGCTTCGCTACAAGGATTCTCTTACCTGATCGAATTGCTCCATTCGATGAATCTCCCCAGTATAAACGAACTTGTTGCCTACAGAAAAAGAAGGGAGCCTGCCCTGGGAGTGGTCCTCTACGCCCATCCCGACAAACTCTCCGTTCTCTCAGAAGATGGAAAGCGTTACTCGGTTGAACCGAAAAAAGTCGTACTGTTAACCGGAATAACCGTTCCCGAAACCCTCACCGACTCTGAGAAGAAACTCGAAATGAGAAAATGGAGAAGAGAACTTGAGGAGAAAAAAGACTCCGTTGATATGGAAACGCTGTGGGAGTGCGTTGTGGAGGAACAGGAAACCGTGAGCTTTGAGGAGATACTGGAGCTATATTCGGGGGCGGAGCAGGTTTCTTTGGAGCAGAGGTTTCTGCTTTTCTGGGCCGTGGATAAAAACACTGTCTACCTTGCAAGAAGCGAAAACGGCTATCTCGTTCGCTCGCGGGAGGACGTTTCCAAGACACTTCGTGTCCTTGAGCTCAGAGAAGAAAGAGAACAAAAAGCACAGGCCGCCGTAAGCTGGGTGCGTTCTGTTATAAGTGGAGAAGCTCCTCCGGTGGTTGATGAGACCCACGGTGAGTTTCTTGAACTCATCGAACGGTACGTCATTGATCTTGACGGTTATGAACGGGCCAAGGAAGCCAAGGGGTTTCTTTATGAAGCGGGGCTTAAGGAAGTGGAGTCGGCGGTTGAATTTCTTATAAAAACGGGCTTCTGGAAGAAAGACGATGACCCGGAATCAAAAAAAATTGCTTTTCATTTCAGACACTCCCAAAGAGCGCTTGAAGAAGTGGAAGCTATTTTGAGCGCTGGGGAAGATTTTGCAAGCCTTACCGACAGAACGGATCTTGAAGTTTTTTCAGTTGATAGTGAGACAACCCAAGACATTGATGACGCCATTTCGTTTGAAACGCACGGGGATCAGATCATTCTGGGAGTCCACATCTCGAATGTCGCCCATGTTGTGAGCAGGGGAAGTTTTATTGATCAGGGGGCCCTTGATCGCGCTGAGACGGTTTATTTTCCGGAGGGACGCGTGGATATGTTTCCCAGGGATCTTGTGAACAAGAAACTCAGCCTTACTGCCGGCGACCTCCGACCTGCGCTTTCTCTTTTCGCCACTTTTAAAAGAGAGGACTTTACTTTGATCGATTATAGCTTTGAGGCGACGGTCATAAGGATTTCGAAGAATCTTACCTACGCCGAAGCGACTGAAATGTTGCGCAACACACAATGGGGAGAATTCCTTGTGTCTCTCACTGATTCACTCAGAGGAGAGAGAATCAACAAGGGAGCCTTGATAGTGCAGCTTCCGGAACTCAAGATCAGGATTGGAGACCAAGATGGAATTTCAGTCAGCAAAGATTACATGGATTCTCCCGCCCACAATGTCGTTTCCGAATGCATGATACTTATGAACCGGCTTTCGGCAGATTTTTTCGATAAAAACGGAATTCCGGCACTCTTCCGTTCTCAGACCCAGGATATTGAGCCTGAAGCCAGGGAACTTGACCCCGAAGACGTCCTTTTCCCGGTAAAGGTGGCAAAGCACCTGAAACCTTCTTTTGTTGCCTTTGCTCCCGAAGTCCATAAGTCCCTGGGAGTTTCCTGCTACGTGCAGATGACTTCTCCGATAAGAAGGTACACAGACCTTCTTATGCAGCGTCAGCTTATATCCTGGCTTGAGGAACAGAGGATTTGCTACTCAGAAAGCGAGCTTGAAGCCACAAACACGCATGTGAGTCTTGCCACTAGGGAAATAAAAAACGCGCAGAGAGGCAGACACAGGTACTGGCTTATACGCTATCTTCTGGAAAAGGATATAAAAGGGGCGACCGGCTACGTAAGTTCCAGGGGATATAGCGGGTTTAACGTCTATATCCCGGAGTTTCTGATCGAACTTCCGCTTTCTAACTCAGGCGGCAGGGTCTTTGATATAGGAAGTGAACTTTCCCTCTCAATCTGGGGGACCGATCCTCTTAGAAGAAGGATACGCGTGAGTCCGACGTAGCTTTCGGTTTGCCGGAACCCAAGTTCAAACAAGCATATGCCGTCGAAGTGGGAAAGACCGCCCTCTTCAGTGCTTTTTTTGAAGAATTTCGAGAATTTCTTCAAGCCCTGAGACCTTTACTCTCGGCCTCCCCTTTTTTTCGCCTTCTTTCTTCTCAAACCAGTCAACCCGCAGCCATTCATTGTAGGAAATATGTTTTTCTTCGAGCAGTTCCTTTATGCTCTCATCCGAGGCGAGTTCGGGACGCAGCGTATTTCCCCTCTCGATGTCCTCGATCATGCAGCTTACGGTTTCGCCGGAGTCGGCCTTGTTCGTACCGATAACTCCGGTCGGTCCGCGTTTTATCCACCCTGTGGTGTAGAGTCCCGCAATCGGATTGCCGCCCGTTTTGTCAAGCACTCTTCCTTTTTCGCTGGGGATTACCCCTGAACTGTCATCAAACGGTACGTCACGAAGAGGTATTCCCCGGTACCCGACGGAGCGAAAAACCAGATCGGTGGGAATCTCTTCGGTCTCGTCCGTGGGCTTGGGCCTAAGGGAGCCATCATCGGATTTGTAAAGCCTGTTTTTCACGACTTTCACGCTTTTTACCCTGTTGTCTTCTCCGGCAATTATTTCTATCGGAGAAACCAAGAATCTTATGACTACTTTCTTTGATTTGGAGGGAACCCTCTCGGAAGCTTTTTTTATAAGCTCTATTTTCGTCTGGGCTGTCCTGTTCGGTTTACGCTCAAGCTCCTCGAGCGTAAGGGAATCGGGCTCCGCTTCGTCCGCCAGGGTAAGGAGATCCGCATCCTCAAGATTCTCAAGTTCCCGCAGCTCTGGGTTAGTGAAGGCCGCCTGCGCGGGGCCTCTTCTTCCAAGCATGTGTATTTCCCTTATTCCGCTTTTGGCCAGTTCTTCAAGTGCGTAGTCTGCGATATCCGTTTTTTCCATCTCGCTTCTTGTGAGGGAAAGAATTCTCGCAACATCCACCGCGACGTTCCCGACTCCGACTATGACGACTCTTTTCCCCGAAAAATCAAAACCAAGGCCCATGTGATCCGGGTGGGCGTTGTACCAGCCTACAAACTCCGTTGCCGTATGGCTTCCGATTATGCCCTCTCCCGGTATTCCCATTTTTCTGTCGGTCTGGGCCCCTGTTGCGAAAACTATTTGGTGGTAACGACTGCGCAGGTCCTCAAGTATTAAGTGCTTTCCGAACTCTACAAGTCCGAAAAATCTGAATTGAGGATTGGATGCGATTTTATCATAAACTCTGGCTACGCTTTTTATCTTCTGGTGGTCCGGAGCTACCCCGCTTCTCACGAGACCGTGGGGAGTCGGGAGTTTTTCGAACATGTCTATGAACACGCGGTCGCCGAGTTTCTTCTGCAGGTGGTCGGCTGCGTAGAAAGCTGCGGGTCCCGATCCGACTATGGCAACTTTTATTGTTTCAAGACTCATGGCGTGGGAAGTATATATACAATATTTCATAAATCTATTGCCGAGAAAGCTTTTTCTTCTTTATCTTTTAGGCTCGTGGTAGGGAATTCTTAGATGCTCCTTTTTCCGCTAACAGGGTCTGATGGTGGTATAATACTAACTTCTTTGTGTGTGGCGGAGTGACCCTATGATTGCTAAAGAGCGTACTGAACCGGAGCATTTTCATCTCAAGGTGGTTCATGAGATAAGCGACTTGATCAACAAGTCCGTGGGTCTTAACACCGTTTTGGGTAGGGTGGTCAGAAAAATTTCTTCCTCCCTTCACTACGATGTCGTTTCCATATACGTCTGGGATGATTCAAGAGAAGTTCTCAGGCTCGCGGCTAACAGGGGCCTTCAGGTTAAACCGAAAAGTGATATCTTTCTGCGCTCGGATGAAGGTCTTACCGGGATGGTTCATAAAACGAAGGTTCCTTTGGTGGCCATGCCGGCTTCTAAGCATCCCAATTACAGATATTTTCCCGAAATAGGCGAAGAGGAATACGAAAGTTACATAGGTGTTCCCATAATGCTTCACGACGTGTGTGTCGGGGTGCTTGTCGGGCAGAACAAAACCCCCATGCAGATAACCCCGGCCGAGCAGACTCTTTTTCAGATAATAGCACTACGACTTGCCGGGGTTCTTGAAGTCGCAAACACCCTGGACCGGCTGAAACCCCCGTCCATGGTAAAGCACGAGACGAGGAGCTACCAGGGAAAAGGAGTTTCTGAAGGGGTGGCTGTGGGCAAGGCGGTTACATTCCGCGGGCTTTTCCGCCAGATGTCCACTATGGAGATGACGGCCCGTACTCCAGGAATCGAGAAGAGAAGAGTTAGAAATTCTATAAAGAATATATCGCAAGACCTTAAGAAGACTATTAAAAAAATGGATTCTGAAGGGAAGCTCTCGAAAAACGAAGTGGATATTTTCCGTTCGCATCTGATGATAGTGGATAGTCGCGACATGGAGAAAGGGACTGGCGAACTCATAGATGAAAAGAGGGTTCCGGCCGAGGCTGCGGTGGTTGAGTATCTCGAAACCCAGGCATCACGTTTTGAATCCTTGCCGGATTCTTATATGAGGGAGAGGGCCTACGATTTCAGAGATATAGGTGAGAGAATGCTCCGGGATCTTACCCGTTCAAAGGACGAGAATATTTCCGCTTCCGCCGACGGAGAGCCCTTGATACTTGTGGCAAGAGAGATAGGTGTTTCTTTTGTCACGGCTGCTGAAGGGGAGGTGGGGGGAATAGTCCTTGAAAAAGGCGGAGAGACTTCGCACGCGGTCATAATAGCGAAATCGCTTGGGATTCCGGTAGTTGTCGGCATAGACAACATCGTGAATCTGATACATCCCGGGGAGGATATGATAGTTGACGGGAGAAGCGGTTTCATTTTCACAAACCCCGACCAGGTGCTTAAGGATGAGTATCTGTCCATGCACCAAAAAGCCGTTGAACTCCGCAGCTTCATAGAGACTGAAGCCGAAAAAAGTACCAGCACCGGTCTTGACGTCGAAATAACGGCGAATGTCGGAATTCCGGCCGATGCCGAGGTGGCCAAGCGTTACGGCATTAAGAGAGCGGGACTTTTCAGAACGGAGTTTGCCTTCGCGCGGTTTAAGAAATGGCCCAGTGTGAGGTCCCAGCTAAAGATATACAAGGAGATCTCAGCTAATTTTGAGGATGGAGTGACCATTAGGACCCTGGATGTGGGTTCTGACAAGATACTTTCCTATCTCAACATGCCCAAAGAAGAGAACCCTCTTCTTGGTCTTCGCTCAATCCGCTTTTCAATGGAGTATCTTGATCTTTTCAGGGATCAGGTGAAATCCATTTTGCTCGCGGCGAAGAAAGGGGGGAATTTCAAGATTCTTCTGCCTATGGTATCAAATGTCTGGGAGGTTGAGACCGCGGCGCAGATAATTGAGGAACTGTCTGCCGAAGTCAGTCTTCACCGACATGATATACCGAAGCTCGGAATAATGATGGAAGTTCCGGCGCTTGTGTATCAGTTCGGTGATTATGCGGACTTAATAGATTTTGTTTCCATTGGAACAAACGACCTCATACAGTACCTGCTTGCGGTGGATAGAAATTCAAACGCGGTTGGACATCTTTACTCGGCTTTCCATCCTTCCGTGGTGAGAATGCTGGATTTTACAAGAGAGCAGGTTCTCTCAAGCGGAAAGGAGCTTTCAATATGTGGAGAAATAGCGGGAGTTCCTTCCGGTACGCTCCTTATATTGGCTCTTGGTTACCGTCATCTGAGCGTTTCTCCGCTTCGGTTTCCTTATGTGAAATTCCTTTCGGACAGGCTTTCTGAGCGGATGCTTGAGGAAATAAGGTCCGATCTATTGCTGCTCTCAAAGGAGTCCGACATAGAGAGATACTTAAAGGATGTCCTTAACTCCATAAACCCGATGTTGCTCGAAGTAGAGTAGCCATGATCAAAAGATCTATCCTTATTCCGCTGGTGCTTTTTATTCTCACGGCGGCCACGACTTTTCTTTCCGGCTACATGATAAGCGGGACTTATACGGGGGGCGTTCTTTTCTCGCTTTCTCTGGTCGCCATTCTTGGAGCCCATGAAATGGGTCATTACTTTTACGGCAGGAAATACGGCGTTTCGATAACTCTTCCCTGGTTTATCCCTGCTCCTCCCTTCCTCTCTCCTATAGGGACGTTCGGGGCGTTTATAAGGATAAAGTCCCGGATACGCGGCCGAAGGGAGCTTTTCGACATAGGGGTCGCTGGTCCCATAGCCGGGGTGATAGTAGCTCTTCCGGTCTTGTTTGTCGGGCTGCTTTTCTCGGAAGTGGTCGCTTTGGATTCTGAGAGGCTTTCTGAGATGCAGGCGGCCATGTCTCTTGGCAATTCTCTCGTATTTGCCCTTTTCTCAAAAATGGCTATCGGGGAAGTCGCCCAGGGATACGAAATTCTGCTGCACCCCGTTGCATTTGCGGGATGGATAGGCCTTTTCGTAACCGTCTTGAATCTCATGCCCGCTGGGCAGCTTGACGGAGGGCATCTTATATACTGCGTCTTCCCGGCGGAGTGGCATAAAGCTATATCGGCCGCTACGGTTATTTTTCTTGCAATAATGGGAGTGGGAACGGTACCTCTGATGGACTTTGCGGATTATCTGGGCTTGTGGGTGCTTGGCATTCTTCCTGAGTGGCTTATGTTTGAGGGTTGGGTCGGCTGGCTTTTCTGGGCGATACTGCTTTTGGTGCTCGGCACGTCCCATCCGCCGACCATATCGAGTGATACCGAGATCGGTGCCGGAAGAAAAGCCCTTGCTTTTCTCTCACTGCTTATTTTTATTTCCTGTTTTACCCCTGTCCCCATCAGTATCGTGGAATTCGGTTAGGTTGTTTTGCGTTTAGTTGAAAAATCTGTTACAATCACCTTGATCGGTTGGATTGACTCTTAGGGTGTTGGAGTGAAAAAGAGGGTGGTTCACATACGGGAATCCAATCCGACCGACAACTTGATTTAAACAACTTCACTACTACGAGGAGATTCACAAATGTCGAAGAACACTTTGTCCGTAAAGGATAACAGGACAGGTAAAACATACGAGCTTGCTATAGACAACGACACCATAAGAGCCACTGACCTTCGCCAGATAAGGGTTAAGGACGAGGACTTTGGCATGATGAGTTACGACCCAGCTTTCGGGAATACGGCTTCGTGCAAAAGCAAGGTTACCTTCATTGATGGAGAAAAGGGGATCCTGAGATACAGGGGGTACCCGATAGAAGATCTGGCGAAAAAAAGCAACTTCCTCGAAGTTGCCTATCTCCTTATTCACGGTGAGCTGCCTAACAAATCGCAATATGACAGCTGGGTTCACGACATAACGCATCACACGTACGTGCATGAAAACATAAGGAAGCTCATGGATGGATTCCGCTACGACGCGCACCCGATGGGCATGCTTCTTGCGACCGTCGGAGCCCTCTCGACCTTCTATCCGGGGGCAAAGGACATATTCGATACCGACGTGCAGAAACTTGAGATAAGAAGGCTTATAGCGAAGACGCCGACCATAGCCGGATTTTCCTACAGGCATATAATGGGTCTTCCATATGTATACCCCGACAACGAACTCAGCTACGCCGGGAATTTCCTTTCAATGATGTTCAAGATGACCGAGACCAAGTATGAGCCGAATCCGGCGATAGAGAAAGCGATAGACGTTCTTTTCATCCTCCATGCCGACCACGAGCAGAACTGCAGCGCAAGCGCGATGAGAAACGTCGGAAGCTCCCATCCGGATCCTTACTCCGCGGCCGCTGCGGCGATTGCCGCACTGTACGGTCCTCTTCACGGCGGAGCGAACGAGGCGGTGCTTGAAATGCTTGCCGACATAGGCTCGATTGACAAGATTCCGCAGTACATAGAAAGGGCCAAGAAAGGAGAATTCAGGCTCATGGGCTTCGGGCACAGGGTGTACAAGGCTTACGATCCGAGAGCGGCGATAATAAAGGATATAGCCCACGACGTGTTTGAAGTCACCGGGAAAAATCCTCTGCTCGACATAGCGCTTGAGCTTGAGAGAATAGCCCTTGAAGATGACTATTTCGTAAGAAGAAGGCTTTACCCGAACGTTGATTTCTACTCTGGACTCATATACCAGAGCATAGGTCTTCCCACGAGCATGTTTACCGTGCTTTTCGCGATAGCGAGGATGGCCGGGTGGCTTGCCCAGTGGCTTGAGCTGATGAACGACCCCGAAACCAGAATCGCAAGGCCCAGGCAGGTTTATCTGGGGGAAGATAATAGAAAATACGTGGCGATGAGCAAAAGGCGTAAGAAGAAGTAGTCGATCAATCTTACGAATTGCCTTCTGGGCGTTTCCTAGAACTTTTTCAAGTCGCTCCACACGAAGGTTGATTTTGCTGCAAGCGCGTTCTACTTTCTCTATCTCTTCTTTAGAGAATGTGTTTCTGTAAAGGAATTAGCAGAAGGTGGATAGGGGATGGGTAGAATTCCACCAATGAATTAACACACCCGCTGCATATCCGCTAAAACAAGGCCTCCTTCGCGCTCAATCCAAACTTGGATTGAGGGGAGGACCTATAAGGGATGAGACTGTTCTTTCAACCGGTGCCATGTTTGTCCGGTCAATTCCGTAATTCCAATTCCTTTCATATAATAGACCTTGCCGGATTATGTTGCTATCAAAAGGAGAGATTGGTAGAATAGCAATTACTGGTTGTTCTCCATTGATGAAATACAGACAAGCCAATCTCACTAAGCAAGAATCTGTGAAGGCGGTACTCGTAGCGATCCAGCTCTTGGTCCTTTTTGCGCTTTCCGGTTGTGGTTCCACATCTTCGAATTTGTGCAGTGACGCGCAGGTAGCATCTTCCGCCGAGTCTGCTCGACATTCCCAACGCTGTGAAGTTTCTATCCGACAATCTGATGAGACAATTATCATAGGGAATCTGATTAAAGACGCCGGCGGAGCAAAGTGCGGCGCAATCCTTATACGCGACGGCCACATTCTTGATATTCTTGATATTGGCAAGACAAACAGCATCGAAGCAAAAATTCCCGATGCCTCGGTATTTGATTGCAGCAGTTCGTACATTTCGCCTGGCCTGATAAATCCGCATGAACACCCGGATTGGAGCGGAGGATTTCCGGATCCGATGACGCGTTCCGTGTATTCGCACCGTGATCAATGGCGGGGCGTAGCCGGCCCGGAGTATTATGCGGTCGAGTTTGAGAGGGTTGAGGAAGATGTCCGGAAATTCTGGATAGAACTCCGCCACCTTCTGTCCGGCACCACCACGATGGCCGGTTCAGGCGGCATTGAGGGACTTGTTAAAAATGCGGGTGGTCGTCCCGGAGACGAAACAAGGTACTTCTATCTTGCTGAGATGGAGACGTTTCCCTACGGTTTTGACGCTACCGAGGAACTCAGCGGGTTTTCTTGCCCGTTAGCGCCAACCGAGTCCCGCGATCCCCGCAGCCTTTTTCTTGAGTTTGAGGACAAACCGCCCTATGTGCCCCACATTGCGGAGGGAACCAACTGCACGGCGGAAATTGAAGGGAAGTTCTATCTGGATTATGTCTCGAAGAACCCGGAGCGGCGTTACTCCCTTATCCACGGAGTGGGGCTGAGCCGTCAAGACGTTGAGCGCCTGAAAGACCTTGACGTGACTCTTATCTGGTCGCCGAGGTCGAACGTGGTTCTTTACGGGACCACAGTCGATATTCCGAACGCATTGCGGGCCGGCGCCCGGGTCGCGATCAGTACGGATTGGTCATACTCGGGTTCGTACAATCTCCTTGAGGAATTTCGCTGTGCCGAGCATATTGACAATGCGCAATGGGATGACCATCTGTCGGGAAGCGACTACTGGCGCATGGCTACGGAGCACGCAGCGTACTCGCTGGAGGTAGAAAAACTGACCGGCAAGCTGGAGCAGGGCTTTGCGGCGGATATCATGATATTTCGGAAGCGGACTAATGACCCCTTTAAAGACCTGATTTCATCGGAGGTATCGGATGTCATTGCAACGTTTGTTGACGGCGAACTTCTCAGTGGATACAGCGGTTCTTTCGACCCTTCTCATCTTCCGGCCCAATGCTCGCACCGTATCGGGCAGCATTTCATTTGCGTTGACTATACAAAGGACTACTCCTTCAGTCATGAAGAGCTGCTGAGTTCCAACAAGAATGCGGTTCCCCTGTTCTCACCGGACAGGCAAGCCAGTTGTGAATGACCAATAGGAGCTATTGGTTCTTTAAGCAGTTTTTTCAAAAAGGACTCACAAACTCGGGAATCCGGAATTCTTAAAAGTTGTTCCAGCAAAAAGCAATACGGAGAAACACCTGCGCCTAACTTGCCGAAAAATGTTTTCCTATTATGGTGTTGTAGTAGTAGTCAATCGTGTGCTCGGTATTGGCTATTAGGATTGAGATGGCCTCGTTACGGCCTCTCTCCGATAGAATAAATGCTTTCCCACTGTTTTCGCGCGCTGCTTTTTCCTCGAGCATTTCCAGAAAAGAGTCTTTGAAGGTGTCTCTGTCATCCCGAAGGGCTGTCTCAAGCAGGGCTTCGTCCTGAAGATCGTATTTTTTCTTTTCTATCTCCTCGCGAAGCGCTAGAGAGAATTTCTCAAGATCAAGTTCAGGGAAGTTTTCCCTGGCGATTTCCTCGAATACGCGGAGCAGTTCTTCCATCATTGTTGCTGAGCGCCCTGATGCTGGTTTGAGAGACTGAATTTTCCTATGTCACTGAGCAGGCATGACACCAGATCTATTGTGTGACTGATATCGCTTTTATAGGCGATGGAACTCGGGCTGTGAAGATATCTTGTCGGAACTGACAGGACGGCCGCCCTGGTCCCCTTTCCGGTGACCTGCATGGCGGTTGCGTTTGTGCTGCCCGCTTTTTTTACTGTTATCTGGTAAGGGATTTCGTTTTTCTCCGCAAGTTCCTTTATAAAAAAGCTGAATGGTCTGTGCGCCACCAGGAACCTGTCTGAAAGCCTGATCTCGGGTCCCTTGCCGATATTGGCAAAGGATTTGCTTTCCGAGACCCCCGGTATGTCCATTGCCACAGTGCCTTCAAGTGCGACAGCGAAGTCCGGTTCGTAAACCGGCGTTATTACCCTCGCCCCGCGAAGCCCGACTTCTTCCTGCACGGTAAATGTAACTATGAGATTGCAGCCCGGATTCGGAGTCTTTCGAAGAGCTTCGATTATTACGAAAAGACCCATCCTGTCGTCAATGGCCTTTGAGATTACGGAATCCTCGGTTTCATCGAGGGAAGTGTCAAATGACACCATGTCCCCTATTTTTACTAGGTCGGCGACTTTTTCAGGACTGAGCCCAAGATCGACCGCGCAGTCTTCAATTTCCGGAACCTCCTTGGCCCCTCCGCTGCTCCTGGTCACGTGGGGTGGAACCGCTGCCACCACCCCCTTTAGAGGTTCTTTTCCCCAAACCACCAGGCGCTGTCCGTAAAAACCCCTGGCGTCCATTCCTCCAAGCGGGGTTACCCTTAAAAATCCTCTGTTATCTATATGGTGTACCATGAATCCCACTTCGTCCATGTGGGCGTCAAGAACAAGAGTGGGACCGTCTCCCGGGATGCGGGCGATTATGTTTCCAAGAACGTCTTCGGTGATGTCTTCTGAGAATTTCTTTATTTCCTCAAGCAGAATCGCCTTCACCTTGCCCTCATCCCCGGGCATTCCTGGAGTGTCGCAGAGCTTCTTTAAGAGTTTTATATCCATGATGGGCTGATTATAACCAAACGGCCTTTTTTTCCAAAACCGACGGAGATAGGCGAAAGCCCTTCGGATTGATTTATATGGCTTTAAGCTCTAATCTTTATACGAAAGCGCGAATTCAAAACGGGAGACAGACTTGAACCCAGACGACCCCGGTCTTTTCAAACCTCAGAAAGAATCTCTTCCTCTTCCCGAGAGAATGAGACCCGAGAGCATAGAACAGATGGTAGGCCAGGAGCATCTGATAGGGCCTGACGGCCTTGTGACGAAAACGCTTGAGGCCGGGGGGGCGCATTCCATGATATTCTGGGGTCCTCCAGGGACGGGGAAAACAACGCTTTCAAGGCTTATCGCGGGCAGGGCGGGTGCAAGGTTCGTGCAGATAAACGCGATTTCCTCAGGAGTGAAGGAACTGAGGGATATTGTCGCAGCCGCTAAAGACGCTCTTTACTCCGGGCGCAAGACCGTGCTTTTCATCGATGAAATACACAGATTCAACAAGGCGCAGCAGGCGGCGCTTCTAAAAAGCGTCGAAGAGGGGGTTTTGATTCTCATAGGGGCTACGACCGAGAACCCTTCGTTTGAGGTCATAAGCCCGCTTCTCTCCCGCTGCCAGGTTTATGTTCTTAACCCGCTCTCAGCGCAGGAGCTTGACCAGATACTCGAAAAAGTTCTCTCCGGGGACGAACTTCTTGCGGGCACCGGTATTTCGGCCGAGGCTCGAGCCGAACTCATAGCGCTTTGCGGCGGAGACGCCAGGGTTATGCTCAACGCCCTCGAGATCGGTTCTTCTCTTCTTCGTTCAAAGAAACTTGCTGAGATTGACTCTGATCTCGTGAAGGAAATCTTCCAGAAAACGGGCCTTCTCTACGACAGGGCGGGGGAGGAGCACTACAATACGATTTCCGCCTTCATAAAAAGCGTTAGGGGAAGCGACCCCGACGCGGCGGTCTACTACCTGGCGAGAATGCTTGAGGCGGGAGAGGATCCGAAGTTCATCGCCAGGCGTCTTGTGATACTTGCTTCAGAGGACATCGGAAACGCAGAACCCTACGCGCTTACCCTGGCGACCGACTGTTTCACGGCGGTCAATTACGTGGGGATGCCTGAGAGCAGCATAATTCTCTCCCAGGTAACCACCTATCTTGCCAGTTGTCCCAAGAGCAACGCCGCATACAAGGCTATACGGAGAGCGGAAAAAGACGTGAGGAATAATCCCGGCCTCCAGATTCCGCTTCACCTGAGAAACGCCCCGACAGAACTAATGAAGGATCTCGGCTACAAAAAGGGCTACAAGTACGCCCACAACTACGAGGATCACTTCGTCGAGGACGATTTTCTTCCCGAAGAGATAAAAGACAGCGTTTACTACGAACCCACGGACAAGGGAAGGGAGGCGAATCTCAAGAAATATCTGGAAGCCAGATGGAAAAAGAGAAAAAAATGATCGGGGAAATCAGTTCTTTCTCTGTATAAGCTCGATTTTATACGAATCGGGATCCTCGACGAAAGCTATCACGGTGGTTCCGTGTTTCATGGGTCCCGGGGCTCTGGTTACGCGTCCCCCGGCCTGTTCTATTTTCTCACAGGTTGCATATATGTCTTCGACACCAAATGCCATGTGACCGTAACCTTCTCCAAGGTCGTATTGTGAGGTGTCCCAGTTATGAGTAAGTTCGAGGAAAGGTTCTGTGTTGCCTCCGTAGCCCAGAAAAGCAAGCGTGAAGCGGCCTTCTGGGTAATCGGTTTTCCTGTGAAACTTAAGACCAATGACATCGGTATAGAACGCGACTGACTTTTCAAGGTCGCCGACCCTTATCATTGTGTGAAGATATTCCATGCGTCTGCCCGCCTGGTTTGTCCGATTTTGCTTATCAATTATTATACTCTGTGATCTCCTGAGCGGTAAA
>JAPPFE010000031.1 GCA_028823955.1 Candidatus Dadabacteria bacterium
TGGTGTCGAGAGACACTCGGTTCTTGATGAGTAAGAAAGAGGAGGGAGACCTTAACGGTTATCCTTCCTCTTTTTTTTGCCTGAATTATGTATCGCCCGTTGCCCATAAGATAAGCGACAGGAGGCTTGATTGTGAGCAGGAAAAAGAAAAGGATTGCGCCGATAACAGTACCCAACAAGTTAGTTGAAGATCCTCTTCTAAACCTGTTTCTGGAACGGGAGACACTTATGCTTACCATAAACGGTGCCCTTAATACTCGCAATCGCAATTATCCAATATATTGCAACACTGATAAGAAGAAGAGAGATGAATTCCGTGAGTCGCTACGTGGCCAACTCAATTTAAAGCTGGAAGAATATCTGGCAGGTGAAGTCCAAGATGACCGGCATATTGCCAATATCAAAAATTTATCATATACCCTGAGTAGACATCATCACGAAATATTATTTAAGGGCAAGTTTCGTATTGGCACCGCTCAGAAGGCGTTGAATCTTTATCTCAAATACGGTTGGGCTCGTGGGATCATTCCAGAACCGCCCCACTGCCCTATTGATTCGATTGTGCTTAAGGAGATTAATAAATACCCGAGCGACGCACGGTGCGAGATTTGTCGAAAGACCTGGACGGAGATAGATACCATTGAAGAGTATCTACATTTTATCGATAAGGCGAGGATAGAGGCCAACAAAAAAGGACAAACTCTCGCACGTTGGGAGTTGGGGATATGGCAAACTGCCACGTTCAAGAGTTGAAGAAGTCAGTTACCTAAACCAGAGATACTGAAATGGCAGACAGCGATGGAATGGGGTCGGAGCAATTAGCAGGAGTGAATTCCCCTTTTTTTCTTAACGCCAGAGAGGGTTGAATATTAATCCGGAGAGAATTTTCGGATAGAAGTAGGTGGTCTTGTGAGGCATCTTGGTTCCGTCGAGAACCACTTTGAATATGTCCTCCGATTTTAGCTTGGGAAGAAGAAATCCGGCCTCAAATTCCCCGTTGTGCACGTTCTCGAATACTTCTTCTGGGAACTTGGAGTATCGTACACCCGCCTTGTCTTCTTCTATCAGTGCTCCGAACACTTGGCTGTGAAGAATTATCACGGCGAGGTTCTCATAGTCTTTTTCACGCGCCGTCTTGGGAGTAAGCCTGAAGGTTCTCTCGGGGTCCTTGGTTACAACGGATATCTGGTCCGGGCCGAGATCAAGCGAGCGCTCAAGCGCAATTCTCTCGACTTCGAAATCTTCCCGCAGATTGTCAATCAGGTTATCTCCGACTTTTCTTGCTATCCTGTGAGTGGGGTTAATTATAAGTCCCTGGCCTTCTCCGCGCGAGAGATAGGTCATTACGTAGTCCCAGGGCATCTGTCCTGAGTTTTCCCCCGTTTCTCTTCTCTTCAGGTCTCTGAAGTTTATCGAGGTTTCATAACGGTGGTGACCGTCTGCGATCAGGATGGATTTGTCCGCGAGGCGGCTTTTTACGCGTTCTATGATTTTCGGGTCGGATATCTTCCAGAGAGTATTTCTTATTCCTTCCTCAAAGATGACGTCCACAAGCGGCTCTCCGATATTTTTATCTACATCTTCCTCGACCTCTCCCGAGGCGTCGGGATAGACGCAGAAGATCTGGCTCAGGTTGGAGTTGCATGCGACTGTGAGCGCCAGCCGGTCTTCCTTGTGTTTTCTGAAAGTCTGTTCATGTGGCAGAACGATTTTCTTGTCGAAATCTTCAACCTTTAGGTTCGCTATGAACCCTTTTCTTGTGTAGCGTTGCCCTTCGAACTCGAAATCCTGGTAGTAAGGGTAAATTGAAGGCTCGTCATCCCTTATGAGCACCTTGTCGCGAAGCCACTTCGAATAGATTTCATTCGCATTTTGATAACGCTGCTTGCCTTCTCCTTCGGGCAGTTCAATTCTCACGGCGTTAAAAAGACTTTTGGCGAAGAGTTCCTCGCGTTGCTGCGGGCTTATTACGTCATAGGGAGGAGCGATGACTTTCGCGAAGTCCTCGACCGCTTCCTTGCTGTATCTTATACCTCTGAAAGGTTGTATTTCAGCCATGAAGAATCTTCTCTATTTCGGTTACGGAAAGATCGCCCTCTCTGATAATCTCGGGTGACGTGGTCGTCAGGTTCACTATCGCTGAACCCATTGAGGGTGGAAGGTTACCAGAATCAACGATAACATCAATCCCGCTCGGAAAATCCCTGCGGATATCAGCAAACCGGTTTGAGTTGCCCCTGCCGCTTATGTTCGCGCTCGTAGAGGTTATGGGTTCTCCCACGCGACGAAGGATCTCTTTTGCGAAAAGGGAAGTGGAGATTCTTGCCGCGACCGAGTCTCTTCCTCCCGACACCTCTTGCGGGAAAACGGATTTCGGATGCAGTATGAGCGTTAAGGGTTTTTGGCTCCGGGAGTATCTTTCGAGCAGGTCGCCGGGAACATGGAAGTGGCGATCAAGCATCTCCTCATCACTTACGAGGACTATAAGGCCCTTGCCTCCGGATCTTTGTTTTATCCTTACTATTTTCCGGCAGGCCTCCCGATCAAACGCAAGACAGCCGATCCCGTAGAGAGTTTCGGTCGGGTATACGATCACCCCTCCGCCCGTAAGGCATTCGGATAGCTTGTCAAATACGAGCGGATCGGTTTCTTTGAAGGTTTCAGTCAATTTTTCGCGTTCCCCGGGTTCCGATATACTATAAGTTTAACGATGGACTCGCAAGCTGTAAAAAGAACCGACAGATGGAAATCCCGTATCGCCTCGGAACTTGTGGGAATCCTGGGCGCCGGGGCGGTTATATCAGCCGAGGATGAGCTGATCGCTTATGAAAGCGACGGGCTTACGGGATACAGGGTAACACCTCTTTTCGTTGTTCTTCCCTCAAGTGCGGAGGAAGTCTCCCTGGTTGTGAAACTCTGCAATCGCGAGAAAATTCCTTTTGTTCCGAGAGGGGCGGGAACCGGTCTCTCTGGCGGCGCTCTTCCCAGTCGCGAGGGAATAGTGATATCACTTTCAAGAATGAACAGGATTCTTGACGTGGATATCCCGAACCGCGTTGTCGTGGTCGAGCCCGGAGTGGTAAATATTTCCGTAACCGATGCCGTGAGTGCCGAGGGATTTTACTACGCCCCCGATCCTTCAAGCCAGATCGTGTGCACAATAGGGGGCAATGTCGCAGAGAATTCTGGTGGAGTTCATTGTCTTAAGTATGGAGTCACGACCAACCATGTGCTCGGAGTGGAGATGGTTCTGCCCGACGGAGCAGTGGTCACGCTCGGAGGTCCTACCCCGGAGAGTCTCGGATATGATCTTCTTTCGCTTGTGGTCGGAAGCGAGGGGCTTTTGGGCATAGTGACCAAGGTCTTTTTGAGAATAATAAAAAAACCTCAGATGGTTAAAACTCTTTTTGCTTCGTTTGAGAGAATCGAGGATGCCGGGGCGTCGGTCTCCGCGATCATTTCTTCCGGGGTTATTCCCGCGGGAATGGAAATCATGGACAATCTCAGCATAAACGCTGTGGAAACCACGGTAGGTGCCGGATATCCCAGGGACGCGGGAGCCATTCTTCTCGTGGAGCTTGACGGACCTGGGGCAGAGGTTAGCGCACAGGTTCCTGCCGTGACCGGGATACTTCGGGAAAACGGTGCGATTGAAATAAAGCTGGCGGCGGATGAAAGCGAGAGACAGCTTTTCTGGAAGGGGCGTAAAAGCGCGTTTGCCGCCATGGGGAAAATAAGTCCCGGATACTATGTCCAGGACGGCGTAATTCCCAGGAGCAGCTTGGCCAGGGTGCTTGGAGAGATAGGGGAGCTCGGCAGACGGTACGGCCTTCGAGTTGCCAATGTCTTTCACGCGGGAGACGGAAATCTTCATCCGCTGGTGCTTTATGATCCCGAAGTTGAGGGGGAATCCGAGAAAGCCGAGGAACTTTCCGGCGAAATTCTCAGGGTATGCGTTGATGTCGGCGGCAGCATTACGGGAGAACACGGTGTGGGTTTTGATAAGAAGAGGTTTCTTCCGCTTATGTTCAGTGAACAGGAAATAGATACGATGAATCTTGTGCGGTGCGCTTTTGACGAAGAAGGGCTCTGCAATCCCGGCAAGGTGTTCCCGACTCCTAGAACGTGCGTTGAGCCCGGGATGCAAAAACGAGGTTCCGAAACTGCTCCCGCGAAGGAAATGGGGGAGCTTTTCTAGTAGAGCGGGGCCCGTGTTCAAGGTTTAACGGTCCGTTGGTTTGAAAAAAGGATGTCTCACGTAACAGAATTCTGCAAGATGGTTTCAGCTTCCCATGTTCCCGTTTCCGGGGATACGGGTTCAGACGTTCCAGAATTCGGCTTCTCTCCCGAAGTAATTCTCTATCCCGAAAACATCGAGGAGATATCCCGGGTCCTCGGGTTTGCCTCGCAGAAGGGCATTCGTGTTTTTCCCTTTGCGGGGGGCACCAAGCTTTTTCTCGGCAACCCGGTCGGCGCGGTCGGCGCGGCGCTTTCACTCAAGCGTCTTGGCAGGGTTCTGTTCCACGAGCCCTCTGACATGGTTTCCACGGTCGAATGCGGGATGGAGGTAAGGGAGTTTCAGAATGCCGTTGGGCGCGAAAACCAGCTTTTTCCCGTGGATCCGCCCGGTCTTAACTCCGGAGCCACCGTGGGGGGGCTTTTGTCGACGAATCTTTGCGGTCCAATGAGCACCAGATACGGCACGTGCAGAGAGCTTATTCTGGGAGTCAGGGCCGTGAGGGCTGACGGTGAGATCATAAACTTGGGAGGGAAAGTAGTTAAAAACGTGGCGGGTTATGATATTCCTAAGCTTATGGCGGGTTCGCTTGGCACCCTGTGTGTATTGGTGGAAGCGACTTTCAGGTTATACCCCCGCCAGCCCTTCTCAAGAACCCTAGTTCTGGGTTTTGACAGCCATGTTTCCTGTTCCCGGGCAGCCAGAGCGATACTTGCTGCGGATGTTGTTCCCACATGCTTTGAAATACTTGACGAGAGACTCTCTTTGGAATTTGCGGCGGCACCGGGGGCCAAAAGAAGTGTTCTGCTTAAATTCGACAGCTTCGAAGAGGCAGTGATCGAGCAGATAAAACAGGTGAGAGAGATAACCTCTGGTGACTCTGTCTCCTTCATCGAGATGGGCGATCAGGATTCACGGGAGTTATGGGATTCGGCAAGGGAATTCCCGCTTCCATCCGGGGCAAGTTTTTCCTCGAAGCTCACCCTCCCCGTAACTGCCTCAATCGAGATTTTCTCCGATATCGAGAGCAATCCGGCACTCTCGGGGGTCACAGTGCGTTGCCTTTCGAGACCCGCCAGAGGGGTTGCGCTTATTTCGGTAAGCGGTGGGGGTGAAGAGGCGGTCAGAGCGGCACATTCTCTTGAGAATCTTGCCGATTCGCTTGGGGGCCGTATCATGTTCTCGGGGGTCCGCGACGAACTCAGGGAGAGGATAAAAGCGTGGGGAGATTTCGGAGAGGCGCTTTTTCTTATGAAGAACATAAAACGGCGTTTTGATCCGGGAAACATTCTGCCCGGCGAAAAAATATTCGATGCAGACTGAGGATACGGATTATGATAAGAAGGGAATCCGATGAGGGGTGGACGCTCATAACGCAGCCAAGCCACGCTTTTCTTTCTTCAAGAATAATGGATTTCTGGGGCAATGAGGATTTCGAGACTATCGTTCCCAGAGACGAAGTGATGCTTGCGATAAGGGAACATGACTGCGGGTGGGAGGAAACGGATTCCGTGGCTGATCTTAACCCGAAAAACGGCTATCCGAGAAGTTTCATGGAAATGCGGCCCGAGAGCCAGCTTGAGATATGGTCTGAGTGTTTCGAAAAACATGCCGGCGAGTATCCATACGCCTGCGCGCTCATAGCGCTTCACTTCTCCGAACTTAACGAAAGGACCATATCCAGAAACCCAAACAACAAGGCGGCCGTTTCGCTTAGAGAGAAAATCAGGGAATTTCTGCGGCTAAGCCTTGAGATCAGGATCGGGGATGAGAGCCTGAACGGATACCTGCCTGCCGATATCCAGACCAATCTCAGGTTTCTTCAGGTGGGTGACATAATATCGCTTGGCCTCTGCCACGGATCAAGATCAGTCACTATTCCGGACGTTCCGATTAATTACCTCGGAGACACGGTGGAAATAGCGCTGTCATCAGAGGACGGGCTTAACTATACGATCTGCCCAAATCCTTTTTCTCAAGACTCTCTTCACTTTGATATATCCGGCAGAAAACTTGGGAAAAAATCGTTTGGCGCCCAAGAGGAACTCAAAGAGGCTTTCCATAGCGCGGGTCTCGAGACTTTCGGTTTTTCGATTTCTTCGGGAGCGGAGGGACGCAATGTCGCTTGAGACTGCTTTTGACCATACGGACCGCCCGAGCAAGAAGATAATACAGGACTGCGTTCACTGCGGGTTCTGTCTTTCATCTTGTCCCACCTATCTTGAGACCGGGAACGAACTCGATTCTCCCAGGGGAAGAATACATCTGATAAAGGCCGCAGAGGAGGGAAGAATTCCGATGGGCGAGTCACTTGTAAAGCACCTTGATCTGTGTCTGGGATGTCTCGCCTGTGAGACTGCGTGTCCCTCTGGAGTCAAGTATGGAAGTCTGATAGAGATGTCGAGGGGACAGATTGAAAGGAGGTTCAAGAGGGGCCTGGGGGAGAAAATTCTCAAGGCTTTTATCTTCAAAATCTTTCCCTATCCCCAAAGGTTGAAGGTTCTTCTGCCGTTTGTCTACCTGGTAAAAACCCTTGGCCTGAAGAGGGTTTTCCCGCCGTGGCTTCTTGACAGAATAAGTCTCTCGGCTTCTTCCATGTTTCATATGCTGCCCGAGGTCAACTCCGCTTTCGGGGAAACTCTTTCGGCCTTTTACCCGGCAATTGGAGAGAGAAAAAAGAAAGTTGCCCTTCTGAGCGGGTGCGTTCAGGGGGTTTTCTTCCCGGAAATAAACAGGGCAACGATCGAAGTGCTTCGCGCAAGTGGCTGCGAAGTTTTTGTTCCCAAGAATCAGGGATGTTGCGGGGCCCTTTCTGTTCATTCGGGAAGGCTTGAGGAAGGAAGGGAGTTCGCAAGAAAACTGGTGGCGCTTTTCGCCACCTTAAATGTAGATGCCGTAGTCGTTAATTCTGCCGGATGCGGTTCCACTATGAAGGAATACGCCGAGATCCTGCATGGGGATCCGGTCTACTCCGAAGCCGCAGCGCAGCTCTCAGCGAAAACCGTGGATGTCATGGAATTTCTTTCAGATGTGGAAATAGGGGCGTCGCTGCGCCCTCTTGATATAAAGATTACTTATCAGGACGCATGCCATATTGTTCACGGACAGGGGATACGGTCTGCTCCAAGAGAACTTCTGAGAAGCATCCCAGGACTGGAACTCGTCGAAATGCAACGGTCGGATCACTGCTGCGGAAGCGCCGGGATATATAATATCGTGCAACCGGAGATGTCCGCCAAACTTCTCTCAGGGAAAATAAACGAGATAGAAAAAACCGGTGCGGATTACCTGGCCGTCGGGAATCCCGGGTGCATGATACAGATCCGCAAGGGACTGCTCGGTTTAGATTCCAAGACCAAGATTGTGCATCCAGTAGAAATTCTCAACTGGTCGCTGAGAGGCAGTATCAACTAGGTAAAGCGTGGAGACAGTTTTAACCTAGCACGGAATCCTTGCAGGCTTTCGCCACGCGGAACTTCAGGACCTTTCTTGCAGGTATGCTGATTACTTCACCGGTGGCGGGGTTTCTCCCCATTCTGGCACTACGATTGCTGATAACCAGTTTGCCGATTCCAGGAATCGTGAATTCTCCTTTTTCCTTTACCTCTTCACATGCAATTGACGCCATAGCATCAATAACGGTTTTGGCTGTCGCCTTGGTTATTCCCGCCTTCTCTGCCAAGCTGTTTGAAAGCTGGGATTTTGTTAAAGGTTTTCCGTTCACTAACATCCTCCTTAAAATCTCTTAATAATTATCGGGGTATTCTGGCCAAAAGTCAATCTGTTTTACCGGTTATTCCTAATTTTGCCGGTTGTTGCTAAATCGCCGGATTCTCAATATTGTTATGAATGTCTTTTTTTATTGAAGCTTTTGTGGGTGGAGAATAGATGAGATCTTGGTTCAGGGAAAGAAAAATGAAGAACTGGGTGACTCTGGTTTTAATATCTCTTGGTTTCCTCCTGGTTCTTTCTCTCCTGTACGCGAGGTTTCTTCAAGAAAGGGAATCGAGTGCACAGGGTCACTCTGAAGATAACGTCCACAGGCCCATAAAAGTGATGACACCTGTTGCATCCCCGGGTTCAGTTTACACCGAAGTTCTCGGAAGAGTCCGTGGCAAGCAGACCGTTCTGGTCCGAACGACCGTCTCGGGATGGGTAAAGCGGATAGATTCCGGTCGAGGTCAGGAAATCGAGAAGGATGGAATTATCCTCGAACTCTACGATTACCGTGTGGAAACACGGCTTGACGAGGCCAAGTACAATCTTGAGTCCGCCAAGGGGAAGCTTGCCGAGGCTGAAAGGGTATATCGCAGGAACGCGGCTCTTTTTGAGAAGGGAATAGTCTCTGAGGACGAGACCGAGGCGTCACAAAACCTGCTTGAAACCGCCTCGGCCGGCGTGAAGGCCCTTGAAGCTTCTTACAAAAGGGCCAAGTGGAATTACGAAAACCTCAAGATCCGCTCCCCTATCCAAGGCCAGGTTATTGAAATCGTTCCCGACATCGGGCAGGAGACAAGAAACGGGGATGTGGTAGCCAAAGTCGTTAATCTAAGCGGCAGGAAAGTCATAGCCGGTGTGGACGTGTCTGTTGCCAGAAGCGTCAACAGGGGAGATGTTCTCGAGGTATCACTTACAAGAGACGGCACGGTGGAAACCGTCGCGGGCGAGGTTGACGGCGTGAGTCCGGGTTCTGATGATTTCTCGGGCACCTACGATATCGAGATTGCCATATCCGACCCCTCGGTAAAATGGTGGCCCGGGGAAATGGTTTCCGTAAAAATACCGGTGCAGACGCTTGATAATGTCGTCAGAATTCCCAAGACGGCTGTCTTGTCCGACAATAAAGAAAATTCCTTTTTTGTGCTGGTTGAGAAAAACGGAGAAGTTCTCAAGGCTAAAGTGGCGCCCACGTGGATAGACGACAACTCGGCCTACATATCCTTTGATTCCCTTCCTCCAGATTCCAGAATCATAACCGAGGGGAACTTCGGCCTTCTTCCCGGTCAGCCGGTAAGGGTTGTCGACTGATTTTCCGGTTCCCCGGGGTGCCCGGGTTCAGCAGGGCTGACTGCTGAGAAATTCGCACTTTTCCCGGATTATCTCTGCCGCTCTTTCTATCTCCTCGAAGGTGTTTTCCGGGCAGAAGCTGAATCTTATGCTTGAATACGCATGCTGTTCATCCAGCCCCATGGCGGTCAGAACGTAGGATGGCGTAATGTCGAAATTCGTGCACGCGGAACTCTGGGAACACCTTATTCCCGCCTCGTCAAGAAGGGAGACCAGTTTTCTTCCGTCAGTTCCGCCGAAATGGATATTGGTGGTGTTGCATATTCTTTCCCCGCCGCCCCCGTTAACCGAGGTGTCCGGGATAGACTCGATTATTATTCTCTCGAACCGGTCGCGAAGATCTTTCATCTTTCCTATGGCCTGCTCAAGCCTTTTGTGCCTTATCTCGCAGGCGGTCCCAAAGCCTGTTATGCCCGGAAGGTTCTCAGTCCCGGGACGAAACCCTTCCTCCTGGAATCCTCCGAAAAGAAAAGGATTCACAAGCAGCCTGTCTTTTGCGTAGAGAACCGCGGCGCCTTGGGGACCGCTGATTTTATGAGCGGTGAAAGAGAGAAAATCCACGTGAAGCTTCGCAAGGTCAACCTCGAGCTTGCCTACAGCCTGGGCCGCGTCGGTGTGGAGAAGCACTCCGTTTTTCCTGCAGACCTCGGAAATGCTCGCGATATCCTGTATAACTCCGGTCTCGTTGTTAACCCACTGCACGGAAACTAGATCGGTTTTCTCGGAGATCGCGTTTTCGAGTCCTCGGATGTCAAGAATCCCATGTCTGTCCACCTCGAGCATTTCGATGTGGACGTCGTTTAGTTCGAGGAAATTGCACATCTTCATTATCGAGGAGTGCTCTACTTGGGTTGTGACAATGTGCGGCTTCTCTTTTTTCCTGGTGCAGGAATAAAAAACCATGTTGTTTGATTCCGTGCCGGAACTTGTGAATATGAGGTCTTCGGGGGAGCATCCCACAAGATCGGAGGTCCGTTTTCGGGCAAGGTCCATGCGGTGCCTCGCCCGCTCTCCAGCCGAATGGGCGCTTGAAGGATTGCCGAACCCCTCGCCCATGGCTTCGTGCATGGCCTCCGTTACTTCGGGAAGTGGTCTTGTAGTTGCGTTGTTGTCAAGGTAGATTTCGCCGGAAATTTCCTCTGTACACCCCATTATAAAGCTAATAATACACGATTTTGTGGCTAAGGTGTTTCTTCCGGCAGGTCTTCGGGCAGGAGAAGGGTTATGCAGGGTTCCTCGGAGTCTTTCGTTACCGGACCCAGGTAGGAAATAACCTGAAATTCCCGGGCTTTTCCGTCTTTGGTAACCGAAGCGGTGAAATTGATCACGTTGGTTCTCTTCGTTTTTCTGGTCGCCCTTATGGACGACACGAGAGGGGAAAGTATTTCCTTTAGCCTGGTGTTTTCATCCTCTCCGCGGGCCGAGGCCTCGGAATCGGGCTCCATCATTTCCTTTTTAAGCGAGGAGGTTGCGAATATGCGGATCATGAGACCTGATTCCCTTGCCACGTCGGATACCTCGAACTGCTTTTCAAGTTCTAGGTCAGTCTCTCTTTCCAGATAGAATCTCTCCATTTCTCTCCCCCTTGATATCGGTAATATATACTAGATGGTTTAGTGGGTATATACAAAACGCCGCGCCGGTGCGGCATCGGGAGAATTTCCGCATGGAGAAGACTGGAGAAATAAGATTTGTTCCCTTGAGGGGAATTCCGGAAGTGGAGGAGGGGGACAGCCTCGGGGAGATGATTCTGCACGCCGCCGGCCGTGAGGGATTTTCGTTTCTCGACGGGGATATAGTTGTAATTGCGCAGAAGGTGGTTTCAAAGGCCGAAGGCAGGGTCGTTAGTCTCTCCCAGGTGGAACCTTCAGGTTTCGCGGTTACGGTCTCCGAGGAGGTTTCAAAGGATCCGAGGTTGGTGGAGGTGATTCTCGGGGAAACCAGGAGAATCGTAAAAATGGACGAGAGAGAAAGCGGCAAGGGAAGACTTATAGTTGAAACGATCGGAGGGCTTGTGCTGGCAAACGCCGGCGTTGATGCGTCAAATGTTTCCGGGGGCGAGGATGTCACGCTTCTTCCGCTTGATTCCGATCGCTCCGCCGGGGTTATAAGAAAACATATAGAACAGGAAACCGGAAAGTACGTGGCCGTCATAATAAGCGATACCGTGGGACGTCCTTGGCGGGAAGGGCTCACCGACATCGCCATTGGCTGTAGCGGCATGAGGCCACTTTCTGACCGCAGGGGAGAGACCGATACCAAAGGTCTTCTGCTTACGGCAACCGAGATGGCGACCGCGGACCAGGTGGCGTGTGCCGCGGGCCTGCTGATGGAGAAAACCGCGGCTCTGCCCGTTGTGGTAGCGCGCGGGGTCGAGTACATCCGGGGAGAGGGAAGTTCGGATGAACTGATCAGAGACCCGGCCCATGACCTGTTCAGGTAATTCCCCCAAATTCCATGAAAGGTTTTTTCGAAAAAGATTTCCTGCTTATCTCTCACCGCGGCGCGAGTCATTACGAACCGGAAAATACTCTTCGCTCTTTCCGCAGGGCCCTGGACATGGGGTCTGCGGTGATAGAGTTTGACGTGAGGAGGAGTCTTGACGGCCGCTTGGTCGTCATTCACGACCGGACGGTGGACAGGACCACGGATGGTAAGGGAGCCGTTTCGGGGAAGACGTTTTCTGAACTCAGATCTCTTGACGCCGGTTTCGGGGAGCGGATACCGACTCTTGAGGAAGTCTTTGAGAATTTCGGGGGGCGCTGCGGACTTGTGGTCGAACTTAAGGAAAAAGGTACGGAAGAAGAAACGGTCTCGCTTATAAGAGCTCATGGTCTTATAAAAGATGCAGCGGTGGTTTCTTTCCGCGAGGACTGTCTTCGTGCCGTGAGGGAACTTGATCCTTCCATTACTACGGGACTTATTACGGTCTTCGGCTTCGGGTGCGTGAAGAAGGCTCTTTCTCTGGGCTGTCGGGTAGTTGCTACAAATCACCGTTTTATGACGGGACGCCTCGCTTCGGAAGCCCGAAGAAGAGGTCTTTTCGTGTGCTGCTGGACGGTTAACGATCCGAAACGAGGCGAAAAGCTGGCCAGTATCGGGATTAACGGGATTATCACCGACACGCCTGACCTGATCTGAAGCTGGCTTGCCGGTGCGCCTGATCTTGCCCCCAAGACGTTAACCCGCTGAAATAACTCGAATCCGGAGTACTCCCGCTGTCCTGTGTCACAGTGATTTACGCGGTCGATCGGTTATTATTCGCTGTTATGCAAGCTGTTTAAGCGATGGTGAGAAAATGTCGCCTGATAACGGACATTCCATATATCTTGACTATAACGCGACTACGCCTCTTGACCCGCGCGTTTTGGAAGAGATGATCCCATATCTTGCCGGAAATTATGGGAATCCTTCCAGCATTCATTCTCTTGGAAGCGTCGCGCGCGCGGCGGTTGATTGCGCCCGCGAGAGGGTATCAGGTTATCTCGGGGCGAGGCCGGGAGAAATAGTTTTTACCTCCGGGGGCAGTGAAAGCAACAATTTCGCCATAAAAGGCTTGGCCTACGCTCTTTCTGACAGGGGAAACCACTTGGTTACGACCACGGTCGAGCACGCCTCGTGTCTTGAAGCGTTCAGGTTTCTTGAACGCAGGGGTTTCGAAGTCACCTATCTTCCCGTGGATTCCTTCGGACGGGTCTTCCCCGAGCAGTTCCGGGAAGCGATTACCGAGCGCACGATTCTTGTTTCCTGCATGTACGTGAATAACGAGACCGGAGTTGTAAGTCCGATTCGCGATATAGGGGAAATTGCCCGAGAAAGGGGGGTGGTTTTCCACACAGATGCGGTTCAGGCTCTGGGAAAGATGGAGATCGATCTTGGGGGTCTGCCGGTGGACATGGCGTCTTTTTCCGCCCACAAGATATGCGGTCCCAAGGGGGCGGGAGCTCTTTACTTGAAAAAAGGGGTTGCCCTTGAGCCTTTCGTGCACGGCGGGGGGCAGGAGAGGGGAAAGAGATCGGGAACGGAGAACGTAGCGGCCGTCTGCGGATTCGGTTATGCGTGCGAGCTTCTGCGCGGGGAGCTTGAGACGGAAAACGAAAGACTGGGGAAGCTGCGCGACCGTCTTTTCGAGGAGCTTTCCCGGAGAGTAGAGGATGTTTACCTGAACGGACATCCCGCCACCAGAGTCTCCAACACCCTTAACGTTGGTTTTCCGGGAACTCCGGGTGATTCGGTGGTAATGAATCTCGATACCGCCGGAGTGGCGGTTTCAACTGGTTCTGCATGCTCTGAGGGAAACGTTGACCCTTCCCACGTGTTGGTTGCCATGGGGATCGAAGAACAGGAAGCGCTCTGCTCGGTCAGGTTCAGCTTCGGCCGTTTTACCCGTTCGGAGGAAATCGACAGGGTGATCGAGCTTCTTCCCGCGATAGTGGAGAGAATAAGGACGCTTCAGGATTTCTGACGGGATGTTTAGGAACCGCTTGCCGAGTTCTGTATGTCGATGGACAAATGCATGTGTCGCCTAATTTAGGGGCCGTGGATAATATAGTCTCTCCTAATTATTTTTTTCGCCAGATTTCTTCTTAAGCTCTTCCCTTCTCTTTTCATGTGCTTTAGGATCATAATTATCTACTCCAGTAAGCCTGTGATGGATTTCTTCGTTAATATCCCAAGCGTTCATGTATATCATGAACCTTGCTTGGCTAAAAGTTGAGTTTCTGGTTGCTATATCTATATCAAAGTCTTTGTTCTTGCTTATAGGAGCTCTCATTAACAGGTCTCTCCCTTCCTTTATTCTTTCTTTCGAAATTGAATTAGTAGCGGTATAAACTATCCCGTTATCACAGAACATCCCCCAAGGTCTATAAGTTTTTAAACCAAGAGATAGTTTATGGGCTTCCATAGCGTTTTTTCCTAGTTCTGACATTTCATCGCCCTCGATGATCCAACAAGTGGTTTTAGTGTTTTTGCTTTTATCCGAACAGGTAAGTTCACCCTTCAGGAACGAAGGATGCCTTTGTAAAAGCGAGTTTTCTTCTTTCGCTCTTGCTGGAACAGCAAGCAAGACAAATAGCAGGCTAAGAATCAGTATCTTGTGCATTTTTCATCTCCTTTTCTCTTTCCTCAAGATGTTTTCTGATTTCTAAAAGCAGAGTAACATATATTACTGATTAGGAGATTCTATGCCAGACGAGAAAGAAACCGAACAACAAATCCCCGATATGTCGTAGATAGAAGATGTTGACGACGTGATAAGAGTTCTTTTCGGAGTTCCCCCCGAAGGGGAGGAAATTACCATCTACGAAGATGAAGAGGAAAGTGATTAATTATGCCTCAATCAGAACAAGGAATTATGAAGTGTCCAGTGTGTAAAGAAGGTTCTTTGGTTCCGGCGAATTGTGTTCTTCTTGCTAGAGAAGGTGGCAAGGAAAGGAAGCTCCCAGTACTGGCTTGCGAGTCTTGTGGAAAATCGGTTGCTATTGATAACGATACAGCTTTCATACTTCCTGCAATCTAGTCCGTCAAGTTAAATACATAATTCCCTAGATTTAACCCATAACCGCCATTTTTGAGGGAGTTGGTTTGAGCTTCGGGTATGATATGTGCGATTGATGGCCACTACTCTTTATTGGCACGACTATGAGACCTTCGGTCTTGATACCAAGCGCGACCGCCCTGCTAAGTTTGCCGGATTGCGTACGGACGAGAATCTAAATCCATTGGATGACCCTTTGGTTGTCCACTGTAAACCAGTACGTGATGTGTTACCTAGCCCTGATGCCTGTCTGATCAACGGTATTACTCCGCAAATGATGGATGCACTGGGTGTGCCGGAACCGGAGTTTATAGCCCGTATTCATGTCAAGTTAGAGCAGCCTAGTACCTGTGGCGTGGGCTATAACAGTCTGAGATTTGATGATGAAATAACTCGCCATGCCTTGTATCGAAATTTCTATGATCCTTATGCTCGTGAATGGAAAAACGGCAATTCGCGTTGGGATATTATCGATTTAGTGCGCATGACCTATGCTTTACGGCCGGAAGGGATTCAGTGGCCAATGCGGGAAGACGGCAGGCCTAGTTTTCGCCTTAAGGATGTTGCAGCGGCCAATGGTATTTTCCACGATCCCCATGACGCGCTGTCCGATGTACGTGCCACAATTGCTATTGCCCGCCTGATTCGTGAGCGGCAGCGGGATATCTATGATTGGCTTTTCCAGCTTCGCGACAGAAAAATAGCGAAAAAACAATTGAACTTGGATAATCATGATCCCGTTTTGCATACTTCGTCGCTGTATCCGTTGGAAACCGGTTGCACAACCCTCGTGATGCCGTTGGTTTGTGAGCCCGACAACAAAAACGGCATTTTGGTTTATGATTTACGTCAGGATCCGAAACCTTTCATGAGCTTGGACGAAGAGAGCCTCCGTGATTGTCTGTTCATCTCTGCTGAGGAATTGCCAGAAGGGAAACAAAAACTTCCGGTTAAGTCCGTGAGGATCAACAAATGTCCTGCCCTTGCGCCCAAGAGTGTTCTAGGAGTGTTAGATGCCGAGCGCATAGCTATTAATCTAGATGCCTGCGATCGACATTGGAAGATTTTGAGTACTAATGAGGAGTTTATGCGTAGAGTTGGGAAAGCTTACAGTAACAGGGAATTTAGTTCCTCCGGAGATGTAGACCTTGCGCTATATGAAGGTTTTTTCCATCCTGAGGATATTTCTTTATTTGCCGATATTCGTGCTGCCTCTCCGCAGGAGTTGTCCCATGCTTGTTATGATTTCCGTGATGAAAGGTTGCCCGAACTGCTGTTTCGTTATAGAGCGCGAAACTGGCCGGAGACTTTGTCAGTTGAGGAAACGCAACGCTGGGAAGAATTTTGTTACCATCGTATCCATAATGGAGATGAAAGAGGCAGTATTACCTTGGATCATTATTACGAGCGGATAGCACTCTTGCGTGATGAGCATAGAGGAGACGCAGATGTGCAACGTGTACTTAATGCTTTAGATGAATGGGGCCGAAAGATTGCATGAATTCACTGAAATACAAAGATAATTCTCCTGTTTTAGATAGTATTAGCCGGGGAGTAAAGCAGTCTCTGGGCTCTTTCAACCCCATTTTGGTTCTCAGCGTTCCGCTGGATAATGGCAAAACCACAGAATATCTTCACAGTCTCAACCCACGTACTATAAAAGCGGACAATTCTACTTGCTATTAACAGACTCTGACACTTGATGAATTTGATTTATCAAACCGGAGAATCTTTCAGATGTTTTTACCGCAGACTCCAGTGATCGGGCACTCTTTGCAATTAGGATTGTTTTTGAAGCAATACTCCTTTCCAATTACCCAAGCCGGTTCATCCAGTATTGCCGGAAAATCCGGATTCAATTCCCTTGCCACTTCCACTACAGTCTGCTTGCCTTCAGTTAGGCCAGTGCGTCGAAATACTTTCTTTGTGTGAACATTCTCTTTGGGAACTAAAAAGGGAAACGATTTTTTTCCTTCAAGCTCCTTGTAATCGCGAACTAGAATCATGACGGCCATGCTGGCAAGCTGCTCTCCTATGCCGTGGAATTCTTTAAATCTTTTTTTAATTTCTTCAATGTTGTTTTTTCCCACTTGCCATATCTTTCTCGGGTCGCCGTCATACTTCTCAAGCATAAGTCCGGCTGCACGCTTAAGATTGTCCGTCATTTCCCCGTGATAAAAGTGCAGGGCTTTTCCCCCGTCTCCCGATTTCATGAATTCATATAGTTCGTCACGGTTTGTTACATCGATTATTTTCCAGAAATCCGTTTCCCCGCTACCATATTCTCTCACTATAAGTTTGCCGGAGTTCCAAGCCACGGATGCTTTGACCATGCGGTCAAGCATGACGCCGACGAAAAAATGGTTTGCCTCTTTTCTTGTAGATACTTTCTTCGGCATCTCGAAATCTTCTGAATGATCCAGACCTTTTGCGAACTCTATCAGGGCCTCGGAAATTTCGCGCTTACTGATCGTCCGTGCATCCTTGAGTCCGCCGATGTCTATGTTCCCCCTCGCAAGTTCTCTCGCGCATTCGTAATGCCAGTTTGTCCGGGTCTTCGTGGAAAAGCGACGAAGCCTGCACCCGGGTGCGTCCGGAAGAGTCTTTGAGTTGTAAAAGACTATCCGCTCAGACTTTGTACCTCTTGTAAGAGAGCAAAACAGCGGGATGTAATTCTTTCCGCCCAGAAAAACGACCGGCTTTTCAATATCTTTAGGAAGTATTAGATCCTTATAAAGATCCTGACGACGTCTGCGCTTGTAGGTATCGGCTTCGGCGGAAAACGTGATGTCGTAGTTTGGCGTGAGGAAATCAGCGGATATTAGGCCCCAGCCCGCTGATAGGATGAAGATGTTTTGAATACCAAAGACTTTAACAAGCTCTCGATAGATGTCCTAGTGGGGTGGGCGGGGTTTGTAGAGTTCGCAAGCTGGAAGCAGTCCTAGTGGGTTCCCCGAAACGGTATCTTTGTATTTTCTGTTGTACTTAATCAGCAGGTCTCTCCACGAGAGTTCAGAAAGGGCGGAGTCGTCTGGGTGTCTATAGATGGTTGATCCGTCCGGCGGTGCGTTCTGCGGGTCGGCGCCGAACGTGACTTTTCTTCTGTTCTCTGTGAGCATATGTCCCGCGGACTGATCTTTCCCTGCGGCGCACTGGATCACGACAATCATGTCTTTCACGCTTCCGGGCGATTTTATCTCTCCGGCCTGCTGGGCGATCAGTTTCGAAGCCTTGGTAATCATGCCATGACCCACTTTTCAAAGCGATCAGTTTCCAAGTCATTGCACATTTTTTCGTAAGTAGCAATTTCCTCTTTCAGGTTGGCCATGTCTCTCTCTCCTGATCAATACTATATGAATAGTGTTTGAACAAAACCAAAGAAAAGTATCCAAAAGCAGGTTTTATGGATTTCAGTATATTTTTCCAAGCAAAGTTAGGGATAAAGCGGGACGGACTCAAGTCCCAGGCTCTCGGGAAGGTCGAGCATGATGTTCATGCTCTGTATCGCTTGGCCGGAGGCTCCCTTTACCAGATTATCTATGGCGCAGACAATTACCGCGGTTTTTTTCCCTGGGTTTGTCCTTACTCCTATGTCGCAGAAGTTTGAACCCCTGACGCAGGAAGTGTTCGGAAAAGTTCCCTCGGGAAGAATCCTCACGAAGGGCGAGTTCTCGTAGAATTGTCCCAGGGCATCCAGCAGTTCCCGGGTCGCATGGCTTCCAGAGAGGTTTACGTATATTGTCGAGAGTATTCCCCTGTTTATCGGTACGAGATGCGGGGTGAAGGTGACTTCCACCTTGCTGCCTAGAAAATCCGAGAGTCCCTGCTCTATTTCAGGGGCATGACGGTGTTCGCCTACCTTGTAGGCTTTCATTGCTTCGGAGACCTCGCAGAAATGAAGATCAAGCGAAGGGTTCCTTCCTGCTCCCGAAGCTCCGGATTTGGAATCAATTATGATTCCCTCCGTCTCCACCATGCCGTTTTCAAGAAGCGGCGCGAGCGGAAGGATCGAAGAGGTGGGATAGCATCCGGGGTTTGCCACCAGTTTTGTCTCCGATATCCGTTCCGCATGCAGTTCGGGGATTCCGTAGACGGCGTTTTCGAGAACATGGGCGCACGGATGATCCCCGTACCAGTCCCTGTAGGTCCCTTCCCTGAGGCGGAAATCCGCCCCGAGATCAATTATCCTTACGTCCCTTCCGTAAATTTCTTCTATGAGTTCGGCCGATGCTCCGTGCGGAAGCGCGGCGAATACCACGTCGGTATCGTCCGGAATGAGCGAGGGGTCCGAACTGCTGAGCTCGAGATCGGCTATTTCTCCAAGGTGCGGAAAGACCTCGGCCAGAGCACGACCTGCGTGCCTCGACGCTGTTAAATGCGAAATACTGGCCCGGGGATGTCCCTTAAGGAGCCTTATGAGCTCCGCTCCGGTGTAGCCGCTTGCTCCCAGAATACATACGTTAAGATTTTGGGAATTATCTACTTGACTAACCATCTGGCTGCCTCGCATCAATTTCACGGGTCGTCGGAGTCCTTTTAAGGACGGAACGCTCCTCGCCGTGCAGCTGCGCCATTCCCAGACGCCTTATGTTAATCGCGGCGTTCGTGTCCGCGTTGGACACAAACCCGCAACTCACACACTGGAACCACGCTTGGGTTTTGCGGTTCTCTTTTTCTGCGTATCCGCAATGCGAACACGTCTGAGATGTATACGCGGGATTCACTTTTATCAGTCTCCCGCACTTGTACTCAAGATTTCTTCTTATCTCCCCCATGGCGGTATCAAGAATCGCCCTGTTAATCCCTGATTTCTGCTTCACGTTCCTCCCCGGATTCTCTATCGTTCCCTTTGCGGAAGCAGTCATGTCTTTTACCCTGAGGTCTTCTGTAACTATAGTTCCGCACTTCTCCGAAATCTCCTCTGTTGTCTTGTGAACCCAGTCCTTCCGTGTATTGGCTATTTCCCTGCTTACCTTCCTGAGTTTCTTCTTTGTGTCTTTCTGTCTGTTAGACCCCTTTACCTGCCTTGCCATCCTCCGCTGATAGCGCTTCTGTTTTGCTTCTTTTTTCTTTAAATCGGGAAGGAAGTAGAAATGTCCATCAGAAGTGGCGACCTGGCGCGCGTTCATGTCAACTCCCAGAACCTCGCCGTCATCCGCTCTTTTCTCCATTTCAACCTCGTAGGAAACAAAGGCACGCCACCTGTGCCCGTCATGGCGAAGCACCACCTGTTTCGGTGCACCGCTCTTCCATGGATTGCCTCCCCTGCGGGTCATCTTTACCCAGCCGACCCTGGGGATAAGAAGCAGGGAGTATTTCCTATCGATATTCTTTATCCTGAAGTTCTCTTTGCCTGGAAGCGTAAAACCAGGGGCAGTCCTCTTTCTGCTTCTGGGCTTCGGAAAACCCTTCTTGCCAGCTATCGCTTCTTTCAGTGCGTCAGCAAAATATTTGAGAGTATATTTTATGGGATTGGCGGGAAGCTCCCTGAGCCAGTCCGTCTCGTGTCTTAGCCTTGTGAACTCAACGCCGAGGGAGAAATAACTGATATGGGGTCTCTGCCCCTTGCCGTTTTTGAATGCCTGGTAGTCAGCAAGATTCTTCTCCCTGAAGTAATTCCAGACGAATCTGCAAGCTCCCGCTATCTGGAACATTTTCCTTGCCTTCATCTTAGTGATTGGCAAAACGACAAACTCTACTGTACGTATTTCTTTAGCAGTCATGATAATGCGGGTTAGTCAAGTATATAGTTCCCAAGTTTTTCATCACCCTCAAACGATACTACGGGAATCAGGAAAATCAATCCGTATTCCTCAACAAAGACATGCTCCCGGGAAGCGGCCGGGGAGACTTTTCGTTTTCGGGAATTCTCTGGGTTCTGGTACAATTACAAGAGGTGTTTTGAGGCTGCGGTTTACCGCAGACCGGGTGGAAACTCCGTTTAGCAAGGCAAGATAAGGTTTCAAATCCGCGGGAGGAAAGCCTGCCGGTACCGAAAAGATATGCCGCTTGATCAAGTTCCCGTACGCTCGGGATCATAATTGGGCGCACACCAGGAATTGTCGACCGATTCTCTATGCACATCGCCGATTTTTCAGTAAGAAACTCCTTTTTCGTGAACCTGCTGATGGGAGCCATATTACTTATAGGGCTTCTGTTTTCATTTTTCCTTCCCCTTGAACTGTTCCCGTCGGTAAAACTCGAAATGGTTACGGTAACCACGTCTTTTCCGGGTTCTTCTGCTGAAGACGTTGAGAATCTTGTAAGCGTTCCAATTGAGCAGCAGATAAAGAACGTCTCCGGCGTCAAGATCGTAAAATCCGTTTCTTCCGAAGGGTCCTCGCGGGTTACGGCTGAGGTTTACCCAGGTGAAGACACCAGAAGGATCGCCTGGGAGATTGATTCCAAGATCAACCTGATAGCAGACGATCTTCCCGAGGACACGGAAGAACCCGTGACAGAAGAGCAGAAGGCGAGTTTTCCGCTGGTGAGCGTTTCGGTCTCGGGGGATATACCAAGAGATATTCTCTATAGCAGCGCCAGAAGACTGCGGGATGAACTTGCGCTTTTAGACGGCATTGACAACGTGACTTCCGTCGGACTGCCTGACCCGGCAATATGGGTGTATCTGGATTACCCGAAGATGGTGCAGTTTGAACTGGGGATTAAGGAGATTTCAGATGCCGTCAATGCGAGAAATCTGGATATCCCCGGGGCGAATTTTACTGGGAACAGTACTGATTTTCTGCTTAGGACCGAGGGAAAGATAAGATCTGTGGAGGATCTTCTAGATATTCCGGTTGCTAGGAGCGTTGAGGGTAAACATGTTCTGCTCCGCGATGTGGCGACGGTCGCTCTCGGAGAACAGCGAGAGAACCTGAGATCGAGGATAAACGGCCGTCCTGCGATCACTTTCTGGGTGGAGAAGCAGAAAGACGTTGATATCCTCGATACCGTCGACCGCATAAGGGAGCTTACCGGAAAGTACGAAAGCGAGCTCCCCGAAGAGGTGGAGATAACCCTGGCGTTTGACAGGTCACACTGGGTGAAAAGCCGTCTTCGGACCATGCTTAAAAGCGGGGGTCTGGGATTCGTTCTGGTAGTAATCCTTCTCACTCTTTTTCTTGATCGCAAGGCGGCCTTTATAGCCGCTCTGGGGATTCCCGTTTCTTTTCTGGGGGCCGCGATATTAATGAAGATGACCGGTACAACGCTCAATGTCCTTTCCATGTTCGGTCTTATAATGATGCTGGGTATGGTGGTGGATGACGCCATAATCGTTGTTGAGAACGTCCAGAGGTATATATCAAGGGGAATGGAGCCGCTGAGGGCGGCGGTGGTGGGGACAAAAGAGGTTGCCTGGCCAGTGGTCGCGACTGTGCTTACCAATATTGCAGCGTTTACCCCCCTTCTTCTTGCCACGGGGTTAATCGGACAGTTCCTTTCCGTAATTCCCAAAGTTGCGATCTTCGCTCTTTGCTTCTCACTTTTCGAAGCCTTGGTGATCATGCCGTCTCACTGCGCCGACTGGCTTCCGGCAAACGGCACAACGAGATCTCCTCGCGGAAACGCGCCGCTTCTGCGCGTAAGAGGTCTGTATTTGCGGGGACTTTTGTTTGCGCTTAGAAACCGCTATGCGGTAATAGGATGTTTCACGGTTATCTTCGCCGTTTCGGTCTTTATGTTTGTCCGGATTCCCAACGTGATGTTCTACCTTCATGATACTGAGGAAATAATGGTAAGAGTTGAGAATCCCCCCTCGTCCAGCCTGGAGCATACAGCCGCTTCCGTAGCCCAGATTGAAGAAGCCATGCGCCACAGCATCCCTGCTCATGTTCTTAAGAACACGTTGTCCATGGTTGGACTCGATATGTCGGACCCTGACAACATGTTTTCTACGGGAGACCACGTGGCCACGGTTCTGGTTGAATACGAGGATTACTCCGCCAGAAAAGAAAACGCGCTCGAACTCTCTGAGATTGCGGAGAGCAGGGTAGGGGAAACGGTGACGGGAGCCAAACAGGTTGATTTCGTAACTACGACGGGTCCCCCTACCGGGAAACCGGTGGACGTCAAAATAAGCGGGGATGACATACCGGTGCTGATGGAAATAGCTTCCCGGGTCCGGGAGTATCTGAGTAGTCAGCCGGGGGTGAGTGCCGCGACCAGCAATCTTGTTTACGGAAAGCCCGAGGCGAGAGTTGAGATAGACGAGAGAAAAGCCGGGGTGTTCGGCATTGACAAGTGGAACGTGTCGCGGGAAATCAAGGCTCTCGGAGACGGTCTCACAGTTGCGAAGACCAGAGTGGGTGAGGAAGAGGCTGAGATAAATCTGCGATACGGAAGAGGCGAGTCCAGTGTTTTCTCGGTGAAATCGCATCAGGTCCCTACTCCTCTCGGAAGGCGGGTTCCTATCGGCACCGTGGCGGAGATAACGGAGTCCAAGACGCCGCTTGAGATAAGGAGGGAGAAGCTTCGAAGAACGGTAACCGTAACGGCCGAAGTGGACAACCAGACGACTACCTCAAGGGAGGTAAACGCGAATCTTTCGCGTCACCTCGACGGTCTTCTGGAGAACTATCCGGGCTACTCGTTTCGGTTCGCAGGGGAGGAGGAGCAGTATACTCAGGCTATAAGCGACATAAAAAAGGCGTCGCTTTTGGCTTTACTTCTCATTTATCTCATTCTCGCAAGCATTCTGCGTTCCACCTTTCAGCCCCTTATAATAATGAGTGTGCTGCCTTTTTGCGTTACGGGAGTGATCATAGCGATTCTGCTGCGCGGCGAACCCATGACGCTCCCCGCCATAATAGGAATGGTTGCACTTCTGGGAATAGTGGTCAACGACAGCTTGCTGCTGCTGAATTTCATCAACCGAAGGGCGAAAAAGATGCCGAGCAAGGTGGTGGCGATAGTATTTTCCGCTAGGTATCGTTTCCGCCCTATCGTTCTCACCACGCTTACGACTTTCTCGGGGCTTTTCTCCCTGATGTTCGCCTACAAGGGCCAGGCGGGCATTCTCGCTCCGATGGCGGCTTCCTTGGGATTCGGACTTGTTTTTTCGACTTTCGTCATACTTTACCTTGTGCCCTGTCTTTATCTGGTTCTTGACGATATTGGCAAGCGGTTGCGGTATTTCACCCGTCTGAGGACATTGGGGACGGGTGGAAGAGATTTCCTGCAAATTAGTTAATGACTAGGTACCCTGTACAATTACAAAAGTGCTTTTTGGGGGCTCAGCGACTGAAGATCGGGCGGAAAATATCGATTAAGAACCGTTATGCTCGGTGTTCGTGTATCCGTTAGGGTGATTCGGCCACGCGGCGAAATGCGGTATTTCTTTTCAAATTGATTTCTCTATTTGACTAACAGCAGGCAAGTGTATAGTTTTTGCGAAGTTCAAAGTCAAGTTTCGGAGGTTTTGTGATGTCCATCAGGGTTGGAATAAACGGGTTTGGAAGAATAGGAAGGCATGTGCTCAGAATCGGTCTAGGCAGAGAAGACCTTGAGTTCGTGGGCATAAACGATATTACGGACACCGAAACCCTGGCCCATCTTTTCAAGTACGATTCGGTGTTCGGCCGCTACCCGGGAGAGGTCGAGTGCAACGGCGAGGGAATAACCGTAGATGGAAAGTTCATAAAGGTGTTTTCGGAGAGAAACCCTGCGAATATTCCCTGGGCCGAAACGGGAGCACAGGTCATAGCGGAGGCAAGCGGCATTTTCAGAACCCGCGAGGCCGCCGCGGCGCACATGGGTGAGACCGTGAAAAAGGTGATAATTACCGCGCCGGCAAGCGGCAAGGTGGATTTCACCACTGTAATGGGAATAAATGATGATGACTACGAGCCCGAAGGTCACGATGTGATTTCAAATGCGTCCTGCACGACCAACTGCTTCGGCCTGCTGGTCAAAGTTCTCCACGAAAATTTCTCGATCAGGCGTGGAGAGATGACCACGATACATTCCTATACGAACGATCAGAGGATACTCGACACTCCGCATAAGGACAAAAGAAGGGCAAGAGCGGCTGCACTTTCCATTATTCCTACCAGCACGGGGGCCGCAAACGCCATACAGCTTGTCTTTCCGGAGCTTAAGGGGAAACTCTCCGCGGTCGCCGTACGGGTGCCCACGCCCAACGTGTCGCTTGTGGATTTTACCTGCGAAGTGGAAAAAGGAACTTCCGCAGATGATGTGAATTCCAAATTCAAGGAAGCGGCCGAAGGAACGCTTAGCGGTTACCTTGCTTACGTCGAGGACGAAATCGTTTCTTCCGATCTTGTGGGAGATACCCATTCCTGCTCTTTTGACTCAATGCTGACTTCAGTGGTGGAGGGCAATCTGGTCAAGGTTGTCGCCTGGTACGACAACGAGTACGGATACACTTCCAGAGTAGTTGATCTTATAGAACTCGTGGGGGAAACGCTTTGAAGAAAAAGCTTCTTGTGACCGACCTTCCCTGCTCGGAGTACGAGGGGAAAAGAGTTTTTGTAAGGGTTGATTTCAACGTTCCCGTAAACGGCGGAAAGATAACTGAAGATTACAGGATAAGACGTACTATCCCCACGATCGATTACCTTACAAGATGCGGGGCCAGGGTAATACTTGCTTCCCACATGGGGAGACCGAAAGGACGCAGGATAGAAAATCTTTCAATGGCTCCGGTGGCGGAAAGGCTTAACGAGTTTCTGGGGATCAAGGTCCGTTTTCCGGGCGCGGTTGTCGGCAGGAAGGTTGAGAACGCCTCCAAGAAACTCAAAAACGGCGAGGTAATGCTCCTTGAGAATCTCAGGTATCACAATGAAGAAGCGGAAAACGACGCGGATTTCTCGCGGAAACTGGCCTCTTTGGCCGATATTTACGTGAACGAAGCTTTCGGCACCTCGCACAGGGCCCACGCCTCCACCTACGGAATGACCGCTCACTTCGAGAAAAAGCTCGCAGGTCTTATGGTGGGAAACGAAATAAAGTTTCTGAGCCGTCTGATAAGGAGACCCAAAAAACCCTACTTAGTCATTGTCGGGGGCATGAAGATAAAGGACAAGATAGGGGCACTCAAGAACATAATCAAGAAAGCGGACAGGGTTCTCGTGGGCGGGGGAGTTGCCTATACCTTTCTTGCGGCACGCGGGGTTAGCGTCGGGAAATGTTCCGTGGAGAAAGAGATGATTTGCTGGGCCCGGGAAGCCCTTGAAACCTACAAGGAAAAAATCATCCTGCCCGTTGATCACGTGATGGCCGAGGCCGGCGGCGGCAGAAAGATGCGTGTGGTGGTTACAGGTGCGGGGATTCCCGACGACATGACGGCTTTTGACATAGGGCCGAAGACGGTGGAGAAATTCACCTCATATATAAAGGGGGAAGGCACGGTTTTCTGGAACGGTCCCATGGGATTTTTCGAGGTGGACGATTTTTCAAACGGCACAAGCGCCATCGCCAGGTCGTTTGCGCTTGCCACATGGAGGGGGGCCACCACGGTTCTCGGAGGAGGGGACAGCGTGGCGTCACTTAAAAAGTCCGGGGTCAAGTTCTCCGAAGCGACCCACATGTCGACCGGGGGCGGGGCCTGTTTTGAATTCCTAGGCGGGGTAGACCTTCCGGGAATATCAATTCTCAGTGACAGCTAGGGCTCGATCAGGTATTTATTTCAGTAGGATCTTAAGATTTTTTCAAGGGAGAACCCATGGCCATAAAGGAACTCAAGAAAATCAAGGATATAGAGGCGGTGCTGGGAGGGGACTCGGAGTACCTGCTCGGTCACAAGTGCACGACGATAAGCAAAAAAGACCTTTACCTGCCCGGCCCGGGCTACGTGGACGAGGTGTTCGTGCAGAACGACCGGTCGCCCGCCGTGATAAGGAACCTGCAGACCATTTTTGACCACGGTCGCCTAGGGGGAACGGGATACGTATCAATCCTGCCGGTGGACCAGGGAGTCGAGCACTCCGCGGGGGCATCTTTTGCGGTGAATCCCATGTATTTCGATCCGGAGAACATAGTGAAGCTTGCCATGGAGGGGGGATGTAACGGCGTTACCTCGACCGTGGGAGCACTGGCTTCGGTCTCAAGAAAATACGCGCACAAGATTCCTTTTATAGCCAAGATCAACCACAATGAGCTTCTGAGCTATCCTAATACTTTTGACCAGATTCTTTTCGGAAATGTGGATCAGGCCTTTCAGATGGGGGCAGTGGCAGTTGGTGCGACTGTATATTTCGGTTCCGAGGAAAGTTCCCGTCAGATCCAGGAAATATCGGAGGTTTTCAGCCACGCCCATTCCCTGGGACTTGCGACCATACTCTGGGCTTACCTGAGAAACCCGGCTTTCAAGCAGGACGAGGCCGATTACCATGTTTCGGCTGATCTTACGGGGCAGGCGAATCACCTCTCAGTGACCATAGGGGCGGATATAGTCAAGCAGAAGCTCCCGGAGAACAACGGAGGCTTTACGGCTCTTTCCTTCGGAAAAACCCACGATAGGGTTTATTCAGATCTTACCTCTGACCACCCCATAGACCTTACCCGCTACCAGGTCGCAAACTGCTACATGGGGAGACTGGGGCTGATAAATTCGGGAGGCGCCTCGGGTTCGGACGATCTTGCGGACGCGGTAAGAACCGCCATTGTAAATAAAAGGGCCGGAGGGATGGGGCTGATAAGCGGAAGAAAGTCTTTCCAGAAACCCTTTAAGGAAGGGGTAGCGCTTCTAAAGAGTGTTCAGAACGTCTACCTGGAGCGGGAAATCACGATCGCCTGAGCAGTCTCGGGTTCCTACCTGAAGTGACCTATTACTTCTCCCGCAAGGGCATTGAAGGAGTATTCCAGGTCAGGGCTGAAATCCCTGATTATGAAGTGGGTGACTCCGGCTGCTATATATTCTTCGAACCTTTTTATCGCGTCGCCGGCCATTCCGTATATAACGAAGTCGGACAGTATATCCCTCGTATAGTATTTTTCTCCCATCTGCCTGAATCTTGCTAGCATATCCTGATCGTTGGGCATTATGCTCGTATAGGAAAGTCCCTTGTACTGTGGTTCTATTTCGAGGTCGTACCCGGCTTCCTCTATCACGTCGGGCCAGATTATAGCGTGCTTTATTCTGTCAAGGGTTTCGTAGGCGGTGTCCTTATCCTTGGCGACGGACACGAAAATATATATGCACTTCTCAAAGTTCTCTGCGACGGCGTTCTCTCCCATGGCTTTTTCCACTTCGGCGAGTTTGCTCGAAAAAACCCATGTGGGCATTGCGTTTGTTACCCATCCGTTTCCGAGCGCGCCTGCGACCCCGAGAGCCTTCGGTCCGGTCGCGGCTATGTATACGGGAACATCCTTTCCGTTAACGGGGCTTACCCTTACTTCGGCTTCGCTGAGAGAGAAGAATTTCCCCTCGAAGGTTACCGTCTCCCCGGCCCAAAGCCGCCTCATGAGCGGCACGGATTCCCTGAGACGCGCAAGAGGCCTGTTCCAGCTTATGCCGTAGTAGTCAAGATTCATTTTTTCCCCGTACCCAAGGCAGCTGAACGCTCTTCCCCCGGAGAGGTTGTCTATGGTCGCGAGTCTGTGGGCGAACATCGCGGGATGGGACCTGTGAGGATCTCCTATGGCTCCAAGGCGGATTCTGTCCGTCTTTACCGCCGCGGCCGTGATTACCGACCATACTTCGGGAGTCAGTTTTTTCGCCATAAACAGTATGTGGTCTGGATACCACACGGCGTCGAAACCGGCCTCCTCGCAGCGGACGGCGAAGTCCACAAGTTCCGTAACCGGTTTTCCCGGAAGGGGGGCGGTAAGCCCGAAGCTTATTTTTTCACCCATTTACTCCTCCTCAGGTTCTTTGGTTTCCTTCAAGAAGTTGAGGAACTTACTTACCATGTTGTAGGAACCTATATATATGGGGGTTCTCTGGTGAAGTTCCGTCGGCTGAATGTCAAGAGTCCTTTCCCTTCCGCTTGACGACGCCCCTCCGGCCTGTTCCACGATGAAGGCCATCGGGTTGCACTCGTAGAGAAGCCTGAGTTTTCCGTTGGGAGAATCCGAGGTTTTCGGATAAAGAAATATTCCTCCCTTGAGCAGGTTCCTGTGTATATCTGCTACCATGGACCCGACGTACCTCAGGGAAAGTCTGGAATTGCCGTCTCCGTCTCTGCAGTGATCGAGATACTTCTTTACCCTGTCGGGGAATTTCGAGTAGTTATAGTAGTTGACCGAGAAGATATTGCCGTGGCTCGGGATCTTTATGTTCGGGTGGGAAAGGCAGAACTCTCCTATCGAGGGGTCAAGGGTAAACCCGTTTACTCCGTGGCCGGTAGTGTACACCAGCATGGTCGAAGAACCGTATATTATGTATCCGGCGGCCGTCTGGGCCTTGCCCGGCTGCAGAAAATCCTCCTTGAGACATGGGGAGAACATCTTTGACGTTCTTCTGTATACGGAGAATATGGTTCCAACCGATACGTTCACATCTATGTTGGAGGATCCGTCGAGAGGGTCAATGGCTATGACGTATTTTGAGTTTCTCGAGTTCTCGTCGGAAAATGCTATGAAATCCTCGTTTTCCTCAGACGCCACCCCGGCGCATTCTCCGCCATGTTCAAGCGCGGTCAGAAACTTTTCGTTCGCGTAGGAATCAAGCTTTCTTACCTCTTCTCCCTGGATGTTTATCTGGCCCGTTTTGCCCAGAATATCCGCTACTAGGCCGGCTTTGTTTACTTCCCTGTGGACTATCTTCGCTGCGAACCCTATATCCCGAAGCAGTCTGGAGAGCTCCCCTGTGGAATAGGGAAATTCATACTGATTTCTTATGATGAATTCGTCAAGAGTAGTTATCGAAACCATGTCGCGAGTTGTTCTAGAGAAAGGCCATGGAGAAAAGGCTCTTCAAATAAGAGTTTAACTGAATCAGCACGGTTAATTAAGAGCGGGATAACAACTTGGGCAGTTTATTACGAATTGGAATTAACAATTCTCGCTTTACAACTATTTTGGTAGCATATAACATTTGCTCCGTGAGGATCCAAAAGCCTTTCGAGGTTCCTAGTCTGAGAAAAGGCAGAATGTCATGAGGAGTATTACGCTTAAAAATTTCCGATGTTTCCGCGAAGAGCAGACAGCTAAGTTGGCTCCACTGACTCTGCTAGTAGGTGAGAACAGTACCGGTAAGACGTCTTTTATGGCAATGATTCGGGCTCTTTGGGATGTTGCCTATCGGTATCAGATACCGGATTTCAAGGAACCTCCATATGATCTTGGCAGTTTTGACGAGATTGCGTATAACAGAGGTACTAGGGGCGGTCAGGTAGATACGTTTGAGGCGGGGTTTGATCCTAACAATCTTATTGTGTTTAAAAATGATGCGACTGATAAGGTTCGTCCCTATCATTTAAATATTACTTTTGCAAAAGATGGAACTGTTCCAGTTCCAGTGCGGAGACGGATGACTTGTGAGGATTTGTGGATCGAAGAATTCTTGGAACCGAAAAACCGCGATTTCCGATTTCGCGTCGGTACCGAAAAGGGGTCGTGGGAGTTTAAGGCCAGTTTGGACTTGGGTAGTCCTTCGGATTTTGCCCATTACGCAGTAGACCCTTTCTTTTATACACTTCCAGAGGAAGTAGAAGGGCTTAGTCCACTGGAAGGTTCCGAAAAGATTACTAAGAAAGATCTGGAAAGACTCCGTGAATTTTGGGGTTTTTGCTTCACGGGCTTGTTCAGAAAGGCTGATCGTCCATACGCAAGTGCACCGGTTCGTTCCGAACCAAAGCGCACTTACGATCCGGCTCGTCTCTCGTCAGACCCCGAGGGCGATTATGTTCCAATGTATTTGGCCAACGCATATGCCCGCCAGAGGAGGGTGTGGAACTATCTTAAAAACGAGCTTGAGAGATTTGGACAAGCTTCGGGACTTTTTGACGAAATCACTGTTAAGCATCTTGGAAAAACTTTAGGCTCACCTTTTCAGTTACAGGTGAGAAAATTTGCGGGCAGGAGGAAAGGGCCGTGGAAAAACTTGGTTGATGTGGGTTATGGTATAAGCCAGGTTTTACCTGTGGTGACAGAATTGTTTCGCCAAGATGCAGCGCCGTTGGTACTGTTACAGCAGCCGGAAGTGCACCTTCACCCCAGTGCTCAGGCTGCTCTGGGAACCTTATTCTGCCAAATTGCCGTACGAAGTTCTCAGCTAGTTGTTGAGACGCACAGTGACTACATAGTTGACCGTGTACGCATGGAGGTTCGCGACAACAATATTCCGTTGAAGCCGGAGGATGTTTCAATTCTGTTTTTTGAGCGTAAGGAGTTAGATGTTCATATTCACTCTCTTCGGCTGGATGAAGAGGGAAATATCTTAGACGTTCCACCGAACTACAGAAATTTTTTCATGGAAGAGAGCCGGAGACTTTGGGGTCTATAAGAAATGGGTGCGATTTTGGATGCAAACGTTGCCCATGAGGTGTTCGGTGGTTGCAATCGTCCCGAGGCAGGCAGACGATTCTTTAATCAGATCAACAGGGGGGAAGGTATTCTGGTGGCTGGAGGCAAGTTGCTTAAGGAACTCTTAAGTACATCAGTCAGGAGAAATATAGATGAAGCATTTCGTTCGGGGAAAATTAAGAGGATAAATGATCGGAAAATTGATGCATTGACGAAGAAGCTTCAAGATCAAGGAGGATTCAAATCGAATGACCCCCATGTTCTTGTTTTGGCTCAAGTCAGCGGAGCCCGACTTCTCTATTCAAACGATAGTGATCTGCAGAAAGATTTCGGGAATAAGGAGTTGGTTGATCGACCTCGGGGTAAAGTATATTCCACAAAACACGGTGGCGGGAAATTCCAAAGAAGTCATAAGATACTTCTCCTAGAACTTAAGAACGGGGACCTGTGCGGATCTCCTCAGTAATTGTACCTTTCGTGCTGTCTGGCTACTTGATCGGATAGTCTGAATTTCTTAAGAATATATTCAGAGTTGCCGTGAAGGTTTCTCAATCTCTAATTGGTGGAATAAAGTCGCTATTCATCCTCGCTCACTCGAAGTCTGACCCCTGTTTTCCTTCCCGCAGTTCCCGGAGTTTTTCCAGGCTCTCGTCAAGATCATCCGGCACCTGCTCCCTGATAATTTGATATCCGCTGATGACTTTGGGAGCCAGAACGGAATTCTTGATGAAAGGAGCATCCTCATCCACAAACTGCTTTACCCCGGTTACCAGGAGGTAGCAGAGCAGTAGACCGACTATAAAGCCCATCGCCCCGCCGAGGAGATGGTTAATCCATCCCATCTTGACTTTTTCCAGCAGGTCCGTCAGGAAATGGGAAAGATGATGTATGAGCAGGTACGCAAGGCAGGCTACGATCAGAAATCCCAGAATGTCGGCGATTCTCGGTTCGGCGATAATGTTTTTTTCAAGCAGAAGAGTCCCCAGCGGCTCATAGAAGAAAAAGCCCAGCGCCACTCCCCCTATTATGGCGGCCAGTGAAAAAAACTGCTTTATAAGGCCTGACCTGAGCCCCCCCCCGAAACAGGCCAAGATCATGAATAAGAGTAAGATATCGAACAGGTTCAAATCGGTTTACCGTTACGCTCTTGCGGACTGTTTTACGAAAAATTCCCTTTAAAAAAGGAAACTTACATCAGGTTAACGGTGGTGTCCAGTCTTTGACTTGTCAGGTTCGTTCGTATAGTCTAAGCGTCCGATGGAGTTCTCAGACATAATTGAGATAATTCACCCGAGCCTCGCGGAAACAGAGAGGAAAATCGATGAATTCATAAAATCCGACGTTCCTCTGGTCTACGAAATAGCCAAGTATCTGCTTGGCGGAGGAGGAAAGAGAATCAGGCCTTCTCTGGTTCTTCTCTCAAGCGCCGCCTGCGGGCTTACCGATGGGGAAAATCGGATTGCGGCAGCTGCCGGGATTGAACTTTTCCACGCCGGCACCCTTTTTCACGACGATGTAGTCGATCAGGCGGAGTTCAGAAGGGGAAACGCTTCTTCAAATATAGTTTGGGGGAACAAGCCCACCGTGCTGGTGGGGGATTTTATGCTGGCCCGGGGCCTTGAGCTTATATACAGCTGCGGCAGTCTTGAACTCCTGAGAGTGGTCTCCAGAGCCTCGTCTCGTCTTGCCGAGGGCCATGTGCTCGAGATTATGAGCGAAAGAAAGATGATCGAAATCTCGGAGGACTTCTGTTTTTCCGTGATTGACCACAAAACGGCCGCGCTCATTGAGTGCTCGACCGAGACCGGAGCGCTTCTGGCGAATACTTCAAACGGAGCGGTCAGGGCTCTTTCACACTACGGACACAACATAGGAATAGCGTTTCAGCTTATAGACGATGCGCTTGACTACTGTTCTGAAGAGAACAAGTTCGGGAAAAAAACCGGACAGGATCTGGCTGAACGGAAGATGACACTCCCGCTTTACTACTCAATTGAAAACGCCCCGGAAGGCGTGAAACGCAAAGTGATCGAAACGCTTGACAAGGAAGATGATCTCGATAGTTCCGAGATAGCGGAGATATCGCAACTAGTAGCCCACTACCGCGGGGTCGATTTGACCAGAAAGCGGGCAAAGGAGTTCGTGGTTGAAGCGAAAAAATCTCTGGACGAGATACCGCAGAACGATTATAAGGAATCCCTCGGTCGCCTCGCCGATTACGTGGCTGAGAGAAACTTCTGATAGTAGCTGTCAAGCGCAAGACCCATCACGTAGGCGTCCCCTCTCCCCCCGCCATAGTAGTTCTTGCGTGTTCTAAGAATCTCAAACCCGAGCTTTTCGTAAAGCGTGATCGCCGGCGTGTTTGTCGTTCTTACCTCGAGAATAACCGAGAGAGCTCCCATTTTTTCATAAAAATTAAAGGTGTCTGAGAGCAGTTCAATCGCTACTCCCTTTCTCCTGTGGCAGGATGCAACGGCAATCTTGAATACGTGAATTTCGTCGTAGACAAGGGTAGATATTGAGTAGCCCGCAACGTCTTCGTCGCTTCCGTTTATGGCTATATTGCAGAAGAACCCGGATTTTTTGATGTAATCCGCGAGCACCTGTTTCGGCCACGGGGAGATGAAGGACTCGTTTTCGATTTTCACGATCTCGTTTATGTATTTCGGTGAGAGGGCCTTTATAATCATTTTTCTTGCGGCGACCGAGGTGGGCGGAACTCTTCAAAATAAAGATCGAGCAGATTCGCGGCTCCCGTGTAGGGATCTGTTTTTCCTTCCATTACTTCTTTTTCCACTTTGCCGAGCGTTTCTTTGATGAGAGAGTTTTCATAAAAGCTGTCCTCAAGATTCTGGATGAGCGCTTCATGCAGGCGGTATTTAGCCTGTTTTCTTCTTTTTTCCGTAAAGTATCCGTTTTCTCTGCAGAAATCTTCATAGTCCATGACGCACTGCCAGATTTCACTTATTCCGTAACCCGTAACGGAGGAGCAGGCGTAAGCCTTGGGAACCCACCCGGATTCGGGAGGTCTGTGGAATCCAAGCGATTCTTCCATTTCCTGTTTCATAAGCTCCGCTTTTTTCTTGTTTCTCCCGTCCGCCTTGGTTATCAATACGGCGTCGGCGCGCTCGATTATTCCCTTTTTTATTCCCTGAATGTCATCTCCCGCCCCGGTAATCATGAGCAGCATGAAAAAATCGACCATGGAGTGGCAGGTAATTTCAGACTGCCCGACTCCCACTGTTTCTATAAAGATCGTGTCGAATCCTGCCGCCTCACAGAGAATCACGGCGTCGCTTGTCTTTTTTGCGACTCCTCCCAGAGAACCGGCCGACGGAGAGGGCCTTATATAGACGTTTTCGTGCCGGGAAAGCTCCTCCATTCTGAATTTGTCGCCCAAAACGCTTCCCCCGGTCTGGCTGCTCGTGGGATCGATTGCGAGCACCGCTATCTTTTTTCCGCACTCGCGGGCCAGATAGATACCCAGAGATTCTATGAAGCTGCTCTTTCCGACTCCGGGTATACCCGTAATTCCCACCCTTATGGATTTTCCGGACCGCGGCAGACACCACGTGATTATTTCCCGCGCAAGCTTTTTATGCTCGGGCAGGGTGCTCTCCGCAAGGGTTATCGCCCTGCTAAGAGCGGGTATTTCTCCCTTGGCTATGCCTTGGCGGTAAGTTTCCGCTTCCGTTTTTTTGTGCGGGGTCATGTTCGGGTTTCTGTCAGGGGCAGGAGTATGGCTTCGGCCGCTTCGGACAGCACGGTCCCCGGACCGAATATCTGCGAGACTCCGGCGTTCCTGAGATAGTCGTAATCGCGTTTGGGTATAACCCCTCCTGCGACCACCATTATGTCGTCGCCTCCCATCTCGTCGAGCTTTTTTATAAGTTCGGGGATGAGTGTCTTGTGGCCGGCGGCCAGGCTGGATATTCCGATTATGTGGACATCGTTTTCAACTGCCTGCCTTGCCGCTTCTTCGGGGGTCTGAAAGAGCGGGCCTATGTCCACATCGAAACCGAGGTCGGCAAAACCCGTCGCTATTATCTTCGCCCCGCGGTCATGGCCGTCCTGGCCCATCTTTGCGACCAGTATTCTGGGTCTTCTCCCTTCCAGGGTGGCGAAGCGGTCAGCAAGCTCCCTTGCCTTGGCAAATCCGGCGTCCTTCGAAATTTCCGATGAATATACTCCCGAGATCGTGCGCCATCCGGGCCTGTATCTCCCCCATGCCTCCTCGCACGCGTCCGATATTTCTCCGAGGGTGGCGTTTTCCCTTGCGGCCTCAACCGCCAGGGAGAGAAGGTTGCCCTGCTCCGTTTCTGCACATTCAGTGATTTTCCGAAGCGCGCGCTCAACCGCCTCGGAGTCTCTTTTTTCTTTCAGTTCCTCTAGTCTTTTAATCTGGTTCTCTCTCACCTTGCGGTTATCCACTTCCAGTATATCGAATTCTTCCTGCGCGTCCGAATTATAACTGTTGACTCCTACTATCACGTCTTTTCCCGAGTCTATCCTCGCCTGTTTTCGTGCCGCCGCTTCCTCTATCCTCATCTTCGGCAAACCGGTCTCTATGGCTTTGGACATTCCTCCCAGCTCTTCTATTTCCATTATGAGTTCCCAGGCCCTTCTCGCCAGATTATGGGTAAGGTACTCGACATAGTAGGATCCCGCCCAGGGATCGATCAACCTGCATACATCCGTTTCTTTCTGAAGATAAAGCTGGGTGTTTCTCGCTATCCTGGCGGAAAAGTCGGTGGGAAGGGCGATTGCTTCATCCAGGGCGTTTGTGTGGAGTGACTGGGTGCCGCCGAGCACCGCGCTTAGGGCTTCAACGCATGTCCTCGTCACGTTGTTAAACGGATCCTGCTCCGTGAGGCTCCATCCCGAAGTCTGGCAGTGGGTTCTGAGCATGAGCGAAGCCGGTTTTTTGGGCTCAAAGGTCTTGACGATCTTGGCCCAGAGCATCCTCGCCGCCCTCATTTTTGCGATTTCCATGAAATGGTCCATGCCTATTCCCCAGAAAAAGGAGATTCTGGGAGCGAAATCGTCAATGTTGAGTCCCGCCTCGACTCCCGCCCTTAAATACTCAAGGCCGTCGGCGAGCGTGTAGGCAAGCTCTATGTCCGACGTGGCGCCCGCTTCTTCCATGTGGTAGCCGCTTACGCTTATCGAATTGAACTTCGGCATGTTTTTCGATGTATATTCGAAAATGTCCGAGACTATCTTCATCGAGAATTCAGGCGGGTAAATGTAGGTGTTCCTTACCATGAACTCCTTGAGTATGTCGTTCTGGATCGTTCCGCTGAGTTTTTCCGGTCCCACTCCCTGCCGCTCCGCGACGACTATGTAGAAAGCCATGATCGGCAGAACCGCGCCGTTCATGGTCATGGAAACCGAGATCTGATCAAGGGGTATTCGATCGAGAAGAATCTCCATGTCGAGTACCGAATCTATTGCTACGCCTGCCTTTCCAACGTCTCCCGAAACTCTGGGATGGTCTGAGTCATATCCCCTGTGAGTGGGAAGATCAAAGGCTATTGAAAGCCCCTTCTGCCCCGCGGCCAGATTTCTTCTGTAGAAAGCGTTTGATTCCTCCGCGGTGGAGAATCCCGCGTACTGTCTGATGGTCCAGGGTCTCGTGATGTACATGGTCGGGTAGGGTCCGCGGAGGTAGGGCGGAATTCCGGAGACAAATCCCAGGTGTTCGGAATCGCTGAGGTCGTTTGGGACATAAAACTCCTTTATGTCTATTTTCTCCGGTGATTCCCTTGCGATATTTCCGCTCGCACGTGCGTCGCTGCTGCCGTTTGAACCGAAGCCGAGGTTTATTTTCGAAAAATCAGGTCTCATGGTCCTACCTCGTCTGAGAAAAGCAGCTGCTGGTATCTTTCAAGCGTATCGCGGACATCCGAATCCGCATTGATAAAATCATCCACACCTGCTTCGGCGAGCCTTTCCCCTTCGCCTTGTCCGCCGCCCGGAACGACAATTTTTATTTCCGCTTCCTTGTCCCTGAGTTTCATTGCGGCCTCCTCTGCAAACTGCTCGTAATCTTTGTCGGAACCGCAAATCGCTACCGCAAGCGGATTCTCGCGCAAGGCTGCCGCAATTCCCTCGTCAATGCCCGGATTGTCTGCTCCGTCGACTATTGAGAACCCTCCGCACCCGAAGAAATTCATCGAAAAAACCGATCTTGCGACTGTCTGCGGCGAATCGCTCAGGTGAAGCAGAAAAACTTTTGGCGCCTCGCCCGTCCTCTCCGCGTATTCTTCGCTTAGAAGCCTTATTTTCTCAAAAACTTGAGCTGCCCTTGATTCCATAAGAGGCGCTACCGTCGGAGCCGAACCGTTTTTCTCCTTTTCCGCGGGCAGGGTTTTCCGGATATCTCCCGCCATTTTTTCCAGCAGGTTGGGAAACTCGTTTGTTCCGACAAGCGTTTTTTTCCTCCGGGAGATGTCGCTCAGGGCTTTTTTTCTGCTGTCTTCGACCGCGTTCTGTATGAAGCCGCTTTTAAGGCACTCAAGGTAGCCGCCTTTTCTTTCTATTTCTTGGAACAGCTCGAGGGATTTCTGCGAAATCGACTGTGTCAGTTTCTCTATGTGGTAGGAGCCGCCTCCGGGATCGGTCACCGCGTCGAGGTGGGATTCGTTTCTTGCCAGAAGCTGAATGTTCCTCGCCACTCTCCTTGATAACCCGTCGGGTTCTCTGTAGTGGGCGTCAAAGGGCTCCACGGTCAGGGAATCCGTCCCCCCGATTACAGACGCCATGGCTTCAAGCGCCGTCCGCAATATGTTTGTGTGCGGGTCGTAAATGGTTTTGTTGAAGCCCGTGGTGCGGCAGTGGATCCTCATTCTCGTGGATTCGGCGGAGGCGGGGCAAAACTGCTGGGCGACGTTTGCCCAGAGCGCCCTTGCGGCGCGAAGCTTGGCGATTTCCGCAAAGTAGCTTGAGCCCGTGGAGAAGGAAAAAACGAGGTGGCGACAGGCGCTGTCTGAATCAACGCCTTTTTGGCGGAGCATAACCAGATACTCGACCGCCGCGGCGATTGTGAAGGCGAGTTCCTGGCTTATAGTCGCGCCTGAGTTTTTAAATGTCGAGCTTTTCACCGAAAACGCTGCGTAGCCGGGCGCAGTGTCTGAGAGATATCCGATGGCTTTTGCGATTTTATCCACATCCTCATCAAGCGACATTGCAGGGGATTCGTATCCAAGCAGATGCGATAGAGGGTCGAAGAACACCGCCCCGCTGAGTTCCTGCGTGTCGATTTCTTTCTTGACGCAGGAGGAAATGAAAAGGGCGCAGGCCTTTTCCGGATCTTCTCTTAAGGCGAAGTTTATGCCGATGCGCAGGGGGTCTATGTCTTTTAGGAGAGTCTCGATGGTCTTGCGTTTCATTTCCGCCTGCGGGAGGAAAGTAAGAGAATCCGCTCCGCCCTCTATTGCCGCAAGCGCCGCGACTCTGGTCTCTTTCGGTGTGGAGAGTTTTATCTCTTCTGTAAGGAGCCAGCTGTTATCTTTTTCGCTGGTCCCCCGGACGAACGGAAATTCTCCCGGAAGCGGGGTTTCTCCCAAGAAAAGGTCCCTGGCTTCTTCTTCGGTGTAGAAAGGTTCAACCTCTATGCCGTCTTCGGTATGCCATATGAGATCTTTATAGGAAACCCTCTTTTCGGCTTCTTTTTTCCAGCTTTCTTTAGAGATGCTTGGAAAATCATCGAAAAGAAGGACCTGTTCATGTTCTTTTTCTGTTTTGCTCATGAAAGCGCCTTTGCTCCCCTAGTTCTCGGGTGAATAAGTATATAATTTCGATTTATTTCTGCCAACATGCTGAAACCATTTAATTTACCGTTTTCTCTGCCCGTTGTTCGGAACGGGTCCGGTCGGAGAAATTGTCATTTGTTTTTTTCGACTTTAATATTAAGGGAGTGTCTGGAAAAGCGGTTGTTATGGTCTCTGGGGGCGTGGACAGTTCTACTCTCTGCTACAAGGCGGTTCGGGAAGGGTACGAAATCTTCCCTCTTACCTTTATCTACGGACAGAAACACGAAAGGGAGGTCCGCTCCTCAGAAAATGTATGCCGGCATCTGGGGCTTTCTCCCAACATAATTGATATTTCTTCCGCAAGGACTCTTTTCGGCGCCTCTGCGCTTACCGACCGGGACGTCGAGATTCCCAGGGTTTCCGCGACGGCGCGCAATTACGAGACCCTATCGGCAACAGTCGTTCCGAACCGAAATGCCATCTTTCTCTCCCTTTCGGTTGCCTATTCACAGGGTATCGGCTGCGACACTGTGTTCTACGGCGCGCATCATTCCGACAGGGGTGTGTATCCCGACTGCCGAGCGGAGTTCGTTTCGGCTTTCGAGAAAGCGGAGAGACTCGCGACTGATAACGAACGCCTCACCATAATTGCCCCGTTTATAGATATGGACAAGTCGGGGATAGTCAGACTCGGTGCGCGTCTCGGGGTTCCTTTCGAAGATACGTGGTCGTGCTACGTGGGTTCCCGTATGCACTGCGGCACCTGCAGTTCGTGCAGGGAGAGAAAAAGGGCCTTTATCGAAGCGGATGTGGATGATCCGACGGAATATGAGGCGTAACTGCGATGAAGGTAAGTGAAATTTTCTTTTCAATACAGGGTGAAGGAATCCATATTGGGCTGCCGACGGTCTTTCTCAGGCTTTTTGCCTGTGATCTCAGATGCAGTTGGTGCGACACCATGTACGCCGTGGAGGGGGATGACTTCCGGGAGATGGAAACAAGCGAGGTCCTGAGCAAGGTTCTTGAATACGGATGCTCCCGCGTCTGCATAACTGGCGGGGAGCCGCTTATTCAGCGGGATGCCGTGGAGGAGGTAACGGAATTTCTGCTCGAGAGGGATTTTGTGGTAGTGCTTGAAACAAGCGGACACAAGAAACCTCCTGGGATTTTCTCCCATCCCAATTCGGTCGTGAGCATGGACTGCAAGTGTCCCGGTTCGGGCATGGACTCCAGGATGGATTTTTCCCTCTACGACGCCTTGGGGGAGAAGGACCAGCTCAAGTTCGTAATAGCCGATGACGCTGACTACGAGTACGCGAGGAGTGTTATGGCGGAGCGTCCCATAAAGGCTTCAATCATATTTCAGCCCGTTTACGGTACAAAAGCGGACTGGATAGCCGAGAGAGTCCTGCGCGACGGCATGGAGAACGTAAGAGTGCTTCCGCAGCTTCACAAAATATTCTGGGGAGAAAAAAGGGGAGTTTAGCTTATTGCATTGTTTTAAAACTTTTCACTCCCGTTATTAGTCAAATAAAATTCTCCGGGACTTATATACGATTCTACACAGGTTTCCTCCCACCCGAGTGGGGTAGGTAGTGGCTTGCTAGGACCGAACGTTCCTCCGCATTTACCTTGACAAATAGTGTAGAGAGTAAGTTAAATGACCGGTTTCTAAACACGTGAGTTGACCGGTTTGA